>NZ_JAKZAH010000033.1 GCF_023156245.1 Marinobacter bryozoorum
CGAATTAACCAAACGGGACACTAGGCTCTGACGCTACCGCAACGGTGTCGTCCTGGTCGTTACTGTGCTGAGGGGTATCGATGCTTTGGTCGGCATCGGAGGGGCGATGACTGCTCATGACTATTCGTCCTTCCAGGCCAGAATCCGGTGTGCCAATTGGCACACCAATCCACGGCAAAAAGTTTTCCAAAAGTTAATGCACAAGATAACAATGGATCACAGAATAGCCAGAAAAAATATGACCATGCACCCCGATAGTTACAATTTTAAACAGTTAGCTCCCCTGGATCGGCCAGCTTAGTGTCCCGAGTGGTCCATTTCAGCAGGCATGGCGTCCATCCGCCGGACGTCAAGGGTGATGTCCATGGCATCCAGCCCCTCGAACTGCAGGGTCAGGGGCACTTCCTCCCCTTCCGCAAGGGGGCGCTCCAGGCGTTCCAGCATCAGGTGATAGCTGTGGGGCTTGAGCACCACGGTTTCTCCGGCAGGGACCGTGAGCCCTTCTGGCATGGGCTGCATCTTCATCAGGCCTTCGTGCATGCGGGTTTCGTGGATAGAGACCTGCTCTGCCACCGGCGTCTCCCCAGCAACCAGCGTAACGGGTTGGTCACCATGGTTATGTATCGTCATATAGCCGACACCTACCGGGGTGCCGGGTGGCGTTGGCCGCGACCAGGCGTGGTCGATAGCAATGTCGCCCAGCCGGAAATCCCCGGCCAGCGCTGGCAGAGAGAAGGCAGTCAGGCCAATCGCAAGAAGTAAGCGTGTTCTGGAAGTCATGGGTATCAGTCCCGTGGTCAGGAAGCCATAAAGCGGACAGTTTTTCCCTAACATGGCCCGAATACAACCCCGCCACATGCGGTATATTGCCGCGCCCTTCTTTCTGGCCGCCGCACCAGGCAGTGCTCACGAGCGGATATGGCGATACCTCGCCTCCAGGCAGCTGTATATCCCGAAAGCTACCAGGCCAGCAGCAACGATGCCGAGCAACCACTGCCCATAGGGCGAGCCTGCGAGCCAGTCAAGGGCTTCCCCGGTACCCTGGATTTCCCGCGCGTTCAGGCGTATTGCAGAGTGAATAAACATGCCACCCACAATGCACCAGACCACGCCCCGAGCCACCAGTCCAAAGCGGCACACGTGCCGGGCCCAGGCTTCATGACTCGACGGAAAAGTCATATACCGCTCGAAACGGGCCGTCCAGCCCTTGAAAACATGGGCAACGCCGATACCAGTCAACAGCGCACCCGCAGACACCATGACAGCCATGGCTGTTCGCTCATCGAGACCGGACAGGGGCCCGCCCTGACCGCCATTGCCCATGGCAAGCATCAACCTGATTGCCCAGTAGGCCAGGAATCCGTGGGTCAATGCACTGAGCAGGTGGCCCGCGCGTATCACAAGGGCCTTGGCGCCCCGGCCATGATGATCCGCATCAAACAGGCCCTGGATGGCACGCCACAGGGCGAAGCCGGCCAGTCCACCGATCATCAGCCCCAGCAGGGTGCGACCGAACGGCTGGGAGAGGATTTCCTCCAGCGCGCCCCTGGCGCTGGTGGTCTGGCCGCCCATGCCCGCAGCTGATAACAGGGCCAGGAGGCCAACCACCAGGTAGAGGATTCCGCGGGATGCATAACCCGCACGGGCGAGTATCTGGATGGTATGTTCCATGGGTTTGCTGCTTCCCTGTCGTGAAAACCGGATGTAAGGGTAAAGACCGCCATAACAATCAGGCCTGCCTCCCTTTCACTGTAGCGTCCCAACAGTGCTGCCCCCACCCCGACAGATGAAATTCCTGTTATGCCGACGGATTTGCGGAACTGGCCGTGACAGTAGAAAATACGGTCATCGTTATTATTAGCCACCAAACAACAGCAGGCAGCCACTGGTTGCCCCAAGCAGGATTATCAGCATGTCCAGACAGGTTCCCCAGGTCGACCCGCAAGGGTTACTGGAATACTCCGTTGTATTCAATGACCGCTCCCTCAACCACATGTCAGCGGTGTTCCAGCAGGTGATGCGGGATATATCCGGCACGCTCAAGCGTGCCTATAACGCAGAAGGCGCGGTAGTCGTGCCCGGCGGAGGCAGTTTCGGCATGGAGGCCGTGGCCCGCCAGTTTGCCCACGACCGCCAGTGCCTGGTCATCCGTAATGGCTGGTTCAGCTACCGCTGGACCCAGATATTCGACATGGGGCGGATTCCGTCATCCTCCACGGTGCTCAAGGCCAGCCCGGTTGCATCGGGGCACCAGTCAGCCTGGGCACCGGCCCCGGTAGAAGAGGTCGTCCGCCAGATTCTGGATGACAAGCCTGATGTGGTTTTTGCGCCTCATGTAGAGACCGCTTCAGGCATGGTGCTGCCGGACGACTACCTGAAGGCGGTGGGCGAGGCCGTATCCAGCGTGGGAGGACTGTTTGTGCTGGACTGCGTGGCCTCCGGCGCGCTCTGGGTCGACATGAAGGCTTGTGGCGTGGATGTGCTGATTACCGCCCCCCAGAAAGGCTGGAGTGCGTCCCCTTGCGCGGCCCTGATCGCCCTGAGTGGCCGGGCACTTGAGAAGCTGGACGCCACCACCAGCAGCAGCTTTGCCGCTGACCTGAAGAAATGGCGCAATATCATGCAGTCCTATGAGGACGGCGGCCACGCTTACCACGCCACCATGCCCACGGACACCCTGGCCATCCTGCGGGATGCCATGGCCGACACAGAGAATACCGGCTTTGACGTCCTGAAAGAGCGGCAATGGCAGCTTGGCCAGCAGGTGCGGGCACTCTTTGCCGAGGCCGGGTTCCTCAGTGTTGCAGCGGAAGGATTTGAATCACCGGGGGTGGTGGTATTGCACACCGAAAACCCGGATATCCACAATACCCGCCTGTTCCGGGAGCAGGGTCTGCAAACCGCTGCCGGCGTGCCCCTGATGTGCGACGAACCGGACAACTTCCAGACCTTCCGGGTCGGCCTGTTTGGGCTGGAAAAGCTCAACAATATTGAGCGGACGGTCGACAACCTGCGCCAGGCCCTCGCTGCCATAGGGCAAGAAGCCTACTGAACTGCGCCCACCGCAAGCGGTAGCGCCTGGGCCACTATTTACCGGGCATACGCCCGGTTCGCTCCAGGCGCCGGGTAACCATGGCGTGGTACGCCCGGGCCAGTGCCGGCCGGATCAGGGGCAAGCCGATCAGCCACGCCAGGGGTTTGAGCACCGGCGCCCGGGACATCAACAGGATATAGGCGTCCAGTTCCCGGTGTATACGCCCGCTGCTGTCCTGTACATGCAGTTCCTGCAGCGCGTCATCCGGATGAATGCCCAGGGACTGCAGCTCCTCGTCCCGGCCGGTGATATCGACCCACTCCACGTTCTCGGCCGCTCGCCCCGCCAGCTTTTCGTATTGTCGGCGATCACGAATGCAGCTCGGGCATGAGCCGTCGTAGAAAACCCGGAGTGTTTCTGATGTAGCGGCCATATAACGACTCCTCCGGTTAGTGAGGCCTGATCAAAGCATGTGGGGCATCGAGCTCTGTTTCAACGGGAACCTCGCCAACACCTGGTAACGGGAGCCTTCCGGGCTGGTGTTGCTCAGGAACAGGCTGACATGCCGCACCACCACCTCCGGGGCGCAACGCCCCCGGTGCTGCGCCAGGAAGTCCCGGGCAGACCCTGCCTGGTGGCGACCAAACCTGGCCAGCGTGATATGGGGCCGGAAATTACGCCCTTCCACCCGGAACCCCTGCTCCGCCAGGCGGCGGGATACCCATCCATACAATCCCATGACCGGCGCTTCCGGCTCTACGCCCGCCCACAGGTTCCGGGGCCGGTCTGGATCTCCGCAACAGCCCGCCCCGGTCGGAGTGAAACAAAAGCCCTCTGGTCCCGGGCTCTCCATCGCCCGGAACAGCGCCGGGACCTGTTCCGGATCAACCTGCCCCATAAAACACAGGGTCAGGTGCAACTGATCCTGCCGCTGCCAGCGCGCACCCTCGATATCCGTGCGCCAGCCCAGTAAGACGTCGCCTGTTTCCTGTGGCAACTCGAGCCCGAGGAAGAGTCGTGGCATGGTTCACTCCTGTTCGGACATGGACCCGCGGGTACGAGGGCGACGCCGGGGTGGAAACCACCACCAGCTGGCAACGACCAGCAAGCCAAACCCGGTGTAGAGCGCGATGAACACCCAGGCGGGTGCATCGTAATAGAGCACCTGCTGCAGCCAGTACTCGATAAAACTTCCATCATACCCCGACTGCCCGGCCTGGCGGCGCAACCAGAGCTCGAGGGTGGTGAGCGGACAGATAACGCCCAGCCATGCCTGGGCGACCACCACCGCAATCGCCGCAAGGTGCGCCAGCCGGAACCAGAGGTGGTTCACCCAGGGCCAGCCACGGCGATTGCCGACCAGTACCAGGACCAGTCCCAGCACAACAAACAGCACAATACCCACATGAACCGTGAGAACGGCATCCGCCAGCCACTGCCAGATCATCCGCCGGACTCACACTGACTGACCTGGTCGAGATCAAGATTGCCGCCGGTAATGACCAGGAGGTCACCGCCCTGCGGTGCCGGTTCAACGGTACCCTCCAACAACGCGGCAAGACCGACAGCGGCGCCGGGCTCCACAAAGAGTCGCGCCTCGGTCAGCAACAGCCGGGTGGCTTCCCGGATGGCGGCCTCGCTGACCGTCACCATCCGGCCTACCACCTGACGGGAAGCCCGCCAGGTATGCTCGCCAACCACGGCTGGCGCCAGGCTCGCCGCCCAGGTGGAGACGTCATCAAGGCTGGCAGCGGGATCGTTACATTGCCAGGCATGCCCCATGGTGGCAGCCCCCACCGGTTCCACCCCGACAATTTCCAGATCCGGGCGGCAGGCCTTGACCGCCAGCCCCAGCCCGGAAACCAGGCCGCCGCCACCCACCGGGCAGAGAATACGCCGCATATCCGGGCACTGATCCAGTAGCTCAAGCCCCACGGCGCCCTGGCCTGTCATAACGCGAAGGTCGTTGTACGGGTGAACCAGGGTCAACCCCCGGGTTGCGACCAGCTCATGGCAGAGTTCGACAGCCTGCTGAATGCGGCCATGGACGATAACCTCCGCCCCCAGAGCCCGGCTCCGACGGATCTTCAGCTCACTGGAACCTTCCGGCATGACGACCGTAAGTGGCGTCTTCATCGTGGCAGCTGCCCAGGCCAGGGCAATGGCATGATTGCCGGCGGAGACCGTCACAAGGCCTCCGGCCAGTTCCGACTCAGCGGCGGTCAGCACCCAGTTAAGGGCACCACGGGGTTTGAAGCTGCCTGTGCGCTGCAGGTTCTCGCATTTCATCTGAACGGAATGGCCTGTGGCATGCTCAAGGTCCTCAGAACGCCACACCGGCGTCCTTACCACCTCGCCCTGCAATCGCTCTGCAGCTTGCCGGATCGTTTCGAGGTCAGGGAGTTTGTCTGACTCCATAGGGGCCTCCTGGCTCTACTTCCTGAAAAACCTCGGGTTACGTTCGACAAAGGTTCCGATCCAGCGTTCCAGAAACGAGGCTTTCTCGGGATTCCGCAGATAGCGCCAACCCAAAAGGGAAATGGCCAGCGCCCCCAGTGCATCCACCACCAGGTCCCACATGGTATCGGTAAGTCCTGAAGGGTCGCCAAGCATGGGCTTCTGCATATTCATGCCGAACAGCGAATCCATGGTGAATTCGAAGATTTCCCAAAGGGCGCCAATGCCGAGGGCAAAGAGAAAGGCAAAGAAGGCGACGAATCCCGGCTTCATGTGCACCTCGATCCGCTTCACCTCGTTCATGATATGCACAAGCAGGAACCCGAGAATACCCAGCAGGACGCCGGAACTGGTGTGCAGGGCAATATCCCACCACCAGAACCGGGTGTAATAGTCTCTCACCTCACCGAGAAACAAGGAGGCAAACACGAAGCCGATGGCCAGTAATTGTAGTTCCGGGGGGATGTGAATCCGGAACCGTCGCTCGAGCAGAACCGGCAGGAAGGTCACCACGATAATCAGGGCGGTGAAAAAGCCGGTAAACCAGCGTCCCGTCCAGATGGCGGCCACCACTTCAAGCAGCAGGATGAACTGCAGGAATAACGTGATTCTCTGGTGGGTAATTCGGATGCGCACTACCTAGTATCCCGGCTTTCTCAGGTCGTAGGACTCATGGAGCGGTGGGTGCCGTTCCCGGCACTCCATACGTTCGTACAGGGGCAGGCTATCACATTCACTGGCATCGCCGGGGTAACGGCCTTCTTTCGGCATGCCGGTGCCGCAACCACTTGCAACCAGCAGCCAAAGTGCCATGACGGTATACCGGGTCACCACAGCGTCAGCACAAAACCAACCGCGACGGCCAGCATGAGCAGCAGAAACCATCGGGCATAGAACTCACCGGCATCGTTCACCGGAGGAATGCGGCGTCCGTCTTCCGTGGCGGCACCTTCGTACTCGGCAATCAGTCGCCGGGCCTCCAGGTAATCGTCATCATCAACCTGTACGTTGGTGAAACCGGCGGCGCCGATCTCCCCCAGTCCACCCTGCAGGTAATGGCCACCCACATGGGCTCTGATACCATGGGAACCCAGCAGACCGGCGATGATATGAGCCTCTGTGAGGTCCCGGGCATTGTAGGCAATCTGCATCATCCGTCTCCCCTGTTGGGTACGGGAACGCCCCGAAGCAACCGTAACCCTCCGGGTACACTCCCAGTGTAGTCAGTTCACCAGGCACCTGCCCCTTGTTTACGAAGTCGTCATTCACTTCGATCCCATGCCTGCCGGTTCGCGAATCCGCGACACAGGGAACTATACTGCGGGACAACACTCCACACCGGATCTCAAGGACTTTGTGTCATGGGCATACTTGTACTCGGACTGATCATTTTTCTCGGCATCCACTCCCTCTCCATCGTCAATGAGCCCCTGCGTAACCGGTTGCTGCAGTCTATGGGGGAAGGCGCATTCAAGGGCGTTTACTCCCTCATTGCCCTTCTAGGCCTGGTGCTGATTGTGTGGGGATACGGTGCAGCGCGGCTCGACCCGGTACTGATCTACAGTCCGCCAGCCTGGCTTCGGCACCTGGCCATGCTGTTGCTGGTGCCGGTATTTCCACTGCTGTTCGCCGCCTATTTTCCGGGCCGAATCAGCCGAGCCCTCAAGCATCCGATGCTGGTGGCGGTCAAGTTATGGGCAGTGGCCCACCTGCTGGCCAACGGCATGGCCCACGATGTTCTCCTGTTCGGAGCCTTCCTGGCCTGGGCCGTCGTGGACCGGATTTCCCTGAAGCGCCGAACCGCCCGGGCCACTCCTACCCTGCCGGCGACGTCGTTCAATGACCTGATCGCTGTGGTGGTCGGCCTGGCGGTCTACGTCCTGTTCGTACTCTGGGCACACCAGTGGCTGATTGGCGTAACGCCCGTGTAACCGGCGCCACGAGGTTCTGAGACGCCTTCAACAGGCTCAAAAGATGACTAAGGGCGGATTCCGGGCTTAACTGTAGTCACAGGCACCAACAATAAAGTGTCAGACGGCAGGAGTAAGACCATGAAAATCGGAATCCCCCGGGAGGTTTATCCCGACGAGCGACGGGTGGCTGCAACGCCGCCCTCGGTGCAGAAACTCATCAAACTTGGATACGAGGTAGTCATCGAGGCTGGTGCCGGCGAAGCGGCCGATTACAGCGACGAGAGCTACCAGGATGCCGGCGCCGCCATCGCTGTGGACACGCTCTCCCTCTGGAAGGAGTCGGACTTTATCCTTAAGGTGCGGGCACCGACAGAGCATCCCGGCATTCACAAACACGAACTCGACATGATTCGAGAGGGTGCGCACCTGGCCGGCTATATCTGGCCAGCCCAGAATCCCCAACTGCTGGAAAAACTGGCGGAGAAGCAGGTCAACGCCTTCGCCATTGATGCCCTCCCCCGTATCAGCCGGGCCCAGAAAATGGATGCCCTCAGCGCCATGGCCAACATCGCCGGCTATCGCGCGGTGATCGAGGCCGCCAATCAGTTCGGGCGTTTCTTTACCGGCCAGGTCACCGCCGCAGGCAAGGTGCCCCCGGCGAAAGTCATGGTCATCGGCGCCGGCGTGGCCGGCCTGGCCGCCATCGGTACCGCCAACAGTATGGGGGCCGTGGTGAGGGCCTTCGACACTCGTCTGGAGGTCAAGGAACAGGTGGAAAGTATGGGCGCCGAGTTCCTGGAACTGGACTTTGGCGACGAGGAAGGCAGTGGTGGCGGTGGTTACGCAAAGCAGATGAGCGATGAGTTCATCAAGGCAGAAATGGCCCTGTTCGCCGAGCAGGCCAAGGAAGTGGATATCATCATCACCACCGCCCTGATCCCCGGCAAGCCCGCGCCGAAGCTGATCACCGCCGAGATGGTGCAATCCATGAAGCCCGGCAGTGTCATTGTGGACCTCGCCTCCGAACGGGGCGGCAACTGCGAACTGACTGAGCCCGGCAAGGTGGTGGAAAGGCACGGTGTACGCCTGATCGGTTATACCGACCTGCCCAGCCGCATGGCCAAGGTGGCCAGTGACCTGTACGCCACCAACCTGGTCCATCTGATGACCGAGCTGACACCAGAGAAGGATGGCCAGCCGGTGGTGAATATGGAGGACGCGGTGATTCGCGGGGTGACCGTGGTCCACCAGGGCGATGTCACCTGGCCGCCACCCCAACCGGAAGCGCCCACCAGCACCGCACCACCCCCTGGTACGGAAGAGCCCTCCCCGGCGACAGCAACCGCAACGAAGGGCCCATCACCGGCCAAGCGCCTGACGGGAAAAATCGCCCTGCTGGCCGTAACCGCACTGGCTCTCTACGGTGTAGGGGCCTATGCGCCGGAGAGCTTCCTGCGGCACTTTACGGTTTTCGTGCTGGCCTGTTTCATCGGCTGGCAGGTGATCTGGAATGTCACACCCTCGCTACACACCCCCCTGATGAGCGTGACCAACGCCATCAGCGGCATCATCGTAATTGGCGCCCTGCTCCACCTGGCCCAGGCTGAACATGCAGCGGTGGGCATCCTGTCCTTCGTGGCGGTACTGATTGCCATGATCAATGTGTCCGGTGGGTTCCGGGTGACCCACCGCATGCTCAAGATGTTCCATCGATAGGAGGCGTGAACCATGAGTAGTGGACTGATCAGCGTCGCCTATGTGGTGGCCAGCATTCTCTTTATCCTCAGCCTGGGGGGCCTCGCCCACCAGGAATCCGCCCGCCGGGGTAACTGGTACGGGGTCGCAGGTATTGTCATTGCGCTCGCCGCGACCATGGCCGGGTTCGAGACCGCCGACCTGACCTGGGTTATCGCCGCCATGGTAATCGGTGCGGCTATCGGGCTGCCCATTGCCAACAAGGTGGAAATGACCCAGATGCCCCAGCTGGTGGCCCTGCTGCACAGCTTCGTGGGCCTGGCCGCTGTGCTGGTGGGCTTTGCCAGCTATATCGACCCGCTGGTGATCATGGTGGGGGCCGAACACACCATCAAGCTGGTGGAAATCTTTGTGGGCATCTTTATCGGGGCCGTCACCTTCACGGGCTCACTGGTGGCCTGCGGCAAGCTGGATGGACGAATCGACAGCAAGGCCCTTACCCTGCCCGGGCGCCACTGGATGAACCTGGCCGCCGTGATCGTGTGCGTCCTGCTTGGCGCCGGGTTCCTGGGTAGCGACAGCATGGCCCTGAGCATCGCCATTCTCGTACTGGTGACCGTAATCGCGGCTGTACTGGGTGTGCACCTGATCATGGCAATCGGCGGCGCCGATATGCCGGTGGTGGTTTCCATGCTCAACAGTTACTCCGGGTGGGCCGCGGCCGCCATCGGCTTCATGCTGGGCAACGATCTGCTGATTGTGACAGGGGCCCTGGTGGGCAGCAGTGGTGCAATCCTCAGCTATATCATGTGCCGGGCCATGAACCGTTCGTTCATCAGCGTGATCCTGGGGGGCTTTGGCCAGACCTCCTCCAGCAGTGCGACAGCGGATGAGGACCAGGCCGTGCAGGAGATTTCGGTAGAGGAGCTGGCCGAGGAACTGCGCAATGCGGATTCGGTGATTATCGTCCCCGGCTACGGCATGGCTGTAGCGCAGGCCCAGAACGGGATCAGCGAGATCACCAAACTGTTGCGGGAGCGGGACATCAACGTGCGCTTCGGCATCCACCCGGTGGCAGGCCGGCTACCCGGTCACATGAACGTGCTGCTGGCGGAAGCCCATGTGCCCTATGACATCGTGCTGGAAATGGACGAAATCAATGACGATTTCCCCAAAACTGACGTGGTCCTCGTGATTGGTGCCAACGACACGGTTAACCCGGCCGCCGCCGAGGACCCGAACAGCCCGATTGCCGGGATGCCGGTGCTGGAAGTCTGGAAGGCCCGGCAGGTAACCATCCTCAAGCGCGGGATGGCCACGGGCTACTCCGGAGTGGAGAACCCATTGTTCTTCCGGGAAAACAGCCACATGCTGTTCGGCGATGCCAAGGATTCGGTGGACCGGCTACTGGGCGCACTGAGATAGCACCCCTACCTGACGGACCGCCCCGGTCCGTCAGGGTCGACTGGCCCTCGGGAGAGATCGCGCTGCTGGCACTGTGATTGTAAAGACTCCGCAAAACTGGCAGCGAAGGCCTGACAGGTTTGCCCCGAGCAGGTAAAGTCTTCAATTGACAGAAACCGAGCAGGACTGAATCCATGCCCACACTCCACCAGATTCCGGTCAAGGCCAACGTCCGTGCAACGCGGAATGCGCTGTTGCTGGTTCTGGCAGTAGTGCTGACCGGCTGTGCGTCCTCGCCGGACGTGGTGGAGCGCCGCCAGTCACCAGCCCCGGTTTACGGCACGCCAGTGGCAGGCGATAACGAGCGGGTGATCCGACTGCAGGACGTGTTCGATCGGTATGAGGGCACACCCTACCGTTACGGTGGCACCACGCCCCGGGGGTTTGACTGCTCCGGCTTTATCGGACAGGCCTACCAGGAAGCGTTTGGCATGGAACTGCCCCGAACCACCTCGGCCATGCTCAGCCACGGAACACCTGTGTCGCCGCAGGAGCTTCAGCCGGGCGATGTGGTGTTTTTCCGGATCCGGGGCAAGGAGCAACACGCGGGCATCTTCATGGGCGGCGACGACTTTATCCATGCGTCCACGTCGGTAGGCGTCACCCGTTCGTCCCTGAATGGCTATTACTGGCGGGACCGCTTCACCCAGGCCCGACGCTTCGACTGATCCCGAACAATTGCGGGTAAAGCCGCAACACCAGGATCACCACCAGGTCATAGACCGCATGCCACACCATCACCAGCTGGATACTGTCGGTGAGTGCATAGGCCACCCCGAACACCGCCCCCAATGCCGTCGCCACCAGAAAATAGGCCCGCGACATGGCATGGGCAAGCCCGAACACGACCGCCCCTGCCAGGACACCTGCCGCCGTTCCCATATGCTCCCCGACCCAGCCCTGAATGACCGCCCGGAACAACAGTTCTTCACCAACACCAGCTAATACCGCAAGGCCGATCAGAACAGGCCATGACTGGGATCGCACAAAGCGGTGCAGGTCACGGATATGTTTCTGCAAGCTGTCGGAGGACAGCACATCCATGACCGAGAGCAGCAACAGCAATCCATAGGTCAGCACACCACCGGCAACGCCCCAGGCAAGATAGCCCAACACCGGCAGACCTTCAGTAGCAACCGGAATATCAAACAGCCACAAAGGGATTAGCCCCAACAACACAATACCTGCCTGAAAAACCAACCCCATCAGCGGTGAAAACCTTCCCCGTGCGCGTCTGGCCATATGGCACTGGATCCTCGTGAGAATAAAGGGGCCCACTGTACCCGCCCTCTCCTCCGCCATAAAGACGAGGATACGGAGCATTGGTCACACGCAGGCCGGGCACTGTAGTAGCCCATTAATACCCGCATGTGGGCCCACCCTGCTAATTTGAATATCGCTGTCCGACGCAACAACAAGGAGAAAGACATGAGCGGCAAAAAGATTCTGATGATTACCGGTGACTTCACCGAAGACTACGAAACCATGGTGCCTTTCCAGGCCCTGCAGGCAGTCGGCCATACGGTGGATGCCGTCTGCCCGGACAAGAAGGCCGGCGACACGGTGGCAACGGCGATCCATGATTTCGAGGGCGATCAGACCTATACCGAGAAACCGGGCCACCGGTTCGCGCTGACGGCGGATTTCGAGTCGGTGGATCCTGCCAGCTACGACGCCCTGGTGATTCCTGGCGGCCGGGCGCCGGAATATCTGCGACTGAATGACCAGGTTCAGAAAATGGTTCGCCACTTTTTCGAGGCGGAAAAACCGGTGGCGGCCATCTGTCATGGCGCCCAGATCCTCGCAGCAGCGGGGGTTCTTAAGGGACGAAAGTGCTCTGCCTATCCCGCGTGTCAGCCGGAAGTGGAGCTCGCAGGCGGTCAGTTTGCACGCATTGAAGTGGACGAGGCCGTCACCGATGCTAATCTGGTAACAGCACCGGCATGGCCTGCGCACCCGGCCTGGCTGGCCCAGTTCTTCAAACTGCTGGACCGCTGAGTCTCGGGTTTAACGTGGGCCGGGTGCCGGCCCTCACGTGCCTCAGGGAGAGGAACCCATGTGCAAACTCTTTATCAACGCTGACCCGGACCTCTGGGTCAGTCGCACCCATTCCCTGCGCATTGACGGCATGGTCACCAGCATTCGAATGGAAAACACCTTCTGGACGGTGCTGGCAGAACTGGCAGAGCGGGACGGCATGAACGTTCCGCAACTCATCACCCGCCTGTACCACGAGTCCATTGACGCGGGGCACGATCTGGGGAACTTCACCTCGTTCCTGCGCGTGTGTGCCATGCGCTACCTGGCCCTGCAGCTCAGTGGCGAGGTGCCGGCGGACAAGCGGGTACCCATTGCCTCCCTGGATGCGGACCGCATTCTCGACCGGGAGCCGAAGCCGCCAGGTCTCAAGGTCAGTGGTGGCACGGCGACACACTGAGAACCCGGGAGATCAACCCAGCCCGCTGATCGCCAGGTGCAGGGCGATACCCGCCATCATCAAACCGATGAGCCCATCGATGACCCGCCACGCCATCGGTCGGGACAACAACGGGGCCAGCGCTGAACCACCCCAGGCCAGCCCCCCGAACCATAGGATGGATGCGCTGCTGGCACCGGCGACGAACGTGGTGGCACTCTCCTGCTGTGCGCCAATGGCCGGTATCAGCAACAGCGTATCCAGGTATACCTGGGGATTTAGGAGGGTGACCGCCAGAGTGGTGAACAACACCCCTTTCAGACTCTTTGCCCCGGCTTCGCCGGTCTCCAGCCGGTTCCGCCCCCGGCCTGCCCGGACAAACGCCTGCACCGCCAGCCAGCCAAGAAAAACGACGCCGAGCCAGCGCAGCACCTCCAGCGCTTCCGGCACGGCCATCAACGCCGCGCTGACCCCGAGCATTCCAGCGCTGAACAGGGCGACATCCGAAATCATACAAAGCCCGGCAGACCACCAGTGGTGCTCCCGCCGGATGGCCTGGCTCAGCACGTAGGCATTCTGGGCGCCGATGGCAATAATGATGCCGCCACACACCAATAATCCGGTGAGATAACTTTCTAACATGTCATCCTCTTTTTCTCGCGTATGAAAGCGAAGCAAGCATAGCGACTCCCGGCTATACTCAGAAATCATATTCCTACTGCCACATCAGTTTTTCTTATGATCGACTACAAATTATTGGAGGCCCTTTCAGCTGTAATTGAACACGGCAGCTTCGAGCGTGCCGGGGAGTCACTGGGTATCAGCCAGTCAGCCGTCTCCCAACGACTTCGCTCTCTGGAAATCCGGATCGGTCAGCCAGTATTGATCCGCTCACCAATGCCCCGGGCGACGCCGGCGGGCCAGCAACTGCTGAACCATGTACAACAGGTAAAACTGCTTGAACGAGACTTGGCGCGAAGCATTCCAACCCTGGCCGAATCCACCAATCGTCTGCGTATCGCCCTGAATGCCGATAGCCTTGCCACCTGGTGGGCGGGCGCCATCAGCAACTTCTGCCAGCAGGAAGGACTGCTCCTGGATCTTGTAATAGAGGATCAGGACATCGGCCTGCAACGAATGCGTGAAGGCAACGTGGCTGCCTGCCTGTGCAGTAGCCCCCAGCCGGTGGCGGGAGCCCGCTGCGTGCCGCTGGGCAGCATGGTCTACCTGCCGCTGGCCACCCCGGCCTACCAGGCTCGTTACTTTCCGGACGGCCCCACCCTGGAAGCTTTCCAGTCAGCGCCGGTTATCGTATTCGGCCCCAACGATCAGCTTCAGCACCGGTTCCTGGCCCAGTGCGGCTACCATGGTCGCTTTCCCTATCACTTATGCCCCTCATCAGAAGGCTTTCTCAGACTGGCTACCAGCGGCATGGGCTACGGTATGCTGCCGGAGATACAGGCGCGCCAGGAACTGGAATCAGGCATCCTGTCCAGTATCGTCCCCGGCAAACAGCTTGATGTTCCCCTTTATTGGCACTTCTGGAGACATGGAGGCAACCTTATGGACCGACTCACAAATACCTTGCTGGCGGCCTGGGGGCCATGATCCCATCCCGTCCCGGATCAGCCCCGTCCATGGATTTGTTACACTGCAACGCCGATACTGACGAAAACGTTCCATGGCAACACTAATACAAATCTCAAACTACGTAGAACTGGCTGACTGGGAAGTGGAGATCACCCAGATCCGCGCCCAGGGGGCCGGCGGACAGAACGTGAACAAGGTGGCCAGCGCGGTTCACCTGCGCTTTGATATCAACCGGTCCTCCCTGCCGCCCTTCTACAAGGAACGTCTGCTGGCCCTGTCCGATCACCACATCACCAAGGATGGGGTTATCGTTATCAAGGCACAGTCCTTCCGCACCTATGAACTGAACCGCCAGGACGCTCTGGACCGGCTTCAGGTGCTGATAAGGGATGCGGTGAAAATTCAGAAAAAACGCCGGCCAACACGACCTACCCGCTCGTCCCAGCGCAAACGGGTGGATAAAAAGACCCAGCGGGGAAAGACCAAGGCCCTTCGTGGCAAGGTGATGTGATCAGGGCAGAACCTGTTCGGCTTCGTCTTCCGGCTCCCAACCAGCGCCCACCTGCACATGAATATCCCGCGCTGTGACAGGTTCCCCGCATTCCGAGCATACGGTTACCGGTTGCATGACCTTGCCGCAGGCCTTGTGAACATGCGCTATGGGTGCGCCACGCTCGTCAGCCATGTGGCGGTCACCCCAGTTCACCAGCGCCAGGATGACCGGGTGCAGGTCAAGGCCTTTCTCGGTGAGCCGGTATTCCTCACGTAAGGGCCGCTGTTGATAGGGAACCTTCTTCAGTACGCCCTCTTCCACCAGCTTCTTCAGTCGATCGGTGAGCACGTGCCGGGTGATTCCAAGCCGCTTCTCGAACTCATCAAACCGCCGGATGCCCAGAAAGCAGTCCCGCAGGACCATCAGGGTCCACCGGTCTCCGACTACTGACAGGGTTCGGGCCAGGGAACAGGGTTGTTGATCAAGCTCTTGCCAGCGCATGGATGACCTCACCAAGACATTCAGATACAGAATAACTTGACAGGTTCTTTTTTGGAACCGACTATTGGTTAGTTCCAAAAAAGAACCCTAAAAACATTCCGGAGGACCCATCATGCCCACCAATGAAGTTGCCGTAGTCATCGGCGCAGGCGACGCCACAGGTGGCGCCATAGCTCGCCGTTTCGCCCGGGAAGGTTATACCGTCTGTGTCACCCGGCGCACCGCTGAGGCCCTCGCGCCGCTTACCGAAGCGATTACGGCCGATGGCGGTGCCTCCCATGCCTTCGGTTGTGATGCCCGCGATGAAGACGCCATGACCCGCCTGTTCGATCACATTGAGCAGGACGTCGGCCCGGTGGCCGTCGTGGTGTTCAACATTGGCGCCAACGTCCGCTTTCCCATCACAGAAACCACCGCCCGGGTCTACCGGAAGGTTTGGGAAATGGCAGCTTTCTCGGGCTTCCTCACCGGGCGGGAAGCGGCTCGGGTCATGCTGCCCCGCCAGCGGGGTACCATCATCTTTACCGGCGCCACGGCGTCCCTTCGAGGCGCCAGCGGATTTTCGGCCTTTGCCGGCGCGAAGTTCGCTCTGCGGGCCCTGGCCCAGAGCATGGCCCGGGAGCTGGGCCCGCAAGGCATCCATGTGGCCCACAGCATTATTGATGGCGCCATCGACACCGACTTCATCCGGAGCAACTTCCCGGACCGTTACGCCCTGAAGGACCAGGATGGCATCCTGAACCCCGATCACATTGCCCAGCAGTATGTGCAACTCCATAACCAGCCCCGGGATGCCTGGACCCACGAACTGGACCTGCGCCCCTGGATGGAAACCTTCTGACCGAAAACAAAACCGGAGACAATCCATGAGCAAGACCATCGAGTGTTACTTTGACGTAGGCAGCCCCGCCAGCTACCTGGCCTGGACCCAATTGCCTGACCTTGCCCGGCGGCACAACGCCGAACTGGTATGGAAGCCGATGCTGCTCGGCGGCGTCTTCCAGGCCACCGGCAACCAGTCCCCGGCCGCCATTGAAGCCAAGAGCCGTTACTCCCGCATGGATATGCAGCGGTTCGCCAGGCGCTATGGCGTCACCCTGAACCAGAACCCCTACTTTCCGGTGAACACCCTTCAGCTGATGCGCGGCGCCGTGGCCTTTCTGGACACGCCCCGTTTCGATGATTACCTGACCGCAGTGTTTAACGCCATGTGGGTGGACGAAGAGAACATGGGCGACCCCGACGTGGTCACCCGCGTGCTCACCGCTGCCGGTTTCGACCCGGACGATGTGATGGCTCGTGCCAGCGACCCGGCGGTGAAGGAACGCCTGAAGGATATAACGACCGAAGCGGTAGATCGGGGTGTGTTCGGGGCACCGACCCTGTTCGTGGGCGACCACATGTTTTTCGGCCAGGACCGGCTGTGGATGGTGGAGGAAGCCCTGGCCTGAACCAGGAGCCGGTTACCGGGTGTGGCGAGTGCCCTCAGCGAAGCTGGGAGTCCTTACTGCCCCGGCGGTTGAACAGGCTATTATCCGCCTGTTCCCTGTCCCGCTCACTCTGACAACGCACACACAGTCGAACGCCTGGCAGGGCCTGTCGGCGAGCCTCGGGGATAGGCTCGTCGCATTCCTCACAATGCGTCAGGCTCTCGCCTTGAGGAAGATTGGCACGAGCCCGTTCGAGGGCGTCTTCCACGGTGCTGTCGATCTGGTCCTGAACCGCACCGTCCTTTGACCAGCCTCCGGCCATATCAGGACTCCTTCCGGTCGGGGGGCACCACCACCCACTCCGGGTCTTCAAATTCACCAATGGGCGTAATTTCCACGAACGGCGCCGCACTGCGGATAATCTCGGCGATTTCAGGGTTATGCTGCCCTTCCATCGCATCCCGCTGGGCCTTGCTTTCCCAGCTGGCAATGGCGATCAGGGTACTGGGATCACCAATCTTGCGGTGCAGCTCCGTACCCCGGGCGCCCGGAGCCTGCTGGATCAGCTCACTGGCCCTTACCCAGGCATCCGCGTACTCCTCAGCGGTATGGCCCTCCCTGATTCGAACCTCGAAGATAAATTTCACATAGCCCTCCTGGTCAGTCCTCGTAGATCATCTTGCGGGTCATCCCACCATCCACCACGATATTCTGCCCGGTGACAAAACCGGCGTTTTCTGAAAGGAGGAACGCCACGGTAGCCGCAATGTCGTCGGCGCGGCCTACCCGCCCCACAGGATGCTGACTGTGATCACGTTCCGCCAAGGGTTCAGGGCTGTCTCCGCCACCCGGCTGTTCGCCCCGCACATCGATCCAGCCCGGGCTGATACAGTTCACCCGGATCTCCGGCCCCAGGCTGACCGCCAATGCGTGGGTCAACGCTACCAATCCGCCCTTGGTAGCCGCGTAGGCTTCCGTGTCAGGCTCGGACTGCAGCGCTCGGGTGGAAGCGATGTTAACGATACTCCCCCGGGTTTCTCGAAGGTACCTGGTACTGTGCTTGGTCATCAGGAACGGACCGGTGAGGTTAACGTCCAGTCTGCGTTGCCACACTGACAGGTCCAGTTGGTCCACCGGCCCGGTCTCAGGGTCTGCCAGCCCCGCGTTGTTAATCAGGGCATCAAGGCGCCTGCCCCAGGCCAGGGTCTTACTGATCGCCTGCTCCACCTGGTCTTCGCTTGAGACGTCAACCTGAACGAAACAGACGTCGTCGCTGCCCCGGTGCGATGCGACGAACTCTTCGGCTGCCCCATCGTCAACATCGCATATTGCGACCCGCCAGCCTTCGCGCAACAGAAACCGGGCAATACCGCGGCCAATACCCCGGGCACCACCTGTGACCAGTGCAACCTTTTTTAGCTGCCTCAACCTTCCCCCTTACGTACTTCTGATCAATCGTTCCTGCTGAAGGCCCGCCCGGGGCCTGTACAACAGCAGCGGCATCAGCGATCACTGCGGTTCGGGAACAACCCTGACGAGCCTGCCATCAGCATTGTCTGTCAACAGATAAACAGCTCCGTCGGGTCCGGTACGTATATCGCGGATACGCTCGCCCAATTCTTCGAACAGCCTTTCCCTTTCTCTGGCGCCATCGGCGTCCATTTCAACCCGGTGGGCTGCGCGGGTCACCAGGCCGCCAACCAGGAGATCACCCTGCCATTGAGGAAACTGATCCCCGTCATACCGTGTCATGCCCGAGGGCGCGATGGAGGGCGTCCAGTGCAAAACTGGTTGTTCGGTGCCGGGGTACTCAGTAAAAGGTGTGACCCGGGCCCAGGTGTAATCCAGCCCATGGGTTGCCACCGGCCAGCCATAGTTTTTCCCGCCTTCGATACGGTTGATCTCATCGCCCCCGCGGGGGCCATGCTCATGGGCGAAGACCTGTCCGCTGCTCTTGTCGACAACCAGCCCCTGTACATTGCGATGGCCATAGCTGAAGATTTCCGGAAGTGCCTCCGGGTTATCCACAAAGGGGTTATCTTCCGGTGCCGAGCCGTCCGCGTTCAGTCGCACGATGGTACCGATGTGACTGTCCAGGCGCTGGGCCTGCTCCCGGTAGTCAAAACCGTCACCCAGGGTCAGCAGGAGTGTGCCGTCTTCGAGCCAGGCCATGCGGCCGCCATAGTGGACCGCCCCCACCTTCGCCGGACTGGCCCGGAACAGCTCATCCACGTCTTCCAACCGGCCACTCTCCAGACGGCCTCGGGCCAGGCAGGTATGGTTGGCCTGCGCGGCTCCGCAGGCGTAGCTCAGGTAAATATGGCCACTCTCCGGGAAGTTCCGGGCCGGCAGGACCTCAAACAGCCCCGCCTGGGCCTCGCTGAATACCTCGGGCACTCCGGCTACAGGCTCAGGCTGCAATTCGCCGTCTGCGGTAATAATACGCAACCGGCCGGGGCGCTCAGTAACAAGCATGCGGCCATCCGGCAGGAAAGCCAGGGACCAGGGATGTTCCAGGCCGGATACCACTGTCTCCAGTCGATAGCCCGGTCCGGACTGGGCCAGGGCCTGGTCTGACGGGGCTACCAGCAAGGCAATCAGCAGCAGTGCTGTGGCCGAACCGGTTTTGCGGTTGCTACCGGACGATTCTGTGGCCATGGTGGCGAACAGCCAACCGGCAATGGCAGCCGTAACCAGCTTGGCCAGCATACCGCCCGAGCTGCGAGTGGCGGCGATCAGGGTGGGTGGTGGCGCCAGGGCATCCACCAGTGTAAAGGTGGCCCAGAGGCCAACCACCGCTGCCAGAGAACAAACCAGCCGGCGCCAGGCGTGCAGCTTGTGGCGGGTCAGGGTCATGGCAACCAGCTGGGAAAGCAGGAAGCCCACGCCGAACATTACCAGGTAAACCGGTCCGAACTTGGCCAGGTCCTCCAGCGTGGTGGCAAACCAGGCGCCTGCGCCGATCTCTACCCCCAACCCCCTCAGAGCCAACAGGTTGATCTGGGTCTGCACGATGGAACCCAGTGCTGCGCCGATAACCAGGGCGGTGGCAAAGGCCAGCACTATGTGGGACCAGGTTTGCCGCTTTGACATGGAACCTCGCTCTCAAAATTGTTGTTAGCCGGGTACGGCACTGGGAATGCAGTGTAGACCAGCA
This sequence comes from Marinobacter bryozoorum, assembly GCF_023156245.1. Taxonomy (GTDB): domain Bacteria; phylum Pseudomonadota; class Gammaproteobacteria; order Pseudomonadales; family Oleiphilaceae; genus Marinobacter; species Marinobacter bryozoorum. The sequence goes on from NZ_JAKZAH010000033.1 coordinate 20,151, forward strand.
GGGGCGCTATCGAACCCCTGGTTCGTCCCCCTGGTCCGCCCCGGGATGCGTAAATATACCCACCGGTGAAAATAACAGTAGCTTTTCCCGAATAAGGTGCGTAGATTGGGCGGCGTAGGAAAGAGTTAGCAAAGCAGTTCATCAATAAGACGCCCTGTCAGTAATTGTAGTGTACGTCCTGTTTTTGATCCCGCGCGTTTCTTTTCCGCACAATGCTGACCAGCCCAACAATGGTCCCTGGCGGCGCATTAATCAGATTGATTTCAGGATATTAAAAGATATGTCTACAGTTACCGGTACCGTCAAGTTCTTCAACGAATCCAAGGGCTTCGGCTTTATCACTCGTGAAGGCGGCCCCGACGTATTCGTTCACTTCAGCGCTATTCAGAGCAGCGGTTTCAAGACCCTGGCAGAAGGCCAGCAGGTTGAGTTCACCGTTACTCAGGGCCAGAAAGGCCCGCAGGCGGAAAACGTTGTTGCCCTGTAAATAACAGGCCACAACACGCAAAAAAGGCAGCCTCGGCTGCCTTTTTTTGTGCCTGTGCCCCGCCCTGAATAACGTACTGACGGGCAGACCTGCCCCTATCCGAAGTAATGCCTCAGTATCCCCAGAATCAAAACCGCAGCCATCAGCGGAATGATCCACCGGGAAATCCGGCTCTCATTAATCGCATCCCCCTTCGAGGCATGTTTCTCCAGCAAGGGCACCAGGATAAACAGGGCTGCGAAGAGAACCACCAGTATAATGAACAGTGTTGTCATACTCGCTACTATGGTCCGTCCAACGCACCGTTTCAACCGTCACCGGAATTGTTATCCGGACGCCTCGGAACCGAGCGCCTCCACCACGGCAGCCATGAAACGCGCTGCCTCGCCACCGGTGGCCGCCCGGTGATCGAAGGTGACTGACAGGGGCATGATCCGCCGCACGGAGGGCTGGCCTTTGTGTGGCACCACCTTCTCCCGTATTTTCCCGGCCCCCACGATTGCCACCTGCGGCGGGCTGACAATAGGGTTGGCGTACTGGCCAGTCAGAGTGCCGAAGTTGGACAGGGTGATGGTGGCACCCTGCATCTCCTGTGGCGGGATCTTTCGGGTCGCCACCGCTTCCCGCAGGTTTTCCAGGCCCTGGCGCAGGTTTTCCATGGATCGGTGATTGACGTCCCGCAGCACGGGCACGAAAAGCCCGTCGGGGGTATCCACGGCAATGCCTATATGCACCTCGTCCAGCAGGCGCCGGCTGAGATTATCCCCGTCAAACCAGCAATTAAGGGCCGGTGACACCTCGCAGGCACGGGCAATGGCCTGGACCAGGCGCATGGTGATGTCTGTGCCCTTTTTCCAGTCATGGATATCCGCATCCTCGAAGATGGACACGAGTACCACCTGGGCGTGGGACAGAGCCATATTCTTCGCCATGGTGCGCCGCGGCCCCCGCAGCGCTTCAGCCTCGCCCAGTTGTTTCTGGTGGCTGGCCTGGCGATGTACGTCGTCGTTGGTGATCAGGCCACCGGGGCCACTACCCCTGATATTTTCCAGGCTGATTCCCAATCGTTCCGCCAGGGCACGTACGCCCGGCGTTGCCCGGTTGGCCCGGGCCCGCTTGCTGGATGGCGCCGCACCAATAATGAACGAATCGACCTCGCCTTCACTTTCCCCGGAACCGGAAGACTTCAGCTCGCCCACCACGGTACCGGTGTCCTCGCTTGCACCTTCGAAGGCCAGCAGGGGTTCCCCCGTATGGATGATATCCCCCGCCTCGCCGAACAATTTGGCAATGGTACCGGCCTCCGGAGAGGGCACCTCCACAATGGCCTTGGCGGTCTCGACACTCACCAGCACCTGGTCCAGTTCCACGGTATCGCCTACCTTCACGTGCCACTCGACGATCTCGGCTTCCGGCAGGCCTTCGCCCAGATCCGGCAGTTTGAAGTACTTCATGGAAAACCTCCCCGGTCAGAGCGCGATCACCTGCTCTACCGCCGCCACTATGTCTTCTACCTGCGGCAGGTAGTGCTGTTCGTTGCGATAATAGGGCATCACCGTATCGTAACCGGTCACCCGTACCACCGGGGCCTGCAGGTCCAGGAAGGCGCCTTCCGCGATAGAGGCGGCCACCTCGGCCCCGACACCGCCGTTGCGACAGGCCTCGTGGACAATCACCGCCCGGCCGGTCTTGGCCACGGAGCACAGCAGGGTTTCCCGGTCCAGCGGACTGATAGTGGCCACATCAATGACTTCTGCCGAAACGCCCTGCTCTGACAGTCGATCGGCCGCCTGCAGGGTTTCCATGATGGACGCGCCCCAACTTATCAGGGTGACATCGTCGCCCTCCCGCAAGGTGAAACAGGTATCCAGGGGCAACGCCTCGCCGTTGTCCGTTACCGTCTGGGTTACGGCCCGGTAGATGCGCTTCGGTTCCAGGAAGATCACCGGGTCCGGGTTCCGGATGGCAGCCAGCAGCAGGCCATAGGCACGCTGGGGCGAACTGGGGATCACCACCCTTAGCCCCGGAATATGCGCAAACAGGGCTTCGGTACTTTCACTGTGATGTTCGGGCGCATGGATGCCACCACCAAAAGGCGCACGGTAGACCAGCGGGCAATGGAGCCGGCCCCGGGTGCGGTTACGCATGCGGGCCGCGTGACTGATGATCTGCTCAAAGCCGGCATAGATGAACCCCATGAACTGGAACTCCGCCACCGGTTTCAATCCCTGGGTAGCCATCCCCACAGTGACGCCGGCAATGAGGTTCTCTGCCAGCGGCGTGTCCATCACGCGCTTGTACCCAAAACGCTCCTTGAGGCCCACGGTGGCCCGGAACACACCGCCATTGGTGGCGATGTCCTCACCAAGAACGACCACCGATTCGTCGTTGGTCATTTCCCTTGCCAGGGCCAGGTTGACCGCCTCCACCAGGGTAACCCTGTGGGAGATCGGTGCGGCCTCGTCCTGACGGATAGCTTTCTCTGCGGATGCGTTCATGACACACCTCCTTCCACCTTGCGGGCAAGCCGCTCACGCTGGCCAGCCAGCGACGAGGGCAAGGACTCGAACAGATAGTCCACCATGGCCGCAGGAGGCTCAGGCGCTTTCTCAAGATAGACGTGGACAGCCTTCTCCACCTTGTCCCGGCAGTGGGCCTGCAGGTCTTTTTCCCTGGCCGCATCCCAGTGCCCGGCGTGGTGCAGGTAACTCTGCAAGCGCTTGATGCCATCCCTGTCCCAGGCGCTTCGCAATTCGTCCGCGCTGCGGTAGCGAGTGGCATCATCAGCGGTGGTGTGGTCACCAAGGCGGTAGGTAACGGCTTCGATAACCGTCGCTCCCTTGCCCCCATGGGCGCGATCCAGGGCATGCTCCATGGCCTCGCTGACCGCGAAATAGTCGTTACCATCAACGATGTGGCCGGGCAGCCCGCCGCTGATGGCCTTCTGGGCAATGGTTTCACTGCCGGTCTGCAGGCCACGCGGGGTCGAGATGGCCCACTGGTTATTCGCCACCACGAACACCACCGGCAGATGCCAGGCGCCTGCAAGGTTGACGCTTTCAAGGAAATCCCCCTTGGAGGTGGCGCCGTCGCCCAGGGTGACAACTACGGCCCGTTGCTCGTCCCGGATACGCATGGCGGCGGCAATGCCCACCGCATGACAGCACTGGGTGGCAATGGGAACCGAAATGGGCAGGTCCTGCGGGCACAGCTCCCAGCCGGCACTGCCTCGCTCATCGCCGCCCCAATAAAGCAGCATGTTCACCATGGGCACACCCCGCAGCAGCTGGGTGGCCTGGTCACGGTAATAGGGTGCAAATACGTCATGGCGGTCCATGCACTGACCAATGGCGGTCCCTATGACCTCGTGGCCCAGCACGGAAGGGTAGGTGCCACATTTGCCAGTTCGCTGCAGGGCAATGATTTTCTGGTCCAGGGTGCGGGCAAGCACCATGTTTCGGTAGGCATCGATCAGACGGCCGGCATCGGCGGCCAGTGCCGGCAATTCATCCAGCGGATCACCGGCATCGTCCAGGTAGCGGACATAGTCCATCGTAAACTCATAACGGTTTTTCATCCCCGTCTCCTCACACCGTGGCTTCCCGGGCTTGTGGCCTGTTGCATCACGATGGCTGTTGGTGGGTACCCCGTGGATCTCACGGGCCTGTCCTTATTTTCTAGTCGATGGTCAGCAATTGTTCAACGGGAACGAGACATGATTCTCGCTAGCGACCTGCGCCTGGCGGACCACCGACTATCATTACTACCTGCTGGCGGTTACACTCCCGCCAAGGTCACAGCCGGAACCACTACCATGCCTATCTGGGTCGATGCGGATGCCTGCCCCGTCCCCATCCGGGAAATACTCTGCCGGGCAGCAACCCGCTGGCAGATCAATACCACGTTCATAGCGAACCATGTTATCAGATTGCCCCCCAGCCCCTGGATCCACGCCCGCCAGGTTCCCCACGGCTTCGATGTGGCGGACCAGGAAATTGTTGAGCAGTTGACCACAGGGGACCTGGTTATCACCCAGGATATTCCATTGGCCGCTGAGGCCATCGACAAGGGTGCTGATGCCTTCAATCCACGTGGGCAGGCTTTCACCCGCGAGAATATTCGCCAGCGCCTGGCCATGCGGAACTTTATGGAGGAGATGCGCAATGCGGGCCAGGTGACCGGTGGGCCGGCGGCGTTCAGTCAGCAGGACCGCAAGGAGTTTGCTGACCAGCTGGACCGCTGGCTCCAGAAGAGTCACCGCAAACCCTGAATGTAAAGGCTTGTCAGGACGACAGGCCAGACAGGAAAAGTAAACCGGCTACGAAGCAACCGGCACCCCGCGACCGACGAATCCACGCCACCGGGTGCCGGCTACGCCGACCAGCGAGGTCAGCTGTTCTCGATCCGGAAACCGACCACCAGGCTGACCTGGTAGTGGCCGACCTTGCCGTTTTCGATATGTCCACGGGTTTCGGTCACTTCGAACCACTCCATGTTACGGATGCTTTTGGCGCATTCCGCCAGGGCGTTCTCAATGGCGTCTTCAATACTGGTTTTCGAGGAACCTACCACTTCGGTTTTCTTGTACACGTGATGATCTGACATGGAATTACCTCCTGTCGTTTTCCGCGTGAGAAACACCCTGTACGGGCATTTCGAGTAACCTCACACCGTCAGTGTAGTCGTGACTGCTGAACTTCAACGGTCGACATCAGTTACGTGTACCCAAGCCTCACTGGTTCACCCCCATAAGGCGGGCAAGGTGATTAGTGCCACTGCCAGGATAATCCCCAGGGCCACCCCGGCGAGTTTGATCCCCTCTTTCGCTTCCTGTTCGAACATACCCTGTTCCCCCTGATCTGATATTGGCAGCGACCTCAGTGCTGCCCTCATTTACCTACCTTAATGCAACTGATTCGCGTTTGCAAAAAAACAAGACAGGAGGCCAGCGAGCTACCCTGAAGGCACTTTAATCAAACCGGTACTGCCCGTATGGCGTATACGTTAACGTACAGTAATGAGGGAACTGTCGCCGCACCTCACAGGGTTGGTAAGCTCAGGGGTGTAGCGCCCCCCGCTTACGGAGGAAGTACCCATGCGAAACGTCATCTGTACCACTGTACTCCTTGTGGCCACCACCACAGCTGTGCCGCTGGCAACAGCAACGACCCACGAGTCAGACCAGGCCAGGTTCGAAGTAACCACTGTCGCATCAGGCCTTGAACACCCCTGGGCTATCGCCTTTTTGCCCGATGGCAGCCAACTGGTCACAGAGCGTGCGGGCAGGTTGCGGATCATTCGTAATGGTGAGCTGGAAGAGGAACCGGTATCTGGCGTGCCGGAGGTAGCAGCCCGTGGTCAGGGAGGCCTGCTGGATATCCTTCTTCACCCTGACTTTGATCAGAACCGGCTCCTGTTTCTCAGCTATGCCCATGCCAGTGACGAAGGCATGACAACCCGCGTAGCGCGGGCCGAAATGAACGACAGGGCCCTGGAAAACCTTGAGGTAATTTTTGAGGCAGAGCCCCGCTCAGGGACGACCCGGCACTTCGCTGGTCGTATGGTTATTCCCGGGGATGGCTACCTGTATGTAGCAGTGGGAGATCGTGGCGAAATGAACCGCGCGCAAGACTTTGGTGACGACGCCGGCGCGGTGCACCGGATTACCATCAACGGAGCAATTCCGGAAGACAATCCGTTTGCAGACCGGGACGGAGCCCGGGATACGCTGTTCACCAAGGGCAACCGGAACATCCAGGGCATGACACTGCACCCGCAGACCGGCGCAATCTGGAGCCATGAACACGGCCCCCGGGGCGGCGACGAGGTAAACATTATCGAGGCCGGTAGCAACTATGGCTGGCCGGAGATCACCTACGGCATCAACTATGACGGCACGTCCATCACCGACCAGACCCAAAAGGACGGCATGGCCCAGCCCCTGCACTACTGGGACCCTTCCATCGCCCCGTCGGGGATGGCGTTCTATACCGGTGAGGACTTTCCCGAATGGCAGGGGGACCTGTTCGTTGGCGCGCTCAAAATGCAGAAGCTGGTACGCCTGGAGCTGGAAGGCCAGGAAATTACCGGAACGGAGGACCTCCTCAGCGGCCTGAACAAGCGCATCAGGGCAGTGTCCATGGGGCCAGACGGGAAGCTTTGGCTATTGACCGACTCCGGCAACGGTGAGGTCCTGCGACTGACGCCCTGAACTGGAGCCTCCGCGTCACGCAGTCAGCCAGCGACTTGACCAGGCGCGGCACTCAGTGGGGGTCGTTCAGTGGGGGTCGTTGGCCCTTTCGGTCTTTTCGTGCTGTGGCAGGTCATCGTTGATGGCGAACCAGTCTGCTTTTGAGCCGGTGAAAACATGGCCAGCCGGCCCCTTGCCCAGCGGCTCGTTGATCACACCGACCCTGAGCCGCAGGATGCCGGGAATGGCATCCACCCGACTGTACAGCTGGCTACCGCAGCGATTACAGAAAGCCCGGTATTTTCCCGGCCTGGACTCAAACTCGGTAATACGCTCTTCGCCGCCCGTAAAGCGGAAATGAACCCGCTGCACCGGCGCGCTGGCAGAGAACGCGCTGCCATGGGCCCGGCGGCACTGGCTGCAGTGGCAAAGGGCGACTGGCCCGAGGGGCCCGTCGTATTCAAAGGTTACCTCACCACACAGGCAGTGCCCTGTCAGCATCTTATCCAACTCCTTGATTCAACGACATGAAATACGGTTTTGTCCGGCGCATTCTAGCAACGTCCGCCAGGCCCGGCAGCCCTGAAATCCCCCTGATTGCCCGAAACGGGGTAACCGTGGCGCCACACTCTGTAACGGGCCGTCACAAAAGTGCTTAAATTCCGAAACCCTGCTGTCATTTTTTAACGTTATGTATAGGACGAGAACATAGTCGTCGTCCAAAAATTAAGCTATGGTTAGAAAATAAGTACCCACCACGACGGACGTTGCTGCCATGCCACTTCAAAAACTCACTAGCACCGGACTAAGCTCCCTGGCCCGAAACACGGTCCGTTCAATCGGGGCGGGCCTTATTTCAGGCGCCCTGCTCGCAGTTACAGCCACCGCAGGGGAGCTGGACAAGCGGGTCTGGGGCAGTGAGGTGAGGAGCTTCGCGCAGGAATCCCTGGATGACCTGAACGGCCTGAGCGTGGCCGCGATACCCATGGACGGCCCCGGCACTGAGCAGTACATCAATGCGGACGCCATCATGAGTCCTGGGTCCATCATGAAGGTACTGACCACCTATGCCGCACTGGAAATCCTCGGCCCCAACCACCGCTGGACAACCAGCTTCCTTACGGATGGCACCTTCGAGGGCGAGACCCTCAAGGGTAACCTTTACGTCCGCTTTGGTGGCGACCCCAAGCTGACTATCGAGCGGCTCTGGACCGTCATTCACGACATTCGCTCGCTGGGTGTGACAACCATCGAGGGTGATATCGTGCTGAGTGACCGGGCCTTCCTGTTGCCTGACGGACTGCCACGGTTCCATGATAACGGCAACAACCCCCACCGGCCGTTCCTGGTCGAACCTTCGCCGGTGCTGCTGAACATGAACCTGGTACATTTCCAGGTACGGGCGGATGAGCGGGGCACTCGTGCCTGGACCACGCCGGCCCTGCCATCTGTCAGCATCGACAACCGCATCACCCCTGTCGAGGAAGGGTCCTGCCCCGGACGCCGCCAGATTGACTGGACGCCGGTATTTGACCAGGCCGGCAAGGTCACCGTCCGTGTAGAGGGCAAGCTGCCCGAGGGCTGCCGCACCACAAACTATCTGTCCCTGTTACCCCACGACCAGTACAGCGGCGAGATACTCATCTCCCTCTGGCGTGAGCTTGGCGGTGCAATTACCGGAAGCTGGCGCACAGGCACCATCCCGTCCGGTACACGCCTGGTCACCAGCACCACCTCACCGGACCTTGTGACCATGGTCCGCGACATTAACAAGTGGAGCAGCAACGTCATGGCCCGCCAGCTGTTGCTGACCATCGGGGCCCGGAATCGCCACGCGGCCGACAATGATGACCGTGTTTCCGGCATCCGGGCAATCTATGACTGGCTGGAAGGTAAAGGAATCGACACCCGGGGCATGGTGATTGACAACGGTAGCGGCCTTTCCAGGCACGCCCGCATGAGTACACGGCAAATGTCGAGCATCCTGACACAGGCATGGGCAAGCCCCTACGGCCCGGACCTGATGACATCCATGCCATTGACCGCCATGGATGGCACCATGGCACGGCGCCTGCGCAACCTGGGCATGGAAGGTATGGGGCGCATCAAGACCGGCCTGCTGCAGGACGTGCGTTCTGTAGCCGGCTACACCCGGGACGCAAATAACACTACCTGGGCCGTGGTAGGTATCGTCAACCACTCCCCGGCCTGGAACGGCCAGGCCCTGCTGGACAAGGTGCTGTACTCGCTCCACCGCAACCCGCCCACCGGTACTGCCATTTCCCAGGCGGAAACCGGATCACCAACGGTCCAGTAACAACCCGAAAAAAGCCCCGGCCTGAGGTCAGAGCCGGGGCTTTTTGGTCACCATCCGTTGGGTCAGACCGTCAGGTAGCCGCCATCCACGTTAACGCAGGTGCCGGTGGTGTAGCTCGACGCTTCGGATACCAGGTAAAGAATGGTGCCAGCCATTTCATCCGGGTGTGCCATCCGGTGCATGGGAATATGCTCCATCGCCCGGTCACGAATACTGTCGTTGGTGGTCAAGGCACTTGCGAACTTCGTGTCAGTCAGCCCCGGCAACAATGCATTGACGCGGATATTATCCGGTCCCAACTCGCGGGCATAGGCCCGGGTCATGGCAATCACCGCTGACTTGGTAATGGAGTAGATACCCTGCATAAAGCCCGGGGTAACACCATTCACCGACGCCACGTTCACAATGGCCCCTGGCTGCCCCTGCTCTTTCATCAACTTGGCGGCTTCCGCGCACATAAAGAAATAACCGCGAATATTGACGTCCACCGTCTTCTGGAAGGCGCCCAGGTCGGTCTCTTCAATCTTGCCAAAATACGGATTGGTGGCCGCATTGTTCACCAGGATATCCAGCTTGCCATGCTTGTCACGGATATGCTTCCAAATGGCTTCCAGCTGCTCCATCTCACCGATGTGGCAGGCAACAGCTTCAGCGCTGCCGCCGTTATCCCGGATACTGCTCGCCACCGCTTCACAACCGTCAATCTTGCGACTACTGACAATGACATGTGCTCCGTTGTCTGCCAGAAGCCGGGCAACGCTTTCACCGATACCACGGCTGGCACCGGTAACCAGGGCGACCTTGCCTGCAAGGTCAAAAAGATTCTTCTTGCTCATGTTCTCTTTCCTTTCAGTCGAACTTTCTTCCGTTTAGCGGAAGGTGACCAGTTCCTGCCCTTCCGCCTCCAGGTGGCTGTAGTTGTTGAAAACCGCCAGGCTGCGCCTGTCCCCTGAATACAGAACCCGGGTGACACTGGTGTTGGCAATAACCTCGTTCAACGCCAGCGCCCGGCTGTCGCTCAGTTGCAGCAGGTTTTGCAGGATCACCGCAATTGGTCCGCCAGAGGTGGATACAAAGACATCACCACCGTTGGCCCAGCTGACCAGGTCGTCCAGTGCCTTATTAACCCGGGCCTTGAACTGTAGCCACGTCTCAGGGTAATCCTCGTCGTGGTCGCCACTCACCCAACGCTGAACAGCCTGGGTGAAGGTCTGCTGGAACGCCTTTGCCGGATGGCCCGTGGCGGCCAGGTCAGCCTGCATCCGCTCACGGTCTGCCCATTCGGGCCGGAAACGGAAAACTACCCTGGCATGGTCAAACTCGTTGAAACCGGTTGCCACCTGCATATCCGGGAACGCCCCGCGATAGCCGCTGGCAATGGCTTCCACCGTTTCCCGGTGGCGCTGCATATCGCCACCGATCACTACGTCCGGGTGCACCCGCCCTGCCAGCCAGCGCCCCAGAACCCGGGCCTGCTGCCAGCCGGTTTCTGATAACTGATCGTAGTTATCTTCGCCGAAGCTTGCCTGACCGTGCCGGATCAGATAGATGGTTGCCATGGATCACCCCCGCCATTCACTTGATCCAGCGCCGGCGCCCGGCCCAGGCCCCTGGCACCACCGGTTATAAATATTCTCTGGGACATTCCGAAACCCACTCAAATTTGTCGTAACGGGCCAGTCTAGTAACATGCACTGTATTACGCGACTGAATTGTTTTAATTCCGTACCATTATCGAGATTGATTCATTTACGAGACACTGCTCCCATGGCCTCAAACCGGCTAGATCTTAACCTGCTTCACGTGTTCGATACCATTTACCGGGAAGGCAGCCTTACCCGCGCCGCCCGAGCCCTCAACCTGACCCAGCCGGCGGTCAGTCATTCCCTTGCCCGGCTGCGGGAACACTTCGATGACCCATTGTTTTCCCGGCAAGGGAACCGGATGGTACCCACCCCGCTGGCACGTCGCTTTGTGGAATCCATGCGGCCGGGACTTAACCAGATCCACAGTGCTGTAAACCAGTTCCACGCCTTCGACCCGTCCAGCCACCGCAAGACCTTTGCCCTGGCGCTCAGGGACGTGCTGGAGTCGACGTTCCTGCCGCAACTGGTTACCCGGCTGAACGACTACCCGGAAATCGAGATCAACAGTCAGCGGGTAGCCAGGCGGGATATGGAAAGTCTGCTGGCGGCGGGCCGGCTGGATTATGCCGTGGATGTGCTGCTGCCTATTGGTGACCAGACTGCCCACGAGCAGCTGCGCAAGGACCGGCGAGTGGTTATCGCCAGGAAAGGACACCCACTGGAAGGGCAGGACCTGACCATGGACAATTACCTGTCAGCAAAGCACATCCTGGTGTCATCACGGAATGAGGGACCGGGCATCGAAGATTTCGAATTGTCCCGTATGGGCCTGCAACGGCAAATCCGTCTGCGCTGCCAGCACTATTACGCCGCCTGCCAGGTGGTGGAGAGCTCTGACCTGCTACTGACCATGCCGGAGGGTTACGCCCGCCAGATGGCAACCCGCTCTGATACCTGCATTCTTAACCCGCCACCCGGGCTGCCGGACGTGGACATCCAACTGTACTGGCACCGGGCCTATGAGAAAGAGCCCGCCCTGCTCTGGCTCAGGGAGCAGTTCCATGCCGTGGCGGCGGAGTACCAGGCAGCCACCTGAACCAGGGCGCGACGGGTCTGCGAGGCAGAACGCCTGCACCGCTGCGCGGCAGTTGCCCGGCATCATGTCTACCGGGCAAATGGCTGGCCGGGCTCAGAAAACACCCACGACCCACAGGAAGCCGGCAAACCCGGCCCCGGTGATTGCCAGGGCCAGGGTAACCACGCCGAGCCCCCACCACACGGCCGCCCCGTCGGAAACCCCGACATCATGGGCCCTGACGGTTCGATAAAACGCCCAGGGGCCCAGCAGGAAAGCGCCGAAAATGGCAAACACCAATCCCAGGCAAACGCCGGTAAAGGTCCAGGTTGCCAGGGCCGTGGCACGGTCGTTAAGGTTTTCCGTGACCTGGTGGCCCTGGAGGAATTTCCGGCAAAGCAGCCAGATCAAACCATAGAGCACACCAACAAAGACAATGCCGCCAACCAGGGTGACCAGACGATAGAGCACTGGCGTCAGGCCCCCTCGCCAATGTCCGGGAAAAACGGCTCAGGCAGGGTCTCGAAACCCGGTCGGGCAAACAGGTAGCCCTGGAATAGCCGAATACCGCGCCCGTGGAGCCAGGCATACTCCTCAACGGTTTCAACGCCCTCGGCAACAATGCGGCCACCGAGCTGGGTCATCATGGTCACGATGCCATTGACCACCGCCTGTTTGTTGGGCTCCCGGTCAATATCACGTATCAGGCCCATATCCAGCTTGAGCAGCTCCGGAGGGCTGGCGGTCATCAGGTTGTAGCGGGAAAAGCCTGCACCAAAGTCATCGATGGCCGTGCTGAAGCCCATGCTCTGGTAGGCCTTGATAATTGACACCAGGTGATCCACCGATGACAGGTCTTCGCCTTCAGTCAGTTCAAAGATAATCTTCCGGGTGTCGAAGTTATAGGTTTTCGCGGCCGCCAGGGTCGTCCGGATGCAGTATTCTGCCTGGTACACCGCGTTGGGCATGAAGTTGATGCTGAGCATCGTATCCATCCCGAGGCGGGAGGCCAGCTTGACCGCCTTGACCCGGCAGATCTGGTCAAACGAATAGCAATTCCTGTCGTTCACCTTTGAAAGGATGCTCCAGGCGCTCTCACCCGAGGTGCCCCGGACCAGCGCTTCATAGGCAAATACGCTCTTGTCGGAGACGTCTACTATGGGCTGGTAAGCAAATGAAAACTGAAAATCCAGACCCTCGCCACAGGCGCACTGGCCGCAATGAGACTCATCATACAAAACTTCTGGCCGCTCCACGCATGCTCCTATCTGGCTGGTGAGTCAGGGAGACCCTGCTCTTGTTAATCCGGTTTATACAAAGACGCACCGAGTCACTATAGACACCCTTCAGGGGTCCGTAAACGCATTAAAGACTGACGAATCCTGCCCCGCTGACTACACTGGGCCAAGGACACCGGACAACGTCCGGTGTCAGGGTCTATGCCAATATGACAAGGGTACCTGTAACCTGGTGCCGCTTTTGCAAATACTTGTAAATTCGTAGCTCTTGGAGTGTCGCTCTATGCCCCAGCCCCTGCGCATCGCCGTTACACCCGGCGACGGAATTGGCCCGGAAGTCGTGGCCGAGGCGATTAATTGTCTGGAACGTTTGCGGAAAAAGCACCAGCTCCCCCTGGAGTGGACCCGGTTTCCCTGGCCATCCCACGCCTGGCATGAGCAACATGGCGAGGTGATGCCGGCTGACGCCCTTGAACAACTGGCCCATTATGACGCCATCCTGTTGGGGGCCCTGGGTGATCCAGGTCCCGCGGACGACCCGGAACGTTACCTGCTGTCTGACAGTGTTTCACTCGCCCCCTTGCTGGACATGCGCAAGGGGTTCGACCAGTGGGTCTGTGAGCGGCCGGCACGACTGTTGCCCGGCGCCAGGCAGTACCTGGCCGACGACCGGGCCCGGGACATCGACATGCTGGTCATTCGTGAGAACAGCGAAGGAGAATATGTCGGTCAGGGCGGTCGGCTTCGTCAGGGCACCGAGCACGAAGTGGCCACACAGATGGAGGTGTTCACCCGCCGGGGCACCGAGCGCATCATCCGGTACGGGTTTGAGCAGGCGCGGTTACGAGCCGAGACAAGACGGGCCGAAGGCCGCCAGCGTGAATTTCGCAGTCACCATGGCCAGGTCGCCGAAAGTCAGGTTTGCATCATCACCAAGCGAAACGCCCTGCGCTACTGGGGCGATATGTATACCGAGGTATTCGAAGACGTTGCCCGGGATTACCCGGATGTAGCCACCCACCACGAACTGATAGATGCTGCCTGTATGAAGTTCGTCCAGGCGCCATGGGCATTTGACGTTGTGGTTGCCAGCAACCTCCAGGGCGACATCCTCACCGACCTGGCGGCCGTGCTCTCCGGCGGAATGGGCGTGGCCCCCTCTTGCAACCTGAACCCGGACAACCCGGACATGCCTTCCATGTTCGAGCCAACACACGGCAGTGCCCCGGATATCGCCGGCCAGGGCCTCGCCGACCCGACCGCCATGCTGTTCACCGCCGCCCGCATGCTGGAATGGCTCGGACGCAGGGAGCCCTTGCTGGCCAGGGCGGGGCAGGAGCTGTTTGATGCCGTTGCCGCAGACCTCGCCGAAAATGGCAACCAGCGTCGGGATACCCGGGCCATCGGTGACTCGGTTCTGGCAAGGCTGGGCTGATTCGACAGCAAACAAAGGTGCAACCCGGGGCTGGTCCATGGCAGAATCCCCTCCCATTGACCAGCCTGGCCGGCCCTGTGACTCCGGCCTGTCACTGAAGAAGAACCCGAGGTATTGATGAGCAACCCTGCAGTCATTGGCCTGACCGGCGGTATAGGAAGCGGAAAGTCCACCGTGGCAAAGATGTTTGGCGCGCTGGGCGTGCACTGGGTCGATGCGGACATCGTGGCACGGGAAGTCGTGGAGCCGGGCACGCCTGCGCTCGGGAAAATTGCCGAGCACTTCGGCGCAGAGATCCTCCAGGATGACGGCCAGCTCGACAGGGCGGCCCTGCGTACCATCGTATTCAAGGACCCTAACGAGCGGGAATGGCTGGAATCCCTGCTGCACCCCACCATCCGCGACGAACTGGCCCGCCAGCTTCAACCGGAGAACTACCACCTGCCCTACGTATTGCTGGTATCGCCGCTGCTGCTGGAAACGGATCAGCATACACTGGCGAGCAGGGCTATCGTCGTTGACGTACCCGTTGAGACCCAGATCGAACGCACCATGAGCCGCGACAACAATGATCGCGACCAGGTCGAGCGGATCATCGCCGCCCAGATGCCCCGGGAGCACCGCCTGGGCCGTGCGGATCACATCATCCGGAACGACCGCCCCCTGCCCGAGGTGGAACAACAGGTGCAGGAGCTGCACCAGCAACTCCTGGACATCTGTCGGGATTAGCTACGGGTGCGCCATCGAACCATCCTGCTCCAGCACCTGATGCTGGCATTCATTGCCAGCCTGGCTGGCATCCCGGCAACGGCGTCGGCTCAGTCAGCCTCAGACATGCTTTCACCGGAAAACCTGCCGGGGAATTTCTATACCTTCAGCCCGGACGAGTTCTGGCTGGAACCCAGGGACACCTACTGGACAAGTTTCTCCAACTGGGTCATTCGCCAGGAGCAGGTGCAGTCTGATCGTATCCAGGCCCTGGGTGCCTGGGCAGACCGCACGCTCTCCGGCAACCCCCGCGCCCTGCCCGGCAACGAAAGCTACCTGCGCCTGGGCCTCGCTGCCGAATCCGAAACCGGCAGGCTGGCCAGCATTGAACCGGAGGCTCGCTTCCGCATTGACCTGCCCACTGCCGAAGAGCAGCTCCGGGTGGTACTGGAGAGCGAGAGTGATGAACTTATCCCCCTGGGCGAACGCCGGCGCAGTCGCCAGCTCACCGATGACCAGCGCTCTGATACCGATGCTACGGGCGCCCTGCGCTACCTGTCAGTGATCTCCGACACCATTAACCTGAGCAACGACCTGGGCGCACGCCTCCGATTTCCCCCGGATGCCTTCTGGCGGGCCACTGCACGGGGGAACTGGAAACTGGATGGCTGGCGCCTGGGTGCCCGGCAGCGGGTGTACTACTTCCACCAGGATGGCTGGGGCGCCTCCACCTGGTTAGGGTTCGGCAAGGACATTGGTAAAGGCTGGACCTTCCTCGCCAGTTCAGAAGCCGTTTGGGTACATGACGAGCGACAGTTTGACCTTGCCCAGATTCTGGACTTCCATAAACGGCTCAATAACCGCTCCGAACTCAACCCCCGGCTGGGCGTACTGGGTGAAAGCCAGCCAACATGGCGCCAAACCGGCTACTTCGCCGACGTCACCTGGCGTTATCGCCTTTACCAGAACTGGCTGTACGGTGAAGTCATCCCTTCGGTGGAGTTCCGGCGGGACAACGACTTCAAGGAACACACCTCGTTCCTCCTGCGCCTGGAAATGTACTTTTCCGGCAGTATCCTGTCACGCTGACCATTACCAGACCCCGGGAGCTACTGTGCCACGCCATCCAGCCAGGCCTGCAGATGAAGCCCTTACCCTGACCCCCATTGCCATCACACGTTCCTGCTTCCGGGACAAGTTCGGCGTGCCTCGCCAGCCAGGCCTGACCCGCCACGCCTGGGCCGACCTGGTTATCCGTCCCCCGTTCAACCGGGAAGATGCTTTCCGGGGCCTGGAAACCTGCACACACCTGTGGCTGACGTTCCAGTTCCATGAAGCGGTGCGGGCTGACTGGCGCCCCGTAGTGCGGCCACCAAGGCTGGGGGGAAACCGCAAGGTCGGCGTGTTCGCCAGCCGCTCCCCGTTTCGCCCCAACAGTCTGGGACTGTCCGTGGTGCGCAATGAAGGACTGACCAGAAAGGACGGTGAGTTGATCTTGCGGATTCGCGACCATGACCTGATCGACGGTACACCGATTCTCGACATCAAACCTTACCTTCCCTTTGCCGATGCAATACCGGATGCGCGGATTGGCTGGGCCGGCGAAACCGCGCCGGAGCGTCTGCCAGTCCGATTTTCCGACGAGGCCCGGGCGCAACTTGCCGCTCTCCCCGCGGACGACTACCCTGACCTGCAAGGGTTAATCGAAGACGTGACCTGCTACGATCCCCGCCCATCGTTCCGTCGGGGCAGGCAGGATGAGAACCGAATTTACGGCGCGCACCTCTATGACCTGAACGTCCGTTTCAGGTTCGATATGGTCGGTGTCGTTATATTGACAGTCTGTTAGACTGACTTCTGGAATTCTGTATCACAGGGAAACATGTGCTTTGTCTGCATCCAGAGTGATCGCTGCCCTGACCCGAATACTCAGTGTCCGGCCCCTGGCCGCACGCCTTTTGATCTATGTTTTGCTGTTCAGCCTCGTGGTGGCGCTGGTGGCCACCGGCCTTCAACTGGCAGGCGAAACCAGCCGGCGGGTCGACGAAATCCGTCACCTCCAGCAAAAAACTGCCGAAATAACTGAAGGCAACCTCAGCCAGCAACTGTGGCTGATGAACTTCGATGAGGTGGAAAACACCCTGAACGACCTGCTGGCGTTCGAGGTTATCCGGCACGCCGAAATCACCACGACCAGCGGTCAGCAGTTCAGCATCGGCGAATTCCCGGATGGGAGCACCATTACCCACGAACACCCGCTTCGCATCAGCGGCTCATCGCTGGTGGATACACCGACCCTCGGCCGGCTGGTGCTGACTTCATCGGCGGACCAGGTAAAGGCCGCCGTAAGGGAGCGGGCATTCACCCTGTTACTGTTCCAGTCTGTCATTGTCATGCTGGGCACCCTGGGCCTGCTGGTGATTGTCCGATTCATGCTTTCGCGCCACCTGGAAACCATGGCCGCCTGGACCACGCGACTCAACCTGGATGCGCTGATAGAACCGCTCCGGCTTCAGCGTAAGCCACCGCCATCCCCGGATGAACTCAGCGAGATGGAGCAGGCCCTGAACCAGATGCGGGAGCGCCTGCTGGACGAAACCCGAGACCTGCGCCAGACCAGCCGACAGTCCATGGACGAGCGGGACGAGGCGGTTCGAGCCAACCACGCCAAGAACCTGTTCCTGGCCAACCTCAGCCACGAACTGCGAATTCCCCTGCAGTCGGTACTGGGCTATGCCAGCCTGCTGCAGGACACCCGCCTGGACCAGGAGCAGCGGGACTATATCGATACGCTGCTCAACGCCGCCGAAGGTCTGTCTGCGATCATCAACGACCTGCTGGATATTTCCAGTATCGAGGCCGGCAAGCTTGAGCTGGATGAAATCCCCTTTGACCTGCGGGAAACCCTCAACGATCTCGTCAGCATGCTCGGCCCACGGGCCCGTGAAAAGGGCCTGGCACTGGAACTGAGGGTCGATGATAACCTGCCGGCGCAGGTCATGGGCGACCCTATCCGCGTCCGGCAAATACTGCTAAACCTGACATCCAACGCCATACTCTATACCGACTCAGGCCATGTGCTGGTCAGCGCCGAAGTGCTGGGGCACGAGGGAAACCGGGTGCAGTTACGCCTGTCGGTCGAAGATACTGGCACAGGTATCAGCGCCGCCAACCTGCCCCTGATTTTCGAGCCCTATGTACAGCTGGACGCCCGGCACCGGCGACAGCTGCCCGGGGCGGGCCTGGGGCTGACCATCTGCCGCCAGCTGGTCCGGCTGATGGCGGGGCACATGGACGTGGAAAGCTCCCCCGGCGAAGGCTCCACCTTCTGGGTGGAACTCTCCCTGGCCGAAACCAGCCAACGGCAACCCAGAAGCCGGACAAGCCTGGGACACGTCCGCGGCAGGCGCATCCTGGTGGCAGACTCCTACGCACTGTCCCGAAAGATCACCCTGGAAATGCTGTCACGACTGGAAGTGGATATCGAAGCGGCGCGCTCAGGCGCCGAGACCTTCTCAGCCCTGGCGACCGCCGAGGAAGCCGGAACACCGTTTGACGCAGTTATCCTGGACGGCTTTGTCCCGGACATGGAAAGCGACCAGCTATGTCGCAAGGTGCGGAAAAATCCGGCCTGGCAAGATACCCGGATTTTCATTCTTTCGGCCAACCCGCAACGGGGCGATGGCGAACACTTCCGCGAAGCCGGGGCCGATGCTTTCCTCAGCAAGGCGCTGAGGGAATCACGCCTGGCTCCCATGCTTAACCAGCTGTTCAAGGACGCGGACCAGGGCAAGCGCCCGTTCCTGACCCGCTTCTCATTACAGGCCCCGATGGCGCCCCTGCCTGCTCCGGCGCCCCTGCCCTGCGGCCCGATGCAGGTCTTGCTGGCCGAGGATAACCCGGTCAACCGGGCGCTGACCCAGCGGCTGCTGGAGAAGCTGGGGTGCCGGGTCACTACCGCCAACGATGGCCAGGAAGCACTCCAGGCCTGGCAGGGTGCCCGATTTGACCTGATCTTCATGGACTGCGTGATGCCAGGCCTGGACGGCTATGAGGCCACCCGGCAACTTCGAAAGCAGGAGGCGATCACCGGTGTTCCCTATACCCCGGTGGTTGCGCTGACTGCCAGTGCCATGGAGCAGGATGAAGAAAGAAGCCGGCAGGCTGGCATGGATATCTTTGTCGCCAAGCCGGTTAACATCGACATGCTCAGGGCAGTTCTGGAACAATACTGTGCGGAACACCAACCGGATACCGTGCGAGAAACCTGATGTATGTAGATTGCCCAACCTGTAAAACCCCCGTGGAATGGAACGACAGCAACCCCCACCGTCCCTTTTGCTCTGATCGCTGCCGCCTGATCGACCTGGGTGCGTGGGCCAGTGAGGATTACCGTATTCCGTCCCGGGAGCCGGTTTCCGAGGATGACCTGCTGGAGTCCCTGCAGCAGCAGGGCACCGACAAACCACACTGACCCCCGCGCCAGCTGAACGGACTTTAAGTTGAGTGCCATCATTGCCGCCGGTAGTATGCCTTGGCGTTATCACTGTGATTCGATAAAAACGCTTTAACCAACTTTCCAGAGGTATCCCATCATGCTGTTCAGGACTTCTGCCATTGCCCTGCCTGTCGCGCTTTCACTGGCCGCAGCGCCGGCATTCGCTTCGGATGTGGATTTCAGCCTGACCAACGAATCCGTCAAGGGCCAGGTAAACTTCTTTGATTCACGCTCGGACATCCAGGCTGGCGCAGGTTATACCTACCATGAAGGCAGCCGTCACCTGATGAACGGTGACTTCCATGCCCAGGGCCGCACAGCACTGGGCAACCTGCCCACCACGGCCGGCATCGGTTTCCGTGGTATGGCGTGGGATGACGATGACCTGGATGGCGGCGCAGTGGGTATTGGCGGCTTCGCCACTGTAAACATCCCCAATGTTCCTGGGCTGTCATTCAGCGGTAGCGCTCACTATGCCCCCAGCATCCTGTCGTTCGGCGACTCTGATGACCTGACCAACCTGGAGCTGCGCGCAAGCTACCGGATTATTCGCAACGCCGATGTATTTGCGGGTTACCGCTACGTCAATACCGACCTGGATGACAGCCAGGGAGATATTAACCTGGACGAAGGCGTTCTGGCCGGTATGAAGATCTTCTTCTGATACAAACCTGAACAGGTTTGTCGTCGTAGTCACTGGTACACTCCCGATTATCAGTACCGGCTACGAGGATTCGAATGTCTGCAGGTTTAAGAAGTCTGATGTTATTCGTGCCCCTGGCGGCTATCGCGCTCTGGGGCACACTACACTCCCCTCCCCCCCTGGACCGGGCCGGGCCAGACGATGATATCGAACTGGCCACCCTGCCTCCTTTGCCCCGCTGGACCCAGGACGCCCTGCCCAACTTTGACCTTTACTACGACGTCACTGAAAAAAAAGCCGCTTTCTTTTCCTATGTATACAGCCGTACAGTGCTGGTAAACAGCCGCATCCTGCTGGAAAGGCACCATCTTCGCCTGTTACAGAACAAGCAATCTCTCACTGAAGAGGACAAGCGATGGCTCGCCGCCCAGGCCGAACGCCTGCGGGTGGATGAAGATAACGCCAGTGATGAGATGTTCCGCCTGCTGTTCAGGAGGCTTGACACCGTGCCCCCCTCCCTGGTCCTTGCCCAGGCCGCCAATGAATCCGCCTGGGGCACGTCACGATTCGCCCGTCAGGGCAACAACCTGTTCGGCCAGTGGTGCTTTTCCCCCGGTTGCGGGCTGATCCCCCTTAACCGCCCGCAAGGTGCCAGTCACGAAGTCGCCCGCTTCCGCTCCCCGTATCACTCGGTACGAGCCTATGTACAGAACCTGAACCGGCACCCCAGCTACACGACCTTACGCGACCTGCGTGCCAGGACCCATGACCGGGGAGAACACCCCTCCGGGGTCCAACTGGCCGCCGGGCTCAGCCATTACTCAGAGCGGGGAGCAGCCTATATTCAGGAAATTCGCAGTATGATCCGTTACAACAACCTGGCCTGGTACGATCAGAAATACCGGGAGACCATTATGGGCAGGGATAATATCGAGGGGTTGCTGGAGCTGGCGACCGCAGCGGAACACCAGCTGCAGCCGGATTTCGGAAAGACACCGGACACGGCACTGGCAGATTGAACAGGCGCCCGCTGCAGGGACGCCTGGCTCATTCCTTGCCTTGACTTCATGCCTTGTGAGGAGCCCCCAGGTATTCCCTGGACTGCATCTCCAGCAGCCTTGACTCGGTACGCTCAAACTCGAAGCCCAGGCGCCCCCCGGCATAAAGCTCGGTGATCGGCGCCTCCGCCGAGATAATCACCTTCACGTTCCGGTCGTAGAATTCATCGATCATATTGATGAAACGGCGGGCCTGGTCGTCCTTGTCACGGCCCAACACCGGCACATTCGACACAATGATAGTCTGGAATTCCCGCGCCAGTTCAATGTAGTCGTTCTGGCTGCGGGGGCCATCACAGAGTTCACGAAACTCGAACCAGACCACGTCATCTGCGTGGGCCCGGGCCTGGAGCTTCCGGCCGTTAACTTTCAGGTTCAGGGAGTGGCTGCCCGCTTCCACTGCCAGGCCATCAAAGCTGCTCTGAAGACTGATATCGGCCTGCTCGTCCAGGGGCGAGTGGTAAAGCTCCGCCTGTTCCAGCGTCCGCAACCGGTAATCCACTCCGCCGTCCACGTTAACTACATCCGTATATTTCTTTACCAGGTCGATGGCCGGCAGGAAGCGCGCCCGCTGCAGGCCGTCCTTGTAGAGTCCATCCGGCTGGATGTTGGACGTACACACCAGGGATACGCCGCGACTGAACAGACCGTCCATCAGCGTGGCCAGGATCATGGCATCGCCGATATCGGACACGAAGAATTCGTCAAAGCAGATAACCCGGGCTTCATCGGCAAACTGTGCGGCAACCTTCTCGAGGGGGTTTTTCTCTCCCTTCAGCTTTCTCAGTTCACCGTGAACTCGCTGCATGAAACGATGAAAATGCACCCGCATTTTACGCTCGAAAGGCAGCGACTCGTAGAAGGTATCCATGAGATAAGTCTTGCCCCGACCCACGCCACCCCAGAAGTAGAGGCCCTTGACCGGTTCCTCTCGCTTTTTGCGTACTTTCAGGGAAAATTTCTTCAGTGGCCTGGCGCGTTCATTTTCCGCCTCCACCAGACGCTCGTACAGAGACTGCAACCGTCTTACGGCATCTTCCTGCGCCGGATCCCTTTCAAAGTCCGGTCGCTCAAGGTCTTGCTGGTATCGTTCCCAGGGTGTCATTCAGAGCCTTCCCCTTCAAGGATCAGGTATCGTGATGAAAAATCGGCGCGGTATTGTCGCAGATTTACGACGTTGTCGCCATTTTACGGAAAGCAGCCCTGGCAGGACCTTCCCACTGTCCACGAGCATCCACCATGGCAGCCAGGGCTTCAGAATCCAGGTAGACTAACGAATTAACCAAACGGGACACTAG
>NZ_JAKZAH010000034.1 GCF_023156245.1 Marinobacter bryozoorum
CCGCCTTCGCCGGCGTTCCCTGTCGAAGTGGGGCGCATTCTACAGCCCCACCGATTTCTGTCAACGACCTTTTTGAAAAAAGTTTGTTTTTCTTCAGGATCGCTCAATCCGTAACCAGAATGCGGGCAATCTTCTTCTTTCCGGCCTGGATAACCACGTTATCACCCTTGCCAAACTGGCGAGCGGCATCCTCCAGCTGCTGGCCATCAATATAGACAGCACCGCGACCGAGCACGTCCCTGGCGGCAGCGCCATTCTTCACCAACCCGGCAAGCCGGAGCACGGCCGAAACCGGCAGGCTCTCCTGACCACCAAGCGAGACCTCAACTTCCGGCACGTTCTCGGGAATCTCACCCAGGGCCACCCGGTTACCCGCAGACTTGTGAGCACTGGCCGCCGCATCCGCGTCATGGAAGCGGGTAATAATCTCTTCGGCAAGGATCTTCTTGAAGTCCTGCGGGTTCGCCCCGCCCTCCACTGCCTTGCGATACTCAGCTACTTCAGCGAGTGGGCGGAAGCTCAGCAACTCAAAGTACCGCCACAGCAACTCATCGGGAATGGACAGGAGCTTGGTGTACATTTCACCCGGGGAGTCACTGACACCTATATAGTTGCCCAGCGACTTGGACATTTTCTGGACACCGTCAAGCCCTTCGAGGATGGGCATGGTCAGAACCGTCTGCGGAGGCTGGCCATAGTGCTTCTGCAAAATGCGCCCCATGAGGAGGTTGAACTTCTGATCCGTACCACCAAGCTCGACATCCGCCTCGAGCGCTACGGAGTCGTAACCCTGGATCAAAGGGTAAAGGAATTCATGGATGGCGATGGACTGCTCAGCGCGGTAACGCTTGTCAAAGTCATCCCGCTCCAGCATGCGGGCGACCGTGTACTGGCCGGCAAGGCGGATCATATCCGCGGCCGTCATCTTGCTCATCCACTCGGAATTGAAGACAACGGTGGTTTTCTCGGGATCCAGGATCCGGAACACCTGCTCTTTATAGGTGATGGCATTTTGCCGCACCTGTTCCTCCGTCAGGGGCGGACGGGTCGCACTCTTGCCCGTCGGGTCGCCAATCATCCCGGTGAAGTCACCAATAAGGAAGATGACCTCGTGCCCAAGGTCCTGGAACTGGCGAAGCTTGTTGATCAACACGGTATGACCCAGGTGGAGGTCGGGAGCCGTAGGATCAAAACCGGCCTTGATGCGCAGGGGCCGACCCTGTCTGAGCTTTTCTACGAGTGATTCTTCGGGAATCAGCTCATCCACCCCACGCTTGATGGCCGCCAGTGCTTCCTCTATCGATGCCATAAACCTCAAACCCCATGGTAAGAAAGGTGCCCCGGTTACAGTCCCCAACAAATGTAAGCTGAGCGTAACGGCAAACCCTGATACATTTAGCGCGTCCCGGATGCCCGGAGACGTAAAAGAAGTCGCGAATTATATCAGCGGAATCTGGAAAATCTGCCGTTACGCTGCTTTTCGCTGTGACGGCGAACGCTTTTTATACGATTCTGCTTGCTCTATACTTGAGCCACCACTTGCATCAGATCATACAAGCTACCGACGTAGCGATAAAAATACAGGTTTTCGACGTGATCAAGACGTTCCCCAAGCTACATCTCATTGCCGCCGCCGGTATCAGTATCGTGGTCGGCGCCACACTGGTTTTCAGTCCCAGCGCTGATGTCGAAGCCAAGCGAATGACCATTAACCTGGACCTGGACAAGCCGGGCCAGCCGGTATCGGCGTTACAGCTGACCGAAAAGCCGCAGAAGGTCACCCCTCCGGACCAGCAAGCACTGCCAGAGCCACAGCCAGCTGAAACCCCAGCGGTGCCAGAGACTGCGGCAACACCCCCTGGCACCGAGCAGTTAATGGCATCGGCTCCTGCAGAGCCAGCAAGGCCTGCACTGACCTGGAACGAACTGAAAGTTGAACGAGGCGACACGCTGTCTTCGTTATTCAACCAGGCTGGCTTCAACGACCGCCTGATGCTTTCCGTCATACACGGTGAGGGCGACGCCGACAAACTGCAGCACCTGTACATAGGTGAAACGCTGGCTTTCGCTACCAACGATGAGGGTGAGCTGGTCAAGGTGCGACTGGATCGTAGCCGGCTGGAATCACTGATGATCACCCGCTCCGATAATGGGTATATCGGCGAGACGATAACGGCCGAACCCGAGCCGAGGCTCGCGTTTGCCTCCGGTGTCATAAAAGGATCCCTCTACCTCGCTGGCAAAGAGGCCGGGCTGGACGACCGTATCACAATGGAACTGGCTGACATCTTCGGCTGGGATATCGACTTCGTCTACGACATCCGCAAGGGTGACCGCTTCGAGGTAATTTACGAAGAACTCTATCTGGACGATGAAAAAATCGATGACGGCAAGATCGTCGCTGCAAGGTTCATCAACCGTGGCCGGGAAGTAGTTGCCCTTCATTACACTGACACAGAAGGCGACAGCGATTACTACACCCCGGACGGTAACAGCATGCGCAAGGCCTTCCTGCGCACGCCCATCAATGCCCGCGTGTCATCGCCGTTCAACCTGCAACGCCGCCACCCGGTTCTTGACGTGGTGCGCCCCCATGAAGGTACAGACTACGCTGCGCCTCCGGGCACCCCGATCAAGGCGGCCGGTCATGGCCGGGTCTCCTTTGCGGGATGGAAAGGCGGCTATGGCCGCACGGTGGTGCTGTCCCACGGAGACAACATCACAACCCTGTACGCCCACATGAGCGGGCTGGGCAAGGGCATTTCCAACGGCACCCGGGTCAAACAAGGGCAGACCGTCGGCTATGTCGGATCGTCCGGCATGGTAACCGGCCCTCACCTCCACTACGAATTCCGCATAAATGGCGTCGCTCGCAACTCCCGTACCATTGACCTGCCGGAGGCCAGCCCGATTCCCGACAGCGAGATGGCACGGTTCAAGTCAGCCACCCAACAGCAGATCGCCCAGCTGAATACCCTGGGAGACGTCTTCCGCCAGATTGCCATGGCCGAGGAAACTGTTTCCAAACAGGAACAGTAAGCCGGTGGCCCTCTATATCGGCCTGATGTCAGGCACCAGCATGGACGGCGTTGATGCCGCGCTGGTTGACCTGACAGAGGCTGGTAAGGCCTCGCTTATTGCCACCCACACGGAAGCCATCCCTGCCCCTCTCCTTGAAGCCGTAACCGCACTCAGCCAGAACCGGGGCACACCAGACGACCTGGGCCATTGTGACCATGCACTCGGCGAGCTCTTCGCCAGAACTGCCAATGCACTGATCCGAAAAAAACCGAAGACGGGCCAGGTCAGGGCGATCGGTAGCCACGGCCAGACTATCCGCCATATGCCTGACGGTACCAACCCGTTCACGCTGCAACTGGCAGACCCCAACATCATCGCCGAGCGAACGGGTATCACAACGGTTGCGGATCTGCGCCGCCGGGATATGGCAGCGGGTGGCCAGGGCGCCCCACTGGTGCCGGCCTTTCACCATGATGTATTCGGTTCGCAGACTGAGGATCGGGTATTGGTGAATATTGGCGGCATCGCCAATATCAGCTGGCTCCCCGCCGGCAGTGAAGCAGCAGGTGGTGGTTTTGATACCGGCCCGGGCAACGGCCTGATGGACAGCTGGACCCTGCGACACCTGGGAGAGCCCTACGACCGGAACGGGGAATGGGCAGCCAGTGGTCAACTGAACCCTCAGCTACTGACTCAGCTCCTGGACGAACCCTACTTTGCCCGACCGGTCCCCAAGAGTACCGGCAAGGAGTTGTTCAACAGCAACTGGCTGGAGGCAAGGCTCGGCCACTTTCCGGGCGTGGCCCCGGCAGACGTACAGCGTACGCTCCTGGAGCTGACTGCGCTCACCATACTCCGGCATTTGCCCGAAAAGCGCCCCCTGGCACTCTATATCTGTGGCGGGGGTGCCAGAAATATTGCACTCATGGACCGCCTGCGGCGTCTATGCGAATCGGAAAACGTTTCAGTCAGCACGACCTCAGAACTGGGAATCGACCCGCAATGGGTTGAGGCGGCAGCCTTCGCCTGGCTGGCGAAGCAAACAATGGAAGGACTGGCAGGCAATGTGCCCACAGTGACAGGTGCCACCGGACCGCGAATTCTCGGGGGGATTTACCCGGCATGAGCCACTGGCAAGGGAGCCACCGGGGAAAGTGGCACACTCCGGGCAAGCGGGGTGCCACTACTATAGGGAAAGCGAAGAGCCGCTATAGGGAAAACGAAGAGCCGCAACCACAGGTGGACGTGGCGTTGGGGTTCTGAACTACAAACTGGGAGCCCTGCAACCCCTCCTGATAGTCAATAGTCGCCCCAACCAGGTACTGATAGCTCATAGGGTCCACCAGCAGCGTCACGCCATCCCGCTCAATGGCGGTATCGTCTTCCTGCTGATTGTCGTCGAAGGAAAACCCGTACTGGAAGCCGGAGCAACCGCCACCTGTGACGAACACCCGCAGCTTGAGGTCCGGATTTTCCTCCTCTTCTACGAGCTCTTTCACCTTGGCGACCGCACTGTCGCTGAAAAACAGGGGGACGGCTATCTGTTCCTGAACTGCGCTCAATTGTGCCTCCTGACATCGTGGGGTGACGCCATTATGGTATTCCCGACCAAATTGATCAACTATTCTACATCATCCGGCGTGGCTGATTCTTGTTCATTCACCGAAATCCCTTCTGACGCCGCTGCTTCGCCCGTCGGCAGGTCTTCTTCTTGTTGCCCGGCAGACCTTTGCCATTGGAAAGTTCGCTCTGACTGGGAAGACTTACCCCCCTCAGCCTTGGCTACCACCTGGACTTCGTAGGGCTCGAAGTCGTCCGGCAGCGTCAGCAAGCCCTCAATATCCTGGAAATAGCGGAAGCGAAAGCGCACACCCAACTCTTCCACCTCGCCGGACAGGTCACGCAAGGGGATAACCTCCTGCTCGCCGTTACGCTCCCCTATGATATTCACGGCCACCACACCCGAAATGTAGCTTTTGTTGTCACCTACCTGGGTCAAGACCAGCTTGAACTGGTACTGCCGTTCACTCCGGGCCGGCCAAAGGCGCAACTGATCGACCTGCAGCCCCGTGCTGACTTCGGAGGGCGCCATGATGTTGCGATAGAACGTCAGGTCTGCCTCCATAGAAGCCAACCGCCCTTCCAGCTCAGCAATCGTATTTCTTGCCGTTTTCAGGGCCTGTTCATCAATCGCACTGCCGCGCTCAAGCTGGACCAGTTTTCTCCGCGCCTGATCATACTCTGCCGTTATTCGATCGAGCTCTTTCGCCAGTAGCGGCGCGGGCTGTACCACATCGACTACGCGCTGACCGTCCCGGGAGGCGCCAGCCCAATAACCAGCCAGCCCGCAAAGAGCACAGAGCACCGCTACGCCGATCACCCGATACGACCGGCGACGCCGGGGACCGGGAGCCCGCTCTTCATCCGGATTTCGTGTTTCGCTCAAGGCGACATGTCCATTACGGCAATAGTGCCGGAGCCCGGAGACCAGAACGCTCGTCGAGGCCGAACATGATATTCATATTCTGAACCGCCTGGCCCGCTGCCCCCTTGACCAGGTTATCAATCACCGACGTGACAATGACCACAGGGCTGTCTTCCTGCCGGTGCAGGGCCATGCGGCAGCTGTTCTCGCCCCGCACACTTCGGGTTTCCGGATGGCTGCCGAACGGCATCACATCAACAAACGGCTCGTTCGCGTAGCGTTCTTCAAACAGCGCCTGAAGACGGTCAAAGTCCGCCGGGTCGTTCAGCTCGGCATAGAGCGTTGCCTCGATTCCCCGGATCATCGGCACCAAGTGCGGCACGAAGCTGATACCCACCTTGCCGCCGGCCATTTGCTCCAGACCCTGACGGATTTCCGGCAGGTGGCGGTGCCCGGATGCGCCATAGGCCTTGAAGCTCTCGCCCACCTCACCATGCAGCATACCAACCTTGCCCTGACGGCCCGCGCCACTGGCGCCGGACTTGGCATCGGCAACCAGGTGGCCAGTACGCACCAGGCCATGTTCCAGCAATGGCAAAAAACCGAGCTGAACGGCAGTGGGGTAGCAACCCGGGTTAGCCACCAGCGCTGCACTGCGAATGGCCTCACGGGCCACCTCCGGCAAGCCGTAGACTGCCTTTCCTGCCCAGTCTGCGGTTTCGTGGGGCATGCCATACCAGCGAGCCCAGACATCCAGGTCCCGGATCCGGAAATCTGCAGACAAGTCCACGATGCGGACACCCCTGGCCAAAAGCTCAGGAGCCATACGCATGGCAACGCCGTGGGGCGTGGCAAAGAAAACCAGGTCGCAGCCAGCCAGCACCTCTACGTCGGGTTCGGTAAACCTGAGGTCGTAGTAGCCGCGAAGATTGGTGTACATATCGGCAATAGCCATGCCTGCCTCTGACCGGGAGGTAATACAAGACACTTCAACCTCCGGATGCGTGGCAAGAATCCTGAGAAGCTCAACCCCGGTATACCCTGTTCCGCCGACAATACCTGCTTTAATCACCAATTTCTCCTGTTCGGCCTGCAAAGAATCAATCGTGTCCCCGCCCCGAAATCCAGCGAGGATCACCTCATCATAAACATCCTAGTCTACCATGATAAACCAGTGTCTTATTGCAGCAGGGGCTGGGCTGGTTACAATGCTTTGTAACTTGCTGAATCAGCGACGTACGGCGACCCAGGGGCGTGATGAAGGAACTGAGACAGAAACTGATCGACAAGCTGATACCCGGCTTCCGCCGGCGCCTGGCCGATGTCGACGCACTGCCCCAACTGGCCCTGCTCGGCCTGCTCTCCGGCGTTTTTACCGGGGGCGTAATCCTGTTATTCCGGTTTGCCATCGAGTTCCCCCTCGGCTGGCTGCTTCCAGGGAACGATGCCGAGAACTACGAGGACCTGGCCATGGTCACCCGGACCCTGCTTCCCCTGGCAGGTGCCGTTCTGCTCGGGCTGCTACTGCACTGGCTGGCGTCCCGCGACCGCAAGGTCGGCGTGGTGCATGTGATGGAACGCCTTAACTACCATCAGGGCTATATTACCTTCCGCAGTGCCCTGGTTCAGTTTGTGGTCGGGGTTGGCACCGTGCTGACCGGTCAGTCAGCCGGCCGCGAAGGGCCCGCCGTGCACCTGGGCGCCGCAGTGTCCAGTCTGATGGGGCAGTGGATGCGGCTGCCCAACAACAGCATTCGCACCCTGGTAGCCTGCGGGTGTGCAGCGGCCATTTCGGCGTCGTTCAATACGCCCATCTCCGGCGTCATCTTCGCCATGGAAGTGGTAATGATGGAGTACACCATCGCCGGCTTTACCCCCATTATCCTGGCAGCGGTGAGCGCTGCCATTGTGACCCAGGCGGCCTACGGCAGCGAGCCGGCTTTCTCGGTGCCAGCCCTGACCATGAACTCACTGCTGGAAATTCCCTGGATTCTGGCGGTAGCCGTGGTGATTGCCATTGCCGCCGCCGCCTTCATCCATATCCTGTCATGGGCCAACCGCTTCAATCATCGCCCGATTCTGCTGCGGGTGGTGATTGCCGGCATCCTGATGATGCCGTTTGCCGCGCTCATACCGGAGGTCATGGGCATTGGCTACGATACGGTTTCCCTCGCCATCCTTGGTGAACTACCATTCTGGATCCTGCTGGGGGCGGGCCTGGCCAAGGTCCTGATCACCGCGCTGACGGTTGGCCTGGGCATGCCCAGCAGCATCATCGGCCCCACCATTTTCATGGGTGCTACCCTGGGCGCGGCCATGGGCATGGTCGGTGCAATGATGGCCCCGGAACTGGCATCCTCGGTAGGTTTCTATGCCATGCTCGGTATGGGTGCCATGATGGGAGCCGTTCTCCAGGCCCCACTGGCAGCACTGATGGCCCTGACCGAACTGACCCGTAACCCCAACATTATCCTGCCGGGGATGCTGGTGATAACCACGGCCACACTGGTGACCAGTGAGGTTTTCGGGAAGCGATCGATCTTCCTGACCATGCTGCAGAACCAGGGCCTGAGTTATCAGAATTCACCCATTATCCAGGCACTCAGGCGAGTTTCGGTGGGCGCCATCATGGACCGGGGCGTAACCCGGACCGATCGGGAAATCAGTTATGACGCCGCAAGGGAGTTACTCAGGAACGAACCAAAATGGCTGGTCGTCGAAGGGAATAACGGCCCCTCTGCCCTGCTGCCCTCGGTAGACCTGGCCCGTTTCATGGAGCATCTGAGACACCGGCAGGCCGAAGAAGACAAGCCCCTGCCGGAGATCATCGACCTTATGGAAATGCCGGCCAATCGCCGTGACATTGCACCCATCCAGTACCAGGCAACCCTGGAAGAGGCACTGGACCAGTTTGAATCGACCCAGGCGGAAGCCCTGTATGTGCAGCGCCATGTCGCACCGATGATTCAGCGTATATACGGTATCGTGCTCAAGTCCGATATCGAGAGCTACTACCAATACCGACGGAGTTGACCATGCTTTGGGTTAAAGCCCTGCACATTATTTCACTGGTTTGCTGGTTCGCCGGCATCTTCTACCTGCCACGCCTGTTCGTCTACCACGCCGCCTGCGAGGACCAGCCCGGGCGTGAGCGGTTCAAGGTGATGGAGCGCAAACTGTACCGGGGCATCACCACTCCATCCATGGTGGCCACGGTGATCTTCGGGGTCTGGCTGCTGAGCTATAATGTGTCCGGCTACTTCAGCCAGGGCTGGCTCCACGCCAAGCTTTTACTGGTCGGGCTGCTGATTGTCTATCACTTCTATTGCGGCCACCTGGTCAAGGTATTCCGGGATGATCGCAACCAGCGCAGCCATGTCTTTTACCGGTGGTTTAACGAACTGCCGGTACTGGTGCTGGTCGTCGTGGTCATCCTGGCCGTGGTCAAACCTTTCTGAGGAGGAACACCATCAAACTTCATCAACGACCCCGGTTGCTGATCGTTTCCGGCCTGGACCCGTCGGGCGGCGCCGGCATACAGGCGGATATCCAGGCTGCAACCGCACTGGGCGTCCACCCGCTGCCGGTACTGAGCTGCCTGACCGTGCAGGACACCCGCAACGTCTACAATGCGGCCCCTGTTGACGCAGACCTGGTGCGCCAGCAACTGGACCGCCTGGCTGCCGACTGCCGCATAGATGCGGTAAAGACCGGTGCCATGGGCAATGCCGCCGTGGTCAAAGTCGTGGCTGACTTCCTGGACCGACACCCGGACCTGCCTTTGATACAGGACCCGGTCATCAAGGCCGCCGGCGGCGGCGACCTGGCTGACGATGAG
Source organism: Marinobacter bryozoorum (assembly GCF_023156245.1). Lineage (GTDB taxonomy): Bacteria > Pseudomonadota > Gammaproteobacteria > Pseudomonadales > Oleiphilaceae > Marinobacter > Marinobacter bryozoorum. Next base: position 9,285 of record NZ_JAKZAH010000034.1, read on the forward strand.
CTGCTCGATGCCATGCAAGGAAGCCTGTTCCCCCGTGCCGAGGTAATCACCCCTAACGGCATTGAACTGGCGCAGCTGGGAGGCTCAGAGGAAGAGGCCCTGAGCGCCCGACAACTGCTGGACACCGGGTGTCAGGGTGTATTGGCGACCGGCGGCCATGGCACCGGCAAGGTGATCACCAACACACTGTACCGCGCCAGCCAGGCGAGCCGTTCATGGCAGATAGAGCGGGTTGGCGGTGAGTACCATGGTACCGGGTGCACCCTGGCAGCGGCGATTGGCGCCGGCCGCGCAGCCGGGCTCTCCCTCGAGGACGCCATTGAGCAGGCGCAGCGCTTTGTCAGCAACGCCATTAACCACGCCCTCGAGGTCGGAGGCGGGCAGCCCGTTCCTGACCGTGGCGCGCCATGGCCAGTAAACCAGTGAGCGGACCTGCCTTTGCGAAGGGCCTGCGCCCGGGCCTCTACGCGATCACCGACAGCCAGTGGTTGCCGGATGACGAGCAGTTACTGCAAGGCGTCGCCGCCGCCATCCGGGGTGGTGCCGTCCTGGTCCAGTACCGTGAGAAGCGCCTGGATGCAGACAGCAAACATCGGCAAGCGTCGGCTCTGGCCAGGCTCTGCCATCAACAAGGCGTACCATTGATTATCAATGACTACCCTCAGCTGGCTCGCCAGTGCGGTGCCGACGGTGTTCATATCGGACAAACGGATGGTTCCGTCGAAATTGCACGCGGGCTGTTGGGGCGTGATGCCATCATCGGGGTAACTTGCCATGGTGATCTCGAGCTGGCGCAGATGGCGGCCAGCCGGGGCGCCGACTACCTGGCCTTCGGGCGATTCTTCAAGTCAGGCACCAAGCCGGGAGCGCCCCCGGCCCGCCACTCGATACTCGGCGAGGCCGCCACCCTGGGCCTGCCGCGCACCGCCATCGGTGGCATCACCCTTGAGAACGGCGCCCCCCTGATCCGTGCGGGAGCGGACCTGCTGGCAGTGATCGGTGGCCTGTTCGACGGTGGCCCGGAGCATGTCGAAGCCCGCGCCCGGGCCTTTACCCGGCTGTTTGCCGAGCACCACCCCCTTTTCAAACTCTGATAGGATTACGGTCTCTCTTTACCGAGCCCGGCCGACTCCTGGCCGGACTCCCAACCTTTGCGGGCGACCATCAAGGAGCCATACATGAGCCATTCCGAAGACCTGTTCGAACAAGCCCAGAAATACATTCCCGGCGGGGTCAACTCCCCGGTACGTGCCTTCAAGGGCGTGGGCGGATCGCCGATCTTTTTCAAGCATGCCGAGGGAGCCTACCTGTATGACGAGGATGACCGCCGCTACATCGATTACGTAGGCTCCTGGGGTCCGATGATCGTCGGCCACTCCAACGAGCACATCAAAAAAGCGCTGCACACCCAGATCGAGCTTGGGGTCGGCTATGGTGCGCCGACAGCTATCGAAACCGAAATGGCCAGGAAGGTCTGCGAACTGGTGCCATCTATCGAACTGGTGCGCATGGTCAACAGTGGCACCGAAGCCACCATGAGCGCCATCCGCCTGGCCCGTGGCTATACCGGTCGGGACAAGATTGTGAAATTCGAAGGCTGCTACCATGGCCACGTCGATTCACTGCTGGTCAAGGCCGGCTCCGGTGCCCTGACCCTTGGCGTACCCAACTCCCCTGGCATCCCGGCCAGCCTGGCGGAACATACCGTTACCCTCACCTACAACGACATCGATGGCGTTCGTAAAGCGTTTGAGGAGATCGGTGACCAGGTGGCGGCTATTATCGTGGAGCCGGTTGCCGGCAACATGAACTGCATTCCCCCGGTGCCCGGGTTCCTGGAAGCCCTGCGGGAAGTTTGTGACGAGCACGGTACGGTACTGATTTTTGACGAGGTGATGACCGGTTTCCGGGTTTCCCTCGGCGGCGCCCAGGGCCACTATGCCATTACCCCTGACCTCACCGCCCTCGGCAAGGTTATTGGTGGGGGCTTGCCGGTGGGGGCCTTCGGCGGCAAGCGGGAAATCATGGAGCACATCTCACCGTTGGGGCCGGTCTACCAGGCGGGAACCTTATCCGGTAATCCGCTGGCCATGACCGCGGGACTGACGACACTGAACCTGATTTCAGAAAGTGGCTTCCACGACAGGCTGGCCGAGAAAACCCGCACCCTGTGCGAAGGGTTCAGAACAGCCGCTGAAGAGGCAGGCATCCCGCTGACCGTGCAGAGTGTTGGCGCCATGTTCGGACTGTTCTTTACGGACGAGCCCGAGATCACCCGGTTTGACCAGGTCATGAACTGTGACGTCGAGCGCTTCAAGGCCTTTTTCCAGGGCATGCTGAAAGAAGGCGTGTACCTGGCACCGTCAGCATTCGAGGCCGGCTTTACCAGCGCCGCACTGAGTGACGCGGATATCGAGGCCACCATCGAGGCTGCCCGCAAAGTCATGAGATCCCTCTGACCTTTACAGCTTGGCCCCTTCCATCCTGGCTACTTCCCCGGCCCGGGCCTAGAGCGCCCGGGCCCTTTTCTCCGCCTGCTCTGCCCCGGCCACGTTGCCCCGCTCATGGCGGATACTGGCCAGCAGTTCCCAGCCGGCTTTCTGCAAGCGGCTGTTCGAACCGGCCAGGGACAGGCCTTTCATGGTGAACTGCTCGGCAGCCCCCAGGTTGTCTGTGCGTGCATAGGCTTCTGCCAGCTTGAAGTAAACCTGGGCGGAGCGAGGGGAGATTCGCTGCGCACGTTCGAGCTGGCTCAGGGCTGCCTCGGCCTGGCCATCGGCCATCAGGGCATCCGCCCGCTCAATAAGGCTGATGGCGGCGGGCGAAAGGTCATCGCCCTGCTCCTGGTAACCCGGGGTGGGCGCACGCTCCTGCTGCCGCTCATTTCGCGGCTGCTCTGACAGCCTTGGGGAGCCGGGCGCCTCACCTTCTTCGACTCTCGGCGGCTGGGGTGCCGGTTGCGCACCACGGTCTCCACCACCAGGAGGTGCGTAGATATCCGACGCACAGCCAGCAAGGCCCAGCGAAAACACACTCAAAAGCACGAAATGTTTAACTGTCTGACTCATTGGAACAATCCTTCAAACCAGCCTCGCAGGCGTCGTGAGAAATCGCCGTCACAACCCTCAAAGCCTTGCGGCTCGCTGCCGACGATAAACGGTATCAGACGGGCATTCTCGCAGTGTTCGTCAGTGAGTACACCCTTTTCACTGTTCACCCAGTGATACTGCACGCCATCAGGCACGACCGGCGAAAAGCTGTGCTGGGGTATCGTCGCCATGAACCGGGTCCAGATAGGCAATGCACCCGTAGCTCCTGTCAGGGAGGTTGGACCGTTGTCGTCACGGCCCACCCAGGTTACCGCCAGCAGATCGCCACTGAACCCGGCAAACCAGCTGTCGCGGCCATCATCGGTAGTCCCGGTCTTTCCCGCCAGCCCGAGGTTTTCCGAAATGGTCCGGTATGCCGAGCGCCCGGTACCTTCCCGCATGACTTCCTGCATGGCGTACTGCACCAGGTGGACCGCTGCCGGGTCTGCGACCTGGTTGACCTCGAGTTTATAGCGGCTGAGCGCCTCGCCATTAGCGTCGGTGACGTCCCGGATCGTTCTCAGCGGCGTATTGAACCCGGAGGTTGCCAGGCCCTGGTAGGCCTGGGCAACGGCCACCGGCTCCATGGTTACCGAGCCCAGTAACATGGACGGGTAGGGGTTGATATCCGAGGTCACGCCAAAGTCCTGCAGAGTTGCGATAACCGCCGGCACACCCACGTCCAGGCCGACCCGGACGGTAGGCAGGTTCCAGGAACGGGACAGAGCCTGGTGCAGCGGCACCTCGCCCCGCTGCTTATGATCAAAGTTGCCAGGTTCCCAACGCTGGCCGTTCTCGAACTCCAGCGCCAGCCCGACATCCTTCACCGGTGTAATCAGCGTGTAGCGGTCAGGCCGGGACAGCGCTGTGAGGTAGACAAAGGGCTTGACCAGGGAGCCTATGGGGCGCCTGGCGTCCAGGGCCCGGTTGAAGCCGGCAAATCCGGCATCTCGGCCTCCCACAAGGGCAAGCACCTCGCCGCTGTCACGGGAGGTCACAACCATTGCGGCTTCCAGCCGGGTATTTGACGAGCCCTGGTCAAACTGGTCGAGGGTCTGTGAAGTGACCTTTTCCGCCTGCTCCTGAATGGCAGGGTGCAGGGTGGTAAAGATTCGCAGGCCATTGCTCTGCAGGTCTTCCTGGCGGTAGTCCCGGGCCAGGTGGCGACGCACCAGGTCGATAAAGGCCGGGTAGCGATTCTCTGACCATGAAGGGCGGGCCGCCACGTCCAACGGGGCAGACCGGGCCTTGTCTGCCACGGCAGGCTCAACGACGCCATCTTCTTCAAGCAGGTCAATGACCAGGTTCCGACGGGCCAGCGCCCGCTCCGGGTTACGCCGTGGGTCGTAATAGCTCGGCCCCTTCACCATACCCACCAGCAAGGCAGACTCGTGGAGCTCCAGGTTCTGGAATCGCTTACGGAAATAGAACTGGGAGGCCAGCCCGAAACCATTGATGCTGCGACTGCCTGTCTGGCCGAGATATACCTCGTTCAGGTAGGTTTCCAGGATATCCCGTTTGTCGTAGTGCCATTCCAGCAACAGTGCCATGAGGGCCTCATTGCCCTTGCGGATCAAAGTCTGGTCACGGGACAGATAGAGGTTCTTGGCCAACTGCTGGGTCAGGGTACTGCCCCCCTGAACCACCCTTCCGGCCTTGATGTTGGCCATCATGGCACGGCCGATAGACAGGGGCGCGATGCCAAAATGGTCGTAGTAGCTTCGGTCTTCCGTTGTTAGCAAGGCTTCCTCGAACAACGGCGGGGCGTCCTCCAGGCTTATCAGTACCCGGTCTTCCCCGTGCGCCGGGTAGATGCCCCCGATTTCAGCCGGCTCCAGGCGAATAATCGGCGAGTTGTCGCCCTCCAGAACCCTGTACCCCGTAACACGGCCACCGGAGACGGTAAGCGACAGACGCCGGCGCGGCTCATCACCGTCCGCAAACCCGAACCCCCGGGTACTGATCAGGAAGCGGCTGCCATTCTGCTGCCAGGTGCCTGGTCGACTACCATCGCCGCTGCGGTAGCCAGCCAGCTCCAGGTCCTGCCTGAGCGCTGATGCGCTGATTGCCGCACCGTCATAGAGTTCCAGCGGCCTGGCGTAGACCCGCGAAGGCACCTCGAAGCGCCTTCCTTCGAAGCGGGAGGTCACGACAGCGTCCAGGTAAACGGTCCAACCGGCCAGCAGCACCAGCATAATGAGCCCCAATCGCCAGCCCAGCGACCACAGTCGCTGCCTGAGCGTAGGGCGTGTCTTGCGGGGTTGGTTCTTCTTTCGTTTGGCGGCTGATTTCTTTGGCATCCGCGGATTATAACCAAACCGCACCCGCCGGCGTCATGGGACCCATGTGTTATTTGTGTAATGTGCCCGTTATCATATTGAAGCCCCCAAACGACCAAGGAGCACACCGTGAGCGACGCCCCGGCGACCAACCTGATCGAGAGACTTCAGGACCCGGCCATCTACGACCATCCGGCCGAAACCTTCCAGATACTGGAGACCCATATCTCGCAGGTCATCCTCACTGGTGACTACGCCTACAAGATCAAGAAGCCCATGGACTTCGGGTTCCTGGATTTCTCCACCCTGGAAAAGCGGCGGCACTTCTGCGAAGAAGAAGTTCGCCTCAACCAGCGGCTGGCACCCTCACTCTACCTCGATGTCATCCCGCTGACCGGCAGCCCCGAACAGCCGGTACTGAACGGAACCGGGGAGCCGTTCGAATACGCGGTCCGCATGCGCCAGTTTCGTCAGGACCAGCTGTTTGACGGCATGCAGGAACGGGGAGAGCTGACTCCGGGCCTGCTCAGCGAACTGGCCGAGCAGGTCGCGCGCTTCCACGACTCCCTCACCCCCGTGCCCGGGGAAAAGCCCCTTGGCACACCGGAAGCCGTTTTCGCCGCGATGCAGGAAAACTTCGACCAGATTCGCCCGCTCCTGAACGGTGACAAGGCACTGGAGGATCAGCTGACTGCCCTGGAGGAGTGGACCCGCAGCACCTTCGAGCGCCAGCGCGAGCTCATCGCCCAGCGCAGGGCCGATGGCTTTGTGAGGGAATGCCACGGCGACCTGCACCTGGCCAACATCACCGTTTACGAAGGCCAGGTTACTGTCTTCGACTGCATCGAGTTCAGTGAGCCTTTCCGCTGGATCGATGTCATCAACGACCTGGCTTTCCTGCTGATGGACCTGGAGTCCCGCCGGGAATTCGCCCTCGCCAGCCACACCCTGAACGCCTACCTGGAGTGGCGCGGTGACTTTGATGGCCTTGAGCTGCTCCCGCTGTACAAGGCATACCGAGCCATGGTTCGCGCCAAGATCGCCCTGTTCACCCGGGGTAACCCCGGGCTTTCAGAACCAGTGAAGGAAGGCCTGCTACAGAAATACCGTGACTACGCCAACCTGGCCGAGCACTACACAGCGATCCCCAACCCTTACCTGCTCGCCACCACTGGACTCTCCGCCAGCGGCAAATCCACCGTCAGCCATGCCCTGGCCAGTGAGCTCGGACTGATTCGCCTGCGCTCTGACGTAGAGCGCAAGCGAATGGCAGGCCTTGGCCCGCTGGACAGCTCAGGATCCGGTGTTGGCGAAGACCTCTACACAGAAGAGGCCAACCGCAAGACCTACCACCACCTGGCCGACCTGTCCCGCCAGCTGCTCCGGGCCGGTTTTGGCGTAATTGTCGATGCGGCCTGCCTGCGGGAGAACGAGCGTGAGCTGCTCGATTCGGTCGCGGAGAACCTGGCGCTTCCCTTCGGCCTTATTCACTGCGAAGCGCCGGAAGCGGTCCGGCGGCAGTGGATACGGGCCCGCAAGGGTGACGCCTCGGAAGCCGATGAGGCCCTGCTGGAACAGCAGAAGCAGTGGGAAGAGCCGCTTTCGGAAGTGGAGAAAAGCCACACTATCCATATCCGCACCGATGAAGCACTTGCCGCGGGTGAACTTGCCCACCGTATCCGGGGCCACTTCGGTATGGACTCAGAGGGCTGACCTCCGCCGGAGACGGCTTCGGCAACCCGGCCTACAGAACGACCGGCAGCTCCCGCACCAGGGCAAGGCTGCCGGATGCATCACCATCCCTTGCCAGGTCCGCCTGCCAGGCAATCACCTCCACGCCCGCTTCGACGGCCGCGCGCAAGAGATCACCATAAGCCGGGTCGATATGATCCGCAGGTCGCACCTCCCTCGCCCCGGTGTGGTTGACGCAAAACAGCAACACAGCCCGGTCGCCGGCCTTTACCATCTCGGTCAGTTCCCGCAGGTGCTTCTGGCCCCGGAGGGTGACTGCATCCGGAAAACAGGCGATACCACCATCACACAGGGTCACATTCTTGACCTCCACCCAGGCATCCGGCAAACGGGCATGCCCCGACAGATGGAGGTCAATCCGGCTATTCTCGGCACCGTAGCGAACTTCCGGCTTTACCAGCCCATAATCCGCCAGGGCAGCAATCCGACCCGCTTCAATAGCCTCCCGGGCCTGGGCGTTGGGACGCCCGGTATTGACACAGGCCAGTACCCCCGGCTCAGTCTCGACCAGCTCCCAGGTGTAACGAAGCTTGCGCTTCGGATTGGTGGCCGGGCTCAACCACACCCGGGCGTCGTCCGGCTGGCACCCGAGCATGGAGCCGGTATTCGGGCAATGGGCCGTCACAATTTCGCCATCAGCCAGTCGCACATCGGCAAGGAAGCGCTTGTAACGTTTGACCAGGCGGCCTTCGATAAGGTTTTCCGGAAATTCCATGACGTCTCCAGGGGCAATTGATAGGCTGAACGGGGATCACACAACAAGGCTGGCGCCCCTGCAACAGATCTGCTATTTTCCGCAGATTCCTGGGGAGCCGCAAAGCTCCTGATGCAGGCGGGCGCAGGACAGCACGGAAAAGCTGCGCCTTTTTGGAGTATCAATAAGAGGCCAGGTTACATGGCAAATACCGCAGAGAAAGAGCGCGAGCGCTTTACCAACTTCACCCCCTACGAAGCCAAAAAGGGTGAAGAATACATGAGCCCGGAGATGCTGCAACACTTCCGCGAGCTGCTGATGCAGTGGCGCCAGGAACTCATGGAGGAAGTGGACCGCACCATGCATCATATGCAAGAAGATGCAGCAAACTACGCTGACCCGAGTGACCGGGCATCCCAGGAGGAAGAGTTTTCCCTGGAACTGCGTACCCGTGACCGGGAGCGCAAGCTGATCAAGAAGATCGACAAGACCATCGACCGAATCGACAAGGACGACTACGGCTTCTGCGATCAGTGTGGCGTGGAAATCGGTATCCGTCGCCTGGAAGCACGGCCCACCGCAACGCTGTGTATTGACTGCAAGACTCTGGCGGAAATCCGCGAGCGCCAGACCGGCATCTGACCGGTCGATTGATCCGGGCGCGGGAGTTCCCGCGCCACAGGGACTCCATGACCTCCCCGATCTATCGCGGGCGATTCGCCCCCTCTCCGACAGGCCCCCTGCATTTTGGTTCGCTGGTGACAGCCCTGGCCAGCTATCTCGAGGCCCACAGCCGGCAGGGGCACTGGCTTGTCCGTATCGAAGACCTCGACCCTCTGCGGGAAAGCCCGGAAGCCACTGACCGGATCCTGAACAGCCTGCAAGGCCACCAGCTGCACCCAGATGGCACGGTGCGCTACCAGTCAGAGCGGCTTGAGGTTTATCGCCACCATGCCGAGCGGCTAGTCGAACAGGGGCGAGCGTATTACTGCGCCTGCTCCCGCAAGGAGTTGGCCGCCAACAATGGCCGCCACCCCTGGCACTGCCGGGATGGTGACAAACCACCTACCGGTCGGCCTGTGGCCATCCGGTTCGCCCTGCACGCCGAGGAGGCCCGCTGGCAGGACCGGATCCTGGGCGAACAGCACCAGCAGGTGCGGGCTGAGCTGGATGACCCGGTCATCATCCGCAAGGAGGGGTTTGTCGCCTACCAGCTTGCCGTCGTGGTGGATGATATCGACCAGGGTATCACCGAGATTGTGCGCGGCTCGGACCTGCTCGAGACCACCGCCCAACAGCGGCAGATCTGCCTTGCCCTTGGTGGCACGCCACCCCAGTGGGCCCATATCCCCGTCGTGCTCAACGAGCAGGGCCAGAAGCTGAGCAAACAGAACCACGCACCAGCCCTGGACGATGAGCAACCCGGTCGCAACCTCTGGCGCGCCCTGGGCGCCCTCGGCCAGCAGCCAGAGGAGGACCTTGCCGCGGCCCCGCCACAACGGGTACTTGAGTGGGCACTGGAACACTGGTCCATGGCAGGGATTCCGCACCAGAGCACCATGGACAGCGCGACGCACTGACCTGACAGCCACACCCCCACCATGGTATAAACCCCGGTGTCGACGGCACGGATAAACACCTGATGTATATCTACCGCCTGGTATTCCTCCTGGTTCTGGCTGTTTACATCTTTTCACCCAATATTCTGGACTGGTGGGTATCGCCGGGTAACGCCTGGTACTCCCCGTACCTGCTCTGGAGCAGCCTGATCGCCGTCGGCGTGTGGCTGGAATGGCGACGGGATCCCAATGAGTTTTAGCCTGCCGGTTTTACTGGTAATCAGCCTGGGTTACCTGCTGATACTTTTCGGCATTGCCCACGCCACCGAGAAGGGCCGGCTACCCGGCCGCTGGATTCGTCACCCGCTGGTTTACACCCTGAGCCTCGGCGTCTACGCCGGCACCTGGGCGGTTTATGGCGCGGTTGGCGTCGCGGCGGAATATGGTTACGGCTTCCTTGCCTATTACCTGGGTATCAGTGGCGCCTTCCTGCTGGCGCCCGTACTGCTGAACCCGATCATGCGCATAGGGCGTGCGTACCAGCTTACCTCCCTGGCGGACCTGTTTGCCTTCCGCTATCGCAGCCAGTGGGCCGGCACCCTGGTCACCCTGACAACCGGCATAGCCCTGATGGCGCTGTTGAGCATGCAGATCAAGGCAGTGGCGGACAGCGCCAGCCTGCTGGCACCGAACGCCTCCCCCCATGCCATCAGTACGCTGTTCAGCCTGATCGTTGTGCTGTTTGCCATGCTGTTCGGCGCCCGCCGGGACCAGACCTCCGGCAGCCACCAGGGGCTGGTGGTGGCCATCGCATTCGACTCCCTGGTCAAGCTCATCGCCCTGCTGCTACTGGGCGGAACCATACTGTTTACCGTTTTCGATGGCTTTGCAGGGTTGGAGGACTGGCTGGCCACGCCCAGCTCGGGGGTCAGTGCCCTGTCACTAAGTATCGACGATGGCAGCTGGCGCGCCCTGATGCTGATGTCATTTTCGGGGGCACTGGTCCTGCCCCACATGTATCACATGATCTTCAGCGAAAACCCGAGCCCACGGGCACTGTCCCGTGCCAGCTGGGGGCTGCCCCTGTACCTGCTGTTGCTGGGCCTGCCGGTGCCTCTTATCCTGTGGGGCGGCATGGCCATGCCGTTGGTAGAGAATCCCGCCTTCTATGCGGTTACCATTCCCCAGACCCTGGGTAACCCCTGGCTGACAGTCTTGATGTACGTGGCTGGCCTGTCGGCGGCGAGCGGGCTCATGATCGTCAGTACCCTCGCCCTGGCCGGCATGGTACTTAACCACATGGTCCTGCCCCTGCGCACCCCGCGGGACCAGTCTGACATCTATCGCTGGCTGCGCTGGACCAAGCGTATCCTCATCGCCGTTATCATCCTCACCGCCCTGGTCTTCAACGAAGCCCTGGGCCGCACCCTCGATTTGTCTACCCTGGGCATCCTGGCGTTGTCCGGTATGCTCCAGCTGCTGCCCGGCGCCCTGGGCGTCATCTACTGGCCTGAAGGTAATCGTAAAGGCCTGATCAGCGGTTTGCTGGCCGGGCTGGCACTGTGGGCGCTGACACTGGTGTTGCCGCTTTCCCACATGGCCGACCCACTGACCTGGCTGCCGGCACTGCCCCTGTCACTGGAATACGACAACTGGCACATCTTTACCTTTATCAGCCTGGGCGTGAACATTGCTATTTTCACCCTGGTATCCATCCTCAGCCGTACCAGCCCCGAAGAGACCAGCGCCGCCCAGGCCTGCTCCCTCGGTGCGCTTTCCCGCCCACAACGACGGGAACTGAACGCCACCTCCTCCTCGGACTTTGTGCGCCAGCTGGCGGAGCCACTGGGGTACAACGTGGCCAAGCGCGAAGTGGTGCGTGCCCTGGAGCAGCTCGACCTGCCCCCGGTGGAGTACCGCCCCTATCAGCTGCGGCGTCTCCGGGACCAGATCGAAATCAACCTGTCGGGCCTGATGGGACCCTCGGTAGCGCAGGACCTGGTGCAGCGCCACCTCAGCTTCAAGCCCATGGCCAGCAGCCGCACCGCCCAGGATATCCAGTACGTAGAACGTGCCCTGGGCGAGTATGAAAACCGCCTCACCGGCCTCGCCGGGGAGCTGGACAACCTGCGCCGGCATTACCGCCAGACCCTTCAGAACCTGCCCATCCCGGCCTGCTCGGTAGGCGACGACGGCGAAATCCTGATGTGGAACCAGGCCATGGTGGAGCTGACGGGCATCTCCGCAGACGAAGTGGTGGGCGCCCGCTTGCTCGCACTACCGACCCATTGGCGTGACCTGTTCGACGAGTTTGTCCACGGGCCAGACCTGCGCCGCTACAAACACCGCCTGGACCTGAAGGGGCGACCCCACTGGCTGAACCTGCATAAGGCTGCGCTGGCCGGCCCCGATCATCCCGAAGGCGGCAGCATCATCCTGGTGGAAGACCAGACCGAGATCCGGCTGCTGGAAGACGAACTGATGCACAGTGAACGGCTGGCCTCGGTGGGCCGCTTGGCCGCAGGGGTGGCCCATGAAGTGGGTAACCCGGTAACCGGTATTTCCTCCCTGGCCCAGAACCTGAAACTGGAAACCGACAACCCGGACATCCTGGAAACCGCGGACCAGATCCAGCAGCAGACCCGGCGCATTTCCAACATCCTGCAATCATTGATGAACTTTGCCCGCACCGGCAACCACGCCCAGGCCAACCGCTATGAACCCGTACGGATACGTCGGTGCGTGGATGAATCCATTAACCTGCTCTCGCTCAGTGACCGTGGCCGTGGCCTGGACTACCTGAACGAGTGCCCCGATGACCTGATGGTGCTGGGCGACGAACAACGGCTGGTGCAGGTATTCGTCAACTTGCTGGCCAACGCCAGGGACGCCTCGCCGGAGGGAGGTAAAATCCGGGTTGGTGGATTCCGTGAGGAGTACTCCGCTATCATCGAAGTCGCCGATGAGGGTACAGGCATACCCCCTGAACAGCTTGATCACATCTTCGAGCCCTTCTACACCACCAAGGGCGCCAGCCAGGGCACCGGCCTGGGGCTGTCTCTGGTGTACAGCATCGTCGAGGAACACTACGGCACCATCAATGTGGCAAGCCCCGCGGACAAATCCCGTGGGCGTGGTACGCTGGTGCGCCTGAAACTTCCGGCCTATGAGGCCGACAGCGACGAGGGCTCGATAGTGGAAAACCAAGGGTCATGACAGAAACCATGCATCGCATATTGATTGTAGAAGACGAAGAGATCATCCGTGCCGCCCTGCGCAAACTGCTGCAGCACAATGGCTACGAGGTTGCCGTGGCTGAATCGGTGGAAGCAGCCACTGGTGACTTTGACCTGTCATCCTTTGACCTGATCATCTCAGACCTGCGCCTGCCAGGTGACGCGGGCACCAGCCTCATCGGACATGCTCCCGGTGTACCGGTGCTGATCATGACCAGCTATGCCTCACTGCGGTCCGCCGTCGATTCCATGAAAAAAGGGGCGGTGGAATACATCGCCAAGCCCTTTGACCACGACGAAATGCTCGCCGCGGTAGAAGAGATCCTCGCCCGACGCCCGGAAAGCCCCGAGAGCCCGGTTGGTGAAGACAGTGCTGCCAGCGATAACGCCAGCGAAGGTGACCCGGCCCAGATTATGTTCGGCCAGTCTGACCCCATGCAGCAGGTCTTTACACTGATTCGCAAGGTCGCGCCCACGGAGACCACTGTACTTATCCAGGGTGAGTCCGGCACCGGTAAGGAGCTTGCCGCCCGCGCCCTGCACCTGCTGTCACCCAGGGCCAGCAAGCCCCTGATTTCCGTTAACTGTGCCGCCATCCCGGAAAGCCTGATCGAATCGGAACTGTTCGGCCATGAGAAGGGTGCCTTTACCGGTGCCGTGTCCGGCCGCACAGGGCTTATCGAGGCCGCAGATGGCGGCAGCCTTTTCCTCGACGAGATTGGCGAACTGCCTCCCGAGGCCCAGGCACGACTGCTGCGGGTACTGCAGGAAGGTGAGATACGCAAGGTAGGCTCCACCCAGAGTCGCAAGGTGAATGTCCGCATGATTGCGGCCACCCATCGAAACCTGAAAGCAATGACCCGTACCGGGGAGTTCCGGGAAGACCTCTACTATCGCCTTAACGTCATGCAGGTGCGAATTCCGCCGCTGCGTGAACGGCGGGGTGACATACTGGGGCTGGCCAGCCGATTCCTGGCCCGGCAGGCAGAACGCATGGGCAAACCTGCCCTAAGCCTCAGCCCGGAAGCGATGAAGGCCCTGGAGCGTCACCGCTGGCCAGGTAACGTAAGGGAGCTGGAAAATGCGATCGAGCGCGCATCGATTCTCGCCGATGGCGACCTGATCACTCCGGCACAACTGGACCTGGAGATGGACACCGGCGATGACTACACCATTCCCAGCAGCCTGGTGGCAGGCGATCATGAGCAGACCCCGACGCCATCCAGGGAAGCCGACGCCGGCAGCGACCTGTCACTGGAAGACTACTTCCAGCATTTCGTGCTGGAGAACCAGGACCGCATGAGCGAGACCGAACTCGCCCAGAAACTCGGCATCAGCCGCAAATCCCTCTGGGAACGCAGGCAGCGTCTCGGCATCCCCCGCAAGAAAAGCTGATCGCATCCTTGCCCTCCTGCTCCACCTTCCTCTTTACCCAGCCGTGGTCCGCCACGGGCGCACTGGGGGCTGGCCTGTTACCGGTGTTACCGCTGGGGTAACCGTTTCGGTAACACGGTCGGTGTTACCCGGTGTTACCGCACGAAACACGGCATAACGGAAAACCGAGACACGAGTAACACTAACCGCAGATTTTTTATTCCCAAAATCCATTAAAAAATTTCAACCACTTGTTAATAAAGGATTTTTAAAAAGTGGCACAGTGGCTGCAATACCTTAAGCGCACAACAACAAAAACAATGTGACAGAGCAGCGCCACAACAAGAACAAAAAGCTGCAGGAAAAGCGCCCGGTAACAAAAACAAGAACAGGGCGTGAGCGAACTGAGTGTTTTGGGTGCTGAGCTTTTTTAGTGGTGCCTTGGCTTGCGAGAGCCGCAGTTGTAGATAAGAAGCGTCTTCCAGACGTCCGCTGCCACTGCTACCGGCCATCGTGTAGTCACTACCGCTCTCTGTATTCAAAGCGTTCCGTTTGCAGGATTGACTGCCTCGTATGAGGCATAAGCAGGCAACTGGCCTGCCAACAATAAAAATTGCAAAAACAACAACAATGCAGATCGTCTACTCTTCCCGGGCGGGTTCGCAACAGCGTTCCCGCCTTTTGATTTTCTGGCCCCGGCTTTTCGCCCCCCCTCAGGTCAGTATCCGGCGTGACAGCAATCACGTACAGACTCTCACCATGGGCAAATCCTGCACAAACCGTTAAACTCTCCCACCTGCCCGTTCCGTGCGTCACCCTGTGAGACGCCATCGCTGGCAACGTCAAATCACGGTCGGCCCCGGATCCGGGCCGCGGCCAAAGCAGTCCATGGATTTCAATGCTGAAAAACATACAGAAAAGAGTACGCGCCCTGTTTCCGTCCAGGCCATCCCCGGAGCCAGTCTACCAGCGCCGGGAAATCCCCCGGGACCAGCACAATGTGTCCCGCTCAATGATCAGTGAGCCGGCCAAGAAGGTGCTCAACCGGCTCAACAACGCCGGCTTTGAGGCCTACCTTGTGGGTGGCGGCGTACGGGATATCCTGCTGGGCGAGCGCCCCAAGGACTTCGACATCGCTACCGACGCGACGCCGGAAGAAGTGCACGACCTGTTTCGTAACTCCCGCCTGATCGGGCGTCGCTTCCGCATTGTGCATGTACTGTTCGGCCGGGAGGTGATTGAGGTCACCACCTTCCGCGGCAATGCCGGCAACAGCGACGACAACGACGAGCAGGACGACGACCGCAAGACCAGCGAGCACGGCCTGCTGCTACGGGACAATGTCTACGGCAACCAGGAAGAAGACGCCCTGCGCCGGGACTTCACCGTCAACGCACTTTACTACTGCATTCGCGACTTCACGGTCATTGACTACGCCGGCGGCGTCGAAGACCTGCAGAATCGACAGCTACGACTGATCGGTGACCCGGAAACCCGCTACCGGGAGGACCCGGTTCGCATGTTGAGGGCGGTTCGCTTCGCCGCCAAGCTGGGCTTCACCATTGAACCGGTCACCGAGGCGCCCATACACGAACTGGCGCCACTATTGACCCATATTCCCCCGGCGCGCCTGTTCGAAGAGGTGCTCAAGTTGTTCTCCGCCGGCTACGGCGAGGCCACCTGGTACCTACTGAAACAATACGGGCTGCTGGACCCGCTGTTCCCCGAAACCATGAAAGCCATCGCCGACGGGCAGCCGGATGAGCTGATTGTGAGGGCGTTGCAGAATACGGACGCCCGCATCCACCAGGGCAAGTCCGTCACGCCCTACTTCATGTACGCGGCCCTGCTCTGGCCGGCACTGCAAGCCGAATGGCAACGGCGCCAGGACAACGGCGAACCGGTTCAGCAGGCACTGCATTTGTCCATTGGCAAGGTCATTGGTCGACAAGTGCAGGCCACATCCATTCCCAAGCGTTTCTCAGGCCCCATGAAGGAGATCTGGGAGCTGCAAATGCGGCTACCCCGGCGTCAGGGCAAACGGGCCTATGGCATTATGGAGCACCCGCGCTTCCGTGCCGCCTACGATTTCCTGCTGGTACGCGAGGCGGCTGGCGAGATCGAACCGGGCCTGGGCCAGTGGTGGACCGAATTCCAGGCAGCGGATGACCGAGGCCGTGAGCAAATGCTCAGCCAGCTTGGCCAGCAGGGACCCCGCAAGCGCAAGCGCCGGCGCAAACCGGCCGCCAGGAGCAACAACCCGTGAGCGACCGGGTGCAGGCCTGGATCGGCCTGGGCAGCAACCTGGAGAACCCGCTCGAGCAGCTGGCCCGGGCGGTAAGCGGCCTGGCCACGCTGCCAGATACCACCTTGCTGGGCCAGTCAGCCTTCTATCGCAGCCAACCCATGGGCCCCCAGGACCAGCCGGACTTCGTAAACGGCGTGGTACTGCTGGAGACCAGCCTGCCCGCTGAGACCCTGCTGGATCACCTGCAAGCGCTGGAGCAGGCCCACGGCCGGGTGCGGCTCCGTCACTGGGGCCCCCGCACCCTGGACCTGGACCTCCTGCTTTATGGTAACCAGACTGTCGCCACCACACGACTGACCGTGCCCCATCCAGGCGTTACCGAGCGCGACTTTGTGCTGCGCCCCATGCTGGATATCGACCCCCAGCTAACCCTGCCGGATGGCCGCAGCTGCCAGGGCCTGCTCACCCAATGCACCGATAACGGCCTGAAACGTCTGCAGCCTTCGGTAACTGACGGCCTTGCCACGCCACCTCACCCGCATTAACCTTGACAGCAAACCTGCATGTCCCGGGCGGCTTAACGCAATACAGCTGACAATCCCGGTCCACCCATCACAGCAAAGGCATCACTGTTATGGCGGTAACCATCAATACCCTTCGTGACTATAAGGAAAAAGGTGAGGCCTTCGCCGTCCTCACATCCTACGACGCCGCGTTCGCCCAGGTAGTCAGCGAAGCCGGCGTGGATGCCATCCTGATTGGCGACTCCCTTGGCATGGTTCTGCAGGGCAACGACAGCACCCTTCCGGTCACCCTGGAAGAAATCTGTTATCACACCCGCTGCGTGGCTGCCGGCAACCGCGGCGCCCTGATCATGGCTGACATGCCGTTCATGACCTACGGCACCATCCCGGACGCCCTTGATAACGCAGCAGAACTGATGCGCGCCGGCGCCCACATGGTCAAACTGGAAGGCACTGACTGGATGAAGGACACCATCTCTGCCCTCAGTGAACGGGGTGTCCCGGTTTGCGCCCACCTGGGTCTGACGCCCCAGTTCGTCAACAAGTTTGGCGGCTACAAGGTTCAGGGCCGTGACGACAAGCAGGCGGAACTGATGATCGAACACGCCAGCGACCTGGTGGCCGCTGGCGCCGATGTCATTCTGCTGGAATGCGTACCCGCGCCGCTGGCAGCCCGTATTACCCAGGCCGTACAGGCACCGGTAATCGGCATCGGCGCCGGCAAGGACACCGATGGCCAGGTACTGGTGCTCCACGATATGCTCGGCATTCCGGAAGGCCGCAAGGCAAAGTTCGTGAAGAACTTCCTCGAAGAGGGCGGCAGCATTCCCGGCGCCATCAAGGCCTATGTCCAGGCAGTCCGTGACCGCACTTTCCCCGGCGAGGAGCATACGTTCAAGTAATGCGCACCGTACATACCATCAAGGAACTGCGGGCGATCATCCGTAGTTACAGAACCCAGGGCAAACGGGTGGGCCTGGTGCCCACCATGGGCAACCTCCACGAAGGCCACCTCGCACTGGTACGCCGTGCCCATGAGGCGGCAGACGTCGTGGTTACCAGTATCTTCGTCAACCCCATGCAGTTTGGTGCCGGCGAAGACCTGGACGCCTACCCCCGCACCCTGGCCGACGACCAGCGCAAACTGGAAGCCCAGGGCAATACCCTGCTGTTTGCACCACCGGTGAGTGAAATCTACCCGGACGGCCTGGCACTCCAGACCCGGGTGGTGGTCCCGGAAGTGAGCGAAGGGCATTGCGGTGCCAGCAGGCCCGGTCATTTCGAAGGGGTCGCTACGGTAGTATCCATGCTCTTCAACATGGTCCAGCCCGACGTGGCGGTGTTTGGCGAGAAGGATTACCAGCAGCTGGCGGTGATCCGCAAGATGGTCAGCGACCTGTTCATCCCGGTCGATGTTATCGGCTTGCCTACGATTCGTGAGGATGACGGACTGGCCATGAGCTCCCGTAATGGCTATCTCTCGGAGGCGGAGCGGCAGAAGGCGCCGACCCTGCACCGGGTATTGTCTGAAACCGGCGCTGCCCTTGAGTCCGGCAGTGATGACTTCGGAGGACTGGAGACTTCCGCCCGGGAAGTCCTCACCGCAGCAGGCTTTCGTCCGGACTACTTCAACATCGTCAACAGCCTTACCCTGAAACCGGCGTCACCCGGAGACCGACAAATCACCCTGCTGGCGGCTGCCTTCCTGGGAACAACCCGATTGATTGATAACCTGTCAATCGAACGCTGACACCTGACGAAAGGATGCAGGATGGTACAGGTACGCCCCCCCCTGACCCGGACCCCGGAATGGCAGGCACTGCGTGACCACCAGGCCCGGCTGGCCAATGTGCATATGCGGACACTGTTCCGGGAAGACCGGGAGCGATTCCATCGCTTTTCCCTGACCGCTGCCGGACTGCAGCTGGACTATTCCAAGAACCGTATCGATCGCACGACGCCGGAGCTGCTGGCAGCGCTTGCGACCGCCTGCCGGCTGCCAGAGGCCAGGGAAGCCATGTTTACCGGTGAAGCGATCAATAACACCGAACACAGGCCGGCGCTGCATACCGCCCTGCGAGCGGCGCCGGATCAGGACATCCGGGTGGACGGCACCAATATCGTGCCGGAGATCCAGGCCACCCTGGACCGGATGGAGAGCTTTGTAGGGCAGGTTCACAGGGGCGAACGCACCGGCTATCGGGGCGACCGCATGACCGACGTGGTTTCGATCGGTATTGGCGGCTCCTACCTTGGCCCCCGGATGATGACCGAGGCGCTGACGCCCTATACCCGCGACGGTATCCGTTGCCACTACGTTGCCAATATCGACGGCACAGATATCAGTGAAGTCCTGGCAAGCGTGCGACCCGAGAGCACCCTGTTCCTGGTTCAGTCAAAGTCGTTCGGCACCCAGGAGACCCTGGAGAACAGCCAGCTCGCGCGACAGTGGCTGCTGGACGCTGGCGCCACCGAGGCGGACCTGGCCCGGCACTTCGTGGCGGTGACCGCCAATGCCGATGCCGCCCACCGCTTCGGGATCGCGGAAGAGGCCGTTTTCCCCATGTGGGACTGGGTGGGCGGTCGCTACTCCCTGTGGTCCGCCATCGGCCTGCCCATTGCCCTGACCCTGGGCATGGACAACTTCCGCCGCATACTCACCGGCGCCCGGGCCATGGACGAACACTTCCGCGAAGCCCCGCTACCGGAAAACATGCCAGTGGTCATGGCCATGCTGGGCATCTGGTATGTCAACTTCTGGCATGCCGATACCCACGCGGTCCTGACCTACGACGAGTACCTGAAGGAGCTTCCCGCCCACCTCCAGCAGCTGGACATGGAGAGTAACGGCAAGCGGGTGGACCGTGAAGGCCACGCAGTGGACTACGCTACCGGCCCGGTGATCTGGGGCGGCGTCGGCGCCAACGGTCAGCATGCCTACCATCAGCTGCTACACCAGGGCACCGTGCTGTCACCGGCAGACTTTATCATCCCGCTGAAAAGCCATAACCCGGTCGCCAGCCACCACGCCACCCTGTTCGCCAACTGCCTGTCCCAGAGCCAGGCCTTGATGCAGGGCAAGACCGAGGCAGAGGCCCGCAAAGAGCTGGAAGCCCAGGGCCTGACGGCTGAAGAAGTGGACAAGCTCGCGCCCCACAAGGTGATTCCCGGCAACAAGCCGTCCAACACCCTGGTGTTCGACAAAGCCACGCCGGAAGTCATGGGCGCGCTGGTCGCCCTCTACGAGCACCGGACCTTTGTCCAGGGAGTTATCTGGAACCTGAACTCCTTCGACCAGTGGGGCGTTGAGCTGGGCAAGCAGCTGGGCAAGCCCATTCTGCAGCAACTGGGCGACGGTATTAGTGACGAAGCGCTGGACAGCTCTACGGTGGGCCTGATGCGGTTGTTCCGGGGCGAGTAGCCTGGGCCCCAGGTTACCCTGGCCAGTGGAAGTCCGCTGGCCAGAGCTTCTGGTCACGGTCATAGGCCTGCCAAAGCTCATCGTAGGTACGACCGTCCACCGGGTGACGCTGATCACCAGCCAGTTCGGCCAGCGGGCGCAATACAAAGGCGTTGTAGAGAATTTCTGGCCGTGGCAGCTCCACTCCGTCAGTATCCTGGCCCAGGTTACCGTAGGTGAGTATGTCCAGGTCCAGCGTACGCGGACTGAACCGGCGTGCTTCCGGCTTGCGACCGTTGGCCAGCTCGATGGCCTTGAGACAACGGCTCAGGTCCGCCACGGATTTATCCGTGTGAACCCCCACCACCAGGTTGAAAAACGGCGATCCGTCAAAGCCTACCGCTTCGCTCTCATAGACCGGTGACACGTCGAGTGTTCCAAACACCTCTGCCAGTGCCTCGAGACCGGCCCGGATATGGCGGTGCCGGTCAACGTTACTGCCGACACCAATAAACACCCGCACCCCAGCCGGCATCACCAGCTGCCCCGCTGGATCTTCACCCCAACCTGCCTGGCCGCTGGCACCGCACCGGGCTTCCACAGGGTAAGCCTCACCCCGGGCACGGAAAACGCCGACATGATGGAGGCAGCCAGTTTTTCCGCTGCAGTTTCCAGCAGGGCCGGCTGGCAGCGGGTAAAGAAATCCTGAACATGCTCGCTCACGGCGGCATAGTCCAGCGCCTGGGCAACATTATCGGAGGCAGCCGCTGGTCGGTTGTTCCACGCCATTTCCAGGTCAATACGCAGCTCCTGGAGGATCTCACGCTCCCATTCGTAGACGCCGATTACCGTTTCCACGGTCAGGCCCTCGATCAATACGCTGTCATTCACGGCGCCACTCCACCATCGCCAATTTGCTGATTGAACCACCGACAACAACGGGCTAAGGTCGGGGACTCCGACTCCAACACCGCCTACAGGACCTGCTCCGACCATGGATGCCATCAGCCAGCCCCTTCTGCTTATCGCCCTGTGCGGGCTCGCCTATGCGGTTGGTTCGATCCTGTTTGCCATTCCTGTGTGTCGCTTCTCCGGCCTGACCGATCCCCGGGGGCTCGGCTCCCGCAACCCCGGTGCCACCAACGTTTATCGCAGTGGCGGCCCCATCCCGGCAGGGCTGACCCTGCTGCTTGATGCCCTGAAAGGCGCCATTCCGGTCTGGCTGGCCGGTTACTTCGGTTTCTCGGTATTCGCCCAGGCCATGGTTGCGCTCTGCGCCGTCACCGGCCACATGGTTCCGGTGTGGTACCGGTTCCAGGGCGGCAAAGGGGTTGCTACAGCCCTCGGCAGTGGCCTGGTGCTGGCCCCGCTGACCACCACCCTGCTGGCAATGATCTGGCTGGTGATTATATGGCGCTGGCGTATCTCTGCCCTTGCCTCGGTTATCGCCATCGGCTCGGGGCCGGTGATCAGCGCCCTGTTCGAGCCGGAAACCCTGCCCCTGTTCGGCCTGCTGGCCATAGTGATCGTCATTCGCCACCGCAATAACCTGATCCGGCTGACCCAGGGGCGGGAAAGCCGGTTCTAGAAGGCCTATTGGGTCAGCCCGTCCAGACACTTTTCGGCAAGCCCGGGCAGGGTGTCCATGGGCCAGCGTGGCTTTGCCACGATCCGGTCGCCATCCCGCTGCCCTGCCAGCAAACGCTGGCAGCCTGCATAGGCAATCATGGCCCCGTTATCGGTACAGAACTCCGGCCGGGCATAGAACACCGAGGCGCCCTGCTTGTGAGCCATGGTTTCCAGTGCTGCCCGCAGCCGCCGGTTGGCGCTGACGCCACCGGCCATCACAAGCCGGTCACAATCCGCCGCTTGCAGCGCTCGCCGACACTTGATCACCAGGGTATCCACCACGGCAGTCTCAAACGCAAGGGCGATATCGGCACGGGTCTGATCCGTCAGGTTGCCAGCCTGCTGCTCGGCCGTCACGGTATTGAGGGTATAGGTCTTCAGGCCGCTGAAGCTGAACTCAAGCCCTGGCCGGTCCGTCATGGGCCTCGGCAAACGGTAGGCGCCTTCACGCCCCTGCTCGGCCAGTGCAGCCACCCTCGGCCCACCCGGGTAATCCAGTCCCAGCATCTTGGCAGCCTTGTCGAAGGCCTCTCCAGCGGCATCGTCCACTGACTCGCCAAGCAACTCATACTCACCAATGCCGGATACCTTTACCAACTGGGTATGGCCACCAGACACCAGCAGCGCCACGAACGGAAACGCGGGCGGATTCTCCTCCAGCATCGGTGCCAGCAGGTGCCCTTCCATGTGATGGACGCCCAGCACCGGTATATCCAGTGCCAGCCCGAGGGCATGGGCCACGGAACCACCCACCATCAGGGCACCAACCAGCCCGGGCCCCGCCGTGTAGGCAATTCCCGTGATATCACTGCGGGCGCAACCGGCCCGGGCAAGCACCTCGTCACACAGCGGCAGCAGTTTGCGGACATGGTCGCGGGAAGCCAGCTCCGGCACCACGCCACCGTAGTCCGCGTGCATGTCGGTCTGGCTGAACAACGCATCTGCCAGCAGGCCCTTCTCGCTGTCGTAGAGGGCTACGCCGGTCTCGTCGCAGGAGGTTTCAATACCCAGGATCAGCATGGGGCGGGTACCTCGGATCAGGTGTCTATGAAAATTGGCGGCATTCTACCAGAAACCCTGTCGATAGTTTCACCAGACAATTGACGATCGAGGGCTACTGGCGCTATCATTGCCGCCCTTAAATAGGACTGGCCGAAATTTGTCCAATATTTCAAACCGAATTCAAGGTAGGTGATTCTTAATGCCAGCTGTTAAAGTGAAAGAGAATGAACCGTTTGATGTAGCGCTGCGTCGTTTCAAGCGCTCCTGCGAGAAAGCAGGCGTACTGTCTGAAGTACGTCGTCGTGAGCACTATGAGAAGCCCACGGCTGTTCGCAAGCGTAAGGCTGCCGCTGCTGTCAAGCGTCATCTCAAGAAGCTTCAGCGGGAACAGCGCAAGTTCGAGCGCCTTTACTGAGAACAGCGCAAAAGCCCTGCCCTGCAGGGTTTTGAACCTGTTCCTGGCGCGAGAAGCCTGCCGGATTCATACTGGCAGGCCAGCGTAATACCAATGCCGTCGGGGCATAGCTCCGACGGCATTTTTCGCTGTAGCTGCAGGCAACCCTGCCGGCCACAGCAATTCAGGGAGTAGGCATGAGCGGACTGATCCCCCAGCGATTTATCGAAGACCTGCTGGACAGGACCGACCTTGCCGAACTCATCGGCTCCCGCATCACCCTCAAGAAAGCCGGCGCCAACTACAAGGCCCGCTGCCCCTTCCATGACGAGAAGACCCCTTCGTTCAATGTCCGGCCGGACAAAGGGTTCTATCACTGTTTCGGTTGCGGGGCCCACGGTGATGCCATCAGCTTTGTGCGGGAGTTCGAAGGGCTGGACTTCACCGCGGCGGTTGAGGAGCTCGCCCGTCGGGCCGGCCTCGAGGTGCCCTACGACAAGGCCGCCAGCCAGCAGATCCGGCAAAGCCGCACCCTCACAGACGCCCTGGACTATGCACGGGAGTTCTACCGCAACAGGCTGGCCAGCAGCGAAGGTCAGATGGCGCGGGAATACCTGGCCGCAAGGGGCCTGGACGAGGCGGTCATTGAACTTTACCAGGTCGGCTTTGCGCCGGGTGCGGGTACCGCGTTATACAACGCGGCCAGCGAGGAACTGCGTGGACCACTGATCGAAACAGGCACCGTTTCTGACCGGTATGGCCGTCCCAGGGACCTGTTCCGCAACCGGGTGATGTTTCCCATCCGCAATACCCGGGGCCGCACCGTGGCGTTTGGTGGCCGGACGTTGGGAGACGACAAGGCCAAGTATATCAACTCGCCGGAGTCCGATGCCTTCCACAAGAGCCGGGAAATTTACGGCCTGTTCGAAGCGCGGCAGGCGTTACGCCGCGTCGACAAGCTGCTGGTGGTCGAAGGCTATATGGATGTCATCGCCCTGGCCCAGTACGGCATTCACTATGCCGTCGCCGCCATGGGCACCGCCACCAACCAGGACAGCCTTGCCGCGCTGCTGAAGCAGACCCGGCACCTGGTCTTCTGCTTTGACGGTGATACCGCTGGCCACCGGGCCGCAGACCGGGCGATGGAGAATGCCCTGGAATTACTGGAAGACGGCATACACCTCCAGTTCCTGATGCTGCCCGAGGGTGAGGACCCGGACACACTGGTTCGCAAGGAAGGCGCCGAGGCGTTCGAAAAGCGCATACAGGAGGCCCGCCCCCTGTCCCGCTACCTGTTCGACCGCATGCAGGAAGGACTGGATCTCAGCCTGGCGGAAAACCAGGGGGAGCTGCGTTCCCGGGTCGAACCGCTGCTGAGCCGCATGCCCCGGGGCAGCCTGCGGGATGCCATGTGGCATGAAATGCTGCGCCTGTGCCGACCGCCGCGGACATGGCAACCCGGCGGCCCCGGCCGAAATGGCAGCAACCGGAACGCCGGCACTGCCCCGTCGACGCCGCAGGAGCGGGTACCGGTTCGACTCAGCAAGAACCACATGGTCTGCCTGGCCATGCTTGAGGCGCCGGAAATGGCCGGTGAACTGAAAGACCTGTGCCGGCAGGACAGACAACTGGACAAGGCGGCTGGCTTCGCCGAGTGGCTGCACCTGAACGGCCTCCGGACGCGCCGGCAGGTTTACCAGACCCTGGCACGCTCGCCGGCAGAGCAGGCAAAGTTTCGCTGGCTGTTCGACGGCATCGAGCACCTGCCCGGGCGGGAGGAAGCCCTCGACAGCGCCCGGGCGCTGCTGAGCCCCAACGACGAAGCAAGGCAGAAACAACGATTGAAAGCCCTGGCCGAGAAGGCCCGGGAACTCAACTTTGCCGACCTCAGC
The DNA here is from genome assembly GCF_023156245.1 of Marinobacter bryozoorum. Taxonomy (GTDB): domain Bacteria; phylum Pseudomonadota; class Gammaproteobacteria; order Pseudomonadales; family Oleiphilaceae; genus Marinobacter; species Marinobacter bryozoorum. The sequence goes on from NZ_JAKZAH010000034.1 coordinate 34,357, forward strand.
CCGGAGGAGCGACAACAGCTCAAGGCGTCGTTAGCATCCCATCAGGGAAAACACGGATGAAGCAAACAGGAAGCGTCGAAGTTTCAGGAGGTTTGGTGAGAAAAGATTGCAAGCAAAGGATTTTTTCAGTGCCTACTTGAAACCAGGGGCACTGATCACCATCTAACCATTCGGTGGCAGTCATCTGGCGTGACCGCTATAATGGCTGTTTAACTTTTTTCCTTTTTACCATCAAGTTCACAGGGTGTCTATGTCAGGCAATTCTCAGAAATCCCGTTTGAAAGACCTCATTGCCCGAGGAAAAGAGCAAGGTTACCTGACTTACGCCGAGGTCAACGACCACTTGCCTGAGGATATCGCGGATCCCGATCAGGTAGAAGACATTATCCGCATGATTAACGACATGGGCATTCAGGTCAGCGAGGAAACACCCGACGCTGATACGTTGATCATGACCGAAGGCGACTCCACCGCCGACGAGGCGGCCGCTGCTGAAGCTGCCGCTGCGCTCGCTGCCGTGGAATCCGACGCTGGCCGCACCACTGACCCGGTACGCATGTACATGCGTGAAATGGGCACCGTTGAGCTGCTGACCCGTGAAGGGGAAATCGTTATTGCCAAGCGCATCGAGGAAGGTATCCGCGATGTAATGGCCGCTATCGCCCACTTCCCCGGAACAGCCGGCACAGTTATCCAGGCTTACGACCGCATCGTTGAGAACGAAGGCCGTATCAGCGATATCGTCTCCGGCTTCCTGGACCCCGACGGCGCCGAACCCTTTATGGGCGAAGACACTGCCGACACCTCCTCCGGTGATGACAGCTCCTCCGACGATGACGATGACGAGGATTCCGAAGAAGAAAAGGAAAGCGGCCCGGACCCCGAAGAGACCCGGCTGCGCTTCGAGCTTCTCCGGGAAAAGCTGGCCCTTGCCGAAGAGAGCCTCGAGAAACACGGCCGCGCCCACAAGAAAACCCAGGAAGCCCTCAATGAGCTCGGGGCAGTCTTCGCCCCGTTCAAACTGGCCAACAAGGCCTTCGATGAGCTGGTTAACGTTGTGCGCTCCACCAATGAAGTGGTCCGTGAGAACGAGCGCGCCGTGATGCGAATCTGCGTGCGGGAATGCCGCATGGACCGGAAGGAGTTCATCAAGTCCTTCCCCGGCAACGAAACCAACCTGGACTGGGCGCCCAAGATCGCCCGTTCCAAGAAAGCCTATGCGTCAGCGATCAACGAACGCCTGGACGAAATCGTACGCCTGCAGAAGCGCATCGCCAACGTGCAGAGTGAAGTGGACCTGGCCATCCCCGACATCAAGGAAATCAACCGCCGGGTTTCTATCGGTGAAGCCAAGGCCCGCCGCGCCAAGAAGGAAATGGTCGAGGCCAACCTGCGACTGGTTATCTCCATCGCCAAGAAATACACCAACCGCGGCCTGCAGTTCCTGGACCTGATCCAGGAAGGCAACATTGGCCTGATGAAGGCGGTGGACAAGTTCGAGTACCGTCGCGGCTACAAATTCTCCACCTACGCCACCTGGTGGATCCGGCAGGCCATTACCCGCTCTATCGCGGACCAGGCACGCACCATCCGGATTCCGGTGCATATGATAGAGACGATCAACAAGCTCAACCGCATCTCCCGCCAGATGCTGCAGGAGATGGGCCGTGAGCCGACCCCGGAAGAGCTGGGCGAGCGCATGGAAATGCCTGAGGACAAGATCCGCAAGGTACTGAAGATTGCCAAGGAGCCGATCTCCATGGAGACGCCCATCGGCGATGATGAAGACAGCCACCTGGGTGATTTCATCGAGGACATCCAGGCCCTGTCGCCAGTGGATTCCGCCACCGCTGAAGGCCTGCGGGAAGCCACCCGCTCTGTCCTCGCCGGCCTCACGGCAAGGGAGTCCAAGGTGCTGCGCATGCGTTTCGGTATCGAGATGAACACCGACCATACCCTGGAAGAAGTCGGCAAGCAGTTCGACGTCACCCGGGAGCGGATCCGTCAGATCGAAGCCAAGGCCCTGCGCAAACTGCGTCACCCGTCACGGTCTGACCACCTGCGCGGCTTTATCGACGACCAGGGCAACGGATAAACCCAACCCCACAGTAGCGGGCGCCATTACTCAACGGTATAATGGCGCCCGCTTTGTTTCAGGCGGCTGAATTTATCAGAAAGAGCTTTCTGCTCAGTTGGTTAATCCGCCTCACATCACGTTTGGGCCTATAGCTCAGTTGGTTAGAGCAGGGGACTCATAATCCCTTGGTCGCTGGTTCGAGTCCAGCTGGGCCCACCATTATTTTCAACGACTTAGCCCACTTTCGCGTGGGCTTTTTTCGTGTCTGGACCCTCCCATGGGGGACTGATGGGGCAGGAACATCCCACAACAGATACCCAGCGCTTCCAAGAAACGACAAAATCTGTCGCCCCAGTGTGGTTATATAACGCCAGGCCCCACGAATCTTCTGCAACCTAACGATGAGGGCTAACCTAAAGCCACAAAACCAGCCAAAACCAGATGGTTGCAATCAAAAGAGCGCACGGATAAAAAACTCACAGAGCAGGCCACCTGCACCAATCACATCAATCCTGCCACCTTTTCACTCACTGAAGGACGCCATACGTGGACAACTCGAAGATATATCTCGTCCGCAGCCCCAGCAAACTCATTACTGATAACTTGGCGGGTTACGGATGGCCACAGGTTAACTTTTCACAGGCACAAGATGCTGTCGGCCTTATGGCACTATTCGCCGACAAGGGCATAAACCCGGGTCGCCAGCGCAACCAGATAAAGCGCTTCTTCTCGATTCAGGAAGGCGACCTTGTAGTTGTCCCCCTCCATCGCGCAGCGGCATTCGGTATCGCCACTGGCAAGCGGTCTTACGCAACAGGCGTGGGTTACGGAGAAAACCGAATAGGCGTGGAATACTTCCGCCACGAAGACGGCTCCGTCGTTCGAGTCCCACGCTCGGAACTGCCTGAGGCGTTGTCCACCCGGCTCAAGATTCGCATGTCGGTGGTCTCTCTGGATGAGTTCAAAGACGACATCACCCGCATAATTAACCAGATTCAGGACAAAGGTGCCGCAAGCTTCGATTCACACATTCAGCAGTTGGAAGCAGACGCACTGACCACCCTTCGGGAACAGCTTCTCAATAACCTCCGCTCAGGGAAAACGACCCTTGAGAGCGGCGGCATCGGGCTTGAAAAACTCGTAGCCGAACTTCTGCGCACTGAAGGCTATGCCGCCAAGATTCTTGCTAAAACAGCATTCGAGGGGAACGCTGATGCTGATATCGAAGCGTTCCGTGAAGACCGCTTTACTTCCAACAAGCTGTTGATTCAGGTGAAACACCACACAGGCAACACCGGCCACCATGCTCTACGACAGCTCCAGCTGCTCGACAAAGAAGACGATGTTCAGAGATGGCTGATCACGACCGGTGATGTCCAACAGGAAATGGTCGAAGAGGCTGAAGGCCAGGGCATCGGGGTTATGGATGGAGACCGTTTTGTCGAATGGGTGGTGGAGCGTGCGGACCAGCTATCGCAGCGAACACTCAATCGACTTGGCCTATCAACAACGCCTTCACTACTGGTTTAGGCAATAAATTTTCAGGGAGACTGCAATGAGCTTCGACGCATCTTTTGACCAGGCCCGGCTCGACCAGCTGGCCCAGCAACACCTCGGCAATGCCAGTATCACTGGGCGGATACTTTTCTTCGGCGATCCTGAAGAAAATCGACTGGACCTGGCAACCTGGCAGTTAGATACCGACCAAGATTACGAAACGCTCAAAGGCTCAGACTTCAAGCTGCAGATGATGGAGCTGCTGGATACCCTGCTAATCTACCGTGCCCAGCATAACCAGCCCAACTCCGGCCAGGGCGTGGTTTATGCGAACAACGAAGGGCTGACCATCAAATGGCTGCCGAAAGAGCAAGTGGAAGCCATGCGGAACAGTGAAAGCGAGCTGCAAAGCAGATAAACAGCAGACGAAAAGCCCCTCCCCCAGTTCAGAGCCAGAAGGGACACGCTGGCCATGAGACTGGTCTTTCCTTGTGCAACGCCCTATAACTGGTGTTCAGGTTATTGCTGATGCCATGCAACGGTGTCACACCCCGATCTGGATAATGCCCTTATAAAAGAGGTTGCGCATGTGTTGAGGGAGCGATCTGCACTGAAGCAAACACCGCCGGGGCGTGTGCGGTTTATCTATTACGGGGATCGACCGGGGCCTTCCCCATGAAGGCCGCTGAGCAGCCCACCTGGCATAGCGAGGAGACCGACGCGATCCTTGCCAAGCTTGAGGTCACGGACCAGGGCCTGACCAGCGAGCAGGCACTGGGGCGGCTCGAACGCCATGGCTACAACCTTCTGCCCGCGCCTGCGCGCAGCGGTCCCTTCAGACGCTTTGTGCTGCAGTTCCACAATGTGCTCATCTATGTACTGTTGGCGGCCGCGCTGAGCACGGGCCTGCTGCGACACTGGGTCGACACCTTCGTGATCCTGGGGGTTGTGCTGATCAATGCCGTCGTCGGCTTCATCCAGGAAGGCAAGGCGGAGCAGGCCCTGAAGGCGCTCCGCGATATGCTTTCCCCCAAAGCCCTGGTTCTGCGCGACGGGCAGCGGCGCACGGTTCCCGCCGAGGAACTGGTCCCCGGCGACCTGGTCTTTCTCCAGGCCGGCGACCGGGTGCCCGCTGATCTGCGCCTGCTACGCAGCCACAACATGCGCATTGACGAGGCCATGCTTACCGGCGAATCGGTCGCCGTGGACAAGCGAACCACGGCGGTCGAGCGGAACGCTGACCTTGGCGACCGCAAGTGCATGGCCTTCTCCGGTACCCTGGTGGCCTTCGGCCAGGGACAAGGTGTGGTGGTGGGCACCGGCGCAAATACCCAGATCGGGCACATCTCCACTCTGCTGGGCGAAGTAGAGACCCTGACCACACCGCTGCTCCGTGACATCGCCACCTTCGGACGCTGGTTGACCGTAGCCATCGTGGTGCTCGCTGCCGTCACCTTTGCCTTTGGTTACTGGGTGCACCACTACGACCTCCTGGAGACTTTCCTGGCAGCGGTCAGCCTGGCCGTGGCGGCCATCCCCGAGGGCCTGCCGGCGATCATGACCATCACCCTGGCCATTGGGGTGCAACGCATGGCGGCACGTAACGCCATTATCCGCCGGCTCCCGGCCGTTGAAACCCTGGGTTCGGTTACCATTATCTGCTCCGATAAAACAGGCACTCTGACCCGTAACGAGATGACCGTGAAAACCCTGCTGACCGCCGAGGAGAGCTACGAGGTCAGCGGAGTGGGCTACGAGCCCCACGGGGGCTTCAGTTGTGCCGGTGAGGACGTCGAACCTGGCGACCACCCGGTTCTGGCCGAAGCATTGCGGGGCGTCATACTGTGCAACGATGCCCAGATCCAGCAGCGGGACGGGCGCTGGCACCTGGAGGGTGACCCCACAGAAGGCGCGCTGGTGGTTGCCGGTCTCAAGGCGGGCCTGGACTCCTCGGAGGTCGCCCGGCACTACCCACGCGACGACGTGATTCCGTTTGAGTCACAATACAAGTTCATGGCTACCCTCCATCACCATCACGAGGGCCACCAGCGCCTGCTTTTTCTTAAGGGGGCCCCTGAGCGCGTTCTTGCCCTGTGTGATCGCGAACGTACCCCGGAAGGCGACCGCCCCCTGAGCCCGCAGAGCTGGGAGCGTCGCATGGATGAAATTGCCGCCCGGGGGCAGCGCCTGCTGGCGGTGGCGGTCAAGACCATAGAGACAGAGACGTCCACACTCTCGTTCCCCGATGTCGAGGGCGGCGGCCTCACCCTGGTGGCGGTGTGTGGCCTTATCGACCCACCACGTGACGAGGCAATCGCGGCGGTGAAGGAATGCCAGCAGGCCGGCATCGTGGTGAAGATGATCACTGGCGACCATGCGGTGACTGCACAGGCCATTGCCGACGAGCTGGGTATCCGCACGGCAGGCGGCGTCGTGCCGGGACACGAACTGGAGGAGGTTACTGATGCGGAGCTGAAGCGGCTGGTACATGAGGTGGATGTGTTCGCACGCACCACACCGGAACACAAGTTACGCCTGGTGCGGGCCCTGCAGGCGAGCGGACAGGTGGTGGCCATGACCGGCGACGGCGTCAATGACGCCCCGGCCCTCAAACGCGCCGACGTCGGGGTCGCTATGGGTATCAAGGGGTCCGAGGCCGCCCGGGAGGCGGCAGCCATGGTGCTGGCCGACGACAACTTCGCGTCCATCGCCCATGCTGTGGAAGAAGGCCGCACCGTTTACGACAACCTGCGCAAAGCCATTCTCTATATTCTGCCCACCAGCGGTGGCGAGGCATTGACCATCATGGCTGCCGTGCTCATGGGGATGACCCTGCCATTGCTGCCGGCCCAGGTTCTGTGGGTAAACATGGTTACGGCCGTAACCCTGAGCCTCGCCCTGGCCTTCGAGCCCGCCGAGCCCGGTGTCATGCGCCGTCGCCCGCGCCCTCCCGGCACGCCGGTGTTATCCGGCTTCCTAATCTGGCGTGTGACTTTCGTTTCACTGCTCCTGCTGGCAGGCACCTTCGGCCACTTTCTGTGGATGGACCTGCAGGGAGCGCCTATCGAACTCGCCCGAACCGTTGCCATCAATGCCCTGGTTATGGGGGAGATCGCCTACCTCTTTAACAGCCGCTACATCCTCGCACCCACCTGCAACCGCGCCGGTCTGCTGGGCAGCCGTGCAGTGCTGCTGGCGGTAGGTGCGCTGCTCATCCTGCAAGGGCTCTTTACCTATGCGCCACCACTGCAGTTACTCTTCGGCACGGCGCCCCTTGCTGCCAGTGAGTGGGTAAGCATCCTTGCCTTCGGCGTGACGCTCTTCGCCGTCGTGGAGCTGGAGAAGGCCATCGTTCACAGATGGTCTGGCACCGCCGGGGCATCCCCGTAACGAACAGACAAAAAAAAAGCCGGCAAACGCCGGCTATGAAAAGAGTGTCCAACAACACAACAATGCAGATCGTCGCAATGTCTGTTGGAAGTAATATACGTAGCTAATCAACAGTGGATCAATAAGTACCTTGCGCAATGCCTGATTCATTTTCTCCCGTGCCCGGGGCCCTGCCCCGTGCGCAGGCGAACGCCTCAAACCGGGCAATCAGGCTGGTCGCTTCCGGGGTTGGTCGCACTGTTTCAAGCAGGCGCTGAGGGTCCTGCCCGTCCTTTGCCAGGCTGTCTGCCTGGGTATTCAGATACGCCGTCATTACCGCTTCGGTAAATTCGGGGTGAAACTGAACACCCCAGGCGTGGGAGCCAACCCGAAAGGCCTGGTGGGGTTCGCCGTCGGATTTCGCCAGCAGTACAGCCCCGGGCGGAAGCGCCAGAACCGACTGGGCATGGGTCAGGTGCGCGGGAAAGGACGGCGGTAACGAGCCAAGCAAGGGATCCTGCCCCCCTTCAGGGGTGCGGGAAACATCAAAGGTGCCGGACTCGCGCCCCTGCGGCCGAAAACCCACCCTTCCCCCAAGGGCGTGGGCCAGTAGCTGGTGTCCGTAGCAGACCCCAAGCACCGGCACCTGCTGACGGGCGGCCTCACGAAGCCAGGCGGCGGCATTTTCACTCCAGGGTTCCTGATCAGTCACCATGGCGGGCGAACCGGTCACTATGATGCCCAGCCAGTCTGACGGCTCGCCGGGACGTGGCTCACAGGTCACATCCACCACGACCGGCGGATCACTTCGCTCCAGCCTTGCACGGAACCAGCGGTCAAAGTCGCCAAACCCCTGTTGAATATCCGCGTAGGTAGATCCGGTTTTCAGAATCAAGATACCTGCCATGGGACCACTGCCCTCCCCTAACGTTATTGTCCAGACGTGATGGCCCGGCAATGTAGCATGAACAAAGCATGCCGCGGAGTTTGGAATCTCAACCCTAGTGTGCCTTAACAAAAGTTCATCGACCTAATTAAAATTCAAGAGTAGAATAATTGCAAAAGGCATCGATGGAGC
>NZ_JAKZAH010000035.1 GCF_023156245.1 Marinobacter bryozoorum
AGAGCTGATATCCGATATAGTCCGCGAGCAATGTTTTTATTATACATCATGTTCGCTTACTTTTGAACTCCTTAGTATGTGTTCATGTTCATCCTGTTCGGTGCCTTCCTGGTGAAGTCCGGTGCCGGGGATTTCATTATCGACCTGGCTCGCTGTGCCGCGGGCCGGTTCGTGGGCGGACCCGGTTTCGTGGCTGTGTTCTCCTCCGGGCTGATGGGGTCGGTGTCCGGTTCCAGCGTGGCCAATACCGTGTCCACCGGGGTGATCACCATCCCCCTTATGCGCAAGGCCGGCTTCCCGGCCCGCTTTGCCGGTGGCGTGGAGGCGGCCGCATCGACCGGCGGGCAGCTGATGCCGCCGGTGATGGGGGCCGGGGCGTTCATCATGGCCTCCTATACCCAGGTGTCCTACCTGACCATTATTGGCGTGGCGGCCCTGCCTGCACTGCTGTACTTCCTGTCCGTTGCCATGTTCGTGCGCATCGAGGCCAAGCGTAGCCAGGCCGTCAAACTCGAGGATGAAGACGCAGAAACGTTTGGCCAGGTGCTCAAGGGCGGCTGGCATTACCTGTTGCCCCTGGTGGTCCTGGTGGCTGCACTGATCTATGGGTTCACGCCGACCTACGCTGCCGGTATTGCCATCGTTTCGGTCGTTGTCTCATCCTGGATTGCCCGCAAGCCGATGACCCTGGGGGACATCCTGGACGCCCTCGCCCAGGGCAGTCGCAATATCATGACCACCGCGATCCTGCTGATCACCGTGGGGCTGATTGTCATGGTGATCTCCACCACCGGTATCGGGAACACCTTCTCGCTAATGATCACGGACTGGGCCGGGGGCAGTCTCCTGGTAACCATTGCCCTGGTCGCGCTGGCCTCCCTGATCCTGGGCATGGGCCTGCCGGTAACCGCCGCCTACATCGTACTGGCGACACTCTCTGCGCCCGCCATCTATCAGTTGATTGCCCAGAGCCAGCTGATCGACCTGATGGCCAGCGGCAACCTGCCGGAGCAGGCCCGGGCAATCTTCATGCTGACCGCGCCGGATGCGGTGGAATTATTGGGGGCCCCCATGGAGCGGGCCCAGGCGGCCGCGATGCTGGCGGAAGTGCCGGAGAACTTCACCGGCCAGTTACTGGAGCAGGCCCTGTCGCCCCATGCGCTGACCATGGCACTGGTAGCGGCCCATATGATCATCTTCTGGCTGTCCCAGGACTCCAATGTGACCCCGCCGGTCTGCCTCACTGCCTTTGCGGCAGCGGCCATTGCCGGCACCCCCGCAATGCGCACCGGTCTGACCGCCTGGAAGATCGCCAAGGGCCTGTACATTGTGCCCCTGCTGTTTGCCTACTCCCCGCTGATTTCCGGCACCCCGCTGGAGATGCTCATGGTGTTCACGTTTGCCCTGTTCGGCATCTATGCCATTATTGCGGGCCTGGAAGGGTACCTGGAGCATCCCCTGCGGTGGTGGCTGCGGGTGCTCATGTTCCCTGTCGGAGCACTGATGTTATGGCCCCATGGCATGATCTGGATCGACCTGGCTGGCGTGGTGATCTTTGTCGCCCTGCTGGTATGGAGCGCCCGTCGACCTGGGCCGGTCATGACACCGGCCTGAGGCGGGCACGGTGAGCTTTTCCCCCTCCCTGTGGGAGGTCCTTGCGCTGGTGGCGATTGGCGGGGTCGCCGGGTTTATCAACGTGCTGTCCGCAGGCGGCTCCATGCTGACCCTGCCATTGCTGATGTTTCTGGGCCTGCCGGCCCAGGTGGCCAATGGCACCAACCGCGTCGCCATTACCCTGCAGAGCGTGACGGCCGTCGGCAGCTTCTTTCGCGCAGGCCACAGTAACCTGGCGGTCAGTATCCGCCTGGCCATTCCTGCCGTGGCGGGTTCCCTGCTGGGCGCATGGACCGCCACCTGGATCCCCGAGGCGATCTTCGAAGGCGTCCTCATTGCCGCCATGATCGACGCGTCCATCTTCATGCTCCTGCCCCAGCCCCGGCTGGACACGCGGCCCCTGACGCCGGACCGTCTGGGGGCTGTCGAATACCTGGCGCTGTTTCTGATCGGCCTGTATGGAGGCTTCATCCAGGTGGGGGTGGGGGCACTGTTTATCGTTGTGCTCTACCGCATGTTGAAGATTGACCTGCCCCAGGTGAACGTCATCAAGGTCTTCATCATCCTCGTCTACACCTTGCCGGCCCTGGCCATCTTCGCAGGCAAGGGCCAGGTGCTGTGGATCACCGGACTCGTCCTCGCCCTGGGCAACATGGCCGGTGCCATGATGGCGGTAAAGGTGAACATGGGACCGAAAGGCGCCCAGTGGATCAAATGGCTCACCCTGGCGATGGTGGCCGCCATCCTGCTGCGACTGATCCTGTACTGAGTGGTATCTCCTGGCGGCCACCTGCCAGAAGGGGAACAGCCCGCTCACTGGTCGGCCTACAGACCCCGCATCCATTCAGGCCTGAGCCTTGCCTGCTCCGGTGTGTGGATCGCTGTGCGTACCTGCTCGAGCATGCGATCCTTGTCCCGGCCCAGGGTGCCTTTAAGGACCAGGTAGTTGGACGCGTGGTCGCTGCGGAAGATGGTCTGGTTCAGCTCAAGGTTCTCCAGAAGCTTCTCGGCCTCCAGGAACAGTTCCTGCTGGTCCAGCGGCTCGAAGTCCGGGAACTGCTGCTTGTAGCGTTCCATGCCCTGGGGGAAGCTGACCACCAGGGTAGACAGGAACTCCGGCTGGGTGTCATTCATTAACCGGGCCGAATTGACCGCATGCTGATCGCTCAGGCTCTTGCCGCCGAGGCCGTTGAGGATCATCACCGAGCGCTTGATGCCCGCCTCCCCGATCTTGAGCAGGGCGTCCTTCGTGGACTCGTAGCTTTCCCCCTTGTTGACCCGGCGCAGCACCTCATCATCACCGGATTCCGCACCGATATAGAGCATGTGCAGCCCGGCATCGTGCAACTCTCTGAGTTCTGATACCGACTTGCGCTTCAGGTTGCGGGGCAGGCAATAGGACGTAACCCGATGAACATCCGGGAGATGCTCGCGAATGGCCTCGAGAATCTTCAGCAGGCGGTGGGTGGGCAGGATCATTGCGTCGCCATCGGCAAGGAACACCCGCTGCACGATCATGCGCTCACCGCACTTGCGGATCTCCTCGAGCACCTCGTCCTCCTCACGGGCGCGGAACTTCTTCTGGGGCGCGGTGTACATCTCACAGAAGGTGCATTTGTTCCATGAACAGCCATTGGTCACCGGCAGGATCAGGGAATTAGCTTCGCTGGGTGGGCGAAACACAGGTTCAACGTAGTGGATCGGGAATTCGTACATGGTCACGCTGCGTCCGGGGAATGTATCAAAACGGTCACACAGGTTAGCGAATATGGGGCGCACAGTGAATCGTGCGGCATCATGACCGGTTAGCGGTGTCGACCGGTTGAAATCGGCAGCTTGCCACCCAATAAAGCCTGTGAAGTCACTTTTTACGGTGCTTCTGCGACTGGCCTGGCCCGGCAGAGGCAAACTTGGACATAGCCCTTACCTATTACTCATTTAAAGTTAATCAATTTGAGGAATTAGGTCAGACCGACTACATTGGGCGTCTCAACCAACTTGAAGGAGATCGAATCAATGACAACTCTGGTAAACACCGAGATCAAACCGTTCAACGCAACCGCATTCAAACAGGGCGAGTTCGTTGAAATTTCCGATGCCGACGTGAAAGGCAAGTGGGCCATCTTCTTCTTCTATCCGGCCGACTTCACCTTCGTATGCCCGACCGAGCTGGGCGACGTGGCTGACAAGTACGAAGAGCTGCAGAAGCTGGGCGTAGAAGTGTTCTCCGTGTCCACCGACACCCACTTCACCCACAAGGCATGGCACGACAGCTCCGAAACCATCGGCAAGATCCAGTACTACATGGTTGGCGACCAGACCGGCACCATCACCAACAACTTTGGTGTAATGCGTGAAGGCCAAGGCTTGGCAGACCGCGCTACCTTCCTGGTAGATCCGGATGGCGTTATCCAGGCGATGGAAATCACTGCCGAAGGTATTGGCCGTGACGCTGACGACCTGCTGCGCAAGGTCAAGGCTGCCCAGTACGTTCGCAAGCACCCGGGCGAAGTCTGCCCTGCCAAGTGGAAAGAAGGCGACGAGACCCTGTCTCCGTCCCTGGACCTGGTAGGCAAGATCTGATCCACCCCGGTGGCTGATCAGGAGCCTGCCTGGCAGGCTCCACGCTTTTCTCAGACCCCGGCAACGCCGGGGTTTGTTGTATGTGGCGGAAGCCCATGGGTATTTTTGCGTACCTATAGCAATCAGCTATTAAACTTTTAAGGTCAATTAATTTGAGCTTATTAGCTTGTGACCTTATCTTGATGCATATCCAAGCTATCCGATCCGTTCAACGGCTACGGTAACCGTTCACATATTCTGACGAGGGGAACACAGCTCATGTTGGATGCCAATATCAAGCAACAACTTCAGGCCTACATGGAAAAGCTGCAGCAGCCGATCGAGCTGGTGGCAGCCTACGACGACAGCAAGAAATCCCAGGAGCTCAGGGAGCTGCTGGAAGAGATCGAGCCGCTGTCTGACAACATCGGCCTGCGTACTGAAACTGACGAAAATGTGCGTCGTCCGTCCTTCACCATTAACCGTGTCGGTACTGACGTTGGCGTGCGGTTTGCCGGCATTCCCATGGGCCACGAGTTTACCTCGCTGGTGCTGGCCCTGCTGCAGGTAGGCGGTCATCCGTCCAAGGCGTCCCAGGAAGTGATCGAGCAGATCGAATCCCTGGACGGCGAGTACGAGTTCGAGACCTTCTTTTCCCTGTCCTGCCAGAACTGCCCGGACGTGGTTCAGGCCCTGAACCTGATGAGCATCATCAATCCGAAGATCCGCCACACCGCCATCGACGGTGCCCTGTTCCAGGACGAGGTGGAGCGTAAGGAAATCATGGCTGTACCGGCCGTGTTCATGAACGGCGAGCCCTGGGGTCAGGGCCGTATGACCCTGGAAGAGATCGTGGCGAAGCTGGACGAAAACGCCGGGGCGAAGGAAGCCGAGAAGCTCAACCAGAAGGACCCCTATGAAGTGCTGGTGATCGGCGGTGGTCCTGCGGGCTCATCCGCAGCCATCTATGCCGCCCGTAAGGGGATCCGCACCGGTATCGCCGCCGAGCGCTTCGGTGGCCAGGTCGCCGATACCATGGGTATTGAAAACCTGATCTCTGTGCCCTACACGGAAGGTCCCAAGCTGGTGGCGGCCATGGAGCAGCACGTCAAGGAATACGACGTGGACATCATGAACATGCAGCGCGCCGAGAAACTGATCCCTGCGGCTCAGACCGGTGGCTACCACGAGATTCAGCTGGCCAACGGTGCCTCACTGAAGGCGCGCAGCCTGGTGCTGTCCACCGGTGCCCGCTGGCGCCAGCTGGGCGTGCCGGGTGAGGAAGAGTACCGCAACAAGGGCGTAGCCTACTGCCCGCACTGCGACGGTCCCCTGTTCAAGGGCAAGCGTGTTGCGGTTATCGGTGGCGGTAACTCCGGCGTTGAGGCAGCGATCGACCTGGCTGGTATCGTGGGCCATGTAACCCTGCTGGAATTCGCCGACGAAATGCGGGCGGATGATGTGCTGCAGAAGAAGCTGCGCAGCCTCAAGAATGTGGAGATCCTGACCTCAGCCCAGACCACCGAGATCACCGGTGAAGGCGGCAAGGTGAATGGTCTGACCTACCGCGACCGCAACAGTGGCGACAACCACCACGTAGCGCTGGAAGGTGTTTTCGTCCAGATCGGCCTGGTGCCCAACACCGAATGGCTCAAGGGCGACATCGAGCTGAGTCAGCATGGTGAAATCGTGGTGAATGAGCGTGGCGAAACCTCCATTCCGGGTGTATTTGCCGCCGGAGATGCCACCACCGTGCCCTACAAGCAGATCGTGATTTCCATGGGAGAGGGTTCCAAGGCCGCGCTGAGCGCCTTTGACTTCCTGATTCGTCACGAAGTGCCGGAAGAGGCGAAGACTGAAGTAGCCTGACCCGCCACCAGGGCATTACGCAGAAAGGCCCCGCAGCCGACTGGTTGCGGGGCCTTTTTGCGGCTGGAGGGGAAATCAGCGTGAGCCGATGTTACCGTCCCGGTCGGAGATGACGATTTCTACCCGTCGGTTTTCCTGGCGCCCCGCGGCGGTGGTATTGGTGGCCTTGGGGTATTCCTCACCAAAGCCCTGTGTTTCAACCCGGCCGGGTTCTATGCCATCGGACAGCAGTTCGTTTTCAACCGCCTGCGCACGGCTCAGGGACAACTCCTGGTTATAGGCTGCTTCGCCCGTGCTGTCGGTATAGCCCTCGACCCGCACCCGGTAGCTGGGGTACTCCTGCATAAAGTCCGAGAGCTTGCGAACCGTGCGCTCACCGGCGGGCTTGAGTTCGGCCTCGTCAATGTCGAACAGCACGTCCCCCAGGGTCATCACCATGCCACGGTCGGTCTGTTCCGCCTGCAGGCGGTCCATCTGTTCCCGCAGCATTCGAGCCTGGAGTTCCGCTTCCTGGGCGCGGCGTTCACCTATGCGAATGCGCAGGTCATCCCGCTGGCGTTCCGCTTCGCTAAGCTCCTCCTGGAGGCCGGCGCGCACCGCTTTTTCCCGTGCCAGGTCCAGGTGTCGGTTGGCCAGGTAGAGCTGGTGCCCCAGGGCTTCTTCATCGCCGCCTTCGGCGTGGAGGGTTTCAGCCCGGTCCAGTGCCGTTTCCGCATCCCGCAGGTGTGACAGGCCGTTGCGGGCAATCTCGGGATTCTCCATGGCTTCGTCATAGGCCGCCTGTGTTTCGTTCAGGGCGGGGTTTTCCGGGGGGGTGCTGGCGCAGGCCGAAAGCAATGCAGCGACGGTGATTACCGGAACCGTGCCAAAGTAGTGCCGTTTCATATTGCCTCCTTGGGGGTCAGTTCTGGTTTTCCAGGTTACGGCGCAGGGAATCAATGCTGGCCATGACATCACCGAGCTCGTCGCGTACCTTCTGGGTCTCGGCCCTGGCTTCGGCCAGGCGGGCGTCCACCTCGGCCTGTTCCAGCAGGCGACGTGCCTCTGGGTAACGTTCCTCGGTAATGAGGGATTCGGCCGTCACGATTTTCTCGCGGGCAGCTGCGATCATGCTGGGCTCGGTATCCTCGCCACCGGCATTGGCGGCGGATTGCAGGGCTGATTGCGCCGATGCCAGCTGGTCGTCCGGCTTCGGGCCCGGGTCAGTGGCACAGCCGGTGAGGAAGGCACCGGTTACCAGTATTGGCAGAACACGGGAAAACATGCGCGATTCTCCTCTTGGCGGGTTTTCTCGTTCAGGTGGCATACCATAAGGTATGGCAGTTTCAGAAAGCGTAGCAGTAAACGACTTGCATCCTGTTGTTAGCCGCATGACAGTTGTGCAATAAACCATTGGTTTGTGGGGACCCATGCCTGACCTTGATAGCCTTACCCTTGCCAGTTTGGCCGGCCAGTTCTTCGGGCTGGTGGCGCTGGTCATCTGCCTGGTGGCCTTTGCCAGCAAGAACGATGACCGGCTGCTGGTGCTGCTGATTTCTGCCAACGTGGCGTTTGCGCTGCAGTTTGCGCTCTTCGGCAGCTGGACAGCGGCGGCCCTGACGGTGCTGGTGATCGCACGGATCGTACTGGCCCGCCGCTATGTGGGCAGTCAGTGGGTAATGTGGGTGGTTCTGGTGGCGAACCTTGTGGCAGCGGCGCTGACCTGGCGGGACTGGGTGGATGTGCTGCCGCTGACGGCAGCCACCCTGGGTACCATTGCCATGTTCCTGCTACGGGGTATTCCCATGCGCATCATGCTGGGGCTTGCGGCCCTCGCCTGGATGCTGAACAACCTGGCAATCGGCTCCATTGGGGGCACCCTGGCCGAGGGGATGATCTTTGTCACCAATGTAGTCACGATTATCCGAATGGCCAGGGCCAGGAAGCGTTATCCGGGCGCGGCGATAGACGCGGCCGGCCCGGCGGGGACTACTGACCAAGCACCTCGATAATCTTGCCGGAAAAGGCCTCCAGGTCGTCCGGGTTGCGACTGGTGATCAGCGGTGCGTCGTGGCAGACCTTTTCGTCTACCCAGTGACCGCCGGCGTTCACAATGTCGGTTTTGACGCTGGGGAAAGACGTCAGGGTGCGGCCCCGTACCACGTTGGCCTCCACCAGCAACCAGGGCGCGTGACAGATGGCGGCCACAGGCTTGCCGGCTTCCACGAAGCTGCGGGCAAACGCCACGGCGGCCCGGTCCTGCCGCAACTCATCCGGGTTCGCCACGCCGCCGGGTAACACCAGGGCGTCATAGTCGTTGAAATCCACGTCGCCGACCAGCTTGTCCACCTTGAAGGTATCGCCCTTGTCCAGGTGGTGGAAGCCGTCGATGCTGCCCTCCTTGATGGACACCAGTTCGGTTTCGGCACCGGCTTTTTCCAGGGCCTCCCTTGGATCCGTCAGTTCGACCTGCTCTACGCCATCGGTGGCGAGGAACGCCACCTTCTTCCCTTTCAGTGATGCACTCATGGTGAAACCTCCCGGGTTTGTGGTTGATACAAAGCATAGATCACTAACCCTCAGTTCTGAGGCCGGCAGAGCAGGAAAAAACCACATACCTGGTTACGCGTTGTTAATGGCGGCTCCTTGCAGGATGCAGGAAAGGTTGCAGAAGCGGATCCCGGGGGCCACATTGAACAGATAGCCATGTCGACACCCGGAACCAGGAGGCTCTCTATGTTGCTGGCGGAAAAGTCCACCGGACACCTGGTGGAAATCAGTGATATCAAGGTCCTGTACGACCCGAACGAACAGGAGGTCACTGGCAGCGTCCACTACGGCGAAGAGGCCCAGGACCCTGAGCCCATCGCCAAGTCAAAGCTGGCCTTTCCTTCCGGCGAGCCATTACCGGTTTGCTGGACGGACCCGGATTACCGGCAGAAGTGACATGTGGGCCTTTTCAGGGACTGTGCCGGTTTGAGATGCTACTGTAGGCTTCTTCAGGGAAAAGCGTCTGACTGAAACCGGGACGCTCGCGCGATCAAAAGGAAGTAATAAACATGACCTATACTTCAGGGCGGTCCGGACAGTGGACGTTCCTGCAGCTGACCCTGGTGGTGGCCCTGGTGTCACTCCTGAGCGGTTGCGGTATCAACAATATTCCCACCTACGACGAGCAGGTGAAGGCAGCCTGGTCCCAGGTTGAAAACCAGTATCAGCGCCGGGCGGACCTGGTGCCGAACCTGGTGGAAACCGTGAAGGGTTTCGCTGCCCAGGAACAGGAAACCCTGACGGAGGTCGTCGAGGCCCGCTCCCGGGCGACGTCCATCCAGGTGGACGAAAGTATTCTCAATGACCCTCAGAAGTTGCAACAGTTCGAGCAGGCCCAGGGCCAGCTGACCAGTGCCCTGAGCCGCCTGATGGCGGTTTCAGAACGTTATCCCGAGCTGAGATCCAACCAGAATTTCCTTGCATTGCAGTCCCAGCTTGAAGGCACCGAGAACCGGATCGCCGTTGCCCGGCGGGACTTTATCCAGGCGGTCGAACGCTACAACACGGAGCTCCGTACCTTCCCCGGTCGTATCTGGCACAGCCTCCTGTACGGCGATATGGAGTTGCGGGAAAATTTCGAGGCCACCGCCGAGAACGCAGACCAACCGCCGCAGGTTGAGTTCTGATGGCTGTGCTTCGCCCCCTGATCCTGCTGATCACCTTGTGCCTGCTGCAAAGTCCGGCCTGGGGCCAGGCGACCCCGGAGTTCCCTGAACTCACAGGCCGCGTGGTGGATGGCGCCGGAATGCTTTCACAGGATGAGGCGTCGGCACTCACCGAAATGCTGGCGGCTCATGAAGAAGCCTCCACTAATCAGGTAGTCGTTGTCACCCTGCCTGATCTTCAGGGTTACCCGATTGAAGAGTTCGGTTACCAGCTGGGGCGCCACTGGGGCATTGGCCAGGAAGGCGAAGACAACGGCGCAGTGTTGATTGTCGCCGAGGAAGAACGGGCAATCCGTATCGAGGTGGGTTACGGGCTCGAGGGGCGGCTTACCGACGCCACGTCCTCCGCCATTATCAACCAGGTCATCACACCCGCCTTCCGCCAGGGCGAATTTGCCCGGGGCATAACCGACGGTGCCGAAGCGATGATCCAGGCACTGGGCGGCGAGTCCGTGGCTTTGCCCGGGGGAGAAACAGCACCCGGGGACAAACCCAACCTGCTTGCAGTGATCTTCTTTTTCATCATTATCGTGTCGTTTATTTCGCTGGTAGGGGGCGGCGGCCGTGGCGGTCGCGGCAGGGGTGCCCTGGCGGCGGGTGCCTTGCTGGGTGCCGGTATGGGTGGCCGTGGTGGTGGCTTTGGAGGAGGCGGCTTCAGTGGTGGGGGCGGCGGTTTCGGCGGCGGTGGCGCGTCCGGGGGATGGTAGCCGGATAAATGGACAATTTACCTGAGAGCAAGATCACTCCATGACGCTATTAACCACGACTGAACAGGATCGGGTGGCTGCGGCCATCCATGCCGTTGAAAGGGAAACGGATGCCGAGCTGGTTACCGTGCTGGCCCGCCAGGCAGACAGTTACGCCTATATTCCCCTGCTCTGGGCCGGCATCCTGGCCTTACTGCTGCCCGGCCTGGTGAACTATTTTACAGAGTGGTTTGACGCCGATTTACTGCTGTTGGCCCAGTGGGGCGTTTTCCTTGTTCTCGGTGCCCTGTTCGGCATACCCAGGATCAACACCAGGCTGATTCCCCGCCATGTTCGATACTGGCGGGCCGGGAACCTTGCCCGCCGGCAGTTCCTGGAACAGAACCTGCACCATACGCAAGACAGCACCGGTATGCTGATCTTCGTATCGGAGGCGGAGCGCTATGTGGAAATCCTGGTGGACCAGGGTATATCCGCGAGGGTCGACAACGAGGTCTGGGAAGACATCGTCCAGACCTTCACCCGCCAGGTGCGCCAGGGCGACACCTGTCAGGGTTTCCTCGATTGCATCCAGGCCTGTGGCGAGCATCTCAGGGAGCAGGTTCCTGCTACCCACGAGCGGAATGAACTTCCCAATCACCTGGTCATCCTGCCCTGAACATCGATCAGGGTATTTCCACCTCGCCTGCCATATAGAACGCAGCCTTACCGGCAATGCCAACCCGGTCACCCCGGTGTTCGCAGCGTAACTCGCCGCCTCGGGCGGAGAGCTGGCGGGCGAACAGCGGATTCCTGTCCAGCCTCGCTGACCAGTAGGGTGTAAGGGCACTGTGAATGGAGCCGGTCACCGGATCTTCATCGATGCCGATGCCCGGGGCGAAGTAGCGGCTGACAAAGTCGCAGTCATCCCCCGGGGCGGTGATGATAACGCCCTGGTTGCCCAGCGCCCGCAACACGCCCAGGTCCGGGCTGGCCCGGCGGACCGCTTCAGCATTATCCAGCACTACCAGGTAGTTGGTGTCATGGGGCACTTCGAACACCAGGTCCCGGGTTTCCGGCAGGGCCTTGCGTAACAGCTCGGGTATCGCCACCGGTTCGATGGACAGCGCGGGGAAGTCCAGCTCCAGTGATCCGTCCGACCGTCGGGTTACGCCCAGCTCGCCGCGAAGGGAACGGAACCGGATCCGGTCACCTTCCCAACCCAGTCGGTTGAAGAGTACCCAGGCGCTGGCCAGGGTGGCGTGGCCGCACAGGGGCACTTCGGCACCAGGCGCAAACCAGCGAATATGGAAATCCGCGGCTGAGTTTTCGCCTTCCGGCACAAGGAAGGCAGTCTCCGACAGGTTGTTCTCGGCTGCCAATGACTGCAGAACCCCATCCGGCAACCAGTCCTCCAGGGGCATGACCGCCGCCGGGTTGCCCCGGAAGACGTCACTGGCAAAGGCATCGACCTGGTAGATGGGTAGCGTTCGCATGGTGCAGGCTCCTGTCGGTGTGAGTGAGATACTGCGCAGCCCGGCCCGTGACGAACCGGCTGAGCTCGGCCTTGCTGTAGAAATGCAGCTCCGGCAGCGGCTGACCGGTGGTCAGAACCCAGTGGTGGAGGCGTCGTCGTTCCACCCGGTAACCCATGTTCCGAAGGACAGTTTCCGGCGCGGAAGCTGTGATTTCAGTATCACCTCCGACCCGCAGAAGGTCTTGGCGCATGGCCGAACTGTATAGTGTGCAGGGGTTTGCGGCGTGTGTCATGGGAAGTCTCCTTTCCCGGTTCGTGAGGCTTCCAGTGTCCCCCTCCGGTGCGGCCCATAACAGATTCAGCTATCCTGCTTTTGAACCGGTACAGAATATCAGAGCGTCTGGACTGTACCGGTCGTTCTGGCACTCAACTGTGCTGTGTCGTTGGCCATGACCTGTGGAAGGATGGTCGGTATGGAAACTCTCTATCATCATGTGGCGGACCAGGTGGAAACCCTGATTCGCGACGGCGTGTTCCGGGACGGCGAGCGCCTGCCAGGGGTGCGCGTGCTCAGCCGGCAGCTGGGGGTCAGTGTGGCCACTGTCCTGCAGGCTCACCAGACGCTGGAAGGGCGAGGTTTGCTGGAGCCCCGTGAGCGCAGTGGCTACTTCGTGCGGCGTCCTCCGGTCGATGCGCCCGAGCCGGCCATGTCCGCCCAGGATGTCCGCCCCGTGCCGGTGACCCTGCGGGACATGGCCATGGACCTCTGCTCTGATGACGAGAAGCGGATGGTCCCGCTGGCAACGGCGGTTCCCCATCCCGACTACCTGCCGATCCGGCAGATTCAGCAGGCATCAATCTGGGCCGCCCGCCGCGGCCTGGAATCCCTGGACTATGCCTTTCCCGGCAAGAGCGCCTTTCGACGCCAGATTGCCCAACGCATGGCCGCGCTGGGCGTTGCCGTTTCGCCGGATGAGATCCTGGCCACCAATGGGGCGCAGGAAGCCATCATCATGGCCCTGCGGGCGGTGACGAGTCCCGGCGACATTGTCGCCGTGGAATCGCCCTCGTTCCCCGGTATCCTGCAGGCGCTTGAGGTGGTGGGCCTGAAGGTGATCGAGATTCCGGCCCATCCCGCAGAAGGTCTCAGCCTGGAGGGATTGCAGCTGGCCATGGATCAGTGGCCTATCCGCGCCTGCGTGGCCGTCACCAATCACAGTAACCCCATGGGCATGCGGTTGTCGGACGAGCACAAGCAACGGCTGGTGTCGTTGCTGGAGGATGCAGGCGTCCCGCTGATCGAGGATGATATCTACGGCGATCTCGCCCACTCGGGTGAGCGTCCACGGCCGGCGAAGAGTTTTGACCGGTCCGGCAATGTGATCTATTGCAGTTCCTTCTCCAAGACGATCTCCCCGGGATTGCGACTGGGGTGGATCGCGCCGGGGCGCCACTTCCCGGCGGTACGCCAGCAGAAGTACTTCACCAACCTGGCCACAGCCACCCTGCCGCAGATTGCCGTCGCCCATTTCCTGGAGCAGGGCGGATATGACCGATATCTCCGCGGCGCCCGCCGCACCTACCGGGATTCCGTGGAACGACTCCGGGCGGCGATCGTACGTTACTTCCCGGCGGGCACGGCGGTAAGCCGGCCAAGCGGTGGCTTCGTGGTGTGGGTGCAGCTGCCCGCGCGATGCTCGGGTACCCAGGTTTATCGGCTTGCCAGGGAGCGGGATATCAACGTGGCACCCGGTATCATGTTCTCCACCACAGGCAAATACGAAAACTGCCTGCGCCTTAATGCGGCCAACCCCTGGACACAGAGGATCGAGGAAGCCGTCCGCACCCTGGGCGAGCTGGCGGCTGCCGTCGCTTCGGACTGACAGGCCAGGCATTACCGATTCCTAATCTGGTCACCCTCATCCCTCCCTGCGTCTAGACTAAAGGCAGCTTGATGGGCCATGCCGCATGGGTTGCAAGAGGGAGGTTGTGCGATCTTGAAGGGATTTCTGGTGTTGCATATTTCGGCGCTACTGGTCTGGGTCGGATGTCTTGTCTATCTGCCGGCGCTGGTTGCCAGCCATATGGGCAGCAGCCATTCCCTGGAGGAGCGCCCGCACCCCTATGATTCGCTGTCCCGGCTCCTGTTCACCCGGCTGGCGACGCCAGCGGCACTGGTGGCGATTTTCGCCGGCACGGCGGTGTTCACCATTGATATCAACTTTGAACCCTGGCTGATCGCGAAGCTGACGGTGGTTTGCCTGCTGGTGGTTCTGCACACCCTCACCGGCGTGTTGATCGTACGTGCGGAGGCTAGCCCGGAGGCACCCGTCGCCCTGTGGAGCGGGCTGCTGATGGCCGCCATCGTTGCGGTGGTGCTGGTGATACTCTGGCTGGTGCTGGCCAAGCCGCCGGTGGAGGAGTGGCTATGAGGGGCTCAATCCACCAGTTTGTCTTCCTCGATCTTGCGGATGGTCTCGTTGCGGTGGGCCCGTTTGAGGCTCTTTTCTGCCGACACTCCGACGGCATGGTCATACACCAGCTGACCTCCGAGGAAGCTGGTGATACTGATCATCACTCCGCTCAGCAGGCTTACATAGAGCCCCCAGGGAATGATCAACGCTTCCACATCCCCCAGCCGAAGCAGCCAGTTCAGGGTCGCCAGCGACAGCAGCATGACCGCCATGATGCCGTGGCACCAGGCGATGACCAGCCGACGTATCGCTTTCACCAGCAGCAGGTCCAGCACCCCGATAGCACCGGAAAACCAGCCGCCCATCATGCCGATGGCGGCAAGCCAGGTGCTGGCCCGGGCCCAGAAACTGTCACCGGTCAGCGCATAGCCGATATCCGTACCGATCAGGCCAAGCAAGGCGGCGACGGGAAAGTGAATCAGCATGGGATGAATGGGGTGGCCGAACAGTGCCATCCGGCTACGAATCGGGGCGACGTCCATGGGGTTACCGACTCCTTCCATGAGGGGGACAGGCTTTATCCAACGTTAGCAAAGCTGGCGGCGATTGCCACTGTGCTGCCACTGGCCGGTTGCAGTGGACCCCTGTCGGCGCTGGATCCGGCCGGCGAGAGCGCCCGGTCGGCTGCCTGGCTGTGGTGGGGGATGCTGGGTTTGCTGGGCACCATCATGCTGGTGGTGTTTGCCTTATGGTTCCTGGCCCTGCGCCGTGGCCCGGCAAAGACCGAAGCCGATGCCGGGCGGACCGCCAGGTGGTGGATTATCGGTGGCGGGCTGGTACTGCCCATGACCGTCATCGTACTGATCCTGGCGTTCGGCATTCCCCTGGGTCAGCGCATGCTGCCGTTACCTGTTGCCGGTGGCGAGCCGCTACAGATCAACGTGACGGCCCGTCAGTGGCAATGGCAGGTGAACTACCCGGATACCGGAATCCGCCTGACGGACGAGGTCCACATACCGGTAAATACCCCGGTGGACCTCCACTTGGCCAGCGATGACGTGGTCCATTCCTTCTGGGTACCCAGGCTTGGAGGCAAACTGGATATGATCCCCGGGCACACCAATGTCCTGCGACTGCAGGCAGACGAACCCGGCACCTACCGGGGGCAATGCGCGGAGTTTTGCGGAACCGGGCATGCGCACATGCAGTTCCGGGTGGTTGTGCATGACCAGGCCGGATTCCGGCGCTGGCAACAGGGGGTCAGGGAATGAGCCAGGCGCCTTCAGCGGAACAGCAGGCACGCCACGACCGGTTTGAGCGGGTGTGGGGCAACCGGCCCGGGTGGGGCGCCCTGTCTGCCGTCAACCACACCACCGTTGGTCTTCGCTTCCTGGTCACCGGGCTGGCCTTCTTCCTGGTGGGTGGCCTGCTGGCCATGCTGATCCGCACCCAGCTGGCCCTGCCGGAACAGGAGATCATCGGCGCCGATCTGTACAATCAGCTGTTCACCATGCACGGCACGGTGATGATGTTCCTGTTCGCCATTCCGGTACTGGAAGGCGCCGCCATGTACCTCATCCCCAAGATGATCGGTGCCCGTGACCTGGTGTTCCCCCGGCTGAGTGCGCTGGGGTATTTCTGTTACCTGTTCGGCGGCCTGATCATCCTCTCCAGCCTGTTCCTTCAGATCGCACCGTCCTCCGGGTGGTTCATGTATACCCCGTTGAGCAGCAGCGAGTTTTCACCGGGCATGGGCTCCGATTTCTGGCTGTTGGGTATCACTTTCGTGGAGATTTCCGCCATTTCCGCCGGGGTGGAGCTGGTGGTCTCGATCCTCCGGTCCCGGGCGCCAGGCATGAGCCTGCAGCGAATGCCGCTGTTCGCCTGGTATATCCTGGCCATGGCCCTGATGATCATTTTCGGCTTTCCGCCGCTGATTCTCGGCAGTGTGCTGCTGGAGCTGGAACGGGCCGCCGGCTGGGTGTTCTTTGCGGTGGAGGGCGGTGGCGATCCGTTGCTGTGGCAACACCTGTTCTGGCTCTTTGGCCATCCGGAGGTGTACATCATCTTCCTGCCGGCGGCGGGCATTGTTTCCACGCTGATTCCGGTGTTTGCCGGCCGGCCCATTATCGGTTACCGCTGGGTCGTCCTGGCCATCATCATGATGGGCTTTGTCAGTTTCGGGTTGTGGGTGCACCACATGTTCACCGTGGGGATCCCGCAGATGGCACAGGCGTTTTTCTCCGTGGCCAGCATGCTGGTGGCCGTTCCAACGGCGATCCAGATCTTCGTATGGCTGGCGACCCTGTGGGCTGGTAAGGTGCGGTTCCACCTGCCCATGTTGTGGGTAATGGGGTTTCTGATTGTGTTTGTGTGCGGGGGCCTCACTGGCGTCATGCTGGCCCTGGTGCCCTTTAACTGGCAGTTGCACGACACCCACTTCGTGGTGGCGCACATGCACTATGTGCTGGTGGGGGGCATGCTGTTCCCCCTGGTGGCCGGGCTGTATTACTGGCTGCCCCACGTATCCGGTCGCATGCCGTCTGACAGCATGGGGCGGTGGGGGTTCTGGCTGTTCTTTATCGGCTTCAACATGACCTTCCTGCTGATGCACCTGACCGGTCTGCTCGGCATGCCCCGGCGAGTCTATACCTACGAGGCAGGCCTGGGCTGGGACTGGCTCAACCTGCTGTCGTCGGTAGGCGGGTTTGTCATGGCCGTCGGCGTCGCGACGGTGATCCTCGATATCGTCCTGCACTTCCGCTTCGGCCGCAGGGCGGCCCCCAACCCCTGGCAGGCGGATACCCTGGAGTGGGCCATCCCGATGCCGGTGAACGCCTACAACTTTGCCAGTATCCCCGAGATCCGCTCCCGCCATCCCCTGTGGGACCAGCCGGAACTGATGCAGAGTATTCCTGCCGGTGAGCACCGGCTCAGCCGGATCGAGGACGGACGGCGGGATACCATCGGCAGTGATGCCATCTCCGGCGAGGCGAGGGAGGTCATGCACCTGCCCAGCAACGCCTGGGAGCCACTGGTTACCGCCGCCTTGCTGGCCGGGCTGTGCCTTTCGCTGCTTCTGAAGACCTATACCCTGGCGGTCGTCTTTGCGGTGCTGGCACTGGTGGCATGCCTGCGATGGAGCTGGGTCAACGGGTTGCATCCTCGCATGGCCCCCCGCGACCGGAGCGGGGAACTGCCCCTGCACTCCCGGACCACAGATGGTCCCGGGCGCTGGGGAATGATCGTGACCCTGATGGCGGACGGAACCCTGTTCGCTTCGTTACTGTTCGGATGGCTCTATCTGTGGCCGGTGGCACCGGACTGGCAGATGCCGGAGCAGTCCCCCCTGAGTGTCTGGGGGCTGCTTGGCAGCGGGCTGGTGCTCGCGGGTGCACTGGGGCTGTGGTGGAGGCAGGTGCAGGGCGCTGTATCTGTGGGTGGATTGGGGCTGGTTACCGGGGTGGGGCTGGTTCACTGTATCGCACTGGGCCTCACTGCCTTTGATGCCGGGCTGGCGCCGGGGAATTCGGCCCACGATTCCATCCTGGCCGTGGTGCTGGCCTACCTCATCTTCCACAGTGGGCTGACGGTGCTGTTGACCGGATTACAGGTTTTTCGGGTCCGCCACGGCTACACCAGTCGGGCTTTGCCCTATGAGTTGCGGGTGCTGCATCCGCTCTGGGGTTACACAGTGGCGGTCTACTGGATCAGTGTTGCCGTCTTCCTGGCGCTGCCGGCCGCATTCGGGGGTGGGGCATGATCCGTCGTCGCTTCTGGCAACATCCGGCCAGTCTGCTGTTGGGACCAGTAGTCTGGGCTGTCTGGTTTGTGGTGCTCTATGCGGTACTTTCGCTGGCTTGCCAGCAGGGTTGGTTGGTGAACGGCGGCGACCATCCTGCCGTCATTAATCTGCTGCTGGCCGGCGCAGGGTTGCTGGTGGCTCTGGGGTTGGTAACCGCAGCCCTGGCGGCCTGGCGAACCCCGTCGCAGTCGGACTTTATACCCCGCACCTCCGCCATGGTGTCGGCGTGTTCGGCGGTGGCGTCATTGCTCCTGGCCGTGCCGGGGCTGATAATGGCGCCTTGTTTGTAAGCGACAGGAGTATTCCTCAAACCGGAACATCAACGCATGCTGGTGGTTGAGGATGACCCGTCAGCCATGCTGCGGGCGTTGCAGAACTACCAACCGCCGGTTCGCAAATGGAGCTGATTCGCTTCGAGCGCGATAAACAGGGACGGATCCTGCTGGCGGTTGCGCCGGTGTACGGGTAAGCTGGTTGCTTAATGCAACCATATAGTCATAACAACCCAGGAGCCGCCATGAACGACATCATCCTGCACCATTACCCCGCCTCCCCGTTTGCCGAGAAAGCCCGCATGATGCTGGGTTTCAAGGGCCTGGCGTGGAAATCCGTCGACATTCCACCGGTTATGCCCAAGCCGGACCTGACCACCCTGACTGGCGGCTACCGCAAAACCCCGGTTATGCAGATCGATGCTGATATCTACTGCGATACCGCCATGATGGCCCGTCAGCTCGATCGCATTCAGCCCATGCCGGCACTGTATCCGAAAGGCAAGGAGGCCATCGCCGCCAGTTCCGCCCAGTTCGCCGACCAGGTGATGTTCCAGCACGGCGTGGCCCTGAACTTCCAGCCCCATGCGGTTGCGGAACGCTTCAAGGGGATGCCGGAGTCGGTGATGAATGCCTTCCTGGCCGATCGCAAGAAGCTGTTTGAAGGCGGTAATGCGTCCCCGCTGCATCCTGCCCAGGCCTTGTCCCAGTGGCCGACCCTGCTCGGTCGCCTGGAGCAGCAACTGGCGGACAGTGGCACCTTCCTGCTGGGCGAGGAACCCTGCATAGCGGACTTTGCCTGGTATCACCCGCTGTGGTTCGTGGCTGGTAACAAGGCATCCGCGCCAGCCCTGGATCCTTATCCCCAGGTGCGTGGCTGGCTGGACGCAGTGGCTGCCTGCGGCCATGGCGAACCCTCAGAGCTTGCCTCCGAGGAAGCCGTGCGTATCGCCCGCGAGGCTGACCCCGCTCCCTTGCCGGAAACGGACTTCACCGATCCCAATGGCCTGGCCATCGGTCAGTCAGTCACGGTGGCGGCGGTGGATTACGGCGTGGATCCGGTGGCCGGCACCCTGCTGTACCAGGATGCCGAAGAAATCATTATCAGCCGTGAAGACGAACGTGCCGGGCATGTTCACGTGCACTTCCCCCGTTATGGCTTCCGGGTGACTCCGCAGAAATAGGCACCGCAGCCGGACAGAAAAAAGCCCCGGTCTCCTGGGAGAGCCGGGGCAAACCGAACGATTATTCTGGCGTTCGGGAGCCGCTTCCAACCTGATCGATCAGGGCAGCAGTACACCGTCAATCACGTGTACCACGCCGTTGCTGGCTTCAATATCCGTGGTGGTGACCGTCGCCTTGTTGCCCTGGGCGTCTTCCAGGGTCACAGCGCCGGATTCGGTGCGGGCAATGACGTCACCGTTCATGGTTTCGATGGTGTATATGGTCTCACCGGTCTCGATCAGGCCCAGCAGCTTCTGGGAAGAGACCTTACCTTCCACGACGTGGTTGGTGAGAATGCCCTGCAGCTGCTCCAGGTTCTCTGGCTTCAGCAGTGACTCGACGGTGCCTTCGGGCAGTGCGGCAAAGGCGTCGTCGGTGGGTGCAAAGACGGTAAAGGGACCCTTGCCGGCAAGGGTTTCAGCCAAGCCAGCTTCAACCACGGCGGTTTCCAGTGTGGTGTGGTTTTCAGAGTTCACCACGATGTCGGTGATGGTCGGCTTGTCTTTCATGTCGCCATGATGGTCAGCCTGGGCTGACGCCATCAGTCCAAAAGAGGCAACCAATGCAATTGCGAACTTGGGCAGATTCATATCTGATTCCTCCTGGGGCAACCGGTTATCGGAGCCCATATGTGGTGTGTTCAGTAGTGTTTGCATCGATGCTGTGGTGGTTTACGGCGGGCTGGCGGGACTGGATTGTTGCGATTGCGAATATTTAATGAATCCCCGGTTTGCGGGCGCAAACCGGGGGCTGGCAAAAGCCCGGTTTACAGACGTTCGCTGTTCTTCAGGGTAATCTGTTCATTGAGGGTCCAGAAATCGTACAGCACCCCGACAAAGAACAACCCGCCGGTAAACAGATAGATAATCCCGGTAACCCACTTGCCCATGTACATCCGGTGGATGCCGAACACGCCCAGGAAGGTCAGCAGGATCCAGCTGATGTTGTAGTTGACCGGTCCCTGCTGGTAACGCAGGTCAGCCTCCCGATCCATGCCGGGTATCAGGACCAGGTCGATGATCCAGCCGATAAACAGCAGCCCCAGGGTGAAGAACCAGATGGTGCCGGTGACGGGTTTGCCGTAATAGAAACGATGGGCGCCCAGGAATCCGAAGATCCAGAGCAGGTAGCCCATAACCACGCTGTGGGTGTTGTTGGTTCGCTGAATTTCCATCAGGTTTCCTTGCTCAGTTGACAGATTGGTTCGAATCACTCCCATCATAAAGCATTTTCCAGAATCTGCGTCCGACGCTATGCTTCTGTCATTCCATGCATTCTGGCAGGGAGGCAGTGTTGCTTATCCGTCGGTACCTGAAGGTGTTGCTCTATGGCCTGTTATTACTGGCGGTGCTGCTGGCGGTCGCCTGGTGGCTGGCCAGGACACAGCTGGAGGCACTGGGGGTAGAGCAGTTCGAGGTGTCTGGTACGAAGCTGGGCTGGAACCGCCTCGCGTTCGATTCAGTCAGTGTCACCTGGACAGGGGATGGCCGTTCGGTGGTGCTCGAGACCCTGGGGCCGGCCATGATCATGGACTGGGCGGACTGGCAGGTCGATCGCCTGGTGGCCCGCTCCGCCAGGATTGAACAGGTGTCCTCAGCCGCCGCAGGCACATCGCCGCGTTCCCCGGGCGCTGACGCACTTCGGCTGAGTCTGCCGGACTCCGTACCATTCTGGTTACCCCGGCATCTGTCGGTGAATAACCTTGAAGCGAACTTTCCCTGTCAGGGTGATCAGTGTCGTTTCAAGGGTGCCCTGCGCTTTGACCGTAATGACAGTTCTGCCACAGCGCAGGTGGATGCCACCCTGGACCGCGGGTCACAAACCCTCACCATACAGGGCGATGTCCAGTTGGGTGACGGCGACGCTGCAGCCCCTGACGGTGAATTGCTGGTCAGCGACCTTTCTCCGTGGTTGTCCGCGCTCGTCAGTAAGCCGTGGCAGTCGCTGCTTCCCCATTCGGCGGTACTCCGGTTTTCCCCGTCCGGACAGCCCGCTGCCGAGGGGCAGTGGCCCATGGCGGTAAAACTGACCACCGAAGGCGGGGCTGCGCCATCCTTTGAAGGTCAGCTAGTGCTGCATGCCGGTGACAACTGGCACCTGGAGGTGGCTCATGGACGGCTCACCGCAACGGTGGATCGGTGGCAACAGTCTGGCTGGGTTCTGGACGATATACGGGCCACCCTACCCTTCAGGGGCCGGGTTTCACCGGATGGGAGTCGTGTCACCCTGTTGCCAGGGGCTGTCGTTCAGGTAAGCCACGGTGATCCATTGTCTACCGATGACCTGGTGTGGCTGGACGACCTGGCCTTGTCGGCGGAAGGGCTGTCCCTGCAACAGGTCAATGGCGAACTGAGAGTAGAGGGCCCGGTTGAACTCAGTGCCGGTGAAATCCGGCATGATGCCCTCGTCACCCAGGGCTGGGGGCTGGCAGCGGATGTGAACTGGGCGGGTGAACTGGTTGTTGATGGCACGCTGGCAAGCGATGCCGGCATGACAGTGCCATTGCGGGGTCGTTACCACCAGAAGGACGGATTACAGGTCGAGGCGTCCATGACGCTGAATTCCGGTAACCAGGCCAACCAGCTTTCCGAAACGTTGAGGGCTTGGCCCGGGTCACTGACCATTGAGGAGGGCGAGGCGCGACTTGCCAGTGAGCTGACCTGGCACCCCGAAAGTCCACTCACGGCGGATGCCACCCTGACGTTCGCCGGGGCCTCGGGCCTGTATGAGGAAATGGCCTGGCAGACACTTTCGGGGCAGGTTCAGGCGAGCCTGGCGAATGACCGGTTGACCATCGGCACATCGGATCTTGAGCTCGCTGATCTAAACCCGGGCATGCCCATAGGCCCGGTCAGGCTGGCTGGTACCTATGGCGCTGCCCTTGCGGAGTCAATGGCCGGCGAACTGAAGCTGGATAGTGCCGAAGCGGGGTTTGCCGGCGGTACCCTGAGCGTGGCCCCGCACACCTGGCAGCTGGACACGATGCCGATCAGCGTCCCTGTCACGGTGCAGGGCCTGCAGTTGTCCAGGCTGATGAACCTCTATCCCACCGAAGGCCTGGCCGGTGAGGGAACGCTGGAAGGTGAGTTGCCATTGATGATCAGCGATCGGGGTGTGCGCATTGACGGCGGGCACCTTTCAGCGCTGCCACCCGGAGGGCGTCTGCAGTTGCCAGCGGACAAACTGCAGGCCATGGCTGCCACTAACGAGGCCATGGCACTGGTTGCACGGGCCATGGAGGACTTTCACTATGAACAGCTCGAAAGCGGGATCAGCTACTCCGAAGACGGTACCCTGGTGCTGGACCTGCAACTTCGTGG
Organism: Marinobacter bryozoorum; assembly: GCF_023156245.1. Taxonomy (GTDB): domain Bacteria; phylum Pseudomonadota; class Gammaproteobacteria; order Pseudomonadales; family Oleiphilaceae; genus Marinobacter; species Marinobacter bryozoorum. The sequence goes on from NZ_JAKZAH010000035.1 coordinate 22,939, forward strand.
CAACAGCCCCGGGGTGGACAGCGACCGCCCGGTGGTGCTCAATATCAATCTTGAGGAGGATATACCGGCATTGCTCACCAGCCTGCAGTTGAGCGGTCGGGTCAATGAAGCGGTTACCGAAAGGGTCCGCGAACGTTTGCAGCAGGACGGTGTTGATACCCAATAGTCAGGTCTTCGCCATGGGGAGAGGCCAGAACAGGCAAGGAGAGACCATGAAGCCAAGAACCCGAGCGGGAGCGGCAGTCGCCGCAGTATTGCTGGGCAGTTTGATGGCCGCCTGCACCCCGACCGTGCAGATGGCCGCGCCCAAGGAGCCCATCACGGTCAATCTGAACGTAAAGATCCAGCATGAGATCTACGTAAAGGTAGACCGGGAAGTGGACGAACTCTTTACCGACCAGGGCCTGTTTTGAGCCCGGTCAGCATGGTTTCAAGGAGCTGCATGATGACATTGTTCAAATACGCTACGACTTTGCTGGTGGCCATGATGCTGGCACTGCCGGTGTTAGCCCTGTCCCTGGATGAGGCCAAGAACCGCCTGGAAAGCGCCAAGAGTGAAGGGCAGGTGGGTGAGATGCCAACAGGATACCTGGGGGTGGTATCCGGGGGCGGCGATGCCGAGGCGATTGCCGAGGCTATCAATGAAGCCCGGCGTGCGGAATACGCCCGTATTGCTGAAAAGCACAACATCCCTGTCACTCAGGTAGAGGCTGTCGCTGGCAAGAAGGCTATGGAGAAAACGCCCTCCGGCCAGTACATACAGGCAAACGGGCGCTGGGTCCGTAAGTAGGGGAGAGGGGTATGGCTTGTGAAGGCAAGACTGTACCCGCTCCCTCTGGTATTTAGTCCTGTAGGCAGCTATCTTTGCAGATGCACGGGGCACCGGATATCGGTCCGGGGTCCTGCTGATCAGGAGAGTCGAAATGAAAACAATAACCGACCAGCTGGCCAACTACGCCAGCTATCACCGCGACAGACGCAACATCATCACCCACTTCATCGGTATTCCGATGATCGTGGTAGCCATCGCCATCCTGCTGGCCCGTCCCGCATTCGACGTTGCCGGCGTTACCATGTCCCCGATCTGGTTTATCGCCCTGGCAAGTGTTCTTTATTACCTGGTTCTTGACCTTCGCTTTGGCGTTGTCATGGGTTTGCTCATGGCCCTGGCCGTCTGGGTTGGTATGCAGGTGGCTGCCTTGTCCACGACAGCCTGGCTGGCCTGGGGTATCGGACTGTTCGTGGTGGGCTGGGTCGCGCAGTTTATCGGTCACTATTATGAAGGTCGCAAGCCGGCCTTCGTGGACGATATCGTCGGATTGCTGATCGGGCCACTGTTCGTGGTGGCAGAGGCGGCCTTCGGGTTCGGGCTCTGCAAATCCCTGCAAGAGGAGGTCGATCGTCGCGCTGGACCCGTCCATAACGGCCAGGGCGGAGCGGCGGCAAGCCAATAGGACCCGATTGCGAACCCGCCGCCAGCGTCGCACAAGCGCCCAGGGCAGGGAACCCCGTCGATTGTACCGATGTTTCACCGGCTGCCCGGCTCCCGCCGGGCGGGCTGTTACAGATCCTTTTACTGGAAGCCAAGATGTCTCCGACCCCGGAACGCCCGAACCTGTTGATTATGGTGACCTGCGGGTTGCTCACCAGCCTGGTGGTTATTGCCTTTGCCCGTATGGCTTATGGGGTGATTTTGCCGCCCATGCGCGCGGACCTCGGCCTGAGTTACCAGCAGGCGGGGGTTCTGGGCACCATTACTGCCCTGGGTTATCTTTTGTTCGTGCTGGCGGGAGGGGTGGCCGCTGCCCGTTTCGGGGCAAAGCCGACAATCGTGTTTGGCCTGATCTCGGTGGCGCTGGGCTTCGCCGGACTGACCGTAGCTTCCCATTACTGGTTGTTGCTGGGGCTGATGGCGCTTCTGGGCTTTGGTACAGCCTTCAGCTTTGCACCCATGGTGGCGCTGCTGGCCACCTGGTATCCGGAAAAGCGGGGGCTGGTGATCGGTCTTATGACCAGTGGTGTGGGTATGGGTATGTTGCTGGTAGGCGCCCTGGTTCCCATGATGACCAGCCTGTTCGGAGACAACGGCTGGCGTGTCAGCTGGGGCATTTTTGGTGGCGTCGCAGTAATCGTGGCTGTTTTGATTACGGTGTTTGCCAAGGATCCACCCCGGCTGGCGACAGGCTCTGGTGAAGCGCCTCCGTCAGACGACAAGTGGCTGATCTACCGGAACCACCGAGTGGTTACCGTCGCCACGGTGTACGGCATCATCGGTGTAACCTACATCGTACAGGCCATCTTCATGATCAGTTTCATGGTGGAGGAAGGCCACGCGGAATCAACAGCCGGGGCGTTCATGGCGATGATGGGCCTGATGTCCATCGCGGCGGGGCCCCTGTGGGGCTGGCTGTCTGATCACTGGGGGCGTGGTAACGCCCTGACGGCGTCCCTGGCACTGGTGACCCTGGCCATGGGGCTGCCCCTGCTTGACCAGTCTCTGTTCACGTTCTTCCTGCACTTCCTGGTCATGGGATTATCGGTAAACGGCATGTTTGCCCTGATCCAGGCCAGCGCCACGGACCAGGTGGCGCCCAGGTATATTCCCATCGCATTCAGCTTCGTTACGGTGTTCTTTGCTTCCGGGCAGCTGGTGGGTCCGGCGGTGGCGGGTTGGCTGATCGAGTCCAGCGGTGGCTTCCGGGTCGCGTTCGGATTTACCTTTGTGGTGTTGCTGGCAGGTGTCTGGTTGACCCTGCGTATCCGGCGCTTCCCGGCCGAGGTTGCCGTTGGGGCGCCATCCGCCGGAGGTTAGTGCAGCAGCCCCGGCTGCCGCTCAGGCTCGTTGCGCCTCGCCGGTCCAGGGTGCTCGGCAGACAACCCGGTTGCGGCCAGCCTCTTTCGCCTCGTATAGGGCCAGGTCTGCCTGGCGAATCAGCTCGTCCGGTGGTACTTCGCGATAGCTGCAGGCCACACCTGCTGACAAAGTGACGGAGAATAGGTTTTCGCCCATCGCTACCGGCGTCTTTTCGAACATGCGCCGGTAATCCTCGGCCCGGGCTTCGGCGGCTTCCAGGCCTGTACCTGGCAGTACCACCAGGAATTCTTCCCCGCCAAACCGGCAAACGATATCGCTGCCCCGGGACAAGGCGGTCAGCACGCTGGCCAGCTGGTTGATCACCAGGTCTCCGGCACTGTGCCCGTGCAGGTCATTCACGCCCTTGAAGTGATCCAGGTCGATCAGTACCAGGCTCAGGGGGTCGCCCTGTCGCAGACAGCGCGTCATTTCCCGGTGCAGGCTGTCTTCCAGGTAGCGACGATTGTACAGCCCGGTCAGGGGGTCACGGTTGGCCTGTTCCTGTAATTGCTCCTGGAGCAGGCGGTTTTCCTCGATTTGCCGTTTGAGTTCCTGTTCCGTCAGGCGTTGCCGTTCACGGGCATCATGCAGGATAAGGTTGCGGCTGAAGGAGACATGCCCGACCAGTAGCAGATACATGGAGATGGAACTTATGGCCAGCACTGTGGTGATCCAGTGGGTCGCGGGCTGGAACCAGAAACCGGCAAACAGGCCACCGGCCACAACACCGCCGGCGAGGCCGGTCAGGGCCTGGAACGTGCCGGGCAGGCCCCGGAACACCATCAGGTTCATGGTGATGCTGATACCGAGGATAAAGGTGATCCATACCGGAAAGCCCAGGCCAGCGATCCACAGACCGAAAATAACCGCGTCGATCACCAGGTTGTTGAATTCCGAATGCATGGAATCGGCTGATTGCCGGGCCCTGAGATACGCCAGCTGTGGCCATACCAGAAAGCTCACCGCGAGGGTCGGGTATAGCCAGGGAGAGAGTTGTTGCAACCAAACGTGGCTGGCGAGGGTAAGGAATGCCGCTACAAAGGAGACGCTCCGGTTGCGCCGGTTCATGTTAACAACCCAGTGCGGCTGGGGGCTCGGAGTATGACGGGTGACGGACATTAGCAATACGGCCTGCTTCCACTACAATCCGGAGATCGCGTTCCTGCGATTCAAGTGTCTCAGTATAGGACACGTCCACTGAATTTGCGCGAATTTTTGGCGATAATCCCCGGATAACTTGCGCTCTGTCCATCTCTTTGAGGAGGGGCTAAAACTGCCGGGCTCGCCAGCAAGATGTCCCATCGGTAATTCTACGACCCTTTAAATACTGCCTTCCCGGTGCAATATTGAAGTTATCTCTTGCCCGGGCAGGCGGGACACTGGCGAACGTATCTGGTTCCCGAGTCACAAGCCCTGTACCGCGCATGCACCTGGAGGCAAACCGCAACCGGTGCACCTATCACATCGAAGAATCAGGGAGGCGCCATGAACAAATCACTATCCGCTGCCATCACGACCATGCTGCTGATCACCTCTTCAGCCTGGGCCGCCTCTCCCGAGAGCCAGGCGATTCGTCCAACCGGCGATAACATGCCGGACGCATCCCCCACGGAGCAGGCAGACAGGGCAGGCTACCGCAACGCCGAGGAGCGTCGCGGAGGCCAGCGGGGTGACCAGATGCGCGAGGAGCGCAAGGAAATGCGTGATGAGCATCGAGGTGAGCAGAATGGTTATCAACGGCGCCATGATGACGAGAACCGGGAGCGCCGTGGGAACAACGCCCCGGAATGATTCCAGGACTGAGGCCCCGGTAGTTCCGGGGCCCGTATCGTTTACCGGATTACTTGATGGCCACCGGGTTCACCGGTGAGCCGGTACCCTGTTCAACCTTCAGTGGCGCAGCCACCAGCATGAAGCTGTACTGACCGTCTTCGGCACTGTCTGCCGCCAGGTCATCCAGCCACAGGATCTCTGACAGCACCACACCCATATCCCGCATCAGCGCACCATGCAGCGGAATAATGTAGGTCTGCCCATCGATTTCCTGGACCACTTTCTCAACCGCAATGTTGTCGGTAGCAATCATCGGGGTTTCCATCTCGTCCAGCCAGCTCAGCAGTTCATTGCTGTGGCACAGGCCGGGCTCGTTCATGGCGTTCCATTCTTCGTCCGGTTCCTCTTCCCAGAAACGGGCGATGGAACCGGTGCGGATCACCAGGATGTCCCGCTTGTTGATGGTGGTGCCCTGGGCCTCCGCCGTGGCCTCCAGGTCTTCAAGGTTGATGCAGGTGTTTGTGGGCAGGCGATGGAGGTCATCGCTGCCCATATGGCGGCCTACATCCAGCAAGACTGCTCGACCGACAATGCCTTTCTCGCCGATCTCACCGACGTCTGCATGGGAGTGACCGTGCACGGAGGTTTCCTCACCCTTGCCGCCGTAGATCTGATTGCCATACCAGGCGTGGGCCAGGCCATCCACGTGGGTGGTGCCCTGCAGGTACATAAAGGCGACGTCGTCCGAGTATTTCATTCCGCCCGGGGACGGTTCCGCCTTGCCGGCCTTGTAAACGCCGGCGTCAGTGGCCATAAAGTGCTGGGTGGGCACCCGGCCGGGGAACACGGGGCCCGAACCTGAGGTCATGGGGATCTGCAGGGTGAAGGTTTTGCCGCTTTTGATGGTACCGGCACCATTCTTCACCTGGTCCTCACCCAGGTAGTTGAGGGCGCCTACCTGGTCGTCCTCGCCCCACTTGCCCCAGTTATTGGGAGCGTTGCTTTGCAGGGTATCCATGGGCGTCTGCTGTGCAAGGGCCACAGTGGACAGTCCGGCAATCAGGGTTCCTGTGCACAGGGCCAGGAGGGATGGTTTGAAGGGCATGGTTGTTCTCCTTGTTGCGTTGCTTGTTGTTGTGATTAACCACCGGCGGCAACGGCCGCCGGTGGGTGGTGCAAGGGAGAAAGTGGTAGCCGTAGTGTAGTTGTTATCTACGGGTTTTCAGTCGAACAGAACCACCTGTCGCACTGCCTTACCGGCAGCCAGTTTCTCGAATCCTTCGTTGATCTGGTCCAGGGTCAGGGTGTCACTCAGCAGTTTGTCCACCGGCAGTTTGCCCTGGCGGAACAGGCTCACGTAGCGGGCGACGTCGCGCACGGGTACGCAACTACCCACGTAACTGCCCTTGAGCGTGCGTTCTTCCGCCACCAGGCTGACCTGTTGCAAAGCGACCTTCTTTTCCGGGTGGGCGAGGCCGCCGGTTACCGTGGTGCCACCGCGGCGGGTGATCTGGTAGGCAAATTCCAGGGCTTTCTCGGAGCCGGCCATTTCGATGGCACAGTTGACGCCGCCGTTGGTGAGCTGTTTGATCTTGTCCACCACGCCCTCTTCACCGGAGTTGAAGGTGTGGGTCGCGCCCAGTTCCTTCGCCAGGGCCAGCTTGCTGTCATCCAGGTCGATGGCGATCACCTCACTGGCACCTGCCACCAAGGCGCCCAGCACGCTGTTCAGGCCTACGCCACCCAGGCCCACGACGGCCACGGTCTGTCCGGCCTTGATATCGGCGGAGTTGATCGATGCACCGACCCCGGTCAGCACCGCGCAACCGAACAGGGCAGCGTGGTGCAGGGGGAGTTCCGGGTCGACTTTTACCAGCGAATCCCGTGATACCACCGCATGGTCGGCAAACGCGGAAACCCCCAGGTGATGGTTGATGGCAGTGCCATCGGCCCGGTGCAGTCGGTGCTCGCCGTTCACCAGGGTGCCGGCGTTGTTGGTCTTGGCGGCTGGCTCGCACAGGGCCGGGCGACCCTCGGCGCAGGGCTCACAGTGACCGCAGCTGGGCACGAATACGGCGACCACATGGTCACCGGGCTTGAGGTCCCGCACGCCGTTACCCACTTCCTTTACAATGCCGGCAGCCTCGTGGCCCAGGGCCATGGGGACCGGACGCGGGCGGTTGCCGTCGATAACGGACAGGTCCGAATGGCACAGGCCGGCGGCTTTGATTTCCACCAGCACCTCGTTATCGCCGGGGGGATCCAGCTCCAGCTCCTCAATAACCAGGGGCTTTGTTTCGGTGTAAGGGCGCTCGGCGCCAATCGCTTGCAGTACCGCAGCACGAATTTTCATGGTTGTTCTCCTTGTTCGGATCCATCAGTAATCGGTCAGTCCCGATGATTCTGACGTATCCCTGCGACCTTGTGAAACCGCGCCCCGCTCGATCCGCCAGGTGGCGTCTACCAGGTCGGCGGAATGGCTGTCATCGGACTCGGCAATAAGCACGGTCAGACCCTCGCCCCGAAGGTCGGCAATCACCGCAGACAGACGCTTGGCCAGTACCGGTGCCACTCCTTCAAAGGGCTCGTCCAGCAAGATCATTTCCCGGCCGGGAATCAGGGCGCGGCCCAGGGCGACAAGCTTCTGCTGGCCCCCGGAAAGCTGCAAGGCCTTACGCTCGCCAAAGTCGGCGATTTCCGGCATCAGTGAGTAAACCCATTTCAGGCGCTCTTCACCATCCCGGATCTTGTTGGCCCAGGCCGGCATCAACATGTTCTCGGTGACCGTCAGCTCCGGGATCAGGCGCCGGTCTTCAGGCATGTAACTGATACGCATGTTGGCCCGGCGGTGGGAGGGCAGCCGGGTGATGTCCTCGCCCTTGAAGGTGATCGTACCCTTGTCCGGTGGCAACAGGCCCATAATGGCGCGGATCAGGGTGGTCTTGCCGGCACCGTTGTGGCCGATCAGCCCCGCCATCTTGCCAGTGGGAATGGTCAGGTTGATGTCCCGGAGTATCTTGATGCCCTCAATGGAGACGTCGAGATTGGATATTTCAAGGCTCATATCAGGCGTCTCCCCCGGTTGCGGCTGGTTTGTGTTGCTTGCCGGTGACCAGTTCCTGTACTTGCTCATCGGCCAGGACCTCGTCCACCGGACCGTCCTTGATCACCACGCCACTGGCGAAGGCCAGCACCCGGGTGACATAGCGCTGCACAATTTCCATATCGTGTTCCACGAACAGCACGGTCAGGCCGCGGGCACGGACCGCCTCCATGACAGTGTCCATCAGGGTGTATTTCTCTTCCATGCTGACCCCACTGGTGGGTTCGTCCAACAACAGCATGCGGGGGTTGCCCAGCATGGCGATGGCGATATCCAGAAGTTTGCGCGCCCCCTGGGGCATGGCCGTTACCATCTCGTCCCGGTACTCGGTGATGTGCATCTGTTCGAGGATTTCCTCCGCTGCCTTCAGGCGTTCCGGGGTATGCACCGGGCGCAGCATCTGGAACTGCTTGTGCTCTGCTGCGGCCAGGGCAATGGACAGGTTGTCGATCACCGGCAGTTCCAGGAACAGCTGTGGTATCTGGAACGAGCGGGTCAGCCCCTTGCGCATCAGCTTGCGGGGGCCAAGGCCCTTGATGGGCTTGCCGTCAAAGGAGATCACCCCCTTCGAGGGCGGCAGGTACCCGGTTACCATATTGATAAACGTGGTCTTACCGGCCCCGTTGGAGCCGATGACCCCGACAATTTCCCCTTCGGTAATGGTAACGTTGATGTCTTCCGCGGCCGTCACCGCACCGAAATAGCGGGACAGCCCCTCGGTTTTCAGAATCTCGGTCATGAGGCGGCCCCTTTCTTGCGGGTGAACAGACTCCAGATCCCTTTGGGCAGGAACAGGATGATCAGCAGCAGCACAATGCCGAGGATCATCTGCCAGGCATTGGGGGCCAGTTCAACGGCGTAGGTTCGCACCAGCGTGAAGATCAGCGCCGCAATGAACGGTGCGGCCACATGGCCGGTGCCACCGAGGATGGCGATGAACACGAACTCGCCGGAAATGGTCCAGTAGGCCATGGTGGGGTCCACGTGGCCCGCAGCCAGCGCCGTCATGGAGCCGCCGACCGAGCCAATGGCCGCCGCAATCACGTAGTTGATGTACAGGATCTGCTGGCGTGAGATCCCCATGTATTCCACGCGCACCTCGTTTTCCCGTATCGCCTCACAGGCCAGGCCAATACTGGACTTGAAGTAGCGGTTCAGGAACAGGGCGATCACCAGCGCCACGGCAATGGCCAGCATCAGCGCCATGTTGGCACCATCGCTGGTTTCCGAGTCGAACCAGAGCAGCGTCCAGTCCACCACCCCGAAGCCGTCGGTACTGCCCAGCCCATGGCTTTTCACCAGGATGCCGTACAGGATCATGGAAAACGCCAGCGACAGCATGGCGAAGAAGATCTCCCGGTACCGCGTCACCAGTAATCCGAGAATCATGGCAATGGCCACCGTGGCCACCACACCGAGGCCGATCAGCACCAGGGCGTCGGTAATGCCCAGGAAGCGTCCGCCCAGGCCTACGGCATAACCACCAAGGCAGTAGAACAGGCCCTGGCCGAAGGAAACCAGCCCGGCCCGCATCAGCATAACCACGCCCATGACCACCAGGCCGGTGGAAATGGCCAGCGTGAGCGTGAAAACCAGCCAGTTGGGGCTGAACTGGGCGGCAATGGCAACGGCGATGGCAACGCCGATCAGTGACAGTTCGGTTCTGTCTGCTTTCATCATATTTTCCTCGCAACCGCCTGACCAAAGAGCCCGTGGGGCCGGAATACCAGTACCGCGGCCATGACGGCGTAGATGATGAACAGTTCCAGCTCGGGCATGGTGTGAATCGAGGTGGCCCTGGCGAGGCCGACGATGATGGCGCCGATCGCGGCACCGGTAATGCTGCCGAGCCCGCCGGTAACCACCACGGCGAAGGCCAGCACGATGACTTCAATACCAATACCGGGCACCACGGAGATGATCGGTGCGGTGATGCCACCGGCGATGGCACCCAGGGTGGCGCCGATCATGAAGGTAATGGTGAACATGCGGCCCACATTCACACCCATGGCTTTCGACACTTCCCGGTCATGGATAATGGAACGCAGGATCTTGCCGATACGGGTGCGCTCCAGCCAGAACCAGAGGCCGACGCCAATCACGATGGAAACCGCCAGTACCATCAGGTCATAGCGGGACACGGTCAGTACGTCGATATTGATCCGTCCCATGGCCGCATAGGGCTGGTAGGCGAAATAGGGTGTGGTGCCCCAGATCAGTTTCATGACGTCTTCAAGAATCAGCAGTACGGCAAAGGTGATGATCAGCATCAGGATCTCATCACGGCCGTACATGATGCGCAGCAGGCCCCGTTCGATGGCGAGGCCGGTGACCGCGCCGATGGCGACGGCACACACCGCGATAATGGCAAAGGCCATCCACAGCTGGTCGCCGCCGTCGGCGTAGTACCAGCCCAGGGCCGAGGCGGCGGCGTAGGCGCCCAGGGCATAGAGGCTGCCGTGGGCCATGTTGAGTATGCGCATAACGCCGTAGATGACGGTCAGCCCGGCTGCCACCAGGAACAGCCAGGAGGCGTAGATAAACCCGTCAATCAGTATCGCCCAGACGGTTAACATCAAGGGTTACTCCTGTGTGTGAGTACACCGGTGGCGCGGAGGCCACCGGTGATCGGTTAAACGAATGGATCAGTCGCAGCTGGAGCCGGGGAAGCCCTCTTTGATCCACTCCTGGGCGTTGTAGCCGTCCGGGGCCGACACGCAGTCACCGGCGTAGGACTTCACGTTACGCAGTTCGGCCTGGCCGTCCTCGAAGTGATATTCACCGTAGAGCATGGGCTGAACCGCCTGGTGACCACCGGCCAGGCCCATATTGACGGTGCCACTGACGGATTCGAACTTGGCACCCTTGAGGGCAGCCGCCAGTTCTTCAGAGCTGGGCACGCCGTCGGCGCCGGAGTTATCCGCAGCGTACTTCAGGGCCAGGATGGCCTGGGCCGCCTTGGAAGCGGGGTAGCTCGGCGGGGTGCCATGCTCTTCCTCGTAGGCCTTGCTGAACCACTCGCTCAGGTCGTTCTCCGGCATGAAGCCGCCGAAGGGACCACGGCCGCCCAGAATGGTGCCGTTGGGCGCCTGGCCATCAAACCGGTGCAGGCCGGATTCACCCGTGGTCAGCAGGGCGGTTGCCTGGGCCAGCAGGCCGCGGGCGTTGGCCTGTGCCACGAAGGACTCCATGTCGCCCCCCCACATGGAGGAATGCACGATTTCCGGTCGGCGGGTCTGCAGCGCCGAAATCTCGGTACCGTAGCTGCCCTGGAAGATCTGCGGGGTCTGGTTGTTGACGATTTCTGCCTCAGGCATTAGCTGTTCCATGGCGAGGGTGAAATCCTGCCAGGAGTCCTGGCCCCAGGCGTAGTTCTGCTGGATGCCGGCGATGCGCTTGGCGTCCGGGCGGGTCTCGGCCAGGTAGCGGGCGGCACCGACGTTATCTGCAACCGCGTCCAGACCGGTACGGAACACGTACTTGGGGTCTTCCAGCTCCTCGAACATGCGGGAAGTGCCGCAGTCGAAGGCAATGGTGAAGGTCTTCATCTCTTCCGCGACCGGGCCCACGGCCAGGCAGTCGCCGGAGGAGATGTAGCCGATAACCGCATTAACGTTCTGGCGCTCTACCAGGTTGCGGTATTCCTCCACCTGCTTGGTAGGGCCACCGGCTTCGTCCACTTCAACCATTTCGAGGGTCAGGCCGTTCACGCCTTTGGAATCATAGGGCGCGGGCAGGGTGCCTTCGTTGATGGCGTCTACCACCACTTTCGCGCCTTGCGAGGCCGGCACACCGAAGGGGCCGGATGCGCCACCGGACAGGAAGGTGACAAAGCCTACCTTGAAACTGTCCTGGGCGTGGGCAGTAGCCGTCAGGCCCATAACGCCGGCGGAGGCCAATGCCACCGAGGTCGCCGTGCTGAGCAGGGTTTTCTGCCAGATGTTTCGTTGTTGGATTGTTTTCATTGCGTGCTCCTTGGTTGTTTTTGTGCGCTTACGGATGCTGCATGGGTTTCAGGTTGTCGGCGGCTAACCGCCGGTTTCTCCACGTCGCTTTCGGATCAAAGCGGGCGAGGGTTTGAGGGATTCGGCATCGTAGACTCGCCAGTTGCCCAGCATTACCCGGGCCGGCGGAAAGCGGTCATCGGGGACCGGTGTGCCGATGGCCTGGGCCTGGGCTATCTGGTGGGTATGCGGGTCGATATAGGAGGTAAATCCGTCCGGGTCCTTGGGCAGCGGAACTTCCAGCCCCTCCAGGGCAGTAATCATGGCCCGGGTATCGCTGACGTCGCCGGCCTGGCCGATGGCCCGGGCAATGGCCATCATGCCGGCCCAGGCGCCCTGGGCCGAGTAGCTGGGGTATCGACCGGAAAGGTCATGGAAGTCCTGCACGAACTGCCGGTTACGGTCAGTGTCCGGCCAGTTGACGTGGTGCCGGGCAGACAGGATCAGTCCGGGAGGCGGTTCGGCACCGAGTGCGACCAGCGTCTCGTAGTCACCACCGGTGTCAAAGTTGGCCACCCGCATCTGCTCGAACAGGCGGGTGGTGCGGGCCTGTTCAATAAAGGCCGTAAAATCACCGCCCCACAGGCCGACGACCAGTATGTCCGGCGGGTTTTCCAGCAGTGACTGGATATAAAGGGAATAGTCCGGCTCATACAGCCGTGGCCAATAGGTGCCGGTCTGTTCAAACTGGACGCCTTCCAGCGCCAGTGCCTGTTGCAGGTCCCGCCAGGCGACACGGCCGTACTCGTAGTCCGGGCCCAGGAACGCCAGCTTCTGCCAGTCGTTCTCCCTTTGCAGTTCTTTCAGGTAGCGGGCGCCGGCGGCGTGGGAGGTCCAGGTGTCGCTGGACACCCGGAAGTAGTAGTCATGGCCTTCTTCCAGGGCGGCTCTGGACGAGGCGTGGTCGGTACCGACAAGGATGACCTGTTTCTGTCGGGCGAGTCGGCTGACCGCCATCGCCACGCCCGAGCTGACAATGCCGCAGAGAATATCGGCGTCGTCGTTGCGCAGGAAATCCTCGGCCATGCGCACGGCAAACGACGCCTTGGAGCGGGAGTCATCCACGATCACGCGAAGGTGAGGGCTGTGTGGATCCCGGGCCAGTTCCCGCAGCGCCAGGCGAATGGCCACGATACTGTCACGGCCATAGCTGGCAGACCGCCCGGTCATGGGGTACATGCAGGCAATGGTGGCGTCCGCCTGGTCTTTGGGGGCACCGAGTTCCACCCGGCCCACCGGGGCATCGGCCGGCAGGGCGATGGCGGGCGGTGAAGCCAGCAGCCATAACAGGGCGGTCATGGCTGAGGCCCAGCCAGGGAGGCCCTGCCTGATGCGGGCCTGAAATCTTTTGGTGTCGTTATAACGATGGCGGGTGAGGGGTCCCGACACATCTGCCTCCTGATCCGGTTAACCCGGTATCGGATGATCGTTTGTTATTGTCTGATGCGGAAACCTGTAGCAAAAGCGGGACCAACGCGGTGAGCTGTTCCGTTGCGGGCTGCCGGAAAGGTTGTGATCGGATACTGAGCGGAAACCGCTCATTAACACGGATCGCCTTGAGCGAAATCCGCTCAGGGCGATGGTCAGAGAAGTCCCAGTCGCTGCAGGCGGCGCTTGAAGGCGTGCCGGGACATCCCCAGCTGTTCCGCGGCCTTGCCCTTGTGGCCGCCCGTCTGATCAAGGGCCTGGCGGATCATCTGGCGTTCGGTATGTTCAAGCTTTTGCTCAAGTGAGGTAGTTGCGGCCTGGTCGGACGTGGAGTCTTCCACCGGGTGGAATTCGTGGGGTAGCTGGTCCGGACGAATACGCTGGCCCGGGTGCAGGATGGTGAGCCGCTCCACCAGGTTGCGAAGCTCCCGCACGTTACCCGGCCAGTTATAGGCCTGTAATCGCTCCAGGGTTTCCGGCGGAATGGTCACCGGGCGGCAGCCTTCCTCGCGGGCCTGGGCCTCGATGAACCTGTCGAGCAGCTCCTGAAGGTCTTCGCCCCGCTCCCGCAGTGGCGGAATGGTCAGCTCGATAACATTGAGCCGGAAGTACAGGTCTTCCCGGAAGCGCCCGGCACGGACTTCCTCCTCCAGGGACCGGTTGGTGGCTGCGACCACCCGCACATCCGCCGTATGACTGGCCGTGGCCCCCACCGGCCGGTAATCCCCGTTTTCCAGGAAGTGCAGGAACTTGGCCTGCAGGGACAGGGGCAGCTCGCCGATCTCGTCCAGGAACAGGGTGCCGCCGTGGGCCAGACTCACCAGGCCGGAGCGCTTCTGGTGGGCGCCGGTGTAGGCGCCCTTTTCAGCGCCGAACAGCTCCGCCTCGATCAGCTGTTCGGGCAGCGCGGCGCAGTTGATTTCCACAAAGGCACCTTCTGCGCGCGGGCTTTGTTCATGGATGGCCCGGGCCACCACCGCCTTGCCGGTACCGGATTCACCCAGCAACAACACCCGCCCGGTACTGCTGGACGCAACTCGTTGCACCGTTTGCCAAAGGGACTGCATGGCCTGGCTGGAGCCCACCAGTCCGGAGGCGTTGGCGCTTCGTTGACGGTGGTAGTCCAGTTCCTCCCGCATGCGGGCACGGTCGGTCACCGTATCGATGATGTGCAACAGCTCGTCGAGGGCAAAGGGCTTGGTCAGGTAATCGGTCGCCCCGGCCTTTACCGCCTGGACGGCGGCGCGAGTGTCTCCATGGGCGGATATCATGATCACTGGCAGGCCGGGATACAGCCGGGTGACCTCCGCCAGAACCTCCATGCCGTGCATGCCCGGCAGCCGCAAGTCCAGTAACACCAGGTCAGCCGGTTCGTCCGCCAGCAGTGTCAGGGCGTCTTCGCCAGTGTGGGCGCTGCGAGTATGGAAGCCGGCCTCGCTGAGGGCGAAGGCCATGGAGCGGACGAAGCTCTTTTCGTCGTCAACGATCAGGATCTGTGAGCGCATCATGGGGCTTTGCTGTTGATTGTTCTTTTGTGTGAGACGGGGAAGCGAGTTCCAGCTTATCACTGTTTGCCGTCGGCAGGGTGACGGACACGGTGGTGCCCTCACCCGGGACGCTGTGGATCTGAAGATCGCCACCGTTCAGTTCGATCAGCTGGCGGGTAATGCTCAGACCCAGCCCGGTGCCATCCTGACGTGTCGTGAAGAAAGGTTCGGTCACCCTGCGCAGGGTCTCCGCGTCCATGCCGCAACCGGTATCGGTGATGTCGACGCTGATTCGGTCCCCGTTGCGGAAGGCACGCAGGTGCACGGTGCCACCGGGCTCACAGGCTTCGATAGCATTGGCCAGCAGGTTGACCAGGCACTGAATGACCTGGTCCGGGCTGGCATATACGGCCAGGCGGGAGTCGCCGGTGGCAGACACGGTCACCTGTCGCTGGTCCGCCAGGCCGGAGGTCAGCACGGTGGCGTGGCGGAACACCCGCCGGATACCCACGGCCTGGGGTTCCCCGGCGACAGGGCGGCCGTAATCCAGGAGGTCACCCACCACCCGGTTCAGCCGGTCGATCTCTTCCTCCACGGCCACCAGGAGGTCCCGTCTCTGGTCATCGGGCTCACCCTTCTCCAGCGCCTGAACCGTGAGTTTGATGGTGGCGAGGGGGTTGCGCACCTCGTGGGCGACGCCGGTGGCGAATTCGCCCAGCACCGCCATCTTCTCGGCTTGCACGGTGCGACCGATCATATCCTGCAGCCGGTCGGCCATGGCGTTGAATGAATGGGCCAGTACGTCGATCTCGTCCTGGTCATTCTTCGGAGTCTGTAGCCGGAAATGCAGGTCCCCGCTGGCGAGGGTTTCGGCACCGTCCACCAGCCGGGTTACCCGCCGTCGCAGGCTGCGGGCCAGGGCCCAGAACAGGGCCACCGTCCCCAGTGCCATAACGCCAGCCAGGGCGTAGAGCCCCCACTGGGCGCTGCGCAGGGGGCTGAGGATTTCGCCAGCTGCGACCTGATAGTCGATACGCCAGCCCGGGAGTACCTCCGGGCCGGGTTGCAGGTTTTCCGGTGGCGACTGTACCGGGTTCCCGGTTGGCTCGAGCAGGTCACCGGCCGGGGTCCGCAGATAGGGGCGCAGCACACCTGCCAGGTTTTCCGTGCGCATCAGCTCGGTGAGGGAGGCCAGCCGGACATGGAGCCCGATAGCACCAGCCACTTACTGGCGAGTGGGGTCCCGTAGCGGCTGGCGGATCAGTAGCCAGCCAGGGCCGGAGTTATCGGCACGCTGGGGACCGATGACCTCGCTGTTACCCAGGGTGATCAGCGGTAATCCACGAAGCGTCCAGTTGTCCCGGTCCCAGTAGGGCGGTCCGGAAGCAGCCTGTCCCGGCACGACCTCGGTCAGTTCATCCCGGTTATTGAAGAACAGGATGCCGTAGAGATCCGGTGAGTCTGCTTCAACCCTGACCAGTTCCCGAACGCCATCCGGCACCGCATCGCTGAAAGCCAGGTAAAGGGGCATGGAAGGATGGGTGGACAGGGTTTCCAGTTGATAGATCCGGTTCTCGATAAAGTTGGTCAGCCGGTTGGCGGTGCCGGCCACCTGGGCTTCCAGGCGCTCACCCGCCAGCCGTTCCGTCACCGAATCCGCTACGGCTGCGTAGAGGCTGCTGAGGATGGCCACGGAGCCGATAATCAGCGTGAGTGAGAGTAGGGAGTAGCGCCCTACCAGGCTGAACCTGGGTTTCATGGTCCGTTCCGTCGTTATTTTTATCAAAATGCGATAATATTTTTATATATTTTGAGAAAAAAGGATAAATCGCCATGTCTGATACAGGAGTTTCACCGGGCAGTTCACGTAAAACAGCCACGGGAAGCACTACGCTGACCAAGGCCTGTGTCTTGCTCAGGGCGGTAGCGACCATCTTCCCAACGGGCGGCAGCCTTTCTCATATTGCCCGCGAGGTTGGCATGAACACAGCCACGGCACACCGACTTCTGACAGCGCTTTCGAATGAAGGCCTGCTTACGTTTGACCCTTACGCCAAAACCTATCACATCGGGTTTGACCTGCTGCGAATGGCTGAATCGGCCCAGGAGGTTGCGCCTGACCTGAGATTACGCCACGCGCTTCAACCGGTACTGGGTCGGATCGCAGCCAGAACTGAAGATTACACCTACCTGAGTATCCGGGCGAACAGAGATGCAGTATGCATCGATGTTGCCGAGGGCACCTACCCGGTTACAGCCAATACGCTGGTTGCTGGAGCTCGTCGACCACTGGGTATTGGTGCGGCCGCTGTCGCCCTGCTCGCGGTCCTGCCGGAACGGGAGGTCAAACGGGTGATGGAGCTGAATGCCCCTCGTTACCCCCGCTACTCCGGTATTACCCGCGAGGAAGTTGAACAATGGCTGCACCAGGCTAGGAGTCTGCGCGGCAGAAGTATTTTGAGCAAGTGACCCCGCCGCGTCGAATCACAGTTCGGCCCGAGAACGT
>NZ_JAKZAH010000036.1 GCF_023156245.1 Marinobacter bryozoorum
TTGAAGTCCGGTTATGGCCCATGTTGTAGGGATTATCTCACTTCGATAGGGCTTGGTTAAGTCCGACAGGCTGCTAGCAGTTTTTTATTTCGATGCCATCACTTTCTGGAAAATCAGAGCCGCATGGCAGGTCCGATCTGGTTTCTTTATAAAATGCTTGACCTTAAACCTTGCTTCAAGGTTATTTTCTTGACGTCGCTGGTTGCAAGGCTGTTCTCCGCTCCAACGGTGAACGTGAGAAACTGAGAACGATTTTTGGAAAGGTGAATATATAATGAGTTGCTGTAACAAATCGAACTGTGACGAAAAGGCAAGACGAACCCGGATACCGGCTCACGAGGGCTCATGGGATTGCTGACGGGGCCACGCCGTTGGTGGTTGTTTGGTGCTATTGGGGTCTCCGCCGGACTGATTTTTGGCTGGGATAAGCTCGTGCTGTTCGGGGTCGCGCCAATACTGATCAGCCTTCTACCCTGTCTGATCATGTGTGGTCTTGGATTCTGCATGATGAAATGTAAGGACAAGAAAGGCTCAGTGGCCGCAGTTGATCAGACGAGTGAGGCTGGTGATGTCCAGTCGATGGCTCCTCAGCCCAAGGTCTCGGATGCTTCACACTCGACGAGAGCATTCTGACAGTGAATGTGCGCTAAGAGGGATGTCGTCGCGTTCAGCCTCGCACCTGAAAATAGCGCATCATTCCTGCGTCTTCATGTTCCATGTTATGACAGTGGTAGATGTAAAGGCCGTCAAAGCGCTCGAATTTCATCGCCAGCTGAACCGTTTCACGAGGCATAACCAGAACCGTGTCGTGCCAGCCACTGTCTACCAGGCCCTGCTGTAAACTATCCGAGCTGCCGCCTCGTCGCCCTACAACGTTGAACTGCAAGCCATGAATATGCATCGGGTGAGGCATCGGTGTGTTGTTGTGGAATTCCCAGATTTCCGTGTCACCAAGGCGGACTTTTTCATCATCCGCAACATTCGTTCCGTCAAACCGCCGGCCATTCATGGCAAATCCCCGCATCATAACCGGGCTTAACTCGAACGACCGGATTCGCGTATTGCTGTTTACCGGTATTTTTTGCCGCTGCACACCTAGCTGTGCCGGTAAAGGTTCGCTGGCCTCTACTGACTTGGACACCTCCAGCCTGGCCAGGGGAAATCGGCTGCCGAGGGGCAGGGCGTTGCTGCCCATCATTCCCATTCCGCCCATCATGCCTGCCTGGAAACGGTCACTGATAAGCTCCAGCGTATCACCTGGCTGGGACTCGGAAAGGTCGACCCAGATATCAAGCCGCTGAGCCGGAGCCAGCACGGCGTAAGGCCTGTCTTCCGGTTCCTGAAGAAGGCCGCCGTCTGCACCGATAACGGTGACAGGTCGCCCGTCGCTCCAGGCCAGTTTGTAGATGCGGGCGTTGGACCCATTGAGGACCCGAATTCTGTAGGGGCCGGTGGCAACCTTACGGGTGGTTGGAGGCGCCCCGTTAGCCAGCACTCTATCCCCGATAAAACCGTGCATACGATCCATCATGGACCCCATGCCACCGCCCATGTAAACCAGTTCATTGTTACCAGCAAAGGTGCGGTCCTGAAGCACCAGTAACAGCTCGTTATCGCCCGACGGCAATTTGAGGTCCGCTTCTTCCTCGTCTTCAACGATCAGGAGTCCGGCCAACCCTGCGTAACTTTGGAATCCTACGCGACCACCTTGCTTGCCGTGGGCATGAGAGTGGTACCAGAACAGTCCGGCCCGGTCCAATACCTCGAAGCCAACAGTCATTGTCTCGCCTGGGCGGATCGGTAGTCTTGGTTGTCCGTCTACGTCGGACGGCACATGAAGCCCGTGCCAGTGGACGGTGGTGTCCTCTGGCAGCTCATTGTGAATATGGATTTTGACGGTTTGGCCGTGGCGCAGCCGGATCGTTGGGCCGAGGTAACTGTCCGGGTTTTCGGTGACTGTGTTTTGCGGGCCTTTCAGCAATTCCGCCCTATAGCGCCACACTTCACTGGGGGCGCCCGGAAGAATGGGCACCGAATCGGGCATGGCGTGAAGATTCAGTTCAACATCGTATTCATCGGAATCAAGGCCGAGCGTTTCCGATTCAACCGCTTTTACCCCTCCATCACACCCGGTAAGCAGAAGTCCCGGCGACAACGTGAGAAGGACGCCGGTGCCCGCCGCAGCCCGAAGGACCGTGCGCCTATGGACACTTTTTTCCCTGCTCATCACTTGTTCCTCAGGTATTTGATCAGTGCCAGAATCGCCAGTATCAATAGCACAACCAGAAGAATCATTATCATCATCATGAATAGCCCCATACCGCCCATGCCCTGCATCATGTTGCCACCCATCATGCCTTCTCCCATGCGCCCGGGCTCATCAGCGAATGCAAAAAGGGACAGGAAAAGTCCAACAACCAGCGTAAATAGCCTCTCAAATACCGTCATTACAGTGTGTCTCCGTATTTTTGCCCCACTTGATTTAAAGCGGGGCCTTGGCCCAGTTTGGTGCACCGCCACCGATCTGACAATGCATGAAAAAATACGTTGACCTTAAAGTTCACTTTAAGGTTATGGTTAGCATCAGTCATTGATCACTTGTTTTGAGGTGCAAGAATGAAAACGTTCAATATCGGCGAACTCTCTGAAAAAAGCGGCGTGGCCAGCCATGCGATTCGCTTTTACGAGCGGGAAAATCTCATGCCCGAGCCGGCCCGAACCCAATCGAATTATCGTCGTTACCCCGAGGATGCGATCGCCAGGCTGCAGTTCATCATTCACGCCAAGCAATGGGGTTTCACCCTTGATGAGATTCGTGAACTCCTGATGCTTCAGGACGCCAATGGCGATCGTGCTGAGGCCAAGCGCATCGCAAAGAAGCAACTGGAAAAAATCCGACATCAGATCCAGAGCCTTTCTCGCATTGAGGCGGTCCTGTCAGAAACCCTGGAGGAATGCTCCGGTGAAGGACCAATGGACGGCTGCCCGATTGTCGAAGCGATCGCCCAAAAAGGGTAACGCTGCCAGTCGCCTGCGTATGAATTGATTTAAAGGCACGGAGTTAGCCGTGCCGAGGAGCCAAACGGGTATGCAACGAATAGAGGTCCGTGTTGATGGAATGTCTTGCGCTTCGTGCGTTGGACGGATCGAAAAGGCGCTTATGGGTGAGCCCGGCGTTGCGGAAGCCCAGGTGAATCTGGCGACCGGAAAAGCCACCGTGGAATTTGATCAGCCCGCCACGCCGGCCATGCTAATCGACTCGATTAAGGAGGCGGGTTACCAGCCACGGGTACAGTCCGCCGACATTCCGGTCATCGGCATGACCTGCGGCTCCTGCGTATCCCGGATTGAGCGGGCATTGAATAAGCAACCCGGTATGGTTAAGGCCAGCGTCAATCTGACCACCCAGAAAGCGTTTGTGGAGTTCCTGCCTGACACCTTGTCAGTGCCGCGAATTCATCGGGCTATCCGCGATGCGGGGTATGAACCTCAGGAGCCGGACGCCAGTAGCGAAACGGAAGAGCAGGACAGGGAGGGCATCGACCTCCGCCGGAAAGTGATTTTCGCTGCAGCGCTGACTATCCCGGTAGTTCTGATTGCCATGGGTAAGATGGTCCCTGCTCTTGAGGCTTTGTATGTCAGTGTCTTACCCCATCGGGGGTGGATGGCTATTGAGTGGCTCCTGACCACGCCGGTGTTGTTTTATGCCGGATTGAGGTTCTTCCGGTCCGGGTACACTGAATTGCGCCATGCCAATCCTGGCATGAACAGCCTGGTTATGATCGGCACCAGCGCTGCCTATTTCTACTCCGTCGCAGCACTGTTGGTTCCAGGATTTTTCCCCGCCGGTACCGCCGAAAGCTATTTCGAGGCAGCGGCAGTAATCGTGACGCTCATCTTGCTGGGCCGCTACTTTGAGCACATCGCCAAAGGCCGGACGTCGGAGGCAATCAAAAAGCTTCTGCAATTGCAGGCCAAGACCGCCCGAGTCATTCGGGACGGGGAAGCCGTCGAAGTGCCCATCGAAGCCGTGGTGCCTGACGACCGTATCCAGGTGCGCCCGGGAGAGCGGGTTCCTGTTGATGGCGTGGTGGAAGAAGGCCAATCCTACGTGGACGAGTCCATGATCAGCGGCGAGCCCGTTCCCGTGGCCAAGCAAAAAGACGCCGAGCTGGTGGGTGGAACCATTAATAAGAACGGTTCCCTGACGTTCCGGGCTACCCGGGTGGGTGCGGACACCGTTCTGGCACAGATCATCAGAATGGTGGAATCGGCTCAGGCTGATAAACCCCCGATCCAGGCACTGGCCGACAAGATAGCGGGAATTTTCGTTCCCGTGGTGATCGTACTGGCGATTCTGACGTTCATCACCTGGTTCAGCTTCGGGCCCGAGCCGGCCCTGTCCTTTGCCTTCGTCACGACGGTCAGCGTGCTGCTGATTGCCTGTCCCTGCGCGATGGGCCTGGCGACGCCAACAGCCATTATGGTCGGAACCGGTAAGGGCGCGGAAATGGGCGTGCTGTTCCGCAAAGGGGCGGCCCTGGAGACACTGTCTCGGATGGACACCATCGTCCTCGATAAAACCGGCACCCTGACTCGGGGCCAGCCTGAGCTGACAGATCTCATCCTGGTGGAAGGCCGCGAGGATGAGGTCCTGGCCTGGGTCGCGGCTGTGGAGACCGAAAGTGAACATCCCATCGGGGAAGCCATCGTCAAGGGCGCAAGGGACCGGGGCCTCACGTTACCCGCGATCAGTGAATTCCAGGCGTAGCCGGGCTATGGCATCCAGGCACAGGTGGCAGGACGCCGGATCAATGTGGGCGCGGACCGTTATATGCGCCGCCTCGGTATCGACCTGGCCAGCGTCGCCGACGATGCGGTGTCACTTGCTGAAAAAGCCAAATCCCCGTTGTATGTTGCCGTCGACGGACGCCTAGCCGCGCTGATTGCCGTCGCCGATCCGCTCAAGGACGGTTCGGTGGAGGCGATTGCTGCGCTCAAGTCATCAGGGCTCAGCGTGGCCATGCTCACCGGTGACAACCGCGCCACCGCCGAGGCGATTGCGCGGCAGGCCGGTATTGAACGGGTGCTTGCGGAGGTATTGCCGGACCAGAAAGCGGCCGAAGTGAAGCGCTTGCAGGAAGAAGGTGCCCGGGTTGCTTTTGTGGGTGACGGTATCAATGACGCACCGGCCCTGGCGCAAGCCGATGTGGGTATCGCCATCGGCACCGGCACCGACATTGCCATCGAGGCCGGGGACGTGGTTCTGATGCGCGGCGACCTCCGGGGCATCGTGGATGCTGCAGCGCTCTCCCGGCGCACCCGCAAAACGATCCTCGGCAATTTTGTCTGGGCCTACGGATACAACCTGGCACTGATCCCCGTGGCCGCAGGTGTGCTATTCCCGTTTACCGGCTACCTGCTCAACCCCATGCTGGCCGCCGGCGCAATGAGCCTTTCCAGTGTATTTGTGGTGACCAATTCCCTCCGGCTGGGCCGGTTCAAATCCAATAGCGGAGGCTCCGCAGCGAGCAACATCAGCGAAAGCGGAGCCGCACAGGCCAGCGTCTCGTAAGAGGCCTGGCACACAGAATCAGGAGATTGACATGATGACAAATGAGGCATGCATGTTTGGAATGGCGGGAATGGGGTTGATATCCCTTTTGCTCATTGTCGCCTTGGTACTTGGTGTCGTTGCCCTCGGCAAGTACCTATTTTCGAAAAACAGGGACGATTCTGGACGCGCGAGTAAGAACGCCAGAGGAGACTATGACTACCACTCTGGAGCATGAAATCCATCGGGCACCCACGGCAAGCATCGGAGTTAGACTGAACGCAAAAGCAAAAGTAGTCGGGGTTCTGCTACTGCTGGTTGCACTGGCAGTGTTCTACTGGGTCATGCTTGAGACTGGAGCATTAGCCACGGTGACTGATAAGGCGGCCTTGTCGGAATGGATTGACCAACTGGGGTATTGGGGGCCGGTGGGGATCATTGGCCTGATGATCACGGCCATTGTCCTGAGCCCGATCCCCAGCGCCCCGATCGCCATGGTTGCCGGTGCCGTCTATGGGCCTCTATGGGGAACATTAATCGTGGTGATCGGCGCTGAGGCCGGCGCACTGATCGCTTTCGCCATTGCTCGATCCCTGGGTTTCGACGTTATCCACCGCTGGAGACGGCTACGTCCGGTATTGAAGTGGCTGGGCAAGGAACGCTCTCAGGGCGCATTGATGCTTGTCATTTTTACATCAAGGTTGGTGCCCTTTATCTCCTTTGATGCGGTCAGCTATGCAGCGGGCCTGACACCACTCGCGTTCTGGCGCTTCGTGGTTGCAACGTTGGCCGGTGTTATCCCGACAGCGTATTTGATCACAGCGTTTGGTGGCTTGGTCATGGCCTCTGAGTCCGGGGTAGTGACGATACTTCTGGTTCTGGTCAGTGGCATTACCCTGTTGCCGTTTGTTGCGAAGCTGCTCATGGCTCGCCGAAGGCACCAGAAAGCGTCCGAACTTGCATGATAGAGGTTGGGTTGAAGGCGCCTTGGCAAATACTCATCCCGCACAGCAGGACAGCTGTTTCACATCTTTGGTGAAGGTTTGCGCGCAGAGCTTGAGGCCTTCCACCATGGTCAGATAAGGAAACAGTTCATCGCCGATGTCCTGCACGGTCATCCGTGACCGAAGTGCAATGACTGCCGTCTGGATCAGTTCACCGGCTTCCCCGGCTACCGCCTGCACCCCCAGCAAGCGTCCCGAATCGCGCTCGGCCACCATCTTAATAAAGCCATGGGTGTCGAAATTCACCAGCGCTCGCGGCACGTTTTCCAGATCCAGCAGACGGGTGTCCACATTGTAGCCCTGCTTGAGCGCTTCGGCCTCTGTCAGGCCAACTGTGGCGACCTGAGGGTCGGTAAACATCACCCCCGGCATGGCGCTGAGATCCAGGGTGGCCTCGCCTCCCGTCATGTTGACCGCAGCCCGGCTGCCCCCGGCAGCGGCGACGTAGACAAACTGCGGCTGATCGGTGCAGTCACCGGCGGCATAGACACCGCGGACCGTGGTTTGCAGTTGCCCATCCACCTGAATCGCGCCACGGGAGGTTTCCACACCGATGCCCGCCAGGTTCAGGTTTTCGGTATTGGGTATCCGGCCGGTCGCCACCAGCAGTTGATCAGCTCGTAAGGTACCGGCATTGGTCTCGATAACGAATTCATTGTCGGTATAGTCCACACGGCTGGCCTGGGTCTGCTTGAGCACCTCGATGCCCTCGCGCCTGAACGCCGCCTCTATGGCCTCACCGACGGCGGGTTCTTCACCGGATAGCAGGCGGCTGCGGGCCAACACGGTGACCTTGCTATCCAGCCGGGCGAGCGCCTGGGCCAATTCCAGGGCAACAAAACCGGCGCCGATAACGATCAGCCGTTCAGGCACAGTAATTAATGCCAGCGCACTGGTGGAGGTGAGATAAGGTGTCTCAGCCAGCCCCGGTATCGACGGCTCTGCGGGGCGGGCGCCAGTGCCAATAAAGGCGCGATCGAAATGGACGTTCTGCTCGCCGCCCTCGTTCAACTGGACCACCAGGTTATTGCCATCGACAAACCGGGCTTCACCGTTCAGGACCGTGATTGCCGTCTGGTCGCGCAGAATCCCTTCGTACTTGGCGTCGCGCAGTTCCTCGACACGCGTCTGCTGTTGCTGAAGCAGTTTCGCCCGGTCCACCTTCGGTATCTGGGCGCTGACGCCCCCGTCAAATGGGCTCTCCGTGCGCAGATGCGCGATATGCGCGGCACGAATCATGATTTTCGACGGCACGCAGCCGGTATTCACGCAGGTACCACCAATAATGCCGCGCTCGATCAGGGTGATGCGGGCGCCACGCTCCGCGGCCTTCAGGGCAGCCGCCATGGCTGCGCCGCCGCTACCAATCACAGCGATATGCAGGTTTTTGTCACTATTCATTCCGAGTTCCTTGAATTACTGGGGCATTGTCACGGCAGGCGCCGAGTCGCGTGTAACAGAGGGCGCCTGGAGTCCTTTATCACAACTCACTTACTGTCCGTTTCCAGGGATTTCAGGGTGGAGGGATAGCCGACATCGCCCGTTGCCTGGGTTAAGGCTTCCACCGATGTTCGTGTGTCGTCAAAGGTAATCACGGCTTCTCGATCCGGATAGCTCACGTCGACTTGTGAAACACCGTCCACCTTGTTCAAGGCCAGCTTGATGGTAATGGGGCATGCGGAACAGGTCATCCCCGGAACCGAAAGCGTCACTGTCTGCATGGCGGCCCAAGAGGGCATGCTGAGCAGGGCGAAAAGCAACGTCATGGCAAAGCGCATTTTCATGGGACAATCTCCTTTCAATAAAACAGAGGAAGAGCATAGGGAAACAACAGGGCGACCAGTATCAGTGCCGTTACTGCCCAAAAGATCACCTTATAAGCCGTTCGCACCCGTGGTACGGTACACACTTCACCGGGTTGACACTGTTCCACTGGCCGGAAGATTCGACGCCACGCGAAGAACATGGCCACCAATGCAACGCCGATGAAAATCGGGCGGTAAGGTTCAAGAGCCGTGAGGTTGCCCAGCCAGGCACCGGAGACACCCAGCGCGACAAGTACCAGCGGTCCGAGACAGCAGGCCGAAGCCAAAAGGCCCGCAATACCTCCCGTAGCCAGGGGACCACGCCCCGATTTGGAATTCGACATAACGCTGACACCTTTCATGCTTTCATTCGATGAGATAAGGTTACTTCCGTAGTCCGCTACGGAGTCAAGGGGTATGCCGGATAAAGCGAATTCACTGACCATCGGTGGCTTAGCTAAGGCTGCCAACGTCCATATCGAGACAATCCGCTATTACCAGCGGCGACGTCTAGTACCGGAGCCGGAACGTCCTCCAGGTGGTATTAGGCGCTATGGTCCAGCTGATATCGAGCGGTTAATGTTCGTGAAAACGGCTCAGCAGCTGGGCTTCAGTCTTGTCGAAATCAGTGACCTGTTACAACTTGAAGATGGCGCTCACTGCCAGGAGGCCAGCGCTCTGGCCGAGCACAAGTTGCGGGACGTGCGTGAGAAAATCGACCAACTGGGGAGAATCGAGAAGGTACTGGGCGAGATGGTCGAGCAGTGCCATGCCCATCCGTACAATATTACCTGCCCATTGATTGCATCATTGCATGAGGGGGGCAGTGGGGGGGGACGATCAACGTGAAAGAACATGATTTTCACTCGACTGAGGGCTCGAGGGAGAGCGGATGTTTTATCCCCGGATAGTCCCCACACCCAAGCTTCTGAGGAACTTATGTGCGCCGCCAACATCTTACTCTGGTAGCCGAATTGGCGGATACGGTGATGGAGCGTGTCTGTTTGCACCTCCGCCAATGTAGGTTAAAGTGGGCGATTATCTTCCCACGCGGAAGATGTTTTAGCTGTTCTGTAATCAGGATATCAGTGCGATGACCACACGGCTTATGGGACTGGCAGTACTACTGCTCGTGGCTCTTCTCCCCGTTGCACAGGGAGTTGCCGCGACCTCTTTTGAGGCGGAACCCATGGCCGAGGCTTGTGTCATGTTGCCAGACACCCAGGTGATGCATGACTGCGCCGGGCTCAATGCCGAGGGCAGCTGCAGTAGCCCGTGTTCAACGTCCCATGTCGGGAAATCTGCAATTAGAGACTCGGTAGTGCTGTTATCTTCCCCCTGCCCGAAAGGCTATTCTTCTCATTCCGGCCGTGTACTTTCTGGCCCAGACCCTTTTCCTCCCAAGTATTCAACAGTCTCCTGAACCTTTGATTGCCAGAGGCTTTCGCTTCGAGTGCCTGTCGTTTGGCCTTGCGCGGTAGACCACCACGTAGGCAGCTTTGCTGGTGATTTTATCGACTGATGAATACATGAAAACGGGAACGTATCTGTGATGTCATTCTATCTGGAATACCCGGTGCGCGGCATGACCGTGCTCTGCCATAAGCTTTCGATGGCACTTTTTTTGAGTTTATTCGCTGCCTTGGCCTCGGCGTCACCACCAATGGACCCGGGAATCAAGGCACTGCAGGAGAGAATCGGTTTTACGGTGACTGAACGCTTCTCCACGCCAGCCGAGGGCGTGACCGGCTATGTTGTAAAGACCGGCGACGGGAAAACCGGAATCCTCTATGGTCTCGGTGACCTCACTTTTTCCGGCGCACTTCTGGAGAGTGATGGCAACGATCTGACCCGCGAATATTCCGCTCGTTATATACCGAAGCCGACGTATGCGTCGGTTGCCGAGCAGCTCTCCCGGGACCCCCATCTGGTGAGCGAGGGCGGTAAAGATGCCCCTGAGGTCTATATCTTCGCGGATCCCAACTGCATTTTTTGCCACAAATTCTGGAAGCAAACCAGGGATTGGGTTGCGGAGGGGAAAGTCAGGTTGCACTGGGTCATGGTCGGGTTTCTCAAACCGTCCAGCCTGGGGCTTTCTGCAGCAATCATGAACGCAGAGGATCGAGCCGCGGCGCTCCAGGTGTTTGAGGAAAACTTCGGAAAAAGCGGTGACGGCCGCGGCATTTCTGAACTCACTCCGATCCCGGCCGACCTTCAACAGGCCCTCGAACAACACGGTCAGTGGATGGCCGAGGCGGGTTTCAGCGGGACGCCAGGGCTGCTGTTCAAGGACACGAGCGGACAATGGCGGGGCCAGACTGGTGTGCCCAGCCAGGAAGCGCTCGGCAGGATGCTGGGAGTCACTGAGTAATGGATCAGCTGCCCTCATTACTCATTGCCGGCCAGATCATGATGGCGGTTATGGCAGGTCTACTGCTGAACCTGACGCCCTGCGTGCTGCCCGCGATCCCCATCAAGGTCCGGACCATCCTGCGGGAGGCGGGCGGCCAGAGGTCCCATCGGGTGCTGGCCGCGTTGGCATTCACGGCCGGAACACTCACCTTTTTCCTGACGCTGGGCGGCCTGACCGCACTGCTGCAGTGGAACTGGGGCACGTTGTTCCAGTCAACGCTATTCGTGGCCGTCCTGGTTGCGTTAATGGTCGGGTTTGCGGTGATTACCTGGCTCGATCTGCCCATCCCCGTCCCGACATTCGCCGCCTCGGCGCATGGCCGGCGTTACTTTGAAGCCTATGTATCCGGGCTGTTGAGTGCGATTCTGGCCGCGCCCTGCGCAGGACCATTCCTCGGTGGCGTTCTGGCCTTTGCCGTTACCCAGCCGACACCGGTCATCATGGGGATATTCGGCAGTATCGGGCTGGGGCTGTCGTTGCCCTACGCGGTACTGATGCTCAGGCCCGAGTGGCTGAGCCGGTTGCCCAAGGCGGGCCCCTGGACCCTGGCCATTCGTGAAGTGCTCGCGCTGATATTGCTGGCCGCCGCCGTCTTTTTCAGCGCGAGCCTGGTGCCCAAAGCGGTATACCCCTGGCTGTGGTGGGCCTGGCTGGCGCTGGTGCTGGTCTGGGGTCTCCGTCGTTTCGTTCAGGGGAGCGGTGCCGTTCGCGTGATCACTGCAACGGCGACAGGCCTTGCCCTTGCGGTGACAGTGGTATTCGCATCTCCGTTGGGCAGCGGCGAAGACGAACTTGTCTGGCAGCCCTACTCCGCAGAACTCCTGGCGGACACAAAAGCCCGGGACACACCGTATTTGCTGGAGTTCACTGCCGATTGGTGCATCAACTGCAAGGTCCTGGAGCGCACCGTGTATAAAGAGCCCGCTGTGGCTGAAGCCGTAGCGCGGGCCGGCATGGTGCCGATTCAGGTTGATGTGACAGCAAGCGATCCCGAAAAAGACGCATTGTTAACCGCAACGGGAGGGCAGGCTTTACCTTTTGCGGCGATTTTTGACGCTGACGGCACCGTTGTCGCCCGTTTCACTGGGCTATTTGATACCGACAGCCTGGTCGAGGCGATCAACCGCACCGAGAACTCACAACGCTAGCTACTGGAGATGAACCATGACAACCCGAACCAAAGTATTGCTGACCGGCGTAGCGGTTTTTCTGATCGCGATCGCGGCGTTCACGTTGATCGGTACCAATTCCGGAAACGCTCCTGGCTCGGCCCAGACCGAACGAGCCAATTCCGACCCCCAGGCGCCAGTTGCCCGCACGGGGTTGGCAGATTCTTCCGATAAGGTCCGCCTCAATCTTGCGGAAGGCGGCAAAGCCCTGATAGGGGAGACCGGTGAAATTATTCTGACACTGGACATTGAATCGGGCTGGCACGTGAACGCCAACCCGGCCTCCATGGAGTTCCTGATTCCCACCGTCGCCAGTTCTTCGGTCAACGGTCAGTCGCTTGACATCCCGACCCAGTACCCTCGCGGTCGGGTCAGTGACATTGTGCTGGGTGACACCGCCCTGGAGGTGTACGACGACGGTGCGAGTATCCGGCTGCTGCCAGATGAAAAACAGACCACCGCGCTGAAAGAGGCAGGCAAGCTTGACATGACAGTACGGGTGCAGGCTTGCAGTGACGAGGGCGTTTGCCTGGCACCGGCTGATCTGCCCGTTGCGCTGAATCTGGACGATACCAAGCCACAATAATCCATGACTTCTTTCGAAAAGAACTCAAATGGAGAATGACAGTGAACAGCTTATTCAGAGTATTCCTGATTGCCGTGGTTGCCCTGGGCAGCACCAATGCCATGGCCCATTCCATGGAGGATGTAGAGGCCTCGTTGAACGAGAAAGAGCGGTATGCCCAGTTTGTGGATCAGCCGGCCCCTGAATTTGATCTTACAGGCGTTGATGGCAATACCCTTTCCCTTGCCGACTTAAACGGCAAAACCGTTGTGCTCAATTTTCTCTATACGCGCTGTACCGAGGCCTGCCCTTTTCATATGAACCTGATACGGCAGTTGCAAACCGGGGTTGAAGAAGAAGGGCTGAGTGAAGAGGTGGTGTTCATCACCATTGCCACTGATCGCGAGGATATTGCCGGTACCCGGGACAACATGCGCGCGTATGGCGACAATTTCGACCTGAACTTCGATAATTGGCACTTTCTGTACCGGGGCGAAGGCGAGCCGCCCGGGTTGACGTCAGAGCTCGCCAAGGCCTACGGCGTTCAGTTCAGGGATACGGGTGAGGGGGTACAGGTCCATGGCGTGGTAACCCACGTGATTGACCCGGAAGGTCAGATGCGGGCCCGGTTCCATGGATTAAAATTCAAGCCTGAGCATCTGGTGACCTACCTGACGGCCATTGCCAAAGGCCCCAACGCGGCAGCCGGTGATGGGTTCTGGGGCCGGCTGCACGGGCGCATTGAAGCGTTGCTACAGAGCGAGTAACGCGTGGGGCACCATGCCGGCAGCAAACCGACCACTGTAATCAGGAGAAATGTCTAATGAGTCACCAGCGCATATCCGCCGCCCGTGGAATCGCGGCAGTTATTTTCGCGCTTGCTATTTCCATAGCCGCTCCAGTTATGGCTGCAGGGAAGGTTCCGAAGTCCGTGGGGCCCCAGGGGTTCCTGATCTGGGAGTCCCCTCGCACTCTGCCCGAGCTGGCTTTTGAAGACGAAAACGGCAGACCGCTGACACTGGCTGACTTTCAGGGCAAGGTGATTTTGCTCAATATCTGGGCGACCTGGTGCCTGCCTTGCCGTGAGGAAATGCCGACGCTGGACTCACTTCAGGCTCAACTGGGCGGCGAGCAATTTGAAGTGGTCGCGCTGTCCGTTGACCACGCAGGCATCAGCGTTGTTGAGAAATTCTACCGGAAAAGCGGCATCCAACATCTTCGCCAGTTTATTGATCCGTCGACAATGGCGACCTCAACACTGGGCATAGCAGGTGTTCCTACAACGCTGCTGATTGATCACGACGGTCGCGAAATTGGCCGTCTGGTCGGTGCCGCGGAATGGGACAGCCCGGCCATGGTGGATTTGATGACCCGCACCATTGAAGGGGTTCCGGACTGACTGGATTTACGCAATTGAAAAGGCAGGTGCGTAATGCTTCAAGCTACTACTGCATGCTTCCTTCGCTGAGCCCTTCGAGAACCCCGCAGGCCTCAATTTCCCGATCATCGTTACAACTCGCTCGCAGCGACACAAGTTGTTTCTCCAGTACCTGCAGATCGGTTATCTGAGACCGTACTTGAGCGATGTGATCATCAAGCAAGGTGTTGATGGCCCTGCAAGGCTGATGGGGCGCGCCCTGATAACGCTGTAACTCGTGAATTTCAGCGAGTGACAGCTCGAGTATTCTGCAGCGCCGGATGAAGGCCAGTCGCTCAACATGCCGTTCGGTGTAAATACGGTAGCCGTTGTCCTGACGATCCGGCGGTGGTAACAAGCCCTCTCGCTCATAGAAACGGATGGTCTGGGTGTCAACCCCTACGGACCGCGCCAACTGACCAATGCGCATCGGGTGTCTCCTCAACAAATGGTATCTGCTCTATTGACCTTATAGTGGCTATATGGTTTTAAATCATAATCCGACAATACTCAAGTGGAGCCGTATCATGAGTAAATCCTGTGAAGACGCCTGTGGCTGCGGACTGAATTGAGCGGAGCAAAAAAGCATGAGCCACAGGGTTGATACTGGCTTCGGAGGCGAGAGCATTGGGTGATAAGTACGCGCTACCCTCCACGGGCATGCGCCACAAGGAGCTTCTAACAAGGGGGATAGCTCTACTTGCCGGAGGCGCCATGCCGCTTGCCTTTGCCCCTGTGGGCTGGGCATGGCTTGCAATGATCGCTCTGGCTGCATTTTTTGCCCTGACCGCGCAATCTTCAAAGCGTCAGGTGCTATGGTCGGCCTACCTCTTTGGCCTTGGTTACTTCGGCGTAGGTGTCTCCTGGGTCTTCATCAGCATCAGCCAGTACGGCAATGGCCCTGTGGTGGCGGGGTTAGCCACAGCGGCCTTTGTCTCGCTGCTCGCCCTCTTCCCATGGGGCGTCGCCTATCTCGTGCGCCGCCTGAGACCTGAGATGGATGCGATGGCGCTCTGGCTAGGACTACCGGCGGCATGGGTGTTGAGTGAATGGATGCGCACCTGGTTCTTGACCGGCTTTCCCTGGCTCTTTATCGGCTACAGCCAGACCGACACCACACTCGCCACTATCGCTCCTGTCTTTGGTGTGCTTGGCGTGAGTTTTCTGGTGGCACTGTTCGCCGGCGGTCTTGCGTGGGTTATCTTAGGCCCAAGCCTGCGCCGTGCAGCGGTAGCCGGTGCCGTGTTAATCGTTACTCTCGCTGGCTTGCAGCTCCTGGACCGCGAGTGGACGCAGCCAGCCGCTGACCCTATCGATGTCGCCCTCTTGCAAGGAAACATCGCGCAAGACAAGAAATGGGACCCGGATTACCGGGAAATCACAATTGAGCGCTATCAGGCGCTTACGAAGCAGCATCTCGGGGCCGACATCGTGATCTGGCCAGAAGCGGCAATCCCGATGTGGCATGACCAGGCCAAAGAATATCTTGCTGAGCTTGAGGCGTTAGCCGATCAGGCAGGCACCTTGTTAATGATTGGCGTCCCGGTACGCGAGGCGGATGGCCGCGCCTATAATGCAGTGGTAAGCCTCTCCGATCCCTCAGGCTTCTACTACAAACGCCACCTGGTGCCCTTCGGTGAATATGTTCCGTTTCGGGAGTTTTTGGGTTCGGCCCTCGACGTGCTCGGGGCGCCCATGTCCGATTTTACACCGGGACGGGACGCGCACGTCCTGAATGCAGCAGGGGTGCCCGTAGGGGCACTCATCTGCTACGAGGCGGTCTTTGGTGCTGAAGTCACGGAACTTCTGCCCGAAGCGCAGGTGCTGGTGAATGTCAGTAATGATGCCTGGTTCGGCAGCTCGCTCGGCCCTCTCCAGCACTTCCAGATGGCCCGCATGCGTGCCATCGAAACCGGACGTGACCTACTGCGAGCCACGAACACGGGTATCACAGCAGCTGTCAGCTACGAGGGAAAGATCCTCAAGCGCGCTCCTCAGTTCCGCGTAGCCAGCCTCAGCGTCGAGGTGACACCGCGAACTGGTGCGACCCCTTATGTGCGCTGGAGGGATTGGCCTGTCCTTGGTGTGATCGCACTCGGACTCGGCTTGCTCCTGCTTCTTCGAATTCGCCAGTATCATCGGCTGGGTACATGACGCCCGCCACTCTATAGCGAGCAGATTTTCAATTGGGTGAGGAGGAAGGAATTTGTCTACTTATGGCAATTGGCTCGCAGAGAAAGCCCACGAGCCGAGAAAAACGATGCGCTGGCTGTGGCTCTCGCTCCTGTTACTGCTGGCGGATCAGGCTAGCAAGTACCTTGCCAGTACCATGCTTATGTATGGAGAAAGTGTATCGGTCACGCCCTTCTTCAATTGGGTCCACCGCCACAATACGGGGGCGGCGTTCAGCTTTCTAGCGGATGCCGGCGGTTGGCAGTAGCCGCTTTTCATCGGGCTGGCCTTGGTTATCTCGACGTTACTGGTGTACTGGCTTTGGCGTTCACCGAGCGTACTGAGTTATCGGCTCGCACTCAGCGCTATCCTCGGCGGTGCGTTGGGCAATGTCGCAGATCGCTTACGCTTGGGCTACGTCGAGGATCTTCTCGATTTTCATTATGCCCAGTGGCACTGGCCATCGTTCAACCTGGCGGACGTATGGATCGTCCTCGGTGCTGCCCTCTTTATCTGGGCCGAAATACGACATCAGCCAGGCAGCCGTCGCAGCGGAATCGGCTAGAGTTTTCGCTGACGCACGCTTGGATCCTATCCCAGATATACGCAGCTTCTTTCTCATAAAGCACACAGCAAGCCGGGTTGGTTGCCCATGCAGCATGCAGGTTGATGGTAGCATTTGCGGATGGAAGCGCCGACGCAGACAGGGAACAACACATGATCTTTCGACAACTGTATGAACCCGTATCCAGCACTTACACCTATCTTCTGGGCTGCGAGGAAACCGGACGAGCGGTCCTGATTGATCCGGTTATCAACTCGGTCGAGCGCGACCTGGCAGAGGTATCAAAGCTGGGGCTCAAGCTGGAATACACTCTGGATACCCATATCCACGCCGATCACATCACTTCCGCCCGCGAGCTAAAGCAGAAAGCGGGCAGTAAAATCGCGGCGCCTGCCATGGATTGCCTGCCCTGCACGGACGTAGGAGTTGAGGAGGGGAGGCCCTTTCAGGTCGGTCGGCTCAGCTTCCAGCCGATTCACACGCCGGGCCATACCGATGGCCATTTCGCATACCGTCTGGACGACCGTATTTTCACCGACGACGCTCTTCTGATCGAAGACAGTGCTATTTTTCCTGTACTTGCTGATCTCATAGCGTTTCTGATGCACGACTGCTGCGATGGGCACTGTGCTTATTGCGACAAAGCCATCGAGTTGTTCGCGCAGTGTGAAGGTCGCCCAACCTCATCGGGCACGGTGGACTCCAAGATATGATCAGATTCATCTATTTTGTGGAGTCTAATCTTGTTTGGTTCGTTATCACTTTAGCTGGTTTGGTCTTAGTATTCCCAGGGTTAGGAACGCACCTAGAGCCCTTTATCGGTCCACTGCTCGCGCTGCTGATGCTTGTCATCAGTCTTACCTTCGACGCACATGCCGTTCGAGTGGTCTTTCGCAAACCTTCAAGGCAATTTTTAGCACTAGGTCTGGTCTATGGTCCGATGTCGATTGCCGGTTTTCTGACTGGCCGTTTATTTTTCGGGAACGGACCTCTTGCAGCAGGTCAAACGTTGCTTGGCACATTGCCGACAGATGTTTCGTCTCCGCTGCTGGTATTAATGGCGCGGGGGAATGTTGCCTTAGCAGCCGTTTTTAATGCGGTCAATACAGCACTATCGCCATTCATTGTTCCATTCGTTTTTTTATGGCTGACTGGAATACAGCTGGAAGTTCCTCTCGGGGCAATCATCTTTGAATTAGCCTTGATCGTTCTCGTTCCCACTGTTGTTGGAGTGAGCTTACGCACAGGATTTCCAGATTTTTTTGCACGCCATGATTCAACGTACGCGGGAATTGGATCAATCATATATCTTCTGATACTACTGGCTGTAGTAGGCCCAAACGCAGAAACTATCATTGGTTATGGCTGGTACGCTTTTTTGATTGCTGGAGCAGCCCTGAGTCTTAATCTGATTGGCTACCTGATAGGAATGTCCTCACGGTTGCTAACCTCTGACCGGAAAGAAGTGATTACCTATCTCTTCACCGTGAGCAAAAAAGAATTTAGCATTGCTGCTGCTTTTGTCGCCGCATCTGGCTTACCTTCAGAAATTGCGATTCCTGCCGCATTCTTTGCAGTGATACAAATGATCACTTCACCCATTGCCGCTAAGATCCTTGCACGGCACGGCTTACTACGATTCCGAGCGAGCGATCAGCACTAAGGATCTTGGTATTGTTTCAGCGCCGAATTACCAATGAACTACTGGCAACAGTTGATGCAGCCTTTTCAACGAAACAAGACATGATGAAGTGCTTGCTCTATCTGCCGACTACTCAGGCTCCGTGTTGTCGAAAAACTCCGCCAGGGAGCGGATGTTCAGCACCTACGCAAGTATATTGATCTTTCCACGCTGGCTACCCTAATACTGAGCATACCTGCTTCAGGCTACTACTGCATGCTTCCTTCGCTGAGCCCTTCGAGAACCCCACAGGCCTCAATTTCCCGATCATCGTTACAACTTGCTCGCAGCGACACAAGTTGTTTCTCCAGTACCTGCAGATCGGTTATCTGAGACCGTACCTGAGCGATGTGATCATCAAGCAAGGTGTTGATGGCCCTGCAAGGCTGATGGGGCGCGCCCTGATAACGCTGTAACTCGTGAATTTCAGCGAGTGACAGCTCAAGTATTCTGCAGCGCCGGATGAAGGCCAGTCGCTCAACATGCCGTTCAGTGTAAATACGGTAGCCGTTGTCCTGACGATCCGGCGGTGGTAACAAGCCCTCTCGCTCATAGAAACGGATGGTCTGGGTGTCAACCCCTACGGACCGCGCCAACTGACCAATGCGCATCGGGTGTCTCCTCAACAAATGGTATCTGCTCTATTGACCTTATAGTGGCTATATGGTTTTAAATCATAATCCGACAATACGCAAGTGGAGCCGTATCATGAGTAAATCCTGTGAAGACGCCTGTGGCTGCGACACAACACCCGCAGAGGGTAACACCGGGTCGAAGGCCTCTGAAGCGTCCGGCAACTGGATCAGTGTGTATACCGTACCGAAGATGGATTGTCCTTCGGAGGAACGGATGATTCGCCTGGCCCTGAACGGTTTTGAAGACATTCGCGGGCTGTCCTTTGAGCTGTCTGATCGGCAGTTGAAGGTTGTGCACGATGGCGAGGCTGAGCCTATCACCGCGAAGCTGGCGACCCTCGGGCTGGGAGCTTCGCTTCAGGAAACGGCCGCTGCCGACCCTGAGTCAATTAAGGCGGTCGGGGATACGGCTATCTCTGCCGAGCAGGAGTCCGGCACCCTGCGTTGGTTGCTCGGTATCAATGCCGTCCTGTTTGTGGTGGAAATGACGGCCGGCCTGATCGCGCACTCCACCGGCCTGATTGCAGAATCCCTGGACAATTTTGCCGACGCGGCCGTGTATGGGCTCGCGCTGTATGCGGTTGGGCATAGCGTGAAAATGCAGGTGCGTGCGGCGCATCTCGCGGGCGTACTCCAACTGATACTGGCTGTAGGCGTACTTGCAGAGGTGGTGAGGCGCTTTGTCTTCGGCAGTGAGCCGGAGTCGCTGGTAATGATGGGGATTGCGTTCATTGCATTGATCGCCAATACCACCTGTCTGCTGCTGATATCCAAACATCGGGAGGGTGGGGCGCACATGAAGGCGAGCTGGATATTCTCAGCCAACGATGTGGTGATCAATCTGGGGGTCATTACCGCTGGCGCCCTGGTCGCGTGGACTGGCTCCAACTACCCGGACCTGATCATCGGCAGCATTGCGGGGGTTATCGTACTCAACGGGGCCAGGCGCATCCTCGCGCTTAAGGGTTAAACAATGTCCATCGTTGCCAAAAAACACTTGCCGTATGGCCTGCTGGCTATTTCGGGCCTGATTGCGGCGTCTGATCAGGTTGTAAAATGGCTGGTCCAGCAGTCAATGGCGTATGGCGAATCGATTCCGGTGACCCCGTTCTTTAACTGGGTTCATGTCTGGAACACCGGCGCCGCATTCAGTCTGTTTGCCGATGGTGGAGGCTGGCAGCGCTACTTTCTTATCGCAATCGCGGTAGTGGTCTCGATCGTACTGATCAGGTTGATTCTTCAGTGCCGCCGCAGGGGAGAAGCCATCGCGTACAGTCTTATTCTTGGCGGTGCCATGGGCAACCTGATTGACCGGATATTCCGCGGCTATGTTGTGGATTCCTTTGATATCTATTGGCAATCCTGGCACTGGCCAGCCTTTAACCTTGCCGATATCGCCATTGTGCTGGGCACCGTGCTTTTCCTCTATGTCAGTTTCATACCCGAAAAATCGGGCACGAACGTCGAGCTCGATGGATCAGGCTAAAAAACATCTGACAAACGCCTTGACCTTAAAGTTGACTTTAAGGATATCGTCTGTGCTGACAAACCAAGAACGACAGCCAAAGCAAAGGAGAATGAAACGATGACATTGCAACTTGGAGAAACCGCTCCCGATTTCACCGTCGCATCCACCGAGGGAAACATTCAGTTTCATGAGTGGCTGGGAGACGACTGGGCCGTGCTGTTTTCACACCCCGCCGACTACACCCCTGTCTGTACCACAGAGCTCGGCGCCTTCGCCAAGCGTAAGGACGAGTTCGCCAGTCGCGGTGTGAAGCTGATCGGGGTCTCCGTCGACCCGCTCGACTCCCATAAAGACTGGGCGAAGGATATCGAGAAAACCCAGGGCAAGGGGCTCAATTTTCCCCTGTTGGCAGACAAGGATCAGGTGGTTGCCGACCAGTACGGAATGATCCATCCAAAAGCCGATCCCAAGGTGACTGTTCGAACGGTATTCATTATCGATTCCGCGAAAAAAATCCGTCTGATGCTGACGTATCCGCCCAGCACCGGGCGCAATCTGGACGAGATCCTGCGCGTCATTGATTCGCTCCAACTGACCGACAACCACAAAGTGGCCACGCCGGTGGACTGGAAGAATGGCGAGGATGTGATCATCGTTCCGTCGCTCTCCAACGAAGAGGCCAAAGAGCGCTTCCCCGACGGATGGGATGAGCAGACACCGTATCTGCGCGTTACCCGCCAACCTGGTCGGAAGTAATAGAGAATTCGTCAGCTGGCCTTGTGGCTGGCTGACGAAGCAATACCTGAGAAACCTTCACCGATAGGTTCGGTCATCGCCGAACCCGCAACCGAACACGGCCCCGAAATGCTTACCCTGACAATCCCTGAAGTTGGTCTCTTCGCGTTATTGATTGCACTTTGCCTGTCGCTGCTTCAGGCGACCGTGCCCTTGCTGGGAGCCGCCACCCGGCGCCCGTTGTGGATGGCATTTGCAGAGCCCATGGCATGGGGGCAATTTGTTTTTCTACTGGTTTCTTATGCCAGCCTGACCGCCAGTTTTCTTCTGGATGATTTCAGCGTGGATTATGTGGCCCGTAATTCCAACTCGATGCTGCCCTGGTACTACAAGTTCACCGCCGTCTGGGGCTCTCATGAAGGCTCGGTGCTGTTATGGAGTCTGATTCTCAGTGGCTGGGGCTTTGCCGTCAGTCTGTTTTCCCGCCAGTTGCCACGGGATATGCTGGCACGGGTTCTGGGAGTTCTGGGTGTCGTCAGCGCAGGGTTCCTGCTTTTCATCGTCGTTACGTCCAGTCCCTTTGATCGCCTGTTGCCGGGCATGCCAGCCGACGGTGCCGATCTGAATCCGTTGTTGCAGGATGTTGGCCTGATCATCCATCCGCCGATGCTTTACATGGGCTATGTGGGTTTTTCAGTGGTCTTTGCTTTTGCCATCGCTGCGCTGATCGAAGGGCGTCTCG
This sequence comes from Marinobacter bryozoorum, assembly GCF_023156245.1. Classification (GTDB taxonomy): domain Bacteria; phylum Pseudomonadota; class Gammaproteobacteria; order Pseudomonadales; family Oleiphilaceae; genus Marinobacter; species Marinobacter bryozoorum. The sequence goes on from NZ_JAKZAH010000036.1 coordinate 21,926, forward strand.
ATGCGGCCTGGACGCGCTGGGTTCGGCCGTGGACCAACATTGCCTGGGCCTTTCTGACCCTCGGCATCGCTCTGGGTAGCTGGTGGGCCTACTATGAGCTGGGTTGGGGCGGCTGGTGGTTCTGGGATCCGGTGGAAAATGCATCGCTCCTGCCCTGGCTGAGCGGGACAGCGCTGATACATTCACTGGCGGTCACGGAAAAACGCGGCACGTTCAAGAGCTGGACGGCACTGCTGGCGATTTTCACGTTCTCACTCTCGTTACTGGGCACCTTCCTGGTGCGCTCAGGGGTACTGACCTCGGTTCATGCCTTTGCCAATGATCCATCTCGGGGGCTCTTCATTCTGGCGTTGCTGGGAATAACGGTCGGCGTCTCGCTTTTGATCTTTGCGCTACGGGCGCCGCGAATGAGCGCCAATGCGGGCTTTAGCTGGCTTTCCCGGGATGCTCTGTTGCTGATCAACAATATTTTGCTGGTCATCATGACGATCACGGTCCTGATGGGCACCCTGTACCCCTTGATCCTGGATGCACTCGGGCTGGGCAAGGTCAGTATCGGCGCGCCTTACTTTAATAGCCTGTTCGTGCCACTGACCGTCATGCTGTGTGCCTTTATGGGGCTGGGGCCGGTCTCACGCTGGAAGCAGATGCCCGGTCGGGAGCTGTTCCGGCGACTACTGGGGGCGGGCTTGGCCGCACTGGCGATTGCGATATCGATACCGTTTCTTTACAACGGCCAGTGGAATGTCGCCGTGGCGCTGGGGATGGTGGCGGCCCTGTGGGTAGTACTGGCGTTGGTGCGCGACCTGTTTGATAAAGTCCGCAATGCGTCCTCTGCGCTGTCCGGATTGCGTAAGTTGACCCCTTCATACTGGGGCATGGTGGTCGGCCACGTGGGCCTGGCCGTCACCATCGTGGGCGTGGTGATGGTGTCGAACTACGCCATGGAGCGTAATGTGCGGCTTGATATCGGTGAGCAGGTGAATCTGGGCGGGTACGATTTTACGCTGACCGAACTGGGCGAGCGTCGGGGGCCCAACTTCCTCGCCGATACGGCGACCATCGAGGTTGCCCGTGAAGGCCGGATTGTCACCACCCTGTACCCGGAGAAGCGCCTGTACATTGCCCGAGGGCAGCCGATGACCGATGTCGCACTCGACCCCGGCCTGTTGCGGGACCTTTACGTGGCCATGGGGGAGGAACTGGACGACGGCAGCTGGGCAATGCGCCTACAGGTCAAGCCATTTGTACGCTGGCTTTGGCTGGGTGCGCTGCTGATGGCCTCCGGGGGCGTGCTGGCCGTGGCAGACCGTCGCTACCGTCGCCGCCGTGCAGCCGCAGCTGACCGCGAATCGATGAGGCCGGCACGCGAGGTTCGCGCATGATGCGTCGCCTGTTGCTGCTGCTTCCGTTTGTGGTGTTCCTTGGCCTGGCCTTCTTTTTGTACCGGGGGCTTTCGCTGGATCCCAGTGCTCGCGAGTCAGCCCTGATAGGCCAGGCGTTTCCCGCGTTCACGCTCCCGACGCTGGAGGACCCTGATACCGAGGTGGATGAATCCCTGCTTCGCGGGCAGATATCTCTGGTCAATGTCTGGGCATCCTGGTGCCCGACCTGCAAGGAGGAAATGCCCCAGCTACTGGCGCTCTCCGAGCGCGGCATTCAGATGGTGGGCATCAACTATAAAGACGCCCGTGACCTGGGGCGACAGTTTCTCGAAGAGTTCGGAAAACCTTTCGAGGTCAACATCTTCGATCCTGCCGGTGACCTGGGTTTTGAAATTGGCGTGTATGGCGTGCCCGAAACCTTCCTGGTCGACGCAGACGGTATCGTTCGATACAAGCACGTTGGGTACATAACGCCCGCCCAGGTGGATGAAGTCATGATGGAGGTAGAGAAATGGCGCTAACCCTGAAGATCCGTTGCTGTGTGGTCATCGTGCTTTTGATGGCCTCGTTCCAGTCGATGGCGGATACGGCAATTGATGCGCGTCATTTCGAGGATCCGGTGATGGCGGAGCGTTATCGCGACCTTACGGCGTCATTGCGGTGCCCTAAATGTGATGCTCAAGCCATCGACAGCTCCGATTCGCCGGTGGCGGCGGACATGCGGGAGCGGGTAGCGCTGATGCTTCATGAGGGGCGTGCGGATAAGGAAATTCTTGATTTCATGGCTAATCGTTTTGGCGAGTTCGTTCTTTACAATCCGCGCCTTGACGGGCGCACGTGGCTGCTTTGGGCATTGCCGGCAGCGCTGGTAGCAGGAGGCGCCCTGGTTGTGATTGCCTTTGTCCGGGCACGCAGGCACCGGCGAGTGCGGCCGCTCTCCGAGGAGGAGCGTACCCGCCTGTCCTCTTTGATTCATCGTCATCGTGAGAGGTCGGAATGACTATGCTCTGGTTAAGTATCGGCACACTGTTGCTTATAGCGCTGTGGTTCCTGAGTCTACCGTTGCGAAGAGCAAGGGCGATCCATGACTGGCAGCAGCGGTTTGAGGCCGATGATCACGCTGAGGCGCAAAACCTGGCCGTCTATGAACGCCGGCTTTCAGCCCTGAAAAGCGCCCGCGATCGCGGCGAGATTGACGTCGCCCGTTTTGAAGAAGGCCGCCACGAGCTGGACCGCAATCTGCTGGAGGACACCGAGGCCCATCGCCGAATGCCTCTCAGGCGCCCCCTGTCAGGACGTTTGATGATTCCACTGGTGATAACGGCAGTCATGGCTGCCAGCATGATCGGCTATCGATGGCTGGGTGCCGATGGCGATCTGGCGCTGCATGCCGCCCAGCAGGACGTGCTCAACACGCCCGGTGCCTCAATGAAAACCCTGGTTGGTCGGCTCGAAGAGGAAGCCGGGACTCAGCCGGATAATCCCAAGGTCTGGTCCTTGCTGTTTCCGCTTTACCAGAAGATCGGTCAACCGGGTCAGGCGATTGACGCCCTGGAACGACTGATCGAACTGGAAGGCCGCAGAGTAGATCTTCTGGCCCAACTGGCTCAGATAAAATTCTTTGTGGCCGGGCGCAGCCTGACCGATGAAGTGCATGCGCTGATCGACGAAATACTCGACAAGGATCCACGTGAGCCAACGGCGCTGGGCATACTGGGGGTCGAGGCCTTTGACGACGGCCGCTATGAACAGGCGATCAATTACTGGCGCCGGGCATTGGCTGGCTTCGGCGATAACGAGTCCGCACAGGCCATGCGCAGCGGTATCGCTGTTGCCAGGCAACGATTGGAGGAGACAGCCAATGGAGCGGAACGTGTTACTGATTGAAACCCTAACGCACGTTCACACACGAAATCAGGGAAGCTTATGCTTCAGTATCCTCAAATAGACCCGGTAGCCATTGCACTGGGCCCACTGAAAATCCATTGGTACGGCCTGATGTACCTTGTCGGTTTTCTCGCGGCCTGGTGGCTGGGGCGTCGTCGGGCTCATCGACTCGGGTTGAACGCAGACGCTGTTGAAACATTGATTTTCTACTGTGCGATGGGCGTCATTCTGGGTGGCCGCGTCGGTTACGCGCTCTTCTACGGTTTTGACAAGCTGGCAGACAACCCGCTCTGGCTGCTCAAGATCTGGGAAGGGGGCATGAGTTTTCACGGCGGCTTGACCGGCGTCCTGATTGCAGCCTTGGTCTTCGCCCGCAAGCAGAACCTGCGGTTTTTCCAACTCACGGATTTTATAGCGCCACTGGTGCCAATTGGCCTGGGGGCGGGGCGCCTTGGCAACTTTATCAACCACGAGCTCCCGGGGCGGGTCAGCGACGTGCCCTGGGCCATGGTGTTCCCGAATATGGGGTCGGCGCCACGTCACCCGTCGTCATTGTACGAGTTTGCCCTGGAAGGTGTTGTGCTGTTTGTGGTGCTGTGGTGGTTCTCACGCCACCCTCGTCGGATGGGCGCAACGTCCGGCCTGTTCCTGTTGCTCTACGGAATTTTCCGTTTTGCGGTCGAGTTTGTTCGCCTCCCCGACCCGCAACTGGGGTTCATTGCCCTTGACTGGGTGACCATGGGGCAGTTGTTGACCTTGCCGATGATCCTTGGAGGCCTTGGGTTAGTCGCTTGGTCGAAAAGCCAACCGATCAATAACGTAAAGGTGGCGACGGGCGGATAAAGGTCGACTTCATTTATGCAATAACAAATTGAGAGAGTTTCAGAGTGGTCATGCTGGCGTTTTCTCCTCTGATATATCGGGATCTGTTTCATGCGAGCGATGTGGGCACGATGAAAGTCAATGAAATTGCAAACTTGGCGGATGTCTCTCCGGACACCGTTCGTTTCTATAACCGTGAAGGGTTACTTCGGCCACGAAAAGATCCCCGAAATGGCTACAACTTGTATAATTCGGAAGACCTGTGGCGCTTACGGTTTGTTCGCGTGGCAAACAAGCTGGGATTCAACCTGCGTGAAGTCAAAGTCATTCTAAGTCATGGGACGGAGGGTGGCTTGGCTGGCAGCGACCTGAAGGAGCTATTCACAGACCGCCTTTGCAGACTGGATCAGGAGTTAAAGGAGCTCAAGAGACTTCGTGACGACATGAAAACTACAGTCCAGGTTTGGAGACAGATGCCTGATGGAGCCCCCAATGGCCATTCTGTCCAGGAATTCAGTAGGGCACCTACTTCGGTATACGCCTATATTTTCGGTTTGAAAATAAGTGAACGTTCATTTATTTTAGGCCGACCAATTTGAAGCGTTGAGCAGACAAATGCGGCAAAGAGACGACTCGAAACGAATAGCCTTCTTGGAAGCTACCGTGAGGGAAGTAGCAGATCACGGTTTTTCAGCAACCTCGGTTGGCAAGATAGCCAAGGCTGCGGGTTTGTCACCAGCCACGCTGTACATCTATTACGAAGATAAAGAACAGCTTTTATTGGCGACATTTTATTACGTCAGCGATCAGGTCATTGATGCGGCGCTGGACAGTTTTTCTCGCGGGAAAGATCTGCGTGAAGGACTGCGACGCCAGTGGCACACACTGTTCCGGATCGGCCTTGAGCGTCCGGAACTATTCCGCTACCACGAGACGTTCACGCATTCTGCTTGGATGACTCCCGAGATCCAGGCACGAAACGAAAGCCGAGCCGCAAATCTTTTGAATGCAGTTGATCAGGGAAAGCAATCCGGGCTGATCAAACCGGTACCTTTTCCACTTCTCGAAACGTTTATGTTCCGCCCGATTTACCACCTCGTTCAACGATGCCTGCAAGGGTCGTTCGAAGGTACCGATGAGCATATCGAATTAGCGTTTAATATGGCTTGGGATGCGGTTGCCGATCGTCGGAATACCTAATTTTTTCTGGAGAGTGACGCGTTATGAAATTCAAGATGGTCAGTACCGCCATGCCCTTGAGAGGCCTACAAGCGCTTGCAATGCTTTCGAGCCTCCTGGTGATGGGATGTTCGGCGGAGGCGCCCCCTCTGACACAGCAAACTGTCTACCCGGTAAAGCTCATGACGCTGGAGCAGGCGCAGTCAGGCACGCTCAATCAGTATCCGGGCAGAGTCTCGGCGTCTGACCATTCAGAACTCTCTTTCAGAGTGGGAGGAGAGCTGACGGAGCTGGCCGTTAAAGCAGGCGACACTGTGGAAAAAGGGGAGGTCGTTGCCCGCCTGGACGATCGGGACGCAAGAACCCGCCTGGAAAACGCCCGGTCAAATTTCAATCTGGCACAGGCCACCTTCGAGCGAATGCGAATATCGTTGGAGCGCCAGGCCATCAGTCAGGCCCGTTTCGATGAGGCCGAGGCCGAGTACCTCTCTGCCAGAGCGCAACTGGCCAGCGCGGAGGACCAACTTTCCTATACCGTTCTCAAAGCGCCATTTGATGGCGTCATTTCACGGGTGCCGGTGGATGTCTTTCAGGTTGTATCAGCGCAGCAGGCCATTGCCGAACTGCAACGGCCCGGCTCTATCGACGTCTCGTTCCAGATGCCTGAACAACAGGTCCGCCGCCTTCAACCACAGAGATCCAGGAACGTTCGCGCCAATGGCAACACTATCGCGTGGGTACAGTTTCCCGAGCTTCCCGATAAACGCTACGCCGCGAGCTACAAAGAGCATGACAGCAATGCCTCTCAGGGGTCGCTCAGTTATGAGGTTACCGTAACGCTCCCTGAACCCGAGGACATCACAGTGCTTTCGGGGATGAGCGCGACCGTTCTGCTTGATTACGGCACATTGGCTGGAGAGAGCGCCCCGTCGTGGCTGATACCAACCGCGGCGCTTGTAACACCTGACGCAGAACCCGGCACTAGCGTGGTTTGGCGATACGTGGCTGCTGCCGATGGTGAGAATGGCGATAACACGGGCAGCGTCGAGCCGGTGGATGTCGAGCCGGGTAAGAAAATGAACGATGGCGTGCTTGTTCGGGGAGAGCTCAGCCCGGGCGACAGAATCGTGGTTGCCGGCGCTCACCGGATGAACAGGGATCGTTCGGTCCGTCCCTGGGAAAAAGAGGGCGGGCTCTGAGATGGTCGATTATTTTCTTGATCGGAAGTCCATCAGCTGGATGGTCACGCTGTTGCTTGGGGTTGGGGGCATGTTCGCGTTTCTGGGTCTTGGCCAGCTTGAATTCCCGGAGTTCACGTTACGTTCCGCCTTGGTGACCACCCAATATCCCGGAGCAACGCCTCTTGAAGTCGAGGAGGAGGTTACGCTGCCTCTGGAAAAAGCGATCCAGCAGATGCCGGGCATCGATGACATTACTTCGGTGAACTCGGACGGCTTGTCGCAGATTACTGTCCAACTCAAGAAGACGGTCAGAGAAGGGGAGTTAGACCAGTATTGGGATATCCTTCGGCGAAAGATTAATGATGCCCAGCCTGGTCTGCCACCAGGCGTGAACACGTCCATCGTGAACGATGACTTTGGCGATGTCTTCGGCCTGCTGCTCACGTTGCGTGGTGACGGCTACTCGCTGAAAGATCTTGGTGACCATGCGGATCTCATTCAGCGAGAACTGCGATTGTTGGAGGGCGTCGCAAAAGTCAGTATCGGTGGTCGTGTCGACGAGCAGATGATCGTGTCACTGGACCGTGACCGTATGCGTGCTCTTGGCATCTCGCCAGAATACCTGGCAAGCCTTCTGAATGCGCAGAATACGGTGGGCAACGCTGGCCACCTGCGCAGTGAAGGGCTGTCGTTATCCGTTCAGCCAACCGGTCAGCTTGATTCCGTTCAGGCACTTGAGCAACTGGCAGTTGGAAGCGCTGATTCGGGTATTATCCGGCTCAGCGATCTGGCCGAAGTTCGCAGGGTGACCAATGACTCACCCGCCTTGCTTTACCACTCTGACGGATTGCCTGCTTTGACCATCGGCGTGTCATTTGCAGAGGGCACCAACGTTGTTGATGTAGGTGAGAGTCTCAATGAGGCTTTGAAACGCCTGGAAAAACAGCAACCCATCGGCATGACACTGAACACAGTGTATAACCAGCCTGAAGTAGTCGAGGAGGCAGTATCTGCTTTTCTCATGAACCTTGCTCAGGCGGTGGGCATTGTCATTATTGTGCTTTTGCTGTTCATGGGGCTGCGAAGTGGCCTGCTCATGGGGCTGATCCTGCTGATTACCATCATGGGTACATTCGTGCTTATGGCAATACACGGTATTCAGCTCCAGAAGATTTCATTGGGTGCGCTGATCATTGCGCTGGGGATGCTGGTCGATAATGCCATCGTCGTCACCGAGGGCATGATGATTGGCCTTTCCAAGGGCAAGTCCAAAAGGCAGGCAGCCAAAGAAGTGGTCTCGCAGAACCGGTACCCGCTGCTCGGCGCTACCGTGATTGCCATTACGGCCTTTGCTCCTATCGGCCTTTCACCAGACACCACCGGAGAATTCATTGGCTCCCTGTTCTGGGTTCTGTGCTACTCGCTTTTCCTGAGCTGGCTGACGGCACTCACTCTGACCCCGTTTTTCTTTGATATGTTCTATCCCGACAAGCTCGAGAGTGTCGGGCAGTCATCCGATAACGACCCCTATAAGGGAATTGTTTTCGTCGTCTTCCGCCGCCTGCTGACCTACGCGATTCATTATCGCTTCGTGACATTAACACTTGCGATCGCGCTTCTGGCTGGGGTTCTATCGTTCTCGGGACAGGTTAAGAATGCTTTCTTCCCGAATGCCACAACGCCACTCTTCTTTGTTGACCTTTGGTTGCCCGAGGGCGCCGACATCTTGCAAACCGAAGAGACCGTAAAGCGGCTGGAATCGCGCGTGAATGACATGGACCAGGTCGTTCAGGTGACCAGTGTCACCGGTGGCGGAGCCCAGCGTTTTACGTTGACGTATTCACCGGAGCAGCGATACGCCAGTTTTGGCCAATTGATCGTAGAGACCCGGGATAAGGCGTCGAGAGAGGCCCGTATGGAGGAAGTCATTGAGCAACTGCGTACAGACTTCCCGAACGTGCATTACAAAGTGCAGGCTTTGCAGGTGGGGCCCTCAGCCAAAGCCAGTCTTGAAGCTCGTATCTTTGGAGAAGATCCCGAAGAACTCCGGAAAATCGGTGTGCGCGTGCAGGCAATTTTTGAAAATGAACCTCTGGCCGACAGCGTGCGCTTGTCCTGGGGTAATCGGGAAGCCGTGATCGTACCGGAGTTCCTCGAAGAACAGGCCCGGCGCCTTGGCGTATCTCGCGAATCACTGCACCAGGCGTTGTTGCTGAATAATCAGGGGCAGCAGGTTGGAGTGTACCGTGAGGGGAGCGACCTCATTCCGATCATTATGCGGTCAAGAGAGGAGCAGCGTTTTGACATCGAAAACCTTACCTCGATCAATGTCTGGAGTGAAGAGCAGGGCCGCTATGTCAGCGCGGGCAACGTCATCAATGCCATCAATACGGAACTGCGGGATCCGTTGATAAAACGCAGAAACAGGGAGCGGATGTTGGCGGTTTATGCCGAACCCATGCCTTTGTCGGGGGAGACGGCGGCGAGTGTGCTGGAGAGGATCCGCCCGCAGGTCGACGCGCTGGAGCTTCCCCACGGCTATTCGATTGAGTGGGGTGGAGAGTACGAGACCTCATCCGAAGCTCAGACTTCGCTTTTCTCCTCGCTGCCTCTTGGACTGCTGGGGATGTTCATTATTTCGATGCTGTTGTTCGGTAGCTTCCGACAGGCTCTGTCTATCTGGATGATTGTTCCTCTCATGATGATTGGAATCATTGGTGGACTGGTATTGCTCGGCGCGCCTTTTACATTCATGGCGCTGCTCGGGACTCTGAGTCTGATCGGTATGGTACTGAAGAATGCCATTGTGCTGGTTGAGGAGATCAATATTCAGTTAGAACAGCAGGATGATGCATTCACTGCGGTGGTTGAGGCCGCGGTAAGCCGGGTACGACCTGTGCTTATGGCGGCCGTAACCACCATGTTGGGAATGATTCCTCTGTTCAGCGATGCCTTCTTCGCGAGCATGGCGGTGGTTATCGTGCTCGGTTTGGGTGTTGCAACGGTATTGACGTTAGTGGTGCTGCCAGTGGTGTACTGCACGTTAATGAGAATTTCTTATCATCAATAACGCACCCGCTGTTTTTCAGGCGTCTTTTTTTCCTCCGGACAAGCGATCCGGAGGAAAAAAGCCTCCGGCAATCATTGCATTCATCAGTTCGCCTACTTTTGCACGCAGGTCATCCCTCAACAACCTCATTGCCGGCGTTATTGACTGTCGGGTAGGACAAATCAGCCACAGCTCGGATACCGGCGGCGCATAGTCCGGCATGATGGTGGTGACACGGCCTGCAAGCAGATCATCCGACATATCAAGACACGATTTTATCGCAAGACCGCGACCAGCGACGCACCACCGGCGAACCAGATCGCCATCGTTTGAGGCGCGATCGCCCGTCATTTTGACTCGATATTCCTCGTCTCCCCGTTTGAACGTCCAGAGGTCAAATGGGATGTCCTGCAACTGATAGAACAGTCCGTTGTGGTTCTCAAGGTCATCAGGATGAATGGGGCGACCATGACGCGAAAGGTAATCAGGAGATGCGCAAAGCAGGCGCGGCACATCGCAAATTTTGAAGCCATACAGGTTGGTGTCACTGGGCGCGCCGTAGCGAAGCGCCATGTCGACCGAATCCCGGTAAAAGTCCACGTTGGTGTCAGTAATCTGAACTCTGAGATTCAAACCTGGATGCGTTGCCATCAATTCGTCGATCCAGGGCACAACGCGGTTACGACCAAGATCGGATGAAACCGAAAGCCGGATTTCGCCTGTTACAGAGTCAACTTCAGATCGAAGGTTCTGTTGCGCCTGGCTCAACAAGTCAATCGCTTGTTTGCAGTGAGGCAAGTATTTCTCGCCGGCGGCAGATAACCGCAACCTTCGCGTGGAGCGTACGAATAACTCTACACCCAGCTCCTGTTCTACGCGCTTTACTGCGGCGCTGGCTGTGGCAGCTCGCATATCAAGGCTGGTGGCGGCAGCGGTAATGTTGCGGAATTCAGCGACCCTCAAAACCACGATCAGATCATCAAGACTCATTTTCAAAAATTCTTTGAATATGTTTAACAAATTTTCCCGTTTATCCGAGTGTAAACGGCGACCATACTGTGCGCTACTCGAAAGTCATTGCGGAGACAGATAATGAAAGCTGTTGGATATCGGGAATCTCTTCCTATCGAAAACCCTGATGCGCTGCAAAATGTTGAGATGGAACGTCCCGTCGCAAAAGGCCGGGACCTGCTGGTCAGAGTCAAAGCCATCGGCATGAACCCTGTTGACTTCAAGGTACGCCAGCGGGCGGAGCCGGAACCAGGCCAGATCAAAGTACTTGGATGGGATGCCGTTGGAGAGGTAGTGGCAACAGGCGAGGGCGCTTCACTCTTCAAAGAAGGTGACACCGTATTTTATGCCGGTGACGTTACCCGTCAGGGCAGCAACGCCGAATACCAGGTTGTCGATGAGCGTCTGGTTGGTCGGAAGCCTGCCAGCCTGTCCGACGCCGATGCTGCAGCGTTGCCCCTGACCACGATAACAGCATGGGAAATGCTGTTTGACCACCTGCAACTTGAGCGACAGTTGGCTGGGTCCATCACTCCAAGCGACGACGTGGTCCTTGTGATTGGCGCCGCAGGAGGCGTGGGTTCAATTCTAGTTCAATTGATCAAACAGCTAACAGGCGCGAAAGTACTCGCTACGGCATCTCGCCCGGAATCGAAGGCCTGGGTTGAATCATTGGGTGCGGATTTTGTTTTGAATCACCGTGAACCCTTGCAGCCCCAGATCGAAACACTGGTGTCTGCCGGCAAAATTGGTTCTGTAACCCATGTGGCCAGTCTTAACGCCACAGATCAATACTTCGACGATTATGTGGCGGTGCTTAGGCCGTTTGGAAAGATTGCCATGATCGACGATCCTGCAAGTCTGGACGTAATGAAGATCAAGCCGAAGAGTCTGTCATTACACATTGAATTCATGTTCGCCCGCTCAATGCACCAGGCGGATGATATGCAGGTTCAGCACGACTTGTTGAATGAGGTCTCACGGCTTGTAGATCAAGGCTTCATCCGCACAACTGCAGGGAAGCACCTCGGAGCGATCAACGCTGAGAATCTACGTGCCGCACACGCCGAACTGGAATCAGGAACCGCCGTTGGCAAGATTGTGCTGGAGGGTTTTGCCTGACGGGTTCTACCCCGTTACTGCGGACATTCCTAAGAAGAGTCACTCTTAAAGAGCCCGGCAAACGATCAAGTTGCCCCATTGCTTCAGCACTTGGATCGCCAGCAATGGGGCTATAGATCTTATTTGGATTCGCCCCGGTATACTAGTCTACAAAAAGAGCACAGGAGGGACTGCCATGAGTAGCCAAACCTGTGCCCCGGAATTCAAAGCTGACGCGGTGGAGTGGAGGTATCAGGTTCAGCCGTTGGACTCCAAGCCTTCCAGAATATGCGGCCAGCAGGCTTTGCATCGGCTGCGTAGCAGGTCGCTGTGGCCGATTTCTTTCAGGCCAAAACTGCCTGGTTCCAAAAAATGTTTTTTTATCTGGGCGTTGGGCAGCAGGCGCAAAAAGTCTTCCACGTTTGCAGGCACGGCAATGTGGTCATCTGTTGCGGTTAGCGACAGCACGGGGGCTTTTATATCCGCATAGTGATGCTGCCTTATTTCCTCTCCAAAACTGTTTTCTACGTACCCTGGCGAGCGGCACCACTGTCGCCATTGCCTGGCGACACCGGCGGGAAGATCCTCACCGAAACCGATGATTTTGGTCGGCCAGTATCCTTTGACTGCAACGGAGAGCGGTTGCCAACCGTGGAACAGTAGTTTGGCGGCCAGCTTTGTTTTCAGTTTCAGATTATCGAAATGGCCTGACGATGCTGCAATCAGAACGTAGCTGTTTATTTGAGCGAAGTTGGGCATTAAACCGATCAACTGCGCACCGGCGCTATGGCCAACAAGGCTTACCGGCAGGCCTGGTGCAAGAGCGACGAGTTTTTCTAGCGCTGCCGGCAGGTCCAGCGTACCCCAGTCGACCAGGCCGCTAGAGATCTCTGCTAGAGGAATACCGTTGCGAGAATCCCCAATGCCTCTATTGGAAAACGTCAGCACGGCGAAGCCTTGCTCGCTCAGCCAGGTAGCAAAACTGAAATAGACCTGATGTCGAAACCCGGTGGCAGGGGCGATGAGAACGGCACCGCGAGGAACGTCTGTTGCTGGTCTGAAAAAATGCCCGGTGAGCCGATAGCCGTCGTCACAGGTTATTATGGTTTTTTCCATCATTTACCCAATTAGTAAGCCGCTGTTGCCAAAACAATTCGGCAGTTGTGAAATAAAAGAACAATATTCGGTAAAAGAAGGTTATTCTGGTTTTGCCGAAGCTGTCAAACGGTAGAATGAAGGTCACGGCTAGTTCAAACAGGCTAATTTCGATTTGATGAACCCATTCCATATTTTAGAAAACAAGTTTCCGGGCCGCAGGGCTGCGCTGAAAAGAGACATCCTGGAACAGGCGCTCTATTGTTTTATTGAGCTTGGGGTGGAGGCCACCACGATCGAAGCCATCAAAGCCCGCTGCGAAACGAGTGTAGGGGCGATCTATCACCACTTTGGCAACAAGGAGGGTATTTTAAGCGCACTCTTTTTTGCAGCTCAGGATGATCAGCGACAACATCTGGACCGGGAGTTAGCCAACACCAACAGCCTTCGCGAGGCTGTGTATTCAGTTATCTGTAGTTATCTCGACTGGGTTGTCGCCAATCCCGAATGGGCAAGGTTCCTGTATCAGGCGCGATCAGCAGTCGCCAAAGGGCCATTTCAGGAGGAGTTAAAAGATAGGAATGCGAAAGGCTTCCGGGAACTCAAAGCAAAGTTGCTTGGCTTCGGTAACGAAAGTAACAGCATTGTTCAGCCGTTCGAGATCGTAATCTCTCTGATCGTCGGCCCGTCGGAAAATTACTGCAAAGCCTGGCTGGCTGGCCGGGTACAGACTTCGCCTCGGGATTATCGGGAAGAATTCGCGGAATCCGCATGGCGATCGCTTCAGAGGTGATCCAGCTGAAAATATTTGCCTCGCGTTGTTCCTGGATCATATTCCGCCACAATGGGTGATCATGCAAAGCCATAACGAATTGCTCTTCTGGATACGTACAATTTGGAAGCCTGCGCTAAACGTTCGCAGACATCCATATGTTAGCCACTGCGTGATTCCGATGTTTGACTGGCATCTCGCATTCTTTGGTGATTAAGGATTAACGGAGCTCTCTTTCATTATCGGGACGATGCGAATGTTTGAAACTAGTCACCATTTGGTGACCACCACGCCCGCGGCTAGCGTTCAAACAGCAGGTCGGTACGGATGATGTATTTTGTGCCCGAAGTGATCTCCGCTGAACTGTGCAAACAGTGCAGAGGGTGATGGCCGTGGGGAAAGCACAGAACGCCGCCGGCCGGCGTTCGTACATCGATCTCGCGTACGTTGTCGCTTCGCCTTGCCGGTTTGGTAGGGTCGTCTGCATCGACGAGAAAGCGGGTTTCACCACCCTCGAAGTCGTCGCTGAGTAAAATCAGGAACGTCATCTGGCTGAACCGGTCCGGGAAGGCATCCGCAATCAGTCGGCCGTCAGCAACACTGGAGCCGGGCCAGGCACCGTCGATGTGAAACTTGAAGAAATCTCCTTCACGGTAACGATAAAAACGGAAGCGCCGATTGATGCCCAGAGGCTGCTTGTTGCCGAAGAGGTCCAGGTTGTCGGCCACGGCATCGCGCACCCGCTGCCAGATCAGGCGATCGGTCACTTCATCCACAACCCAGGTCACGTTGTCGTTGTGGCGAACTTCACGGGGTAGTGAGACCGCCGCGTCTTTCAGGTAACCCAGGTTTTCGGTCAGTTCGATGAGGCGGTCACACTCCTCACGACTAAAGACATTGAGCAGCTGATAGGCACCGGGCACTTCCGGAATTTCCCGCCGTGACACCGCCGAGGCCTCACGGCTCTCGTCCAGTTCCGCTGGGTTCGGCACGCTATTTGCCCAAGTTGGTAGCGACGGGTTTTCTGCGCCCGGCTCACGGGCAACGACAAAAAACGAATCCTGATGCTGTTTCATAGTCACCTCTTAAAAGTTCATGACCCGTACTTGCGCGAATTGGCGATGGCCGGCGGCGGAGCCGTGGAAGCCAAAGCCACTCTGTTTGGCGCCAACCCAGGGGCTGCCGCCGGCCCCGCCGTTGACTGACACCATGCCGGCCTCCATCTGATCAGCTACGGCTGCGGCGCCCCGGCCGCCAAAGACCACCGCCCCCAGGCCGTAGATGGAATCGTTGGCACGGGCGATGGCGTCTTCGATGGCATCAAATTCAGCCATGGCAACGACCGGGCCAAAGGTCTCTTCGCGCTCAAGGAGCATGTCAGGGGTCATGCCATCGACAACCGTGGGGTGAATAAATGGCGCTGGGTAGTCGGCCGTGCCGAGCAGAAAGCGTGCGCCTTTTGTCTCCGCATCCTTGAGATGTCGCAGCACAAGCTGATGCTGGGTAGTGTTGGCGATCGGGCCTATGTTGACGCCCTGTTGATTCCATGGGCCGACCTGGTAAGCCGATGCAACCGCTACCACCTGGCGTTTGAATTCCTCGGCAACGGTACGGTCGACATACACTCGCTCGGTTGACGTGCACATTTGCCCGGCATTCTCGAATGAGCTGGCAACGGCAAATCGCGCAGCAGCCGACAGATTGGCGTCTTTCATGACAATCAGGGGATCATTACCACCGAGTTCCATGACCAGGCGTTTAACGCCTTCGGCAGCGTCCGCCATGATGCTGCGACCGGTGGCCAGCGACCCGGTAAAGGCGATCATATTGATGTCAGATTTCACCAGCGCCTGACCGACGTCTCCGTGACCGTGGGCAATTTGAATCAGATGCTCGGGCAGGTGGTCCTGTAGTGCGCGAACAAACAGATCGGCAACCAGCGGCGTGTGTTCTGAGGGTTTCAGAATGACGCCGTTGCCCGCCATCAGGGCAGGGATCAGCAAGTTGTTGGCCATGGCCAGTGGATAGTTCCAGGGTGAAATGACGGCAACCACACCGAGTGGCCGATACTGGATACGGCTGCGGCCTTCGCCTTGTTCGGTTTGCAGGGCAGCGGCGGCCTCCTCAATGAAATAGGGGGCATTCGTTACAGTACCGGCGACCTCATAGGTCGCCCGGCGTGCGTCCTTACCCATTTCCAGGCTGATCAGTCGGGCGAGTTGGTTCTGAGTAGACGCCAGCGCATGGTAAGCATCCCTCAGGCGGGTTGCACGCTCTTCCAGCGATAACCGGCTCCAGTTCGCCTGCGCGATCCGACTCCGGCCCACAATTTCTGTCAGCTCGGACCGGGAGGTGATCGGCACCTGTCCGACCGGCTCTTGATTCAACGGGTTCAATGACACAAGAAATTCGCTCATGACTTCCTCAACTAAAGGCGATGACTCGCACTTCCAGGCTGTTTCTGTTGCGGGCGTTGTCCGGTGTGTTCACGGGGTCGGCCGCGGTGTGTGGGGTGCCAAATATGCCCTCGGGGTAACGTGAATCGAAGACTTTCAGCAGCAGGGCCTCGCCGGGTTCCATGTCTGACAGGTAGTACCAGCGATGATCCGGGTTGTAGGAGATCCCGGCTATCTCACCGATGCGATCGGGGTACACCAGTTTGATGCGATGAAAGTCATCCGCAGCCACAGTGTTGATGTCCAAGACGGCCAATGGGGATTCCTCGACACGGTGGCCAACAGGCATCCACAGGTTCACCAACCGGTAAGGGCGGTCGCGAAGCTCTGGTCGTTGCTCGGTCTCTTCCAGCATGCGGTGGAGCGCAGACTTCTCGGTGTAGTCGTTGTGAACAGTCTTCACTGGCGCCCGGTTATGGATGGTTTGGTCCTGACGACTGGTTGACCGATAAGTGTGATCAAAGATCAGCACTTCGCTGGCCTTGAGTCGGTCACGGAGGTACTCGATCACCTGCGGATACAAATGTTCGCGAATGGCGTCGTCATTCTGGTAGTCGTCAAAATCAAAGGCGACCCGGACCGCCTCGAAGCCCTGGTCGTCCAGGTTGAAGTCGTTGGCTTGGTTGCGAATGTCTGTGATGTCAATGTGTCGGGTGTCGACGGATTGAGTGAGCTCGGAGGCACCTGGACCCTTGTATCGTTGGTCGTACTCCAGGTCGCCAACGGGCTGGACGTAGTTGATGCTGAACATGGCTCCTCCTTGCGGGTAGGGTTGCTGGATTCTTGGTTTGCCAGCTTAGGGTGAAGTGGACCCCAAATTTTGGACAGGTGCCTAAGCTCTGATTCATCATCTCCACAAGGAGGAGAATCATGAGCAAG
>NZ_JAKZAH010000037.1 GCF_023156245.1 Marinobacter bryozoorum
CCTTCGCCACCGCGCCTAGCTCTCAAGGCTCTCAGTGGCTCAGTAGATCAGCGAATTAACCAAACGGGACACTAGGTCAGGTAAGTGAAACTGGTTTACACGGACGAAGCCATTGATGATTTGAAGCGCCCCAGGGAGTTTATTGCAGTTCACAATCCTCCTGCGGCAGGCTGGGTAGCCGCAGAACTGGTTAGCAAAATCGAATTACTACCAGACTTCCCCAGAATGGGAACACCGGTTGAGTTGGCGCCGGTACCTGATTCCATCCGCGACATAGTCTTTGGCAAGTACGTTGCCCGCTATTCAGTACATGTGAGCGCCATTATCATTCTTCGGGTATGGCATGAACTGGAAGGTGAACGCTAGCAATTTAAGTCCCTGAGCATATATATCCCTTTTGAGGATGTTACCTCAAACATCCCTGTCAGGTTAGGCTACAGTCGAGGTTTTCCACCTGCCGGAATCCATCAACAGTCAGGGACGAAGAGCGCCGCCACCATGAAAATAACCAGGAAACACCTCGACGAGGCGGTCAGTGAGCGCATTCTTACCCCGGAGCAGGCGGACCGGCTTTATGACTTCCTGGGCCATCAACCCGGCGCAGGCCCCACGTTCAATTTCACCAACGTGCTGTACTACCTTGGCGGACTGATTGCCATCGGTGCCATGACGCTGTTCATGAACCTGGGCTGGGAAACCTTCGGCGGTTGGGGCATTTTCTTTATCTCGCTGCTGTATGCCGGGGTGGGACTGCTGCTGACGGGGCGCTTCCGTTCCATGGACCTCTCCATCCCCGCCGGCATTTGTGCGGCCTTTGTGGTGGCACTGACGCCGCTGGCCATCTACGGGTTGCAGCTGGCCCTGGGCGTATGGCCGGATGACAGTGTTTACCGGGACTATCACCGCTACATACGCTGGCACTGGCTCTATATGGAGATGGGCACACTGGCCGTCGGGGTTGTGCTCGCCTGGATCTATCGCTATCCGTTTATGATCATGCCCATCGCAGTTACCCTCTGGTACCTGTCGATGGATGTCGCCGCCATGCTGATGACCGGTTACTACGACTTCCAGTTCCGCGCACTGTTCTCCATGTACTTCGGCCTGCTGATGACGCTGACCGCCTTCTGGGTGGATGTCCGCTCCAGGTCAACAATGGACTACGCCTTCTGGCTGTATGTCTTCGGTGTGCTGACGTTCTGGGTCGGGATGACCGCCCAGGATTCCAGCAGCGAGCTGTCCCGGTTTGTCTACCTTTGCGTCAACCTCCTGATGATCGGTATCGGCGTGGTGATTGTGCGGCGGGTTTTCGTGGTCTTCGGCGCACTGGGTGTGTGCTTTTACCTTGGCCACCTGGCGTGGCAGGTTTTCGAGGACAGCTGGTTTTTCCCCATGGCGCTCACGGCGATTGGCCTGTTGATCATCTATCTCGGGGTGTTATGGCAGAAGCATGAGAAAACGCTTTCCAGCAAAGCCCGGGGCCTGCTGCCATCCGGTCTTCGGGAGTTACTGGCAGCCCGGCCTGACTGAGACTTCCAGGATCTCCGTGCTATATTGGGGACGCACCCAGCACCGCTGGCTCTCCCTCGCCAGCGTACCAGCGCACAGGGAAGACCGACATGGGCACCGAACCCAGTTCCGATACCACCGGTAGTTCTACGCCCGAACCTGTTGATGACCAGCCCCCTTCCGCCCGTTCTGCCGACCTGATTGGCACCAGCCGGCTGATTATCGATGCCTTTGACGGGGTTACTGACATCGTCGAGGTGATGCACCGCAATATCTCCGGGCTCGCACCGGTTGTCGGCCCTCCCCGTCCCGGGCGCACAAGGGGGATCACGGGCCTGGTCTACCGCAATATCCGGCGGGTCTCCGCACTGACGGGCCTGGGCCTTGAGGTCACCCTGAGCCGGCTCGCACCCTTGCTGGCCAGCCAGGAATCCTCCCTGCGGCGGGATGCGCTTTTATCAGCCCTGAACGGTGTGCTTGGTGACTACCTGGTGGCATCCGCCAATCCGCTGGCGATTCCCATGGACCTTCGGTCTAACGGGAACCCCATAACACTGGAGCGTGAAGTGCTGCGCACCGCCATTTCGCACCCATCGAACCGCCTGCTGGTGATGGTCCATGGCCTGTGCATGAACGACCGGCAGTGGCGCCGTAATGGGCATGATCATGGCAAGGGGCTGGCACACGAACTTGGTTATACACCGCTGTACCTGCGCTATAACAGCGGGCTCCCGATATCGGAAAACGGGCGGGATTTCGCTCTGTTGCTGGAAGCGCTGATCAGCGAATGGCCGGTACCCGTGGAGGAACTGGTGATTGTCGGGCACAGCATGGGCGGGCTGATCGCCCGCAGTGCATGTCTGTCGGCTCAGCACACCGGTTACCACTGGCCAGCCCGACTCAGCAAAATACTCTTCCTCGGCACCCCTCATCAGGGAGCAACGCTGGAGCAGCTGGGTAGCGGCCTGGAGTTTCTTCTGGGGATCAGCCCTTACAGCGCGCCGATTGGACGACTTGGCAACATTCGCAGTGCGGGTATCCGGGATCTTCGCGAGGGCAATATCGGCCTGGTTGCGGACCCGAATGCCCGGCCGGGGAGCGACCCTGCACACGAGACACCCCCCGCCGGCACCCGCTACTATGCCGTGGCTGCAACCACCCGGTCTTCCCCCGCGGCCGCCAGCACCCGCCTCCACGGGGATGGCCTTGTCCCCCTCAGGAGTGCACTGGGTCAGCACCGTGACCCGTCCCGCTGCCTGCCCATCCCGGAATCCCGACAGGCAATCTTTCATGGACTGAACCATTTTGACCTGCTGGACAGTCCATTGGTTTATGAGTGCCTGATCCGATGGCTGACTGAAGACCGAAACCCAACACCGATGACGATCGGATGTTCGGCAGCAACAGGTTTGAGGTAACCCACTGGGTCGTCAATACTTACGCAAAGGAGACGACCATGACCTCAGCGCACTACGACATCATCCTCATCGGTGCCGGGCTTTCCGGCATCGGCACAGCCTGCCATATCACCGCGACGCACCCCGAAAAGAGCATCGCGATACTGGAGCGCCGGGAAAGAATGGGGGGCACCTGGGACCTGTTCCGCTACCCGGGCATTCGGTCGGACTCCGACATGGCGAGCTTCGGCTATACCTTCAAACCCTGGTATTCCGACAAGGTACTGGCCCGGGGCGAGGACATCCGCCATTACGTGGCGGACACCGCTCGCCAGTTCGGCCTGCAGGACAAGGTGCAATACGGCCTGAACATCCTGCGCGCGAACTGGTCCGGTGAGCGTCAGCGCTGGAGCCTAACCGCAGTGCACGAATCCTCCGGAGAGGAGCGCACTTTCACCTGCAACTTCCTGGTGAACTGCGCCGGTTACTACAACTTTGACCAGGGCTACCACCCCCGTTTCGACGGGGAAGAAGCCTTCGCCGGCCCGGTGATCCACCCCCAGCACTGGCCAGAGGACCTGGACTACACCGGCAAGAAGGTCGTCGTGATAGGTAGTGGGGCCACAGCAGTCACCATTGTGCCGGCCATGGCCGACCGGGCTGCCAGCGTAACCATGCTACAGCGCTCTCCCAGCTACATCATGGCGTTACCGGACCTGGACAGGCTTTCCATGGCGCTTGGCAGGGTTCTGCCCAGGCGGTGGGTATTCCGGCTCGCCCGGCAGCGTAACATCCTGTTCCAGCGGGCCCTCTACCTGGCCTGCATGCGCTGGCCGAATGCAATGCGCCGGTTCATGCTCGACCACATGCGCAAGCGCCTGGGGCCGGATGTGGACATGCGCCACTTTACGCCTGCCTACAGCCCCTGGGAGCAGCGCCTCTGTGCGGCACCGGACGGGGACTTTTTCGAAGCCGTCCGTTCAGGCAAGGCAGACGTGGTGACAGACCATATTGATCACTTCACCGAGCAGGGCATCGTGCTGAAATCCGGTAAAGAGCTGCAGGCGGATATCATCATTGCCGCCACCGGGCTGGACCTGCAACTGATGGGTGGGTTGGAGATCCGGCTGGACGGGGAACCCGTCGACCTGACCCGGAAGATGACCTACAAGGGCATGATGATGCAGGACGTGCCCAACTATGCGTGGATTTTCGGCTACACCAACGCTCCCTGGACCCTAAAGTGCGACATCGGCGGCCAGTACCTGTGTCGGCTGTTCCGGCACATGGCGCAGCACAACCTGGCCGTTGCGCGCCCGGTGGATATCCGGGGAACCGATGCCAGCGACGGCATGCTGGATGGCTTTACACCGGGCTACATCAGCCGCGCCCGGGACCGCATGCCCCGCCAGGGCAAGACCGGCCCCTGGAGGGTGACCATGCACTATGGCAAAGACCGGAGAATGCTTCTGAAGGAGCCGGTGGACGACGGTGTGCTGAGCTTTGAAACCCCACCGGGGAATGCACGGCACGCACTAGTGTCAGAGGCCGGAAGTTACGGGTGGCATTCAGCCGAAGACAGCACAGGCCACGTTCCTTGAAGCCTGGCTCCCGCCACAAATTGCCGGGGCCGGGGTCTTGGACTCATTCCCCAGAGTCGGCATGATGGCACCATGAGAGCAGTACTCCTACGCATCGCCATCTCCCTGGCGGTTTCGGCCGGAATCTATCTGGTGGTCGCCATCGGGCTGGTGATCAGTGACCGACACCGGGAGCCGCCGCGCGATAACACGGGGCTGGCCTTCGACGAACTGAAATCGGGCACCGTTCCCCAACCCGATCGCAGCACCTATACCGCAAGAGACGGCACTGAACTGGATTACCGCTTCTACCCGGCCGAGGCGGAACGCGTTCTGATTCTGCTGCACGGTTCTGGCTGGCACAGCCGGTACCTGGCCTCCGTAGCCGGTTTCCTGAGTTTAGAGAACCTGGCGCAGGTCTATACACCGGATCTGCGGGGCCACGGTGAAGATCCGGACAGACGCGGCGACACCGATTACGTCGACCAGCTGGTGGATGACCTTGCTGATCTTGTGGCACTGGTACGGGAGCGCCACCCGCAAGCCACGGTGATCATCGGTGGGCACTCTTCCGGTGGCGGGCTGGCGCTGAGATTTGCGGAAAGTGAGTATCTTGGCCAGGCAGATGCCTTCCTGCTGCTGGCACCCTGGCTGCAGTACAATGCTCCCACGGTACGCGCTGAAGGCGCCGGGTGGGCAACACCCTATACCCGCCGCATCATAGGGCTGACCATGCTCAACCGAATCGGTATGGATGGACTGAACCACCTGCCCGTCATCAACTTCGACCTGCCCAGGGCCTATCGGGACGGCACCGAAACGCTGACTTACTCCTACCGCCTGAATAAGGGTCTGGCCCCCGACGACTATACCCGGGCCCTGAGTGCTATCCAGCAACCTACACTGGTTCTGGTGGGCTCTGAAGACGCACTGTTCTTGCCTGACCAGTTCAGACCAGTGTTCGATCGCCACATGGACGCCCGCGTCGGGACGGTCGAGGGCGTGTCACACCTGGGCATCGCCGTGAAGCCAGCCGTACAGCCGCCCATACGGGACTGGCTGAACACACTTCCGGACTCCCACTAACAGGGCTACCGCCGGCATCAGGCCCCGGAGAAGGTCTCTACTCGGTCACGTCCCTTCTCCTTGGCCTGATAGAGTGCCCGATCGGCCCGGCGGAGGAACTGCTTCCTGGACTCTTCAGCCAGAAGCTCCACTACACCAATGCTGATGGTAATCGGACCCAACGGCGAGGCCACCTCAGCGGCAACCGTCTGTCGCAAACGTTCAGCCAGCTCCATGGCGTCGACCAGGTTGGTCTCCGGCGCCAGTATGGCAAACTCCTCGCCGCCCCAGCGACAGACGATGTCGCTTTCCCGGGCATGCCACATCAGCAGGCGAACCACCCGGCGGAGTATTTTATCGCCTACATCATGGCCACACTGGTCGTTGACCGGTTTGAAACGATCGATATCGAGAAACAGCAGAGACAGCGGACGCTGGTAACGCCTGGCAGTCGCAAATGACGTCTTCAGGCGGCGATCAAACCCGCGCCGGTTGTAAGCCTGGGTCAGGTGATCCCGTTCGGCGGTCCGCAGTTCGGTGAGGTCGCGCACCAGGGCATAGAACCCCATAACAGCGCCGTCACTGTCCTTTACCGGAATATAGTCCGCCTCAACTGGTCGTGGCCCGCCCCTCGAATAGGGAACGGTCATTTCGAAGCGGACACGCTCACCGGCCATGGCCGTAATCATATACTGCCTGATATCGCCGAATGCCTTTTGCCCGACAACGTCGGCAACCGTTCTGCCAATGATCTCGTCGGGTTCGATATTGAACCAGCGACTATAGGCGGCGTTGATTTCCCGGTAGCGGTATTCCTTGTCGATAAACGAAATCAGGATCGGCAGTGCGTCTACCAGCAGTGTGCGCTGGTCCTGCTCCCGCTTGAACCGGCGAGCATCATGCAGCGATGCGGCCAGTACCTGGCTGGCCATCTCCAGCAGCTCCAGCTGATCACGTCGGAAGGCACGGGGCCTGTTAGAGTATGCCTTCAGTGCGCCAAAACAATGCCCCTGATGCAGCAGGGGTACCAGCAGGCCGGAGCGAAATCCGGCGGCACTGGCCGCTTTATGGTCAACACGCTGATCCTGGTACACGTCCGGGCAGAAGATCGGCTTCTGCTCCCGGTAACAGGTGCCGGACAGACTCGCGTCGATCGGCAGCCGCAGGCCCTCCACTGCCCGGGCTTTGCCGCTGGTGGCGGTATAGACCATTTCATCGCCTTCCGCTTCCTCCACGGCGGCTGCCTCTGCGCCAGTTGCCTCAAGCATCACCTCTGCCACCTTGCGTCTCAAGATAGCCAGGTCCAGGCCTGCGGTGCTTACCAGTTCCTGCATACGGGTAAGCAGCTCCAGCTGCATGTGCTGATGCTCCAGTGCCCGCAGGTGGGTGACATCCTGCTGCACGGCAACCAGGTATTCGGTGTCCCCCTCCGAAGGCCAGGCGCGAATGGTCCATTGCGACTGGAATGGGGTACCATCCTTGCGGTAATTGGTGATCTCGACAGGCACAGGCGAGCCGCCGCTGAAGATGTCCAGCCAGTTCCCGGGCGTACCACTCCCCTGCAAGATGGTCAGCCGTCTGCCGATCACCTCTGCGGCGGCGTAGCCGGTAAGTGAGTAAAATGCGGCATTGGCGTAGACAATGGAAAGTTGTGGGTAGGGTTCGGCAACCAGCACCGCCTCTGAAACGGTGTCCAGGGCGGCCGTGAGCAGGCCGATATTGTTCAGGTCAGAAATCACGCTTGCGTCGCCAACATAGCCCGACCCATCAGTTATACGCAATTAAGATGTACAGTCCTTGGTTATGAGAATAGCACAGACACTGAATCCACCCGAGGCCGGCATTGCCCTGTATACATTCCCTGACCACGAACAGGCGGGACACCGGAGTTCGGAAACCGATCAGCGAGCAACACCATGAGTTTCAACGCCATACATGAACGCGCCCTGACCCGCAAAGGCGGTGAGCCTGGCCTGCAGAAGCTATTACCCCATGTTGCCAAACCGGACGACCTGATGGGCCTGGGTGATGACCGCTACCTCGCCGAGATTACGCGTTGCGTATTCCGGGCCGGCTTTGTGTGGCGGGTGATCGACAACAAGTGGCCAGGTTTCGAGGCCGCCTTTGACGGTTTCGTGCCGCTTTACTGGCAGCAGGTGGCGCCGGATGTGCTGGAAAGCCTGGCCGGAGATGAGCGCATCGTACGCAACCTGCAGAAGATCCGCACCGTGCCCGAGAACGCCCGCATGGTGGTGGAGGCCGCCCACGACTATGGCAGTTTCGGGAACATGCTGGCCCAGTGGTCGTCGGACGACCAGGCCGGGCTGCTGTTATGGCTGAAACGCCATGGTGCCCGCCTTGGCGGCAATACTGCCCAGTATTTCCTGCGGACGGTGGGATGGGACGGTTTTATCCTGTCACAGGATGTGCTCGCCGTGCTGCGGCTGGAGGGCCTGCTGGATGCCACGCCGGGCAGCAAAAAGGCTCTGCTGCAGGCGCAGGCTGCCTTTAATGAGTGGCATCGGGAGACCGGCTTGCCCTACAGCCACCTGTCGAAGATTGCATCATGCAGCATCGAGCGCTGATGCGTTCGGGCTTATCAACCCGGAGTTCACCGTGAAATACTGGCTGTTTCTCGCCATCGCCATCTTTGCGGAAGTGCTGGGGACCTCCGCCCTGAAAGACGCCAACGGCTTCACCCGCCTGTGGCCCTCGGTCATCGTGGTGGTCAGCTATTCGGTGGCCTTCTACTTTCTGTCACTGTCCCTGAAAGCCATTCCGGTGGGGATCGCCTACGCCATCTGGGCCGGCCTGGGAGTGGTGCTGATCACCCTGGTGGGCTGGCTGGCCCTGGGGCAGAAACTGGACTCAGCTGCCGTCGCCGGCATGGGGCTGATCGTGGCCGGGGTCGCCGTGATCAACCTGTTCTCCAGCGCCGGCGGGCACTGACTTCGCTCAGGCGCCTTCCGTTTCCTCTGCATTCAGCAGCTGAGGCTTTTTCAGCGCCTTCTGGAACAGGTCCTTGTTCTCGGCAATGGCCAGCGCACAGCGATCCGCGGTCTCTTCGTCCAGGCCTTCCACCTTGCGGGCAAGAAACT
This sequence comes from Marinobacter bryozoorum, assembly GCF_023156245.1. Lineage (GTDB taxonomy): Bacteria > Pseudomonadota > Gammaproteobacteria > Pseudomonadales > Oleiphilaceae > Marinobacter > Marinobacter bryozoorum. Next base: position 8,650 of record NZ_JAKZAH010000037.1, read on the forward strand.
CCCGGATTTCCTCGGACAACTCCAGCACCTTGTCACGTGCATCGGCGTCGGCCTTGTTGGAGAAAAGCAGGGTGTCAGGGTGCTTCAGTGCCATGTCCAGCCCATCCTTATCGGAGAAGTAGACTGCTTGTACCGCCATGGGAGTGCCTCGCAGTGATGGTGGGTTAATTGCTGTATGAATTTACAGTAATTATAACGCGAGCACAATGTTTGTGGGAGATGCCAACTTTTATCGTGGGGACAGGTTTCCCGATCGTTATCACACCAACAGACCAGCCCCTCCCTGTTTGGTCAGCCAACGATTACTGTCGGGTTCCCGGCGACGATAGTGCCCCCGTGTTCGGTCTCATCACCAACCCGCGCAACGGCCTGGCCGTTGACAAACACCGATGATGATCCCTTGGCTATGGTGTCCCCGGGGCCGCGGCAGACGACCTTGTCGCCCACACGGGCAGCGGGCATACCCCCGATCACCACGTTGGAGGAGCCGGCCACAATGGGGCCGCCTATATGGTCTTTGTTTCCGGTTTTATCGGGACAGGTGTGGTAACAACTGAGCGTTGCGGCGGGCTTGCCCATCCTGGGGTTCCTCCCTGAGTCATCCTTGATTGTGTGGCTTTAACAGCGAAAGTATATACCGCTCACAATGGGGGGCCAATGGCCTGGTTGGCCTTCCAGTCGGGTCAGCGTGATGCTGAAGCGAGACAGGACACGGTCACGACCCGGCCATAAGAATATCCTCTACCTGCCTGGCCAATTCGAAGACGTGTTCATCGTGGGCGCCCAGCTCCGACAGTGCACCGGCCAGTTTCAGCAGGTAGTCGGCATTGGGGCCACTGGGGCCATGGGAGCGGGCGATCTGGGCGGCCATTTCATCTACCGGGGCTGGCCCCAGGAAGGCAGCGTTGTCCGCACCGGCGACGTAGACCAGGCCTTCGACTGATTCCTCCTCGTTGAACCTCAGAGACGTGAAGAACCTCAGGTAGCCGTTCTTTTCACGGTGGTCCAGGTGCTCAAAGGTCCGGGGGGATACCCGATAAGCCACGCCCAGGCAGGTCTCCCCCGGCGACTCCACCAGGGTCACCACCCGGCCAGGCGACTCCGGCGTGCCGCGATGATCATGGGAGCCCTGCCAGAACCGCCGCGTCCAGCCGTCAATTGATGCAACACGCTGCTCCAGGTACGGAAAGTCCACTTTGTAGATCAGCGAACCATAACCAAACAGCCAGACATCATCGAGATGATCCAGGTTGTGCCGTTGGCGGTTCAGTGCCGAGGTATCCAGTGCCATGCAACTGCTCCGGAGTGATTGAAAAAGAAGACCGGCTGGACAGCGGGTGAATACCTATTCTCAACTTCCTTTGCTTGTTACGTCCACCCTGTCCAGGTTCGAAAATGGCCAGACAAACGGGGACCGCAGCGTTAAGCTTGAACCACGGAATACTCCCACGACCGCCGATACCAGGGGTATGGCCTCTAACAACGGAGGGAATCATGAATCGTCCAACGAACATTGTCTTATACAGCGAACTGGACTCGCCCATAGGTAGGCTGTTGATTACCGGTGATGGGGAGGCAATCACCGGACTGTATATGGACCAGCAGGCTACGCGCCCGGTCGCAGGTGACAACTGGGTGCGGGATGACCAGCACCTGGATAACGCCAGGTCGCAGCTGTTGGCCTATTTTGAGGGACAATTACAGCAGTTCGACCTGCCCCTGGCCGGGGCCGGCACGCCGTTTCAGCAGCAGGTGTGGCAGGCCTTGCGGGAAATTCCCTTCGGACACACAGAAACCTATGGTGAGCTGGCCCGGCGGGTAGGCAACGCAAAGGCTTCCCGGGCGGTGGGGCTGGCCAACGGCCGCAATCCTATCGGAATCATTGTGCCCTGTCACCGGGTCATCGGTGCCAACGGCTCGCTGACCGGCTACGCCGGTGGCATCGAACGCAAGAAATGGCTGCTGGCCCATGAGCGGGCGCACATGGGCCAGTGACATCGGAGGGATCAGTCCCAGTCAGGCGCAAAGTCCGGATTGGCGATGCGTTCACCCCGGTCCAGCTCGTCGATGGCGCGGATTTCCTCGTCACTCAGCCGGATTTTAAGGGCATCCAGGTTTTCCGTCTGGTGCTTGGGCCGGGTGGACGACGGAATCGGCACCACACCCCGGGATACACACCAGGCAATGGCGATCTGCGCTGGAGTCACGTGGTGGGCAGCCGCAATCTTCTGAAGGGTCTCATCTTCCATCACCTTGCCCACCGCCAGCGGCATATAACCGGTTACCGGGATATTCAGCTGCTGGGCATGTTCCACCACCTTGCGGTTGGCGAGGAAGGGGTGAACTTCCACTTGGTTGGTAAAGATCGGAGTATCACCCAGTATGGCCTTGGCCTGATCCATCTGCGCGCAGGTGAAATTGGAGAGGCCAATGTGGTCGGTGAGGCCTTCCTTCTGAGCCTCTCTCAGTGCCCCGAGGTACTCTTCCATAGGCACTTCGTCATCCGGTGACGGCCAGTGGATCAGGGTCAGGTCCACATGATCGGTTTTCAGCTGCTGCAGACTGGTTTGCAGGCTGTTGATCAGGTCGCTGCGGTGGTAGCTGTCGAACCAGATCTTGGTGGTGAGGAAAATGTCCCGGCGGGGAATGCCGCTGGAAGTAATACCGTCGCCCACCTCTGCTTCGTTACGATAGATCTGAGCCGTATCGATATGACGGTAGCCCAGTGACAGGGCACTGCGGACCGCCTCGCGGGCGTCATCACCTTTCAGCCGAAAGGTTCCCATACCGATAGGTGGTAGTGCATCAAAGGCCATAATGTCCTCCTGTCGCGTGGCCCTGACAGAGGCTGCCAAGGGGCCATGGAAGTGTTGGGAAAGTCACTAACCTACGATGGGGCTGGGCGGTCGGTTCTGCAAGTGACCGGCAAATTCCACAAAGGTTACGCAATGGCAATGCCAGCGAATACGCCAGCCATCAGCTCAGCAACAGGAACACACCGCCCAGATAAAGCAGCAGGATGGAAACGCTTTCCACGCCGATTCGTCCCGGACCCTGACGCTCCCGGCGGATCAGACCCATCATCAGGATGCCGGACATCAGAACGGTCAGCGCCACCCAGAAGCGGGAGTCGTCGCTCATGGCGTGGTAGATGGATCCGTCCCGGTAGGCCAGGTCAGAGGCTGCTGTAAACAGGGTGTCAAAGGCGTTGCCGCCGATAATGCCGCCTACGGCAAGGGTGAGCGCGCCCCGGCGGACAGCCGCCACGGAGGTAACCAGTTCAGGGATGGATGTGCTGATGGCCGTCAGCATGACACCCACGACGGTCTGGCCCAGGCCGGTTTCCCGGGCGATGGTGGTGGCGGAGGGTTCCAGCGCCCAGCCCGCGAGGCCGAGAATCGCCATAAGCCCGAGGAATTCAGACCATAACCGACCCATGGACGGCATCCGGGTGGTATCGTCCGGCTGGTCCTCCCTGGTCTCCATGGTCATGGCCGGGCGCCACATGGGGGAGTCGTTGGCGCCCTGCACCAGTTTCAGGCCATACAGGTAGAAGCCGAACAGCGCCGGTGTGACCGGGTGAATGCCAAAGACCGTCACATCCGGCAGCATCGGTGCCAGCATGATCACGGACAGCAGGCAGATCAGCAGCCCGTTCTGCATCATGTTGGGGGCAGAAGCGGCGGCGTGTTCCAGGTTCGCACGGCGATAGACCATATCGGCCACCGCCAGGAAGAACGTCTGCACCGCGATACCGCCCAGGGCGTTACTTACCGCCAGCTCCGCATGGCCATTCCAGGCCGCGCTCACCGAGAGCACAGAACCACCAAGAGAGGTAGCAGCACCAAGCAGCACGGCGCCGGCCGCCGCCTCGCCAATGCCGGTACGATCCGCCAGCTGATCCACCACCCCGGTAATCCGGGTGCCGGCAATGGCAATGACCAGCGCACAAACACCGAAGACAATCAGTGCCTGGGCAAGGCTCCAGTCAGATGGCTCCAGCAGGAACACCGGCGCAGGTTGCCCTATTGGCCGCGCTTGCGTCGCTCAGTAACTGGCTCGCCACCAATGCCCCAGTTATCCGTATTCACTTCATCGATAACCACCACGGTAGTGGCCGGATTCTTGCCCAGCACATCCTGCAGCAATTTGGTGGCGCCCTCGATCAGGGCCTTTTTGTCGTCCGCGGAGACGTTCTCGTCGGTGATCTTGATGTTTACGTAGGGCATGGGCCTGTTTCCTCACAGGGTTGGTAGATGCCTCATCCTGCCGCTTGATCCGCCGATTGGCAACACATCAACGATCACGGCACAGTGGCAACAGGGCCAGCAGGCCCAGCACCGGTCCGATGACCAGCAGCCAGGTAACACTGGTACCGAGAGACTGCCAGAAGCCCGCAGTCAGTTCGATGGCGAACACCGTCAGCAGGAAGCCGATACTGTTCATGATGGCCAGTGAACTGCCCACCGCGTGGCCGGGAGCCGCTTCCGCTGCGAGGGCAGAAAACTGCGGGGAATCGGCAATAACGGCCATACCCCATACCAGCAACAGGATCACCGCCAGCCACGTTGGAACGGCCCCGAACCATGGCCACAACAGGCACATCAGACCGGACAACCACAGGGCCCCAAACGCTACCCGGGCACTGCCGATCCGGCGGCTGAGCATGCCACCGAGGACACAGCCCAGGGTGCCGGCCGCGATGAAGGCAAAGGCGGTGATTGAAACCATGGTCTGATCGCTCCCCGAAGGACCCAGGCTTGCGGCCACCAGCAAGGGTGCCAGGGCCCACACCGCATACAGCTCCCACATGTGACCGAAGTACCCCAGGGCCGCCGCGCGAAAGCCGGGCTCGCGGAACGAGCGAATCACACCACCCCAGTCAAAACGCCCTGTGGCCGGCAGGCCCGGACCATCCCCAAGACGGGAAATCATCAGGCCGGCAGCAATGGCCAGCACCGAAGACGCCAGCACCACCGGCTGCCAGCCCCAGCCGGGGCTGATGGCCCTCATGAGGTGAGGGAAAGCCGTACCCAGGGTCAGCATGCCCACCAGCCAGCCCAGTGCCAGGCCCTTTTTCTCAGGAGCCCAGCCCGCCACCAGCTTCATGCCCACAGGGTAGATACCGGCAAGGCAGAGTCCGGTGGCAAACCGCAACGCCAGACCGATTTCCAGGGAGGGGGACAACGCGAACAAGCCGTTGGCCACGGCTCCGGTGACCGCACTGACCAGGAAAATACGGCTTGCCCGCCAGCGGTCCGCCAGCCCGGACAGGGCGAAGGCAAGGGTGCCGATAATGAACCCCAACTGGACCGAGCCAGTGAGGCGACCCAGGTCTTCCGCGGTTACACCCCAGGATTGGGCCAGGCCTGGCATGACGGCGTTGGGCGTGAACCACAGCGAGGTTCCGAAGAACTGGGCGACAACGATCACCCACAGGGCTGTGCGTGTATTGGCCATGACTGGACAACTCGTCGGTGGCTGAAGCCTTCCGGGTAGACCTGCCGCAGAAAGCTGCCGCAAAGGCGGTTTGTTCAGAGCATGTTAACAGCAATCAGGCCAGCAATGGTCACCGTGTAGACCAGCCCCAGAATGGCCAGCAAACCGTCCAGCGATACCATGGCCAGCCCGAATACCGCGATCGCAAAACCCGCTGCCGTGGCGGAAAAGGGGATGATTTCCATCAGCGGCATGGCGCAGGCAATGAGCACGCAGACACCACCAAGCAGGTAGCTGCCAGGTGGCCTGACAACCCGCACCAGGCGGGGATGCAGCCGCGCGTCGATAAACTCGGCGCCGGGCTCGATAAACCGGATGCCCCTGAGAAGCTTGTTCGTCGGCAGCGAGCGGTTCATGAGCAGGCCGGGTAGCCAGAACCCACCCTTGCGTACGAGCATCTGGATGGAGATAAAAAGGATCAGCATGCCGCTGAGTGTCGGTACCCCCGGAATGCCACTCAAAGGGGAAAACAGCAGGATACCGATAATCATCAGTACCGGCCCGTAGGAGCGGCGCCCCACGGTGTCGATAATGGCACCGAGGGTTACCCTTGGCCGGCCCGTGGCGGTTTCGGTGATGCGATCGAGGACTTCCTGAAGATTGGCGGGATCGGTCATGGGCTGGGCGTAGCCAACGAATTGGCCGCTGTTTGTTCCTTCCGTCGCTGCTTGAGATGTCACGATACCGGTTCGGCCTCAGTGGGAAAATGAACCCTTATTCATCTTTCTGCTCCCAGCCTCCACCGATGGCCTTGTACAGATGGACGGTCGCCTGCAGTCGGGCCAGGCGCAACTGGACCAGCTGGTCCCGGGTCTGGAACAGGGTTCGCTGGGCGTCCAGCAGGGTCAGCAGTTCATCACTGCCGGCGCGATAACGCAACTCGGTCAGCTCCAGGGTGCGCTCGGCCCGCTCACTCACTGTCCTTTGCAAGGCCTCCCGGCGTTGACTGGTCTGCAGGCGATCCAGTGCGTCGTCTGTTTCCTGCAGGGCAGCGAGTATCGCGCTGCGGTAATCCTCCACCAGGGCGCGTCGGCGGGACTCGCTGATGGCGGCCTGGGCATCCCGAGTCCCTCCATCGAAAAGGTTCTGGGCCAGGTTAAGGGTCCAGCCCAGGGTTTCCACCGGATTGGCCAGGCTCGCCAGGTTTGCGGTGCTGGCACCAGCATTCAGACCAAGGGACACCGACGGCAGCCAGGCGGCCCTGGCCTGGACCAGGTTGGCATCCGCAGCCTGCAGCTGCGCTTCCGCACTGGCCAGGTCCGGGCGACGTGTTAGCAGGTCTGACGGCAATCCCGCGTCGACGGCGGGGAGTGCCAGGTCCACCAATGACTGCGCCTCACCAGTAATCTCGAAACCCAACGGGGACACCCCGATCAGTACGGCCAGGGCAGCGCGGGTCTGTCGGTATTCCAGTGAAACGGGCTCAAGGCTGGCCCGTTGATTGAGCACTTCAGTCTGCTGGCGCAGCAACTCGGCGCGACTGGCCGCCCCGTTGCGATAGCGAGCGTCCACAATGTCTTCGGTGCGCTCGGCGATGGCCAGGTTCTCCCGGGCGACCCGCAACTGCTCGTCCAGCGCCATCAGGCGGAACCAGGTGGTGGCGACGCTGCCGGCCAGGGACAGGCGCGCGCTATCGTACTCGAACGCCGTTGCCTGGTAGCTGGCTTGTGCCTCATTCCTTGAGGCCGCCAGCCGGCCCCAGAGGTCCAGTTCATAACTGACGTTCAGGCTGGCTGAGGTGGATTCGCTGCGGCTGTTCCCGTCGCCGTTATCGGTGGAGCGTTCGCCCGTACTGCCACTGAGATTCACTGACGGAAACAGGCTGCTGCCGGCCACCTGCACCTGCTGTTCCGCCTGGAAGACCCGCTCGGCGGTCGCGGCCAGGTCCGGGCTGCGCGCGAAGGCCTGTTCGATCAGGCGATCCAGCTGTGGCGATTCGAAGGCTTGCCACCATTGTTCGTCCGGTGCCTGGGCTGACGCGATAACCGGCTCATTCCATTGGTCACCCGCCTGCACGCCGGGTCGCTCAACGGGCGTTGTGGTGGCGCAGCCCGCGAGGGTAAGGACAAGCCCGGTGACCGATACCGTTTTGATCAATGCATTTACCATCCAGGTTCCCCTATTCCGTCGCCAGCGCCGTGACCGGATCCAGCCGCGAGGCCTTGCGGGCAGGCAGGTAGCCAAAAAGCAGGCCGGTACCGAAGGCGCAACTGAAGGCCAGCACCACCGGCAGCAGTGAGTAGCTGACCGGTGTTCCCAATTCACTGATCGTGGCCGCCGCCCCCAGTCCCAACGCGACGCCGATCAACCCGCCAAGGGCCGACACCGCCAGGGCTTCGAGCAGGAACTGCTGCAGGATATGGCGGGTACGGGTGCCGGTGGCCATACGAACGCCGATTTCCCGGGTCCGCTCGGTGACGCTTACCAGCATGATGTTCATCACCCCGATGCCGCCTACCAGCAGCGATATGGCCGCCACAGAGCCCAGCAGCCAGGTGAAGGTGTCCTGGGTTTCAGAAACGGTGTCGATGAGCGAGGCCATATTGCGGATCTGGAAGTCCTCCACGCCGTGGCGCTGGAGTAGCAGCTGATGCACCTGGGCCTGCACCTCGTCCATCAGGCTTGTATCGTCCACGGCGATGGTCACGTTGCGCAGATGGCGCTGGCCGAACAGGCGCATGCTCCCGGTGGTGTAGGGCACAAACACCACGTCGTCCTGGTCCTGGCCCATGGGTGAAGCGCCCCGCTCGCTCATTACACCAACCACCTGGAACAGCACGTTATTCATCAGGACGTAGTGGCCAAGCGGGTCCTGCTGACCAAACAGTGCGTCCGCCGCGGTTTTGCCCAGTACGGCCACTGGCGCGTATTCCCCTTCGTCGCGCTGATCAAAGAAGCTGCCGTGAGCCACCGGCCATTGGCGGGCGACCGGGAACTGCCACGACGTGGCGTTAACCTCTGCCTGATGGTCCGCGTTGTTGTAGCGCAGGGTCTGGCTGCCGGTGAGTTCAGGTATCGCTGCGGTGATGTTGGGCAGGGTGTTGATGGCGTCCACATCTTCCGGAACCAGGGTGGCGATGTTCCAGCTGCCCCGTCGTTGCCCCGGCGCACCCGGGCGAACCAGCAGCAGGTTGCTGCCCATGGCACTGATGCGGTCGACCACCTGTTCCCGTGCGCCGTCGCCGATGGCGAGCATGGTGATGACCGAGGCGACGCCGATAACGATGCCCAGCAGGGTCAACGCTGTGCGGAAAAGGTTACCGGTCATGGACTTGAGGGCCGTACGGGCGCCCTGGTATAGCTCCCGGAAAACAGAAGGCGCGTGTCGCAGGGGCTGTCGTTGCAGGGGGCGAGACTGGCTCGCGTCATCCGGGCCCGGGTCACTGATGATCTGGCCATCGGCGATTTCGATGCGCCGGTGGGCGTGGTCCGCCACCTTGCTGTCGTGGGTGATCAGTATGATGGTGTAGCCTTCGTCGGAGAGTTCCTGCAGCAGGGTCATGACTTCCCGGCCACTCTGGCTGTCGAGGGCCCCGGTGGGCTCGTCCGCCAGGATGATTTCACCACCGTTCATCAGGGCACGGGCGATGGAAACACGTTGCTGCTGGCCGCCCGAGAGCTGGCCCGGGCGATGGTCCATACGTTCATCCAGTCCCAGCCGTACCAGCAGTTCCCTGGCCCGGTCCTGCCGTTGCCCTCGTTTGAGGCTGGCGTAGCTGGCGGGCATTTCCACGTTCTCGCAGGCCGAGATGCCGGGCAGCAGGTTGTAACTCTGGAACACGAAGCCGAAGGCTTCCCGGCGCAGGCGGGCGAGCCCGTCACTGTCCAGGGCAGAGACGTCCTCGCCATCAAACCGGTACGCACCGCTGGTGGGCCGGTCCAGGCAACCGAGGATGTTCATCAGGGTGGATTTGCCAGACCCGGAGGCGCCCATAATGGCAACGAACTCGCCACGGCGGATGCTCAGGTTAATGCCCCTGAGCACCGGTACCGCGATGTCGCCGTTGTAATAGGTGCGGGTGATGTCCCGCAATTCGATCAGCGGTGTGGTCACGGTCAGAACCTCATGCCGACCATGCGCCGGGCACGGCTGTCATCGCCCTGCCCGCCCGCGGATCGCGGACTGCTGACAATCCGCTCGCCCTCCTCAAGGCCATCAAGGATTTCCGCCTGCACCCGGTTGGTGACGCCCACGGTTACCTGGCGCTCACGGGGCTCACCGTCGTCACCCACCACCTGGACGGTGGCCTGTGGTCCCCGTTGCTGCAGCGCGGTTACCGGTACCAGCAACGCGTCCCTGGCGGCGTTGTTGATGAAGAATACCTGGGCCGTCATCTGGGTCATCAGGCGGCCTTCGGCATTCGGCACCTCGAATACCGCGTTGTAGAGCACCACGTTGTTTTCCACGGTGGGTGTGGGTTCCAGCCGGTCCAGGGTGCTTTCCCAGCGGCGCTGCTGACTGCCGAGGGTGGTGAAATACACCGGCATACCGGTTCGCAGTTTGCCGATATCCGCTTCTGACACCTGGGCTTCCACGGTCATGGTGGAGAGGTCGGCAATGCGCATCAGCACGGGGGCCTGCTGGTTGGTGTTGAGGGTCTGCCCCTGGCGGGCCTCGATGGAGACCACGGTGCCGTCCATGGGGGCGTAGATCCTGGCGTACTCCAGGTTCGCCTCCTCCGCCCGCAGGGTGGATTCGGTCTGCTGGATCTGGGCGCTGATGGCTTCAATCTGGGCGCGGGCGGAGCGCAACGTGGCCTCCGCCACCTGGGCCGCTTCACGGCTGGTGGCTTCCTCTTTCAGCAGGTTCTGCTGCCGGCGGTGCTGGATCTGCGCGAGGGTGAGCTGGGCCTCACGTTCCATCAGCTGCGCCTTTTGGTTGCGCAACTGGGCCCGGGTGGCATCGACCCGGGCGGTGTACACCGTGGGGTCAATCTCCGCCAGCAAGTCGCCCTTGCGGACCTGGTCACCGGTATCCACATGGATGACTTCCAGCTGCCCTGATACCTGGGCCCCCACATCCACATAGTCCCGGGGCTGCAAAACGCCGGTGGCCGTCACCAGGTCTTCCAGGTCACCCCGCTCCACCGCAACCGTCAACAATGAGGGCTGTGCAGCCGGCCGGCTGGCATACCACCAGCCGGCAACCAGGGCACCAATGACCAGCACTAATAGCAGGAAACCACCCAACCGCTTGTACCACCCGCCCGTTACCGGCGTTGCCATGTTCCATCCTCACTCATGGTCTGTTAAGTCAGGATGGATTATCGGTAATGCGGTGGAGCCATAGTAGGGCGAATACCGGGGTTTACACGGCTTTTACATCCGTTGACCGGAATCGTCGCTGCCTCCCCCGCTGGAGGCTGCTGCGACCGGGCCGGGGTTGGCCCAGTTTGCGGGACGTGACGTATGGAACTACTGTCAGGACCTGACGTCACAACCGAACCAGACAATCCGCGGAGTGAGCGAATAATGAGAAAAACCACCCTGAGCCTGCTGTTGTGCATCCTGGCCCTGCCGGCCTCCGCCCAGGAGCACCCGCACCATAACATCCACCAGGGGCCACACCACGACGCCATGGAGCAGGGCGAACTGACGGAGGCCGGAAATTCAATCTTCGCCACCGTTCAGGAGGTCATCCGACGCCTTCAGCAAGACCCGGATACTGACTGGAGCAAGGTCGACCTGGAAGGTTTGCGCCAGCATCTGCTGGATATGAAAGACATTGCCGAAAACGTCGAGGTCGTGGACCAACGGCGAATGCCTAACGGTGTGACCCTGGTGGTCGCCCCCCTGACCACCCGTGCGGACGAAGCCCTGGAGAGGGTGCTTTCTGCGCATCCGGAACAGCTTCGCCGGGAAACCGGATGGGAAATGATCGTCGGTCGCCAGGGGGACCAGTTCCGTATTACGACCACCAGCGAAGATCCCGACGACACCGCTATAATTAACGGCCTTGGCTATATCGGCCTGATGGCTTACGGCAACCACCACCAGGCCCATCACTGGGCCATGGGCTCGGGCAAGAACCCTCACGAGGGCCACCACTGACCAAATCGTAATCCGCTGGCCCCTCACACTTCTGCTGATCTGTGCTACCCCTGATAACAGGTATTGTCACTTCAGCAGGAGGTCCCATGTTCATCCAGAAGATCAAATCCGAAGGCCTGTCCCACCTGTCCTGGCTTGTGGGGAATGACGGCGAGGCCTTTGTCGTCGACCCGCGCCGGGACTGCGAGATCTATGTGGAAGAGGCGGCCAGGGCCGGTTGCCGCATCACCCACATCTTCGAAACCCACCGTAATGAGGACCTGATCTCCGGTGCGCCCATACTGACCAACCTTACCGGCGCCCGGGTGCTCCACGGCCCCAATGCCGCCGGTGATGTTGCCTACGCCGACACCGCCCGGGAGGGTGACACCTTCGAGTTCGGCAATCTCAGGGTGCAGGTTCTGGAAACACCGGGGCATACCGACGACAGCCTGTCGTTTGCCGTGTACGACACAGAATTCGGTGAGGATGCGGTAGGTGTATTCACCGGGGATGCGCTGTTTATAGGCGATGTGGGGCGTACGGATTTCTACCCGGACCGGGCCGGGGAAGTGGCCGGCTTGCTGTACGACAGCCTGCAGAAAATCCTGAAGCTGGGCGACCAGGCCCTGGTCTATCCCGCCCATGGGGCCGGCTCGGTGTGCGGCGACAACATGGCGGACCGGGAGTTCTCGTCCCTGGGCTATGAGCGCAAGTACAACGATATGCTCAGAATATCATCCCGCAACAAATTCATTGATGCCAAGCTCGCCGAACATCACTACCAGCCGCCCTACTTCCGGCTGATGGAAAAGCTCAACCTGACGGGGGCCGAACCGGCCCCCAGGGTCATAACACCCCGGCCACTGTCACCGGCAGAATTCCGCGAGCTACCCGGGGAGACCGCCATCGTGGACGCGCGCACTGTCAGTGCGTTTCTCGGGGCGCACCTGCCCGGCAGCCTGGCCATTCCGGCGCCAATGATCCCGGCCTTTGCCGGCTGGTACATCGAGCCTGGCCAGCCGGTGGTGCTGGTGGTGTCAGACCCCGACCAGGCTCGCGAAGCCGCACAGCACCTGGTACGCATCGGCCTGGACAACCTTACCGGCTTCCTCACCACCGACATGCCGGAATGGTCAGCCCGAGGTCTACCGTTCCACTCCCTGCCGGTGATGCACGTGGACGATATCCGGGAGCGCTTCCGGAACCCGCCGGACGACTGGCAGTTGCTGGACGTACGCAGCAAGACGGAATATGAAGAGGAGGCTATCGAAGGGTCTGTCCATATCTATGCCGGGGAACTGGCGGACAAAACAGACGAGCTGGACAAAAACCGGCACTACACGGTGATGTGCGCCAGCGGTGCCCGGGCGACGATTGCCGCCTCGGTGCTGGAGCGGGCCGGGTTCAGCAAGGTGGATGTGTTCCTGGGCTCCTTTGGCGCCTGGAAATCCACCGACTGAGCCCTGCCGCTTGAAACACAGGGGCGCCCGTTCGCATAGGACGGGTGCCACCCTGTTTACACGGTTATCAGTAAAGTTCGCCCAGAGACGCCTTGCGGAACGGCTCGACGTCATCGGCCCGGCCTTCCTTCACCTTGACCAGCCATTCCGGGTCCTGCAGCAGCGCGCGGCCGACGGCAATCAGATCGAACTCGTCGTTGTTCATACGTTCGATCAGCTCGTCGATACCGGCGTCTTCTACCGCTTCCTTCTTGCTGGCAAAGGTGCCGGCGATAAAGTCTTCGGTGAGGCCGACGCTGCCGACAGACATGGTGGGCACACCAGTCAGCTTCTTCACCCAGCCGGCCAGGTTCAGGCTGGAACCTTCGAACTCCGGCTCCCAGAAGCGGCGGGTGGAGGCGTGGAAGATATCCACTCCGGCGTCCGCCAGGGGCTTGAGGAAGGCGTCCAGCTCTTCGGGGGTCTGGCACAGCTTTGCGCCGTAGTCCTGCATCTTCCACTGGGAGAAACGCAGCATGATGGGAAAATCCGGGCCAACCTTCTCACGGATAGCCTGGATGATCTCGATGGCAAAGCGCTGGCGGTTGGCCATGCTGCCACCGTATTCGTCGTCCCGCTGGTTGGTGCCTTCCCAGAAGAACTGGTCGATCAGGTAACCGTGGGCACCGTGGACTTCCACGCCATCGCAGCCGATGGCCTTGGCGTCGGCGGCCGCATCGGCAAAGGCCTTGACCACATCCTGGATGTCCTCCTTGGTCATCACCTTGCAGACCACCTTGCCCGGACGGTTCATCCCGGAAGGCGCGTAGCCCGGTACTGAAGGATCCGGCTCCATGCCTTCCTTGCGCACCGCGCCCACGTGCCACAACTGGGGGAAGATCTTGCCACCAGCTTCGTGCACAGCGTCCACGACCCTCTTCCAGCCCGCCAGTGCCTTCTCGCCGTGGAAGAACGGAACGTTCTCGTAGCCGTTGGCCGCCGGGTGATTGACGGTGGTACCCTCGGTAATGATCAGGCCAACGCCGCCTTCGGCACGGCGCTTGTAATAGGCGACCACATCATCGCTAGGCACGTTGCCCGGGGAAAAATTCCGGGTCATGGGAGCCATGGCCACGCGGTTGGCCAGCTTCAGGGACTTCACTTCAAACGGCTCGAACAGAGGGCCGAGATTCATGGACATGGGGGTATCACTCCTGCAGTAAAAAGGTGATCGGGGCGAGCCCGGAAATCTGGTTTCATTTCGAAACCTTATTAAATCCGGTTTCAGTTTGCAACCCTGTTGGGTACAATTTAACCATGGCCAGAAAACGTTTTGACGACTCAAGTTGTTCGGTTGCGCGTGCGCTCAATGAAGTGGGTGACTGGTGGTCGCTGCTGATTGTGCTGCAGGCCATGTACGGTACCCGCCGTTTTGTGGACTTCCAGCAGGAGCTGGGCATTGCCCGCAATATCCTGGTAGATCGCCTGTGTCGCCTGGTGGACAACGACGTACTGCGCAAGGTGGACGTAGGTGAACATGGCCCACGGTTCGAATACCGCCTGACTGACAAGGGGCGGGACCTGTTCCCGGTGGTGATCGCCCTGCGCCAGTGGGGCGACAAGTACAACCCCTGCCCTGAAAAGCCCCCGCTGGATCTCCGGGACAGGCGCACCGGCCAGCCGATCCGCCAGCTGGAAGTACAGGACGCTGAAGGTAACCCCCTGTCCGTCCGCGACGTGTTTGTGCAGGAAGATCCCCAGGACGACAAGAAGCAGGCCTGACCCCCTCTCCGCCCGAGCTTTTGGTCCGATCCGGACATTTTGAGCTGGGTCAATCTTCTGTTCGCATTCCCCACAGCCCCCGGCATCCCTTGCGTTAGATCAATTCTCTTTGCCACCACCGGTGTAGCCTTGGCCCGTCAACAACTTTTGGTCAAGGAGTCATTTCTATGTCCCGCAAATTCACCCTGGGTATCCTCACCGCCGGCTTGCTCGCAGCAGGCTCCGCACAGGCCTATCAGGCTGGTGACATTATTGTTCGCGCCGGTGCTGTTACCGTCGACCCGAATGAGTCCAGCGATCACGTCAGCCTCGCCGGAAGTGGCCTTGCCGACGAGGGCTGGGAAGTGGGTGTCGATTCCGATACCCAGCTTGGTCTGTCCGCCACCTGGATGATGACCGATTCTTTCGCCCTGAGTCTGCTGGCCGCAACCCCGTTCCAGCACAACCTCTACGGTTCCGGCAGCCTGCCCAAGGCGGCTGATCTCGGCAGCACCAAGCACCTGCCCCCGACTCTGACACTGCAGTATTACCCGCTGCACAGCAGTCACAAGATCCAGCCTTACATCGGCGTGGGCGTGAACTACACCATCTTCTTCGAGGAAGAAACCAGTGACACGCTGACCGGGGCGGTCGATAACTATCTCGGCGGCGGCGTGGTCAGCTCAACTGATATGGACCTGGACGACAGCTTTGGTGTGGCTGCCGAAATTGGTGTTGACATCCGCCTGAGCGACCAGTTTGGCATTAACGCAGGCGTCTGGTACGCCGATATCGATACTACCGCTGATATCAACGCCTATGGCGCAAACGGCGATAAGCTCGGCACCGCCAAGGTCGACGTGGAAATCGACCCCATGGTCTACATGGTAGGCTTCACCTACAGCTTCTGATTGGCAGTGTGAGACGACCGTGCCCGGTACCCTGGACTGGTGGTGCCGGTCGCGTTCTCCCTTTGCGGGGGCCGGAATTCCGGTACCCCGCTTTTTTCCGCCAGCCGATACCAGAAAAGCCGTTCCCGGTTACCCGGAAACGGCTTCGTTAATAGCTGGGCTCAGATCACATCAGGCAGACTGACGCTGCCCTGAACGACCCTGACCCTGGCCACGCCCACGGCCGCGACCACCGGCACCGGGGCTGGCCTGGCGCTGACCACCGGGGCGACCTGCACCACTGCGGCCGTTGCCACCACCGCCGGAACGATTGCGGGCCCGGCTCGGGTCGGCCTTGGCCTTGGGTTTCAGCGGCAGGTTGTTCTGGGGTTCGAAGCCTTCCACTTCCTGGCGGGGCAGCTGCTTCTTGATCAGCTTCTCGATACCCGCCAGCAACTTGCCTTCATCCGCGCTTACCAGCGACAGGGCATGGCCACTTTCGCCGGCACGGCCCGTCCGGCCGATACGGTGAACGTAGTCCTCCGGCACATTGGGCAACTCAAAGTTAACCACCTGGGGTAGCTGTTTGATATCCAGGCCACGGGCCGCGATGTCGGTGGCTACCAGCACGCGGATATCCCCCTGCTTGAACTCGGCCAGGGCACGGGTACGGGCGCCCTGGGATTTGTTGCCGTGAATCGCCGCGGCGGTGATGCCATCGCTTTCCAGCTTCTTGGTGAGGCGGTTGGCGCCATGCTTGGTACGGGTGAAGACCAGCACCTGGTCCCAGTCATTGTCCCGCACCAGCTTGCTCAACAGCGCGCTTTTCTGGCTCTGGTCCACCGGGTAGACAGACTGTTTGACCTTCTCGGCTGTGGTATTGCGGGCGGCCACTTCCACCTGTACCGGGTTGTTCAGCAGGCCCTGGGCCAGGGTGCGGATCTCATTGGAGAAGGTCGCCGAGAACAGCAGGTTCTGACGCTTGGCCGGCAGCAGCGCCAGGATCTTGCGGATGTCGCGGATGAAGCCCATGTCCAGCATACGGTCGGCTTCGTCCAGCACCAGGATTTCCACTTCGTTGAAGCGCACGGCGTTCTGCTGGTAGAGGTCCATCAGGCGACCGGGCGTCGCGACCAACACGTCCAGGCCCTTGCGCAGCTTCATCATCTGCGGGTTGATCTTGACCCCGCCAAACACCACGGCGGCCTTCGTCGGTACGTACTTGCTGTAAAGGTTCACGCTGTCGTGTACCTGTGCCGCCAGCTCACGGGTCGGCGTCAGGATCAGGGCGCGGGGGCCCTTGCCTTCGCGGGGCTTCTCGCCAAGCAGCTGCAACAGCGGCAGGGTGAAGCCAGCAGTCTTGCCGGTGCCGGTCTGGGCGGCGGCCATCACATCCTTGCCGGACAGTACGGCGGGAATCGCCTGGGCCTGGATGGGAGACGGGGTTTCATAACCCTGGTCGGTGGTTGCACGGACCAGTTGCTCGGAAAGACCGAGGGAAGAAAAACTCATATTGGATAAACTCTTGATTGTTCTGCCTCCACGAACGCCGGGGTTTACCGGTAATCAACGCGGGCAGATGCCATGACAGTGCATGGAAATAAGACGACTACAGTCGCTCACCGTTATCGGGAGGACGTCCTCTGGCGGGTCGTATGAAGGTGTCGCAAGCAGGCGTAACGCCGGGAAATGCGGATCCTTAGAGGCAGGATGCGGGCACACTAACAGAGCAACATGGAAATAGCCACAGGATTTTCCTGTTGGCTGATGGATGGGAAAGTGGACTATTACAAATTTGACATATATACCTGAAATGAGGAGCCTGAAAAACGTTTTACCGCCATCGGGATCGAAACATGACGCCAAAACTGTCGATCAGGAACGTTTTCAAGATTTTCGGAGACTACCCCGAAGACGCCTTCCGGTTTCTGGAACAGGGCTATGAAAAAGACGCTATTTTCGAGAGAACCGGTCAGACCATTGGTGTTCACGACGCCTCGTTTGATATCCATGAAGGCGAGATCTTCGTCATCATGGGTCTGTCCGGCTCCGGCAAGTCCACCATGGTGCGGCTGCTCAACAGGCTGATCGAACCCACTTCCGGGCAGATACTCTTTAACGGCAAGGACATTGCCAAAATGTCTGATGAAGCCCTGCGGGGAGTTCGTCGCAAACAGATCAGCATGGTGTTCCAGTCCTTTGCGCTGATGCCTCATATGACGGTTCTGCAGAACGCCGCTTTCGGGCTGGAACTCTCTTCCATGCCAGTAGCAGAACGGGAGCAGCGCGCGCGCTCGGCCCTGTCACAGGTCGGCCTGGAACACGTCGCCAACAGTTACCCCGACGAGCTTTCCGGTGGCATGCAACAGCGAGTCGGCCTGGCCCGGGCGCTGGCCAATGATCCGGAAGTCATGCTCATGGACGAGGCTTTCTCCGCACTGGACCCGCTGATCCGCACCGAAATGCAGGATGAGTTGCTCAAGCTCCAGGCCGAGGCGCGGCGGACGGTGGTTTTCATTTCCCACGACCTGGACGAAGCCATGCGCATCGGTGACCGCATCGCGATCATGGAAGGCGGCAAGGTGGTCCAGGTGGGCGCCCCGGACGAGATCCTCAAGAACCCGGCCAATGACTATGTCCGGTCCTTCTTCCGCAACGTCGACGTAACATCGATCTATACCGCCGGTGACATTGCCCGCAAGAAGGCACTCACCATTATCGAGCGGGAGGGATCGGGTATTACCGCTGCCAAGGAGCGTCTGCGCAGCCATGACGAGGACTATGGTTACGTAGTGTCCTCCGATCAGCACTTCCGCGGCGTGGTCTCGGTGGAATCGCTGCTGGCGGCAGAACAACAGGAGGGCAAACTGAGTGACGCGTTCCTGGAGACCCCGCCGCTGAACTACAAGACACCCCTGAGCGAGCTGATTGGCCAGGTGGCCTCCTCCGGCGTCCACCTGCCGGTGGTGGACGATGACGGACGTTACCTGGGCGTGATTTCCCGGGCCATCCTGCTCAAGGCACTGGACAGAGACGATAAAGAGGCAGCATGACAGACTCATCCAATCCATGGGCCAGTAACAGCGATGCCGGTGACAAGGCAGAAGCCGGCAATGGCGAGGCATCCAACCCCTGGGGAAACTCCGGTTCCGACAACAGCACGGAAAGTTCGGACAGCAATCCCTGGGGCGGTGATTCCTCCCGGTCGGACACCTCCGGCGAGGCCGGGGGCAACAGCTGGCTGACCAGCAGCGAACCGATACCCGAGGACAACTTTGATATCCTCGACCCGTTTGCCGACGCCTGGTTCCCCCTGGGTAGTTGGGTTGAGACCGGCCTGGACTGGCTGGTGGGCAACTTCCGTCCGGTGTTCCAGGCCATCCGCCTGCCGGTGGACGCGGTGCTCACCGGCGTGGAATCGACACTGCTGGCCATCCCGTCACTGGTCATCGTGGTCATTTTCGGCCTGATCGCCTGGCAGATTGCCAGCCGCACCCTCGCTGTCGGCACCGTGATCTCGCTGGTGGTGGTGGGCGCTATCGGTGCCTGGGAAGAAGCCATGGTTACCCTGTCACTGGTGCTGACATCGGTGCTCTTCTGCATCCTTATCGGCCTGCCCACCGGGGTCTGGCTGGCCCGGAACGACCGGGTTGCCAGCACCATGCGCCCGGTACTGGACGCCATGCAGACCACACCGGCGTTTGTTTACCTGGTGCCCATCGTGATGTTGTTCGGTATCGGCAACGTGCCCGGTGTTGTCGTAACGATTATCTTTGCCCTGCCACCGCTGATCCGGCTGACCAACCTGGGTATCCGGCAGGTGCCATCAGACCTGGTCGAAGCCTCCCGGTCTTTCGGCGCCAGCCCACGCCAGTTGCTGTTCAAGGTCCAGCTGCCACTGGCCATGCCCACAATCATGGCGGGCGTGAACCAGACACTGATGCTGGCACTGTCGATGGTGGTGATTGCCTCCATGATTGCCGTCGGCGGGCTGGGGCAGATGGTTCTGCGAGGCATCGGTCGCCTCGATATGGGCCTGGCCACGATCGGCGGGCTCGGTATCGTCCTGCTGGCGATCATCCTCGACCGCCTTACCCAGTCCCTGGGTCAGGATTCACGCAGCCGCGGCACCCGCCACTGGTATGATCGCGGGCCTGCGGCACTCATTCGAAAACTCATCCCTAGGAGAGCGTCCAAATGAAAACCTCCCTGACAAAACAACTGGCATCCGTGGTTGCCGCCACCACCCTGACGGCCAGCTTCGCGCTGCAGGCCCAGGATAAGCCCGGCGAAGGCATTGAAGTGCAGCCCCTGAAGAGCTCCATTGCAGAGGAAACCTTCCAGACCCTGCTGGTGTCCCGCGCCCTGGAAGAACTGGGCTATGAGGTGAATGACATCAAGGAGATCGAGTACGCTGCCGCCCACGTGGCCATTGCCAACGGCGACGGCACCTTCCTGGCCGATCACTGGGATCCGCTGCACACCAACTTCTTCAACCGTGCCGGTGGTGAAGAGAAGATCTACCGCGAGGGGGTTTACTCTTCCGGTGCCCTGCAGGGTTACCTGATCGACAAGGAAACCGCCGAGGAATACGACATCACCAGCATCGAGCAGTTCAAGGACCCGGAAATCGCGGCCCTGTTCGACACCAACGATGACGGCAAGGCCGACCTGACCGGCTGCACCCCCGGCTGGGGCTGCGAGGAAGTGATCGAGCATCACCTGGACGCCTATGAGCTGCGTGACAGCATCACCCATAACCAGGGTTCCTACTCCGCCATCATCGCTGACACTATCGCTCGCTTTGAACAGGGTGATCCGGTGTTCTACTACACCTGGACGCCATACTGGGTAAGCGGTGTGATGGTACCGGGTGAGGACGTGGTATGGCTGGAAGTGCCGTTTTCCTCCCTGCCCGGCGACCGGGAAGGTGTGGACACTGCGCTGCCGGATGGCACCAACTACGGTTTCATGCCCAACGACCAGCGCATCATCGCCAACCTCGACTTCGCCGAGGAAAACCCGGCAGCGGCGAAGCTGTTCGAGATCATGGAGCTGTCCGCCAACGACATCAGCGCCCAGAACCTGGCCATGCGTAACGGCGAAGACAGCGAGGAAGACATTGCTCGCCACACCGACCTGTGGATCAAGGCCAACCGCGATACCTTTGACGGCTGGCTGGAAGAAGCCCGCGCGGCTGCAGAGTAACCCGTAACTGTCTGCCCCACACCCCGTGGGGCAGACAACCACGCCCCGTACCCCACCTCTCCCTTCACGCCCTGTTTCCGGTTTGTCATCGAACCAGCGGAACTCTCCGCTCAGACTCGGGTCATGAGCCACCTGAATATCTGAGGAGTTATAACGTTATGTCGATTCGACTGGATTCAACACCCCTGCTTCGGCCGGTCACCCTCGCCGCAACCGTGCTCGCACTGGCCTTTGCCAGTCCCGTCTTTGCCGGTGATTACCCCAAGGCTATCCAGCAACTCGAAGACCGGGGAGCCGACATTGTGGGGGAGTTCGACGCACCCAACGGCATGAAGGGCTACGTGGGTGAGATGCAGGGCCGCCCGATGTCCGCATTCCTTACCCCCGACGGCAAGCATGTGATCATCGGTACCCTGCTGGCGGAGGACGGCACCAACATCTCCCAGCAGCAGGTGGAGAAACTGTTGATGGAACCGCGCTTCGCCGAAGCCTGGAGCAAGCTGGAAGACAGCGACTGGGTTGCCGACGGCTCCGATGATGCGGAGGTTGTGCTGTATACCTTTACGGATCCCAACTGCCCCTACTGTTACCGGTTCCGGGAGATGGCCGATCCGTGGATCAAGGCCGGCAAGGTACAGTTGCGCCACATCCTGGTCGGCATTCTGAAGGAAGACAGTGCGCCCAAGGCAGCAACGATTCTTGCAGCGGACGATCCGGAAAAGACCCTCAGGGAGCACCACGATAACTACAAGGAGGGCGGTATCGAAGTGGACAGGTCCGTCGTCAGCCAGACCTACAATGACGTGATGGCCAATGGTGAACTGATGAGCAGCCTGGGCTTGCAGGCCACGCCGAGCACCTTTTACAGGAATGCAGAGGGCAAAATCGCCATGAAGCCCGGCGTGCCTAACCCGAAGGACCTGGAAACCATGATGGGCGGGCCAAAACCTTGATGGGCGCCCATGGAAAAGCTGGCTGGCAGGCCTAACCCGCCAGCCAGGCGGTCAGTGCAGCGGCCAGCAGGCCACCCACCAGCAGACTTACAATGGAGTGAGCCAGGTTCCAGCGGTAGGCCGCCACCTTGGCGGAGTACCCCGTGACCCGCTCCATCAGCAACGAATTGGCTGAATAGGGCGTTCCACCGGTGGTGATCCCCCAGCCAGATACCATTCCGATACCCAGCCCCAACACGGCGTCCGGCAGCCAGATCGGCCCCAACACACCACCGGTCAGTGTACCGATAACAATCGGATTGAGCCCAACCATTCCGCCAAGGAAGAAAACCCAGGGGACGAGCGCAGCCACAACGGGATAACCCCAGCCAGGCAGACTGAACCCGGCCCCCAGCCATTTCAGCGCAAAGCTGCTGATCAGGGCACCCAGAAACGCAGAGCCACCCACAATCACCAGCTCATTACTGACCGGCGCCATTGATGGGAGTGGGTTGCCCCCGCCGCGAGACGAGCCCGTCACCGAGTGAACGAACAGCACTCCGACAGCGCCCAGACAGCTCAGTGTCACTGCCTTCGAATAGCTCAAGCCGAACGGCCCACTCAGTACGAAGGCGCCCAGGCAAATGGCACCGATGATCGCCATGAAACGTAGCCAGGGCAGATACCGTTGCAGACCACCCGCGCCCTGGCCGTCAGCAGAGGGGCCATTGGCTTCCCGTTCTGTGAACAACAGCCCACTGAGCAGGTACAGGATGGCGAGGGGCAGGCTGACGGAAATGAGCTGCCAGCTGTGCAGTCCCGGCAGAAAGGTCACCGTCATGACCACGGATATGGACAGTGGAGAGCAGGTTGGTGAGGCGCCAAACCCTCTCAGGGTTCCCCGGGCGGCATTGCGGGCCATTGCGGAATCTCCCTGGCGCCGCACCTGCCCGGCGATCATGGACGACACCACCCCGACCGAGCCAAAGTTCAGCGGTACTGACAGCACGGTGGTGCCAAAGGTGACGCTCAGATAGCGGACCGTTGGCCGGCCTGCGAACAGGCTCGCGGAAATCCGCTCAAGGTCCCTGGAGCGGCCCAGAAGGGTGGACAGCAGCATCACCGTCAGGATTAGCGCAGTCAGCCTTGTCATATTGACGGCCCCGTCCATCAGGGCGCCCGGCTCATCAATCAGAGCCAGCACAGACATGCCTACCAACAACCCGAAGATGACCCGGGCGACCAGCCTCAGGTCACGCCAACCCAGCAGGATCGCGAGTACAATAGCCGATGCACCCAGCACAGCCATGCCGGGAACCAGCGATAACACACCACATAGCAATGCCAGATAGGCCAGCGCTGACCGTATCTGCATCAGCGGGCCGGCAGGAGTTGTCTGTGTCATGGAGGACTCTTCCAGGGCCGGGTGGAACAGTTTGCTGTACCAACCATGGCCCATTCTTTACAGCGGCGGTACGGTTCAGGACTCCGGTGGCAGAAGTTTTGCGCCCGTTACAGCCTGGACCTGTTCCAGGGTGTTGTCGCCAACCAGTTCTACTACCCGCAAGCCTTCGTCGGTGACATCAAGTACAGCCAGGTCGGAGTATATCCGGTCAACCACGCCCTTGCCGGTGAGCGGATAGTCGCACTCACCCAGAATCTTGGGCTCGCCATCGCGGGTACAGTGCTTCATCAGCACGTACAACTGACGGGCACCAACGGCAAGGTCCATGGCGCCGCCCACGGCGGGTGGTTCGCTGAGATCATTGGTCGCCCAGCTGGCCAGGTCACCGGTGGCTGACACCTGGAAAGCACCCAGCACGGCAATATCCAGGTGACCGCCCCGCATCATGGCGAAGGAGTCTGCATTATCGAAATAACAGCCTCCCGGCAGCAAGGTAACGAACTGCTTGCCGGCATTGATCAGATCCGGATTTTCCTCGCCGGGGGCCGGCGCGGGCCCCACACCGAGTATGCCGTTCTCGCTATGGTATATCACATGCCGGTCGTCAGATACATAGTTTGCTACCTGCGTCGGCATGCCAATCCCCAGGTTTACATAGGCGCCATCGGGGATGTCGCGGGCTACCCGGCGGGCCATATCTTCTTTACTAAGCGATTGCATCGAGCAGCCCCTCCTGCAGGACAACGGTGTCCACAAAGATACCCGGCGTCACGACGGCCTCCGGGTCCAGATCACCAACCTCGACAATTTGCTTTACCTCGGCGATGGTGGTTTTCGCGGCCATGGCCATGGACGGATTAAAATTGCGACCGGCGGTGTTGTAGGTCAGGTTGCCCCAGGCATCGCCTTTCTCCCCGCGGATCAACGCAACGTCGGCGTGCAGGGCGGTCTCGAGTACATACCCCTTACCGTTGAACTCGCGGGTTTCCTTGCCTTCCGCAAGCAGGGTGCCGTAGGCCGTCGGCGTATAGAAGGCTGCCAGGCCCGCACCGGCCGCGCGGATGCGTTCGCCGAGAGTGCCCTGGGGGACCAGCTCAAAGTCGATAGAGCCTTCCTTGTAACGCTTCTGCAGCCATACCGACCCTTTCGAGCGGGGGAAGGAGCACACCATCTTGCGTACCAGACCGTCTCGCAGCAGGGAGGCAATGCCCTCTTCTGCAACGCCGGCATTGTTGGAGATAATGGTCAGATCCTTCGGAGCATGACGTCGCAGTGCCTCGATCAGCTCCAGCGGAATGCCGGAACTGCCGAAACCACCGATCATGACGACATCGCCATCCTTGACGACGGAGACTGCCTCCGCCATGGAGTTACCGATTTTATTAATCACGATGTATTCACCATCACTGAAACGTGTTTAACGACTTCCACCAACGGTCACTGCCGGGAAATTGAGGAAGCGGCTGCTTACATAGATCAGCGCTACCAGGCCAAAACCAATCAGGTCCGTCATCAACTCAGGATAGATAAGCGAGCCCCCGGCGATGAGGACCAGGATCCGTGCCGGCCAGCCGAGCACACCGATCCGGTACAGGTAGCCTTCCATCGCCGAGGACAGCAACCAGATCGCAGTAATTGCCGTGAACGCTGACGTAATGATTTTGGTAATTTCCCCCTGCAGGATGAGCGAGGGGTTGATGACAAACAGGAACGGCAGGATGAACAGGATGCCGCCCAGACGCATGGCATAGACCCCTGTTCTTCCGGCTTTGGCGTCGGCCACACCCGCAGCGGTGATCGCGGCGAGCGAGACTGGCGGCGTGATGTAGGAAAGCATGCCCCAGTACAGAATGAACAGGTGGCTGGCCAAGGGGTTGAGGCCCGCATTTACCAGCGCGGGCGCCAGCAGGATGGAAAGGAAGATGTAGCAGGCGCTCACCGTCATGCCCATACCCAGCACAAAGCTGGTCACGGCGCCGGCGATCAGCATTAACGGGATACTGCCGTCCGCATAGAGCAACAGCTCCCGCGAGAACGCCCCCGCTACGCCGGTGTAGGAAAGACCACCCACCACCAGGCCGATACCCGCCAGGATAGCCACCAGGTTGGCCACACTCGTGGTCAGGTCCTGCATGAATGCCAGCGCCCGCTTGAGGTTCAGCCGGTGGTTACGCTTGAACATCGAGATGCCCAGCAGGACAACGGTCGCATAGTAGGGGGCATAGGCCTCAAGACGCATCACCAACAGCATATAGATCAGCATGAACAGGGCCAGCAGATAGGGCCAGCCGTCCTTGAGGGTCTCCCACAGATTCGGAATCTCCGACTCCGGCAGCCCTTTCAGGCCTCGCCGGGCAGCGTAGATGTCCACCTGGAAGATCAGTGCCAGATAGAACAGCAGTGCCGGCAGGAAGGCAGCGATCATGATCTCGGCATAAGGCACACCGAGGAACGACGCCATGATGAAGGCCACGGCCCCCATAACGGGAGGCATCAGCGTACCACCCGTAGAAGCACAGGCTTCCACTGCGCCGGCATAGTGCGCCGGGTAACCGGTCTTCTTCATGGTCGGTATGGTGATGGGACCGGTTGTCAGAATGTTGGAGATAACGCTGCCGGAAAGACTGCCCATGATACCGCTTGAAAGCACCGACACTTTTGCCGGACCACCCCGGCTCTTACCCATCAGGGAAGTGGCGAACTGCATGAAGAACTCGCCCCCGCCTGTGGCGGTCAGCGCCGCACCAAACACCACAAACCCGATCACGAGTTGTGCAACCACCTGCATCGGAATGCCGATCACACTCTCCACACCAATAACATGGGCACGGATAATCTCAGGCAGGGTGTACTGATTGCCCCAGAGGAATCCGGGCATGGAATCGGCGTACAGGGGATAGGTTCCAAAGAACAGGGCCACGAAGAGTAACGGCCAACCGCCACAGCGCCTGACACCCTCAAGAATCAACACCAGGAGGATGCCCGACAGGACGGTCGCTTCCGTGGGTGCCTCGAACTCCCAACCGTAATTAATCATGGTCAGGCCGTGGTAGCCCAGATAACCGGCGCAGATCAGGGCCAGAATGGCCAGCGGCCAGTCGTACCAGGAAACCTTGCCGGTCGCTCCCTTCCAGGCCGGAAACGCGATATAGGCAGCTGCCAGAAAGATACCGATCAGGTAATACAGATAGGCATTGCCAAGGGGTTCAAACCCCAACAGTTTCAGGTTGAAAGTCTGATTGATGGCCATAAGCAGGCCGAGGGTACCCAGCAGTATAACCACCCAGTACCCGGCCCCCCTGAGACGTCCCGCCTTGGGTTCAGGCGCAGGCGCCGCCTGCTCAGCGGAAGTGGAAGCACTCATGACGTGGTTTCTCCGGAAAAAATGGCAGCCACCCGGCCGGGTGGCTGCCCTTGCGAGGGAATCGCAGGGTTACTTGACGGACTCGAGGGCGCGGGTGCGATGAGCTTCCCAGATTTCGGCGAACTCTTCATCGCTCTTGCCCTCAGCTTCGGCCAACGCTTCAGGCCAGGCGTCCATCAATGCGTTGAGGCGCTCGGTACGCTGGTCGTTCCAGGCCTGGTGTTCCTCGGTCCAGATACCCTTTTCCTTCAGGTAACGAATGGCGCCGTCGTGGAACGGGACGTCAATGGCCGGTGTGCCAGCCTCTTCAAGATCCCAGCGATGCATGGCTGCCGTGGCATCCTTGTACATGCCATAGGTTTCGTCCAGCGCTTTGATATAGTTGTAGACCGCATCCTCATCCATATCGGCGCGCACGGTCAGAACCGGATACCGGTAAGCGAAAATGTCGACCGGGTTTTCCTCACTGATACCAGCGCCGATTGTTTCAGTGTAGGGCTGGAAAAACGGTGCTACTTCGCGCAGGCGCTTCCAGCCTTCCTCGTCGTCTTTAGGTACGTCGAGCCAACGGATGCCACGGGGCGATTCCGCCAGCTCATAGACGTGGCTGGGCGTGGTTGTGGTGCAGGAAGCATCAGCCTCACCACGGGCCAGCGAGCTCATCGTGTTGGCATAGGTGGGGAACATGATGGCTTCGACGTCGTCGCGGGTCAGGCCCACGAATGCCAGGAAGGCATCGCATTTCACGTTGATGGAGGGGTTGCCGGCGACGTAGGCGAACCGGGACCCTTTCAGATCCTCCAGCTTCATGATGTTGGCGTCGGCTGCGGTGAAAATACCGAAAGATGAAGGCCGGCCAGCGACCGCTCGAAGATCCTGAGGTCCCCAGCGACGGGTGGAGAAGTCATGGATGCCTTCCGCAGCAAAGAAGGTTTCAGTGGCCAGGAAAGCGTAATCAGCACGGCCGCTCAGCAACGGCTGTAGTCGCCCGATGGCAGAGCCAGATGGCTGGATCCGGATACGTGTGCCGTATTCCTTACCAAAGGCATCGGCGATGGCAGACGCTTCGGCGTAACCGGCCGAACCGACGTCGTAAGAGGACCAGGTCATGGTATCCGGCAGTTCCTGGGCAACTGATGCCCCGGAGAACAGGACTGATGCCCCCAAGGCAGCGGCAGACAGTGTTTTCTTCAGAGAAGAGTTGGCAAAAGGCATAGGGATCTCCATTGGCTTTTTGTTGTTTGGTTCGTTTTCAAACATAGTTCAGATTTCAGATCCGTAAACAAATTAGCCGGTGGGGGCGCCTAGCGTCAAATTTTTATCAATATGCTGTAAATTTTTATTGCATAGTGAGAAGATAGGAATCTCATTCCTGAAGCCCACGCCAGTTGTCTACCTCCTCCCGTATGATCGACACTACCTCCAGTCTGCGTTGCTCACTCATGCGGGAGGTGACAGACGCGACGCTGATCGCTGCATACTCGGCAGAACCCTGCACAGGGAACGCCACCCCGACTGCAGAGACCTCGGGTACGATACGTCCTTCGTTGACCGAATAGCCGTATACCCTAGGAGTCTGCGCGGCAGGAGACACCTTCTGGCATAATGCGTAAAAATTCTTCAGCACCGGAGAATCTGATGGGAACCACTTTCCGCCCGTATTCGCCTGGCCAGGAACTGCTTCTTCCCCCGAGCCTGAACGAGTGGCTGCCTGAGGGGCATCTGGCCTATTTTGTCAGTGATGTCG
>NZ_JAKZAH010000038.1 GCF_023156245.1 Marinobacter bryozoorum
TCAGCAGTGAAACAGACCAGCGCCGATGGTAGTGTGGCTTCTGCCCATGCGAGAGTAGGTCATCGTCAGGCTCTTAAATAAAACACCCCCAGCGGCATGCCGTTGGGGGTTTTTTATTTTGGATACGGTGGTTCTCTCTCACTACAACGGCCCCATGCGACAAGCCTGCCGCAGGCAAGCCCTCTTTGTCTTTTCCTTCCCTCTGTAGTTTAATCCAGCACACAACATTTTCTTGATCATCGGCCATCAGGCAATCCCATGAATACCATTCCATTATTGAAGTTGCTCTCCGACGGCGAGGTGCATTCCGGGGAGTCCCTTGCAGCATCGCTGGGAATCAGTCGTACCGCGATCTGGAAACAGGTTCGCAAACTCCTCGACAAGGGCATCGAGGTAAAGACGATTCGTGGTCGTGGCTATCAGCTGGCTTCCCCGATGGACCTGGTTACCCGGGAGGGGATTGAGCAGTCTCTGAGCGATCCTGCCAGAAAGGATATGGCCTTGAAGGTCCTGGGCCAGGTCGATTCCACCAACACCGATATAACCCGGCGCTGGCAAGACGGTGAGCGTGGGCTGCTCGTCTCTGTAGCTGACAGCCAGCAGCAGGGTCGTGGTCGTCGTGGGCGGGTCTGGCAGAGCCCTCCCGGCCAGAACCTCTATATGAGTGTCGGGGTGTCGTTGAATCGCGGATTCACCGAGCTGGATGGCCTGAGTCTGGTTGCTGGCCTTGCATTGCTCGAAGCCCTTGCGGATAAAGGGCTATCCCTGCCGACCCTCAAGTGGCCCAACGATGTCCTGGTGGAAGGCCGGAAGTTGGCAGGGATCCTGATTGAGCTTCAGGGGGAGCTCGAGGGGGTTGTCCGGGTTATCGTCGGGATCGGGGTCAACGTTCATATGCAGGAGGCCAGCTCTGTTGACCAGCCCTGGACCAGTCTTGATCTGTGTGGCCCGGCCACCGACTGGCGGCGTGATGAACTGGCTGCCGGCATTCTCAATCGCCTCGTTGATTACCTGTCAGATTTCGAGAGCTCGGGCTTTACGGGGTTCGCTGAGCAGTGGAATCGCTTCGATGCTTTCAAGGGCCGAAAACTGGTTGCCTCCAGTGGCAACCTGGCGGGTATAGGTCGGGGAGTGGATGAGACGGGTAACTATCTCCTCGAAACCACTGATGGTCTGGAGCGGGTATACGCCGGTGAGATCAGTTTGAGGGTGGCTCAATGAACTTGCTGCTCGATGCCGGCAACTCGCGCATTAAATGGCAACTGAGGCAGGGGGCAGCGATTGTATGTGCCGGGGTCGGCGAAGCAGAGTCTGCGAGCCTGTTCAGTGAGTTGGATGGCAAGCTATGGCGCGGTGTCCAATCCGTTGCAGTTTGCACCGTTCGATCGGAAGCGGCGCGCGAGACGCTGGAACATGCTATTGCGTTACATACCCGTGTGCCTGTGCGCTTTTTCTGGACTGAGTCCAGCTTTGGTCGCCTTGTGTGCGCCTATGAACAACCCTCCAGCATGGGTGCTGACAGGTGGTGTGCCATGGTGGCGGCCTGGTCCGACACCAATAGTGCCTGTATGGTCATCGATGCAGGAAGTGCGATCACCGTCGACTGGATTAACGCCCAGGGCCGTCATGAAGGCGGCTATATTTTACCAGGAAGGAACCTGATGCTGGATTCATTAAGCCAGAAGACTGCGAGGGTGCTGTTCGAGCGTGAACAGGGTCAGGACTCCGTATCTCCTGGCCAGTCGACGGGTGAGTGCGTCCTGCATGGGATTAACTGGCTGCTTCGTGCGTTGGCTCTTCAGTTGGGGCGGGAGGCAGAAGTGCCGGTCCTTGTCACCGGTGGTGACGGTGCCTATATAAAGGAGGCGCTGGAAGAGGTCGCTGCCCGGAATGTTACTGTCCAGCACCGTCCAGACCTCGTGCTCGATGGTCTCGACCGAGTGGCGAACCGGTAATGCGCTGGCTGGCCCTGTTGCTGCTCTTGGTTAATATCTTCCTGTTCTGGTGGCTGTCGTCATTGGAGGGAGACAAGGTTCGCTCAGTCGATGTGGGCAAATTACCACGGGTCTCCGAGATAGAGCTAATTGACCAGCAGGCCCGGCAGGGGGAAAGGCCGGCCACGCAAGAGCCTGTACCCGGACCCACTACCGCCGGAAGCGGGCCCGGAGACCAGGAAACGGATGACGTGATGGCGTCCGAGCCATCGAACCGCCTCGATTCTGGTAGCCCTTGTTATGGTATCGGCTGGTTTGCAGAGGCGGATATGGCCCTTGAGTATCAACGGACGCTTTTGCAAGGCGTTCCGTCCCTCAGTTACCGGGGGCTACATGAGAAACGTGAAGCACTCGAACCTTTCCACTGGGTGATCATACCGCCCTTGTCGTCCCGCGATGAGGCGATGGATCTGTATCGTGACCTGGTCGATGCGGGTGTTGAGGCCTATGTGGTGCCTTCTGGCGAGAACGAGAACGCGATCTCCCTCGGGTTATTTCGCTCCAGGGATTCGGCGGAGCGTGTTCTCAACGAGCGACAGGCAGAAAATATTGATGCAACACTGGTAAAGTTCCCCCGAAATCGTATAAGCTACGCGCTCGTTTTTGGGGGGGTGCCGGAATCGCCGTTGCGTGACCAGGGTATTCCTCCTGCCGAAAGAGAAGCCGAGCTACAACTGATTGAATTTAGTGATTGTGAAGGTGTTGCAACCGCTGAAAAAAATCCGTAGTATACCGGCCTCGCTGATGAGGCGAATATGAGCTGGCGTAGCTCAGTTGGTAGAGCAGCTGACTTGTAATCAGCAGGTCGGGGGTTCGATTCCGTCCGCCAGCTCCACTTAGTTTTTTGAAGTGTCTCAAAATCAGGGGCGCCTCTGGAGGGGTTCCCGAGTGGCCAAAGGGATCAGACTGTAAATCTGACGGCTCAGCCTTCGCAGGTTCGAATCCTGCCCCCTCCACCACTTATTGATGCGGGCATCGTATAGTGGCTATTACCTCAGCCTTCCAAGCTGATGACGCGGGTTCGATTCCCGCTGCCCGCTCCAGATTGGTTTAATGCTCATGTAGCTCAGTTGGTAGAGCACACCCTTGGTAAGGGTGAGGTCGGCGGTTCAAATCCGCCCATGAGCTCCATTTTTATCCGGTCAACGTAACCGTTCAGTTGATTAGGGAGATTGGTCGAATGTCTAAAGAGAAATTTGAGCGTAGTAAACCGCACCTGAACGTGGGCACCATTGGTCACGTTGACCATGGCAAGACCACGCTGACAGCGGCTCTGACCCGTGTATGTCACGAGGTGTGGGGTACCGGTACAGCCAGTGCATTCGACCAGATCGATAACGCACCGGAAGAGAAGGCTCGTGGTATTACCATCGCGACTTCCCACGTTGAGTACGACTCCCCGACCCGTCACTACGCGCACGTAGACTGCCCGGGCCACGCTGACTATGTGAAGAACATGATCACTGGTGCAGCACAGATGGACGGCGCTATCCTGGTTTGCTCCGCTGCTGACGGCCCCATGCCGCAGACCCGTGAGCACATCCTGCTGTCCCGCCAGGTTGGCGTTCCTTACATTGTCGTGTTCCTGAACAAGGCCGACATGGTCGACGACGAAGAGCTGCTTGAGCTGGTCGAGATGGAGGTTCGCGAACTGCTGAGCCAGTACGACTTCCCGGGCGACGACACTCCGATCATCACTGGTTCCGCGCTGATGGCGCTGGAAGGCAAGGATGACAACGAGATGGGCACTACCGCTGTTAAGAAGCTGGTAGAGGCGCTGGACGACTACATCCCGGAGCCGGAGCGTGCGATCGATCAGCCGTTCCTGATGCCGATCGAGGACGTCTTCTCCATCTCTGGTCGTGGTACTGTTGTTACCGGTCGTGTTGAGCGCGGTATCGTCAAGACTGGCGATGAAGTTGAAATCGTTGGTATCAAGGACACGGTCAAGACTGTTGTCACTGGTGTCGAGATGTTCCGCAAGCTGCTCGACGAAGGTCGTGCTGGTGAGAACATCGGTGCGCTGCTGCGTGGTACCAAGCGTGACGACGTGGAGCGTGGCCAGGTACTGTGTGTTCCGGGCTCCATCAAGCCGCACACCAAGTTTGAGTGTGAAGTGTACGTTCTGAGCAAGGATGAGGGTGGTCGTCATACCCCGTTCTTCAAGGGCTACCGTCCTCAGTTCTACTTCCGTACCACTGACGTAACTGGCTCCTGTGAGCTGCCGGAAGGCGTTGAGATGGTAATGCCGGGTGACAACGTTAAGATGTCTGTTACCCTGATCGCTCCGATCGCCATGGAAGATGGCCTGCGCTTCGCGATTCGCGAAGGTGGCCGTACCGTTGGTGCCGGCGTGGTTTCCAAGATCATCGAGTAATACTCGCAGGATCTGAAAACGGAAGGGCTGCCCTCTGGGCGGTCCTTTTGTTGCACCGCAAAAAGGTTTCGGTGCAGGCCAGTAGCTCAATTGGCAGAGCAGCGGTCTCCAAAACCGCAGGTTGGGGGTTCGATTCCCTCCTGGCCTGCCATTTATAACACGTCTGGATACATAAGCTGATTCCTATGGAGTCAAGAGCCCAACAGTCGACCAGTCGCCTTGACATGCTCAAGTGGCTGGTTGTTTTCGTTTTGATTGCCGTAGGAGTTGTGGGCAATCAGTATTTCAGCGGCGAATCAGTGCTCTATCGAGTACTTGGTTTGGTAGCGCTGGCTCTGGTTGCTGCGTTTGTGGCGCTCCAGACCGATCGCGGGCGTCGTTTCGCGACCCTGTTGAAAGAAGCCAGGGTGGAAATACGCAAGGTCGTATGGCCGACCCGTCCGGAGTTGATCCAGACCACGGCGATCGTTGTTGTGTTCGTGCTTGTCGTGGCGCTTATCCTTTGGGGTATGGATTCGCTTATCGGCTTCCTCGTTCAGGGTTTCATCGGATAGGCAGGGGCAGGCAATGGCTAAGCACTGGTTTGTGGTTCAGGCGTATTCCGGTTTCGAGAAACATGTCATGCGAACGCTGAAAGAGCGTATTGCACTCAATGGCATGGAAGACAAGTTCGGTGACGTGTTGGTTCCCACCGAAGAAGTCGTCGAAATGCGTGATGGCAAGAAGCGTAAGAGTGAACGCAAGTTCTACCCGGGGTACGTGCTTGTCCAGATGGAAATGGATGATGCATCGTGGCACCTTGTTAAGGATACCCCTCGCGTTCTCGGTTTTATCGGCGGCACGAAAGACAAACCAGCTCCTATTACCGAAAAGGAAGCTGAAGCAATCCTTCGTCGGGTAGAAAGCGGCGTTGATCAGCCCAAGCCCAAAACGCTGTTCGAGCCTGGCGAGATTGTTCGTGTTACCGAAGGTCCCTTCGCTGACTTCAACGGCGTTGTGGAGGAAGTGGATTACGACAAGAGTCGTGTGAAAGTGGCGGTTCTGATCTTTGGTCGCTCCACGCCCGTTGAGCTGGAGTTTGGCCAGGTCGAAAAGGACTGAGCCACGGCTTTGACGAAGGGCTCGCTCACTAAGGTGAAGCGGGCTTTTTGTGTCTATTAACAGGGGAGCCGAAAGGCGCTAATACCCACAGGAGAAACTCATGGCTAAGAAAATTGAAGCGTATATCAAGCTTCAGGTTGCTGCCGGTCAGGCCAACCCGAGTCCCCCCGTTGGCCCGGCGCTGGGTCAGCATGGTGTAAACATTATGGAGTTCTGTAAGGCCTTCAACGCCGCCACGCAGGGCATCGAGCCGGGTCTGCCGACTCCGGTTGTGATCACTGTGTACAGTGACCGCAGCTTTACCTTTATTACCAAGACCCCGCCGGCACCGGTCCTGCTGAAAAAGGCAGCTGGTATCAAGAGCGGTTCCGGTCGTCCGAATACCGAAAAGGTCGGCACTGTCACCCGTGATCAGCTCGAAGAGATCGTCAAGACCAAAGAGCCTGACCTCACCGCTGCCGATATGGACGCTGCCGTCCGCACCATCGCTGGCACTGCCCGTAGCATGGGCCTGAACGTGGAGGGTCTGTAAGATGGCTAAACTGAGCAAGCGTCAAAAGCTGATCCGTGAGAAGGTCGACCCGGCCCGCGCCTACACCGTAGACGAGGCCGTGGCTCTGCTGACTGAACTGGGCAGCTCCGTCAAGTTCCGTGAGTCTATCGACGTATCCGTCAACCTGGGTGTTGATGCACGTAAATCAGACCAGGTTGTACGTAGCAGCACTGTCCTGCCCCACGGTACCGGCAAGAGTGTACGTGTCGCCGTGTTTACCCAGGGCGCCAATGCTGACAAGGCCAAAGAGGCCGGCGCCGATATCGTTGGTATGGATGACCTCGCAGAAGAGGTCAAGAAAGGCAACATGGATTTCGACGTGGTCATCGCGACCCCGGACGCCATGCGTGTTGTTGGTCAGCTGGGCCAGATCCTTGGTCCTCGCGGCCTCATGCCCAACCCCAAGGTGGGTACGGTTACTCCGGACGTGGAAACCGCGGTTAAGAACGCGAAAGCCGGTCAGGTGCGGTACCGCACTGACAAGAACGGCATCATCCATGCTCCGCTGGGTAATGTTGAATTTTCTGCGCAGACCATCAAGGAAAACCTTGAAGCTCTGCTGGCAGACCTGAAAAAGGCCAAGCCTGCATCGTCCAAGGGCGTTTACCTGAAGAAGGTATCCCTGTCCTCAACGATGGGTCCTGGCCTGACTGTTGATCAGGGTTCTCTGAATCTCTGATCCCTGGTCAGCAGTAACTTTGTAGTCTGGGCGGAAGCCAAGGCTGTCAAAGACCGCAGGCCCCTGCGACCCGGCACTTCGGAGCCGGGTCAGAAGGGTTAAAGCAACGCCTGCGCAGACGGTGTGAAGACGTTCTCTCTGAACCCAAACACCGTTAGGCGCCCGTAAGGTGGTTGATCAAGGATCTCGCTGATGCGTTATTCGGACATCTTCCCCGGGCAATGATGGGTTTGCCGGAATCTCCGGCGAAATCGAGGAGAAATCCAGTGGCAATTAGACTCGAAGACAAGAAAGCGATCGTCGCTGAAGTCAACGAGACTGCTGGTACTGCTCTGTCTGTTGTTCTGGCTGACTACCGTGGTGTTACCGCAGGTGACATGACGGCGCTTCGTGCCAAGGCTCGTGCCGAAAATGTGCGTCTCAAGGTTGTTCGTAACAACCTTGCCAAGATCGCTATTCGTGGTACCGAGTTCGAGTGCATCGACGAAGCTCTGGTTGGTCCGACCATTCTGGCATTCTCTATGGAAGATCCTGGCGCCGCAGCGCGTCTGCTCAAGGATTTCGCCAAAGAGAAAGAGGCGTTCGAGATCAAGGGTCTGGCTATCGGCGGTGAGCTGATGGGCGGAGAACAGATCGATCGCCTGGCCAAGCTGCCGACGCTGCACGAAGCGCTCACTCAGCTGGCCATTGTCACACAGGCACCGGTTACCAAGTTGGTACGCACTCTGAACGACGTTCCGGGCAGGGTTACCCGCGTAGTAGCTGCAGTCCGAGACCAGAAGCAAGAAGCTGCTTGATTCTGTTGAAAACCATTTTTTATTTTTTGGGAGAAAGTCATGGCTCTGTCTAAAGACGATATTCTGAATGCAATTGCTGAAATGAGCGTCATGGAAGTTGTTGAGCTCGTAGAAGCAATGGAAGAGAAGTTCAACGTATCTGCTGCTGCCGCTGTTGCAGCTGCTCCGGCTGCTGCCGGTGGCGACGCTGCTGCCGCTGAAGAGCAGACCGAGTTTGACGTTGTTCTGACCGGCGCTGGCGAGAAGAAAGTGAACGTCATCAAGGCCGTTCGCGAACTGACTGGCCTGGGCCTGAAGGAAGCGAAGGAAATGGTTGACTCTGCACCGTCCACCGTTAAGGAAGCTGCTTCCAAGGACGACGCAGAAGAAGCCAAGAAGAAGCTTGAGGAAGCAGGCGCTTCTGTTGAGCTCAAGTAATCGCCGATTCTTGATCGGTTCCGTGCATTAGCATGGATAGGCTGGTGGCTTAGCGCCACCGGCCTTTTTCTGTTGTATATATGCTATAGAGATGGATGCAGTTGCTATAGTTAAGAACTGCCTCGATCACCTACAGCCAGAGTCTTGTTCAAGACGGCGCAGTATGCCGAGCAACTCGGCCCCGAAGCAGGTAAATGGTTGCTTCTTGATACCAGGTATCAGGTCTAAAGCTGGGGAATGCAGATGACTTACTCCTACACTGAGAAAAAGCGGATTCGCAAAGACTTCAGTAAATTGCCTTCCGTGATGGATGTCCCCTATTTGCTGGCTATTCAGCTGGATTCTTATCGGGACTTCCTGCAAATGGAAGCCGCCGCTGCCGATCGCCAGGAAACTGGCCTGCACGCAGCCTTCAAATCCGTATTCCCGATTGTCAGTTATTCTGGCAACGCGGCGCTTGAGTACGTGAGCTACCGTATTGGCGATCCGGTGTTCGACGTCAAGGAATGTCAGCTCCGGGGCGTAACCTATGCTGCACCCCTGCGCGTGAAAGTTCGCCTGATCATTTACGATCGCGAATCATCGAACAAGGCGATCAAGGACATCAAGGAACAAGAAGTCTACATGGGTGAAATGCCCCTGATGACTGAGAACGGTACCTTCGTTGTCAATGGTACCGAGCGGGTTATCGTGTCCCAGCTCCACCGTTCACCTGGTGTGTTCTTTGATCATGACAAGGGTAAGACCCACTCATCCGGCAAGCTGTTGTATTCAGCCCGGGTGATCCCCTACCGCGGCTCCTGGCTTGACTTTGAGTTCGATGCCAAGGATTCGGTATTCGTTCGCATTGACCGTCGCCGCAAACTGCCCGCGAGTATTCTTTTGCGTGCGCTGGGCTACAGTTCCGAGCAGATGCTGGATATGTTCTTCGAGACCAGCAAGTTTACTGTCGGGGAAGAAGTCTCCCGCCTGGAGCTGGTGCCTAGCCGCCTGCGTGGTGATATTGCCACCTTCGATATC
Source organism: Marinobacter bryozoorum (assembly GCF_023156245.1). Taxonomy (GTDB): domain Bacteria; phylum Pseudomonadota; class Gammaproteobacteria; order Pseudomonadales; family Oleiphilaceae; genus Marinobacter; species Marinobacter bryozoorum. The sequence goes on from NZ_JAKZAH010000038.1 coordinate 8,939, forward strand.
AAGGACAATGACGACAACGTCATCGTTGAAGAAGGTCGGCGTGTTACCGCACGTCATATCCGTCAGCTTGAAAAAGCCGGTATTACCGAGCTGCAAGTGCCGACGGCCTACCTTCATGGCCGTGTTATTGCCCATGACATGGTAGACACCAAGACCGGTGAAGTGCTGGTTGAGTGCAACACCGAGATCACCGAAGAGGTGGTGGAAAAGATTCTGGGTGCAGGCATTACCGAAGTGGAAACCCTGTACACCAACGACCTGGACTGCGGACCGTTCATGTCCGATACCATCCGTATCGATCCGACCCGTACCCCGCTTGAGGCACTGGTTGAGATCTACCGGATGATGCGCCCGGGTGAGCCGCCCACCAAGGAATCTGCCGAGAACCTGTTCAATAACCTGTTCTTCTCTGAAGAGCGCTATGACATGTCAGCGGTTGGCCGTATGAAGCTGAACCGTCGACTCGGACGGGAAGAGAGCACCGGGGCAGGTACGCTGACCAACGAAGACATTATTGATGTGCTTCGTACGCTGATCGATATCCGCAACGGCAACGGTAATGTCGACGATATCGATAACCTGGGTAACCGTCGTATCCGTTCTGTCGGTGAGATGGCCGAGAACCAGTTCCGTGTCGGTCTTGTACGAGTAGAGCGCGCGGTACGTGAGCGTCTGAGCCTGGCCGAGAGCGAAGGCCTGATGCCCCAGGACCTGATCAACGCCAAGCCGGTTGCAGCAGCTGTGAAGGAATTCTTTGGTTCCAGCCAGCTGTCCCAGTTCATGGACCAGAACAACCCGCTGTCCGAGGTGACACACAAGCGTCGCGTGTCGGCCCTTGGCCCGGGCGGCCTGACCCGTGAGCGTGCAGGCTTTGAGGTGCGGGACGTACACCCGACCCACTATGGTCGTGTATGTCCGATCGAGACACCTGAAGGTCCGAACATCGGTCTGATTAACTCCCTGGCAACCTATGCCCGTACCAATTCCTACGGCTTCCTCGAAAGCCCGTACCGGAAGGTTATCGACGGCAAGGTGACCGATGACATTGTGTATCTGTCGGCCATCGAGGAAAGTAATTACATCATCGCCCAGGCAAGTGCCGCGATGACCGAAGACGGTCGCCTGGCTGATGAGCTGGTCACTGTGCGCCACCAGAACGAATTCACCGTTACCCCGCCGGAAAACGTTAACTTCATGGACGTTTCCCCGCGCCAGGTGGTCTCGGTGGCGGCATCACTGATTCCGTTCCTGGAGCACGACGACGCCAACCGTGCGTTGATGGGTTCCAACATGCAGCGTCAGGCGGTGCCGACCCTGCGTGCAGACAAGCCAGTGGTTGGTACTGGTCTGGAGCGCACCGTTGCCCAGGACTCCGGGGTATGTGTCACGGCTCGTCGCGGCGGTGTGATCGAAGACGTTGATGCGGGACGTATTGTCGTGCGAGTGCACGATGACGAGACGGAAGCTGGTGACGCCGGTGTGGATATCTACAACCTCACCAAGTACACCCGCTCCAACCAGAACACCTGTATCAACCAGCGTTCGATTGTGAACCAGGGTGATGTGGTTGCCCGTGGTGATGTGCTGGCCGACGGTCCCTCGGTGGACCTTGGTGAGCTGGCGCTGGGTCAGAACATGCGTATCGCGTTCATGCCCTGGAACGGCTACAACTTCGAGGACTCCATTCTGATCTCGGAGAACGTGGTCCAGGAAGACCGCTTTACCAGTATCCACATCCAGGAGCTCACCTGTGTGGCCCGGGATACCAAGTTGGGCAGCGAGGAAATTACCGCTGACATCCCCAACGTGGGCGAGAGCGCGCTGTCCAAACTGGATGAGTCGGGCATCGTCTACATCGGTGCCGAGGTCGGCCCCGGAGATATCCTGGTGGGCAAGGTGACGCCGAAAGGTGAGACCCAGCTCACTCCGGAGGAAAAGCTGCTGAGGGCGATCTTCGGCGAGAAGGCCTCCGATGTGAAGGACACCTCATCGCGGGTTTCCGCCGGTACTCGCGGCACCGTTATCGATGTCCAGGTCTTTACCCGTGACGGTATCGAGAAGGACGAGCGTGCCCTGTCCATTGAACAGGAACAGCTGAACAAGTACCGGAAGGACCTGAAGGACGAGTACCGCATTGTCGAAGGTGCGACCTTCGAGCGTTTGACGGCATCCCTTGCCGGGCAGGAAGTCATCAGCGGACCGGGCCTGAAAAAGGGCGCCACTCTTGACGAGGGCTACCTCAGCGGTCTGGAGCGTGATCAGTGGTTCAAGCTGCGGATGAAGGACGAGGCGCTCAATGAGCTGCTCGAGAAATCCGAGCAGGGCCTTGAAGAGCGCAAGAAAGAGCACGAAGAGCGTTTCGAAGACAAGAAGCGCAAGCTTCAGCAGGGCGACGACCTGGCCCCGGGCGTACTGAAAATCGTCAAGGTTTACCTCGCCATCAAGCGTCGTGTGCAGCCGGGTGACAAGATGGCCGGTCGTCACGGTAACAAGGGTGTAATCTCTGCTGTTATGCCGGTGGAAGACATGCCCTACGATGCTGAAGGCAATACCGTCGATATCGTGCTCAACCCGCTTGGTGTTCCCTCACGGATGAACGTTGGACAGGTCCTTGAAACCCATCTGGGTGCTGCAGCGAAGGGGCTCGGCCGCAAGATCGAGCGCATGCTGGAAGAGCAGCGCAAGGTAAGCGAAATGCGCGAGCTGTTGGACAAGATCTACAACCACAGCGAAGAAGTGCCGTCGGTAGATCTGCCCAGCCTGACTGATGATGAAATCATTCAGCTGGCCAAGAACCTGCGTGGTGGTGTGCCCATGGCGACGGCGGTCTTTGATGGTGCCGAAGAGGCCGAGGTCAAGCATATGCTCGAGCTCGCCGACATGGACACCAGTGGCCAGGTGACCCTGTTTGATGGCCGTACCGGTGATCAGTTTGATCGTCCGGTGACTGTCGGCTACATGTATATGCTGAAGTTGAACCACCTGATCGACGACAAGATGCACGCACGGTCCACCGGTTCCTACAGCCTGGTTACCCAGCAGCCGCTGGGTGGTAAGGCGCAGTTCGGTGGCCAGCGGTTCGGTGAGATGGAAGTCTGGGCCCTTGAGGCCTACGGCGCGGCCTATACCCTTCAGGAGATGCTCACCGTCAAGTCCGACGATGTGAATGGCCGTACCAAGATGTACAAGAACATTGTGGATGGGGACCACCGGATGGAGCCGGGCATGCCCGAATCCTTCAACGTTCTTGTCAAGGAGATCCGCTCGCTGGGTATCGACATCGAGCTGGAATCCGAGTAAGCCGAATCGTTTTTTGGCAGCGAGAGCGGGCACCCCGGTGCCCGCCCGAGATTAACGCCATCCGGAGCTGTTACTGATGAAAGATTTGCTGAATCTTCTCAAGAGCCAGAACCAGAGCAAGGAATTTGACGCCATCCGAATCGGGCTGGCGTCGCCTGACATGATCCGTTCCTGGTCCTTCGGGGAAGTAAAGAAACCCGAGACGATCAACTACCGGACCTTCAAGCCGGAACGCGACGGTCTGTTCTGTGCCAAGATTTTTGGTCCGATCAAGGACTACGAGTGCCTGTGCGGAAAATACAAGCGCCTGAAGCACCGCGGTGTGATTTGTGAAAAGTGTGGTGTCGAGGTTGCCCTGGCCAGTGTTCGCCGTGAGCGCATGGGCCATATTGAACTCGCGAGCCCGGTCGCTCATATCTGGTTCCTGAAATCACTGCCGTCCCGTATCGGCATGATGCTGGACATGACCCTGCGTGACATCGAACGGGTTCTGTATTTCGAGTCCTTTATCGTGATCGACCCGGGCATGACCACCCTCGAGCGTGGCCAGCTGCTCAACGATGAGCAGTACTATGAGGCCCTCGAAGAGTTCGGTGACGAGTTCGACGCACGCATGGGTGCCGAAGCCGTCAAGATGCTACTTGAGGACATTGATCTGCAGCGGGAAGTTGACCAGCTGCGGGAAGAAATCCCGCAGACCAACTCCGAGACCAAGATCAAGAAGTTTACCAAGCGGCTGAAGATCCTCGAGGCGTTCCTGTACTCCGGTAACCGACCGGGCGACATGGTGATGACCGTGCTGCCGGTACTGCCGCCGGACCTGCGTCCGCTGGTACCGCTGGACGGTGGCCGGTTTGCCACCTCTGACCTGAACGATCTGTATCGCCGGGTGATCAACCGGAACAACCGTCTCAAGCGCCTGCTGGAGCTGAATGCTCCCGATATCATCGTGCGCAACGAAAAACGCATGCTGCAGGAAGCGGTAGACGCACTGCTGGATAACGGTCGTCGTGGCCGTGCCATCACCGGCACCAACAAGCGTCCGCTGAAATCCCTCGCCGATATGATCAAGGGTAAGCAGGGCCGTTTCCGTCAGAACCTGCTGGGTAAGCGTGTCGACTACTCCGGTCGTTCTGTGATCGTGGTTGGTCCGTACCTGCGTCTGCACCAGTGTGGCCTGCCGAAGAAGATGGCGCTGGAGCTGTTCAAGCCGTTCATTTTCTCCAAGCTGGAACACCGCGGCCTGGCCACTACCATCAAGGCGGCCAAGAAAATGGTCGAGCGTGAGGAAGGCGTGGTCTGGGATATCCTGGACGAAGTCATCCGCGAGCATCCGATCCTTCTTAACCGTGCGCCGACACTGCACCGTCTCGGTATCCAGGCGTTCGAGCCGGTACTGATCGAAGGCAAGGCGATCCAGCTGCACCCGCTGGTATGCGCGGCCTACAACGCCGACTTCGACGGTGACCAGATGGCGGTCCACGTACCGCTGACCCTCGAGGCACAGCTGGAAGCCCGTGCGTTGATGATGTCTACCAACAACGTGCTGTCTCCGGCCAACGGCGAACCGATCATCGTACCGTCCCAGGACGTGGTTCTGGGTCTTTACTACATGACCCGCGAGCGCAAGAACGCCCTCGGCGAAGGCCGTGTCTTTGCCGATGTAAAGGAAGTTCACCGTGCCTACGGCGCCGGCGCTGTTGACCTGCAGGCCAAGATCAAGGTCCGGGTCAAGGAAGTGACCTACGACGAGAACGAGGAACTCAAGACCGAGCACGTGATCGTGGATACTGTCGTGGGCCGTGCGCTGTTGTTTGACATTGTCCCGGACGGCCTGTCTTTTGAGGTCGTCAATAAGCCGATGACCAAGAAGGCGATCTCCAACCTGATCAACACCTGCTACCGGGTGGCTGGTCTGAAGGACACCGTCATCTTCGCCGACCAGCTGATGTACATGGGCTTCCATTACGCCACCGTGTCCGGTACCTCTATCGGCTTCAACGACTTCGAGATTCCTCCGGAGAAGTACGAGCTGGTCGATGCGGCCACCGACGAAGTGAAGGAAATCGAATCCCAGTACTCCTCGGGCCTGCTGACTCAGGGCGAGAAGTACAACAAGGTTATCGATATCTGGTCCCGTGCCAACGACAAGGTCTCCAAGGCAATGATGGACCGCCTCTCCCAGGAGCAGGTGGTCGACGCTGAGGGTAACCCGGTCTTCGGCGAAGACGGTGAGCCGGTCATGCAGGAGTCTTTTAACTCCGTCTACATGATGGCGGATTCCGGTGCCCGGGGCTCCCCCGCCCAGATTCGTCAGCTTGCTGGTATGCGTGGTCTGATGGCGAAGCCGGATGGCTCGATCATCGAGACGCCGATCACCGCGAACTTCCGTGAGGGCCTGAACGTACTGCAGTACTTCATCTCCACCCACGGCGCCCGTAAGGGTCTGGCGGATACCGCCCTGAAGACCGCGAACTCAGGTTACCTGACCCGTCGCCTGGTCGACGTATCCCAGGACCTGGTGGTAACCGATGCTGACTGTGGCACCGAGGAAGGCCTGCTGATGACGCCGCACATCGAAGGTGGCGACGTGGTTGTGCCCCTGGGTGATCGCGTACTGGGTCGGGTAACCGCCCGGGATGTCTATACGCCTACCGACAAGGAAAACGCGGTAGTTCCAGCCGGTACCTTGCTGGATGAAAAGACTATCGAGAACATCGAGCGTGCCGGTGTTGACGAGGTGTGGGTTCGCTCTGCCATTACCTGTGAAGCACGCCATGGTGTGTGTGCCAACTGTTACGGTCGGGACCTGGCCCGTGGTCACCTGGTTAACGTGGGTGAAGCTGTCGGTGTTATCGCCGCCCAGTCCATCGGTGAGCCAGGTACCCAGCTGACCATGCGTACCTTCCACATTGGTGGTGCCGCGAGCCGGGCTTCCGCTGTGGATAACATCCAGGTTAAGCACGGTGGTCAGATCCGCCTGCACAACATGAAATCCATCGAGAAGACCGATGGCAACCTGGTTGTGGTATCCCGTTCATCTGCCCTGGCCGTCGCCGACGAGCAGGGGCGTGAGCGTGAATGGTACAAGTTGCCCTACGGTGCGATGCTGTCCGTCAAGCACGGCGACCAGGTCGAAGCCGGTGCAGTGGTGGCCAAGTGGGATCCGCATACTCACCCGATCATCGCCGAAGGCGTTGGTAAGGCGAAGTTTGCCGGTATGGACCAGGGCATTACGGTTCGAACCCAGACCGATGAGCTGACGGGCCTGTCGACTATCCAGGTGATTGATCCGAAGGATCGCCCTGCAGCGGGCAAAGACCTGCGACCGGCTATCGAAGTGGTCGACGAAAAGGGTGAGGGAGTCATCCTTCCTGGCGGTTCCCCGGCCCACTACTTCCTGCCCGCCGATGCGCTGGTGACCCTGGCCGACGGGGCCAATGTGGAAGTGGGGGACGTGGTTGCCCGTATCCCGCAGGAAAGTTCAAAGACCCGGGATATCACCGGTGGTCTGCCGCGAGTCGCTGACCTGTTCGAGGCCCGCCGCCCGAAAGAGCCGTCAATCCTGGCGGAGATTACGGGCACCGTTTCCTTCGGTAAGGAAACCAAGGGCAAGAAACGCCTGGTGATCACGCCAAGAGATGACGATCCATACGAGGTTCTGATTCCCAAGTGGCGCCAGCTCAACGTGTTCGAGGGTGAGACCGTGGAAAAGGGTGAGGTCATCTCTGATGGTCCGTCCAACCCCCACGACATCCTGCGCCTGCTGGGTGTGGTAGAGCTGGCCAAGTACATCACTAACGAAATCCAGGACGTTTACCGTCTGCAGGGTGTTGTCATCAACGATAAACACATCGAGGTGATCGTTCGTCAGATGCTGCGCAAGGTTGAAATCACCGATCCGGGTGAAACCACCCTGCTGGCCGGTGACCAGGTGGAATACCACCAGTTCCTGGATGAGAACGAAAAGGCGATTGCCGCTGACAAGCAGCCCGCTCGGGGTGAGCGTCAGCTGCTGGGTATCACCAAGGCGTCCCTGGCAACCGAGTCGTTCATTTCTGCGGCTTCGTTCCAGGAAACCACTCGCGTACTTACTGAGGGTGCCGTTACCGGCAAGCGCGACTTCCTGCGCGGCCTGAAGGAGAACGTCGTAGTGGGTCGCCTGATTCCGGCGGGTACCGGCCTTGCCTACCATAACGAGCGTCGCCGCAAGCGTGACCTCGAAGAACAGGGTGTGACCGCAGAGGATGTGGTCGAAGCCCTCAGCGCCGAGCTGAACCGGGAGGGGTAACTTCCGGCGGCGCAGCCCCCCGGGAACTACGGATCCCGGGGTGGTTAAAAAGGCATCAGTCATCTTGACTGACCCGGGACGCGGGCTTACACTTGCGTCCCTTAATTTTTACCCCCGTTTATCGGGGGTAAGTTTCATTGGAATGGTTTTTTTGGAGTTTGCTTACATGGCAACGATCAACCAGTTGGTACGTAAGCCTCGTAAACGCAAGGTAGCCAAGAGCGACGTTCCCGCGCTCCAGGCATGCCCTCAGCGTCGTGGCGTATGCACTCGTGTATACACCACTACACCGAAGAAGCCGAACTCTGCACTGCGTAAGGTGTGCCGTGTTCGTCTGACTAACGGTTACGAGGTTTCCTCATACATTGGCGGTGAAGGTCACAACCTTCAGGAGCACAGCGTTGTGCTTATCCGTGGCGGTCGTGTAAAAGACCTCCCGGGTGTGCGCTACCACACTGTTCGCGGAACGCTGGACACCCAGGGTGTACAGAACCGTAAGCAGGGTCGCTCCAAGTACGGTACTAAACGACCCAAGTCCTGATGTCCCTGATGGGTGTCTTTTATCGTCCCTGTGAACGATAAGAGTAAGGCTGAGTAGTCTGTTGGCTATCTCAGGGGTTCCTGAAGACCTTAATTTTTAAGAAGGGCTTATCGATGCCTAGAAGAAGAGTTGCAGCAAAACGGGAGATTATCCCGGATCCGAAATTCGGCAGTGCACGCCTGGCCAAGTTTATCAACCACGTCATGGAAAGTGGTAAGAAGGCCGTTGCTGAGCGCATTGTTTACGGCGCGCTCGATATCGTTGCCGAAAAATCCAAGGAAGAGCCGATCGAAATGTTCGAGAAGGCCCTGGAAAACATCCAGCCGATGGTCGAGGTCAAATCCCGTCGTGTGGGTGGTGCTACCTACCAGGTGCCTGTAGAAGTACGGCCTTCCCGTCAGAACGCGCTGGCCATGCGCTGGCTCGTAGAATTTTCCCGGAAGCGTGGTGAGAAGTCCATGGCTCAGCGTCTGGCAGGTGAAATCCTGGACGCCGCTGACAGCAAGGGCTCCGCTGTTAAGAAGCGTGAAGACGTTCACCGCATGGCAGAAGCCAACAAGGCGTTCTCCCACTTCCGTTTCTAAACAGCCGAGGTTTATACAGTGGCACGTAAGACTCCTATCAAACGTTACAGAAACATCGGTATCTGTGCGCACGTTGACGCGGGTAAAACCACGACCACCGAGCGTATCCTTTACTATACCGGTCGTAGCCACAAGATGGGCGAGACCCATGATGGCGCGTCTACCACTGACTGGATGGCCCAGGAGCAGGAGCGGGGTATCACCATCACCTCCGCGGCTGTTACCACCTTCTGGCAGGGTATGGACAAGCAGTACGATGAGCACCGCATCAACATCATCGACACCCCGGGACACGTTGACTTCACCATCGAAGTTGAGCGTTCCCTGCGTGTTCTGGACGGTGCCATGGTGGTGTTCTGTGGTTCTTCAGGTGTAGAGCCCCAGTCTGAGACCGTATGGCGTCAGGCCAACAAGTATGAAGTTCCCCGCATGGTGTTCGTCAACAAGATGGACCGTGCCGGTGCTAACTTCATGCGTGTTGTAGAGCAAATCCGTGCGCGTCTGGGCGCTACCTGTGTGCCTATCCAGCTGCCGATCGGGGCAGAGGACGAGTTCGCAGGCGTAATTGACCTGCTTCGCATGAAGGCCATCTACTGGAACGATGCCGACCAGGGCATGACCTACGAGCTCAAGGACATTCCCGAGTCCATGCAGGCGGAAGCCGAGAAAGCCCGTGAAGAAATGATCGAGGCGGCGGCAGAAGCGAACGAAGAGTTCATGGAGAAGTACCTGGAAGGTGAAGAGCTCACCTACGACGAAATCAAGGCCGGTCTCCGTCAGCGCACCATCGCCAACGAGATCGTTCTCGCGACCTGCGGCTCTGCCTTCAAGAACAAGGGTGTTCAGGCGGCGCTGGACGTCGTGGTCGAGTTCCTCCCGGCTCCGGACGAAGTCAAGGCCATTCGTGGTGAGGTTGACGACGAAGGTACTGAAGAGGTCCGTGAGGCGGACGACGACGCACCGTTTGCGGCGCTGGCTTTCAAGATCGCGACGGATCCGTTCGTGGGTACCCTGACCTTCTTCCGTGTCTACTCCGGTAAGCTGGAAAGCGGTAATGCCGTTTACAACTCCGTCAAGCAGAAGAAAGAGCGTGTGGGCCGGATGGTTCAGATGCACGCCAACGACCGGGAAGAAATCAAGGAAGTGCTTGCAGGTGATATCGCCGCGGCCATCGGCCTGAAGAACGTCACCACCGGTGACACGCTGTGCGACGAGAACCACAAGATCGTCCTCGAGCGGATGGAGTTCCCCGAGCCGGTTATCTCTGTAGCGGTCGAGCCCAAGTCGAAGGCTGACCAGGAGAAGATGGGTGTGGCGCTGGGCAAGCTGGCCCAGGAAGATCCGTCATTCCGTGTCCGCACCGACGAAGAGTCCGGTCAGACCATTATCTCCGGCATGGGTGAGCTTCACCTGGACATCATCGTTGACCGCATGAAGCGCGAGTTCAAGGTTGAGGCCAATATCGGTAAGCCCCAGGTGGCCTACCGTGAGCGTATCCGCAAGCCCGTGGACGTTGAAGGCAAGTTTGTTCGTCAGTCCGGTGGTCGCGGTCAGTACGGTCACGTCAAGATCAAGCTTGAGCCGCTGCCTCTGGACGAGGAAGATGGCGAAAACTTTATCTTCGTGAACGAGATCGTTGGTGGTGTGGTTCCCAAGGAATACATCCCGGCGGTTCAGCAGGGTATCGAAGAGCAGATGCAGAACGGCTGTATTGCCGGCTATCCGCTGCTTCGCATCAAGGCAACCCTGTACGACGGCTCCTTCCACGAAGTGGACTCCAACGAGATGGCGTTCAAGGTAGCGGGTTCCATGGCCATGAAGAAAGGCGCACTGGAAGCGGATCCTGCCCTGCTCGAGCCCATCATGAAGGTGGAAGTTATAACGCCCGAAGACTACATGGGTGACGTTGTTGGTGACCTTAACCGTCGTCGCGGTGTGATTCAGGGTATGGATGATGGTCCTGCCGGCAAGGTTATCCGTGCCGAGGTTCCGTTGTCGGAGATGTTCGGTTACGCCACTGATCTGCGTTCTGCGACACAGGGTCGGGCGTCATATGCAATGGAGTTTGCCGGTTATTCCGAGGCTCCCTCGAACATTGCCGAAGCGATCATTAATAAGGGTTGATTCCCAGGTCTTAAGAAACAGGAAGAGGTGTAACCGTGTCTAAAGAGAAATTTGAACGTAGTAAGCCGCACCTGAACGTGGGCACCATTGGTCACGTTGACCATGGTAAGACCACGCTGACAGCGGCTCTGACCCGTGTATGTCACGAGGTGTGGGGTACCGGTACAGCCAGTGCATTCGACCAGATCGATAACGCACCGGAAGAGAAGGCTCGTGGTATTACCATCGCGACTTCCCACGTTGAGTACGACTCCCCGACCCGTCACTACGCGCACGTAGACTGCCCGGGCCACGCTGACTATGTGAAGAACATGATCACTGGTGCAGCACAGATGGACGGCGCTATCCTGGTTTGCTCCGCTGCTGACGGCCCCATGCCGCAGACCCGTGAGCACATCCTGCTGTCCCGCCAGGTTGGCGTTCCTTACATTGTCGTGTTCCTGAACAAGGCCGACATGGTCGACGACGAAGAGCTGCTTGAGCTGGTCGAGATGGAGGTTCGCGAACTGCTGAGCCAGTACGACTTCCCGGGCGACGACACTCCGATCATCACTGGTTCCGCGCTGATGGCGCTGGAAGGCAAGGATGACAACGAGATGGGCACTACCGCTGTTAAGAAGCTGGTAGAGGCGCTGGACGACTACATCCCGGAGCCGGAGCGTGCGATCGATCAGCCGTTCCTGATGCCGATCGAGGACGTCTTCTCCATCTCTGGTCGTGGTACTGTTGTTACCGGTCGTGTTGAGCGCGGTATCGTCAAGACTGGCGATGAAGTTGAAATCGTTGGTATCAAGGACACGGTCAAGACTGTTGTCACTGGTGTCGAGATGTTCCGCAAGCTGCTCGACGAAGGTCGTGCTGGTGAGAACATCGGTGCGCTGCTGCGTGGTACCAAGCGTGACGACGTGGAGCGTGGCCAGGTACTGTGTGTTCCGGGCTCCATCAAGCCGCACACCAAGTTTGAGTGTGAAGTGTACGTTCTGAGCAAGGATGAGGGTGGTCGTCATACCCCGTTCTTCAAGGGCTACCGTCCTCAGTTCTACTTCCGTACCACTGACGTAACTGGCTCCTGTGAGCTGCCGGAAGGCGTTGAGATGGTAATGCCGGGTGACAACGTTAAGATGTCTGTTACCCTGATCGCTCCGATCGCCATGGAAGATGGCCTGCGCTTCGCGATTCGCGAAGGTGGCCGTACCGTTGGTGCCGGCGTGGTTTCCAAGATCATCGAGTAAGTAATCCGGTGATCCGGAAAAGGGGCTGCAACGCAGCCCCTTTTTCTGTTCCGCACATGCGCATGACCAGCACGGTTAGGCAGGTTTCCCCCTGCTTGACACTGCTGGGTATTATGCATACAATGCGGCTCCTTTTTTTGAAGGTCGGCTAACAGTAGCTGCTACGAGTGGAGTTTGGTGCATCATGCAAAGCCAAAAGATTCGAATCCGGTTGAAGGCGTTTGATTATCGCCTCATCGACCAGTCCACGCAGGAGATCGTCGATACCGCCAAGCGGACCGGCGCCCAGGTGCGTGGACCTATCCCTCTGCCGACGCGGAAGGAAAAGTACACCGTTCTGATTTCCCCGCACGTCAACAAAGACGCGCGTGATCAGTACGAAATTCGTACGCATAAGCGTTTGCTCGACATTGTCGAGCCGACGGAAAAGACAGTAGATGCTTTGATGAAGCTTGATCTGGCAGCGGGTGTAGACGTTCAGATCAGCCTCGGCTAATACCGCCTGGTATTGGTCAGTGTAACTGTCCTAAGGCCATAGAGGGTGCGAGCCCCGTACACTTAAGAGGTGAAACATGGCAATTGGTGTAGTCGGTCGCAAGGCCGGTATGACCCGTATTTTTACGGAAGACGGGCAGTCAGTGCCCGTAACGGTAATCGAGGTTGAAGCCAACCGCATTACCCAGCTGAAAACTCTCGAAAGCGATGGCTATCGTGCAGTCCAGGTGACTGTCGGTAATCGTCGTCCCTCCCGGGTTTCCAAGGCGCAGGCTGGTCACTACGCGAAAGCGGGTGTCGAGGCCGGACGTGGTCTGTGGGAATTCCGCCTGGCCGACGGTGAAGGTGATGACCTTCAGGCTGGTGGCGAAATCACCGTTTCCGTTTTTGAGGACGGCCAGATTGTCGACGCTATTGGTCAGTCAAAAGGTAAGGGCTTCCAGGGCGGTGTTAAGCGCTGGAATTTCTCCATGCAGGATGCCACCCATGGTAACTCCCTGTCCCACCGTGCTCCGGGCTCTATCGGTCAGAACCAGACGCCGGGCAAGGTATTCAAGGGCAAGAAGATGGCTGGCCAGATGGGCAACAAGCAGGTGACCACCCAGAACCTTGAAGTGGTCCGTGTTGATGCCGAGCGCAATCTGCTGCTGGTCCGTGGTGCTGTTCCCGGTGCAACCGGCGGCAACGTGATCATCAAGCCTGCAGTTAAAGCCTGAGGAGCGGTGCGATGGAATTGACAATTACTGGTAGCGGCAAGGGTGTTTCGGTATCCGATGCTGCTTTCGCCAAAGAGTTCAACGAGTCTCTGGTCCACCAGGTCGTTACTGCCTACATGGCAGGCGCTCGTCAGGGTACCAAGGCTCAGAAAACCCGTTCTGAAGTCAGCGGCGGCGGTAAGAAGCCCTGGCGTCAGAAAGGCACCGGTCGTGCGCGTGCCGGAACCATCCGCAGCCCGATCTGGCGCTCCGGTGGTGTAACCTTTGCTGCCAAGCCGCGTGGCTTCGAGCAAAAGGTTAACCGCAAGATGTACCGCGCCGCGATGCAGTCCATTTTTTCCGAGCTGGTTCGTCAAGAGCGGCTGGTCGTGGTTGACGACATCAACGTCGACAGCCCCAAGACCAAGGCGTTCAGCGAAAAGCTGAAGGATCTGGGCGTGAGCAATGCCCTGATTCTTGCCGAGAATGTAGAGCAGAACCTTCATCTGGCGTCCCGTAACATCCCGCACGTAGACGTGCGTGACGTTGCAGGCCTTGATCCGGTAAGCCTGGTTGCCTTTGAGAAGGTTGTCGTTACCGTTCCGGCTCTTAAGAAGATCGAGGAGATGCTGGGATGAATCAGGAACGTATCTACAAGGTTCTTCTGGGACCGCACGTATCAGAAAAAGCCTCTCTGGTGGCGGAAAGCAATCAGGTTGTTTTCCGTGTGGCTCCCGATGCCACCAAGCCGGAGATCAAGAAAGCCGTTGAGCAACTGTTCAACGTCACCGTCGAAGGTGTTCAGGTTCTGAACCGTAAGGGTAAGCTCAAGCGTACCGTTCGCGGCTTCGGCAAGCGTGCTGACATTCGTAAGGCTTATGTGAAGCTTGCGGAAGGTCAGGACATCGATTTTCTGGATGTGGAATAAGGTAAAGGGGTCGTAATATGCCGATCGTCAAAACCAAGCCAACATCTGCCGGACGCCGTCACGTTGTAAAGCTTTACAACCCGGATCTCCACAAGGGGCGCCCTTACGAGCCGTTGGTAGAATCGAAGAGTAAGTCGGGTGGTCGCAACCATTTTGGTCGCATCACTACCCGTCACGTTGGTGGTGGCCACAAGCAGCACTACCGCGTTATTGATTTCAAGCGGACCAAAGATGGTATCCCGGCGGTCATCGAGCGCCTGGAATACGATCCGAACCGCTCTGCGCACATCGCACTGCTGAAGTATGCCGATGGCGAGCGTCGCTACATCATCGCTCCCAAGGGTATGCAGATCGGCGATCCTGTGCGCTCCGGTATCGACGCACCGATCAAGGTGGGCTCCACGCTGCCGCTCCGGAACATTCCGGTCGGTTCCGTGATCCACTGCGTCGAACTCAAGCCTGGCAAAGGTGCCCAGCTGGCTCGCTCTGCGGGCGCATCCGTACAGCTGGTTGCAAGGGAAGGGGCTTATGCCACTATCCGCCTGCGCTCAGGTGAAATGCGTAAGGTGCTTGTAGATTGCCGTGCAACGCTGGGCGAAGTGTCCAACAGCGAGCACAGTCTCAAGCAGCTTGGTAAAGCGGGTGCATCACGTTGGCGCGGCAAACGGCCAACAGTACGTGGTGTTGCTATGAACCCAGTTGACCACCCGCATGGTGGTGGTGAAGGGCGTACCTCTGGCGGGCGTCACCCGGTTACTCCGTGGGGTGTTCCGACCAAAGGGCATAAGACTCGTAAGAACAAGCGTACTGACAAGATGATAGTACGTCGTCGTTCGGCCAAGTAAACGACTACATAGAGGTAATTGCTGTGCCACGTTCTTTGAAGAAAGGTCCTTTTATAGACCTGCATCTGTTGAAGAAGGTCGAGACAGCTCTGGAAGCGAATGACAAGCGGCCGATCAAGACCTGGTCCCGTCGTTCCACGATCTTTCCGGAGTTCGTCGGTCTGACCATTGCAGTCCACAACGGCAAGCAACACGTGCCCGTGTATGTGACCGAAGACATGGTCGGTCACAAACTGGGCGAGTTCGCGGCAACGCGGACTTACCGTGGTCATGCAGCCGACAAGAAAGCTAAACGCTGATTGTGAGGGGAAACGAAATGGAAGTAGCAGCCAAGTACAAGGGCGCTCGCCTCTCTGCTCAGAAAGCACGTCTTGTCGCTGACCAGGTACGCGGCAAGGCCGTTGAGGACGCCCTGAATATTTTGACTTTCAGCCCGAAGAAGGCATCGGTGATCATCAAGAAAGCTCTTGAGTCCGCCATTGCCAACGCTGAGCATAACGAAGGTCTGGACGTAGATGATCTGCGGGTATCCACCATCATGGTAGATGAAGGTCCGACGCTCAAGCGGATTAAAGCTCGAGCCAAGGGGCGCGCTGACCGGATTTTGAAGCGCACCTGTCATATCACCGTCAAGGTCGCCGACAAGTAGGAGATGCTCAGATGGGTCATAAAGTAAATCCAACCGGTATCCGGCTTGGTGTTGTCAAAGAGCACAACTCCGTCTGGTATGCCGAGAAGAAGGACTACGCGAACAAGCTGCTGAATGATATTCAGGTTCGCGGGTTCCTGGAAAAGCGCCTTGAAAAGGCGTCAGTCAGCAAGATCGTGATCGAGCGCCCTGCTCAGAACGCCCGTATCACGATCCATACCGCCCGTCCCGGTATTGTTATCGGTAAGAAGGGTGAAGATGTTGACCGTCTGCGTCGCGAAGTGAGCGAGCTGATGGGCGTGCCTGTGCACATCAACATCGAGGAAGTCCGCAAGCCGGATCTGGACGCCAAGCTGGTAGCGCAGAATGTCGCTGGTCAGCTGGAGCGTCGGGTGATGTTCCGCCGTGCCATGAAGCGTGCCGTGCAAAACGCCATGCGTCAGGGTGCCAAGGGCATCAAGATCCAGGTTGGTGGTCGTCTCGGGGGTGCCGAAATTGCCCGTTCCGAGTGGTACCGTGAAGGTCGCGTTCCGTTGCACACCCTGCGTGCAGACATTGATTACGCCACCTACGAAGCGAAGACCACTTACGGCATCATCGGCGTAAAGGTATGGATCTTCAAGGGTGAGATTCTTGGCGGTATGGACGAGGTTCATGCCAACAAGAATGCCTCTCGCAAGAAAGGTTCCAAGTAAAGGGGCACTCGTATGCTGCAGCCAAAACGCACCAAATTCCGAAAGGTAATGAAAGGCCGTAACACCGGTCTGGCTCAACGCGCTAACAAGGTGAGCTTCGGTGAATACGGATTGAAGGCGACGACTCGTGGACGTATAACGGCACGCCAGATTGAGGCAGCCCGTCGTACCATGACGCGTCGGATCAAGCGGGGTGGAAAGATCTGGATCCGGATCTTCCCGGACAAGCCGATTTCCAGCAAGCCGCTTGAAGTTCGTATGGGTAAAGGTAAGGGTTCTGTCGAGTACTGGGTAGCGGAGATCCAGCCAGGTCGTATGTTGTACGAGATGGAAGGGGTTCCCGAAGAAGTGGCACGTGATGCGTTCACTCTCGCTGCTGCCAAACTGCCCGTTCAGACCACCTTTGTAACGAGGACGGTGATGTGATGAAAGCAACAGAGCTGCGTGAGAAGTCAGTCGACGAGCTGAACAAAGAGCTGATCGACCTCCTGAAGGAGCAGTTCAACCTGCGTATGCGCAAGGCGACAGGTCAGCTGAATCAGAGTCACCTTCTCGTCAAGGTGAAGCGCGACATTGCTCGTGTGAAAACGGTAATGAATGAAAAGGCAGGACAGTAACATGACTGAAGCTACCAAAACTGCCAGAACCCTTAACGGCAAGGTCGTGAGCAACAAGATGGACAAGTCCATCGTTGTTCTGGTGGAGCGTCAGGTGAAGCACCCGCTTTACGGCAAGTACGTAAAGCGCTCCACCAAGATCCAGGCTCATGACGAACAGAATCAGTGCAATATCGGTGATCTGGTAACCATCCAGGAAACCCGCCCCATCTCGAAGAACAAGAGTTGGGCTCTGGTTGAAGTCACCGTTCGCGCTTCCAAGGTGTAATTCGCCCGGAGAACAACCATGATTCAGACTCAAACCATGCTTGAAGTCGCTGATAACAGCGGCGCGCGTCAAGTGCAGTGCATCAAGGTCCTGGGCGGCTCACACCGGCGTTATGCAAGGGTCGGGGATATCATCAAGGTAACCGTCAAGGAAGCCATTCCCCGCGGTAAAGTGAAGAAGGGCCAGGTCCTCAATGCTGTTGTTGTTCGCACCCGTAAGGGTGTCCGTCGTCCGGACGGATCTCTGATCCGCTTTGATGGCAACGCAGCAGTACTTCTTAATAACCAGGACGCGCCGATCGGAACCCGTATCTTCGGGCCGGTTACCCGCGAACTGCGTAATGAGAAGTTCATGAAAATTATCTCACTGGCACCCGAAGTACTGTAAGGACTAGAGGCCGGTTATGAAAAAGATCAAACGAGATGACGAAGTCATCGTGACCACGGGTAAAGACAAGGGCAAGCGCGGCAAGGTCCTGAAAGTTCAGGACGACGGTCGGCTGGTAGTGTCTGGCATCAATATGATGAAAAAGCACACCAAGCCGAACCCGATGCTCGGCACCCCGGGTGGCATCGTCGAGAAAGAAGCGCCTATCCAGGCTTCCAACGTGGCAATTTTTAATCCGCAGACCGGCAAGGCCGATCGCGTAGGCTTCCAGATCAAGGAAGACGGCGCCAAGGTGCGGATCTTCAAGTCCACGAACGAAGCTGTCGATAACCAGTAAGGGGTGGTGGTTACGATGCTTAATATGAAAGAGCAGTACAGTCAGGAAGTGGTACCCGCCCTGCAGAAGGAGTTCAGCTACAAGAACGTCATGCAGGTGCCGCGTATCGAGAAAATCACCCTGAACATGGGTGTTGGCGAAGCGGTTGGTGACAAGAAGCTGATCGAAAACGCCGTTGCAGATCTGGAGCGTCTGGCAGGCCAGAAGGTTGTTGTGACCAAGGCCCGTAAGTCTGTCGCTGGCTTCAAGATTCGTGAAGGTTGGCCCATCGGTTGTAAGGTGACCCTGCGCGGTGAGCGTATGTGGGACTTCTTCGATCGCCTGGTGCACATTGCCATTCCCCGCGTGCGGGACTTCCGGGGCCTGAACCCCAAGTCCTTCGACGGCCGTGGCAACTACAGCATGGGTGTTCGTGAGCAGATCATCTTCCCTGAGATCGAGTACGATCGAGTAGACAAGATCCGGGGTCTGGATATCACCATCACCACGACCGCTGAAACCGATGATGAAGGCCGCGAACTGTTGAAAGCCTTTGGCTTTCCGTTCAAGAAATAAGGAACGAGTGACATGGCAAAGGTTTCCATGAAGAACCGTGAGCAAAAGCGCGAACAGACGGTGCAGAAATACGCCGCCAAGCGTGCCGAGCTCAAGGCGATTATCAAGAACCCGAATACCAGCGACGATGAGCGCTGGGAGGCTCAGATGAAGCTGCAACAGCTTCCTCGTGATGCGAGCCCCTCACGCCTTCGCAATCGTTGCCAGGTGACTGGTCGTCCTCACGGCGTCCTGCGCAAGTTCGAACTGTCACGGATTAAACTCCGTGAGTACGGCATGCGTGGCGATGTTCCGGGCCTGACCAAGTCAAGCTGGTAAGTGTCACCGCGATTCGTCGCGGTGATCGTTGGTAAGCGGTGCGGCAAGCCGCTGCACAACTAAAAAGATCAGGAGCCTCATACCAATGAGTATGCAAGACACGCTTGCGGATATGTTTACCCGTATCCGTAATGCACAGATGGCACAGAAGGCCGATGTGGCCATGCCATCTTCCAAAATGAAGATCTCGGTAGCCCAGGTCCTCAAGGACGAAGGCTACGTAGAGGATTTTTCCGTCTCAGCTGATGCCAAGCCGGAACTGACCATCACCCTCAGATACTTCGGTGGCAAGCCGGTTATTGAGGAAATCAAGCGAGTCAGTCGCCCCAGCCTGCGCCAGTACAAAGGCTCTGGTGAGCTGCCCAAGGTGTCAGGTGGTCTCGGGGTTGCTATCGTGTCAACGTCCCGGGGCGTTATGACAGACCGCGCTGCGCGCGCTGCCGGCGTCGGTGGCGAAGTCATCTGCACCGTATTCTAGGAGAAAGACATGTCCAGGGTTGCCAATAATCCTGTCGTGCTGCCTTCCGGTGTTGAGGTTAAGCTGAACGGACAGGACATTAACGTAAAGGGCTCCAAGGGAGCACTTGATTTCACCATTCACCGCGCGGTGGAAGTTACCCAGGAAGAAAATATCCTGCGGTTTGCTCCCCGTGATGGTGCCAAACAGTCCCGCGCTCTTGCTGGAACAACCCGCGCACTGGTTAACAATATGGTTACCGGTGTGTCTTCCGGGTTCGAGCGCAGGCTCAACCTGACCGGTGTTGGTTACCGTGCGCAGGCACAGGGCAAGAAGGTCAACCTCACGCTGGGCTTCTCCCATCCGGTTGAGTACGAACTGCCCGAGGGGGTCACCGCTGAAACTCCGTCTAACACGGAGATTGTTATCCGCGGGATCGATAAGCAACAGGTTGGCCACGTCGCTGCTGAAATCCGCGCGTTCCGTCCGCCCGAGCCTTATAAGGGCAAGGGTGTTCGTTACTCGGATGAGCAGGTAAGACGCAAAGAAGCCAAGAAGAAATAAGGCGGGACTATGAGCGCGAATACTGAAAGATTGCGTCGCGCACGTAAGGTGCGCATGAAAATCCGTAAGCTGGGCACTGACCGCCTCTGTGTACATCGTACACCGCGGCACATGTACGCCCAGATCACCACCGCTGACGGCAGCAAGGTTATCGCTTCTGCCTCGACGCTGGACAAGGACCTGCGTCAGGGTGCTACGGGTAATGTGGAAGCAGCCAAGAAGGTTGGTCAGCTGATTGCTGAGCGTGCCAAGGCTGCTGGTGTCGAAAAGGTCGCTTTTGACCGGTCCGGCTACCGTTACCATGGCCGCGTTCAGGCCCTGGCCGACGCCGCCCGTGAAGCTGGCTTGCAATTCTAAGAGGTGGAGAAGATGAGCGTTAACGAACAGAAGGCGCCTGAGCTCCAGGAAAAGCTGGTTCAGGTCAACCGCGTAGCCAAGGTGGTTAAGGGCGGTCGCATCTTTGCCTTCACTGCACTGACAGTGGTGGGTGATGGTAAAGGTCGTGTCGGTTTTGGTCGTGGCAAGGCCCGGGAAGTCCCGGTAGCCATTCAGAAGGCCATGGAAGCTGCGCGCAAAAACATGGTGGACGTCGCTCTGGACGGCACCACTCTGCAGTATCCGGTCAAGGCACAGCATGGCGGCTCCCGGGTCTTCATGCAGCCGGCCTCCGAAGGTACCGGTGTTATCGCCGGTGGCGCGATGCGTGCCGTACTGGAAGTAGCCGGTGTGCAGAACGTACTGTCCAAGTGTTACGGGTCTACCAACCCGGTCAACGTGGTACGTTCTACCATCAAGGGTCTCCAGGCAATGAAAGCGCCTGAAGATGTTGCAGCCAAGCGCGGCAAGACCGTGGAAGATATTCTGGGTTGAAGTCATGGCGAACAAGACAATCAAGGTTACACTGACCCGCAGCCCGATCAGCTGCAAGCCCAAGCACAAACTGAGTGTCAAGGGCCTGGGTCTTCGTAAAATCGGTCATACTGTGGAGCTGGAAGATACACCTTCCATCCGCGGTATGATTAACCAGGTTTACTATCTGGTACGGGTTGAGGAGAACTAAGATGCGTTTGAACGAACTTAGTCCGGAACCGGGCTCACGCCCTTCCGCCAAGCGCGTTGGTCGTGGTATTGGTAGCGGCCTGGGTAAGACCGGTGGCCGTGGTCACAAAGGTCTCAAGGCCCGTTCCGGTGGCTCCGTTGCTCCCGGTTTCGAGGGTGGTCAGCAGCCGCTGGCCCGTCGTCTGCCAAAGTTTGGTTTCACCTCGCGTCAGCAGCGTTACGTGGCGGAAATTCGCCTCAACGAGCTGGCCAAGGTTGAAGGTGACGTTGCCGACCTGGATGCCCTGAAGAAAGCAGACGTGATCCGTGAAGAAATCCGCGCAGCGCGGGTAATTCTTTCCGGTGAGCTGAGCCGTCCGGTAACTGTGAAGGGTCTGAAGGTTACCAAGGGCGCTCGTGAGGCAATTACTGCCGCGGGTGGCAAAGTCGAAGAATAAGGCGAGTCGAGGACTGCATGGCCAAGACATCATCAATGCCTGCGGGCGCAGGGAAGGGACTCGGGGAGCTGCGCTCGCGGCTCTGGTTCGTAGTCCTGGCGCTACTGATCTATCGGATCGGTGCCCATATCCCGGTTCCCGGAATCAATCCGGATCGCCTGGCAGCGCTGTTTGACCAGAATCAGGGAACGATCCTGAGTCTGTTCAACATGTTTTCCGGTGGTGCGCTTGAGCGGATGAGTATCTTCGCCCTCGGTATCATGCCCTACATTTCGGCGTCCATCATCATGCAGTTGATGACGGCGGTGAGCCCCAAGCTTGAGCAGCTCAAGAAAGAGGGCGAATCCGGACGTCGGAAGATCAGCCAGTACACGCGGTATGGTACCGTTGTGCTGGCCCTGGTTCAGGGCATGGGCATCTCCATGGGGCTTGCGTCCCAGGGAGTAACCTTCAATGACAGCTTCAGCTTCCACTTCGTGGCCGTCGTCTCCTTTGTGAGTGGTGCGGTATTCATGATGTGGCTGGGTGAGCAGATCACCGAGCGTGGTATCGGTAACGGTATCTCGCTGTTGATCTTCGCCGGTATCGTTGCCGGGTTGCCTGGTGCCATCGGCCAGACTCTTGAGCAGGCTCGGAACGGTGAGATGAGCCTGCTTGTTGTCCTTGGTATCGGTATACTTGCGGTAGCCGTAGTTGGCTTCGTGGTCTTCATGGAGCGTGGCCAGCGCAGGCTGACCATTAACTATGCCAAGCGGCAGCAAGGGCGCCGGGTTTTTGCCCAGCAGTCCAGCCATTTACCATTAAAGGTAAACATGGCGGGGGTGATTCCGCCGATCTTTGCCTCCTCGATCCTGTTGTTCCCTGCCTCCCTGGGGCAGTGGTTCGGTCAGGGCGAGGGTATGGAGTGGCTGAGTTCGCTTTCCCAGGCGCTGGCGCCAAGCCAGCCTCTGTACATCATCCTGTTCGCAGCGGCAGTGGTTTTCTTCTGCTTCTTCTATACGGCGCTGATGTATAACCCGAAGGAAGTGGCCGATAACCTGAAGCGGTCGGGTGCCTTTATTCCGGGCATTCGCCCAGGTGAGCAGACCGCCAAGTATATCGACGGGGTCCTGACTCGTTTGACCCTGTTCGGTGCAATGTATATCGCAGCGGTGTCCCTGTTCCCGCAGTTTCTGATGGTGGCAGGAAATGTTCCGTTCTATCTGGGCGGTACGTCGCTGCTGATTGTGGTAGTCGTGGTAATGGATTTCATGGCCCAGGTGCAGTCTCACCTGATGTCCCATCAGTATGAGTCACTGATGAAGAAGTCCAACCTCAAGGGCTATGGCCGGGGCTGATTGTTCAGCCCCACTGAAATCTGGAGTCGACAATGAAAGTACGCGCTTCGGTAAAGAAAATTTGCCGTAATTGCAAAGTAATTCGTCGCAATGGCTCAGTCCGGGTCATTTGCACGGAGCCTCGTCACAAGCAGCGTCAGGGTTGATTCGGTCTGAATCACACTGGCCCTGGTTTGGGCTTGACTGATAGCGCTTGACTCCGAAGGGGGTCAAGCGCTATTATTTCGCGCCCTTTTTGTGGCGGAAAATTCACACAGCAAAGCTTTGAACGCGGAGTAATCTGGATGGCACGTATAGCCGGTGTCAATATACCCGACAACAAACATGCTGTTATCTCGCTGACCTATATCTTTGGTGTTGGCAAGACGGCAGCTCAGAAGCTTTGCGATGCAGCAGGTATCCAGCAGGATATCAAGATCAAGGACCTGTCCGACGATCAGCTCGAGACCCTTCGTACCGAAGTGGGCAAGCTGAGCGTGGAAGGCGATCTGCGTCGTGAAGTTCAGATGAACATCAAGCGTTTGAAGGATCTCGGTTGCCACCGTGGTCTGCGCCATCGTCACGGCCTTCCGGTTCGTGGCCAGCGCACCAAGACCAACGCGCGCACCCGTAAAGGTCCTCGCAAACCGATCCGAAAGTAAGCAGGTAGGCAAACATGGCAAAGCCAGGTACACGTACCCGTAAAAAGG
This sequence comes from Marinobacter bryozoorum, assembly GCF_023156245.1. Taxonomy (GTDB): domain Bacteria; phylum Pseudomonadota; class Gammaproteobacteria; order Pseudomonadales; family Oleiphilaceae; genus Marinobacter; species Marinobacter bryozoorum. The sequence continues at coordinate 32,343 of NZ_JAKZAH010000038.1, forward strand.
TGAAAAAGACGGTTGTTGATGGCGTCGCGCATATTCACGCGTCCTTCAACAACACTATCGTGACCATTTCTGACCGTCAGGGCAACGTCCTGTCCTGGGCCACCTCTGGTGGTTCCGGTTTCCGTGGGTCGCGCAAGAGCACACCTTTTGCTGCGCAGGTAGCAGCTGAAAGAGCCGGTAATGCGGCTGCTGAATACGGCCTTAAAAACCTGGACGTAGAGGTTAAGGGTCCCGGGCCCGGGCGTGAATCTGCAGTTCGTGCGCTGAACGCGTGCGGCTACAAGATCACTAACATTACTGATGTGACGCCGATTCCCCATAACGGCTGTCGTCCGCCCAAGAAGCGCCGCGTTTAAAGGAGACAGTGAGATATGGCACGTTACATAGGTCCAAAATGTAAGCTGTCTCGCCGTGAGGGGACAGATCTATTTCTGAAAAGCGGTGTTCGTGCACTGGATTCCAAGTGCAACATCGAAACACCCCCGGGCATGCACGGCGCACGTCGTAGCCGTCTGTCCGAATATGGCGTACAGCTCCGTGAGAAACAAAAGGTTCGTCGTATCTACGGCGTACTGGAGAAGCAGTTCCGGAATTACTATAAGGAAGCAGCCCGCATCAAGGGTGCGACCGGTGAGAACCTGCTGCAACTGCTTGAAGGCCGTCTCGACAACGTGGTTTACCGCATGGGCTTCGGCTCAACCCGTGCTGAAGCACGTCAGCTGGTATCCCACAAGGCGGTTCTGGTTAACGACAAGCCGGTGAACATCCCTTCTTACCAGGTTCGCCCCGGCGATGTGGTGAGCATCCGTGAAAAGGCCAAGAACCAGCTGCGTGTTAAAGGCGCCCTGGAACTGGCTGCAAGTCGCGCCCCGGTTGAATGGGTCGAGGTTGACGCCAACAAGATGACCGGCACCTTCAAGGCGGTACCTGAGCGTACCGAATTGTCGTCGGACATCAACGAGAACCTCATCGTCGAGCTTTACTCCAAGTAAAGTCCATTAGCAACGAGAGCAGATAGGGGCGTCTATGCAGCGTTCAGTACATGAGTTATTGACACCTCGTACCATTGACGTAAAGGAGCTGAGCACCACTCGCGCCAAGGTCACCCTGGAGCCGCTCGAGCGTGGCTTTGGGCATACCCTGGGCAGTGCCCTGCGCCGGATCCTTTTGTCCTCAATGCCTGGCTGCGCCATCACTGAGGCGCAGATCGACGGTGTTCTGCACGAGTACAGTGCAATTGAGGGTGTTCAGGAAGACGTCATCGAGATTCTCCTGAATCTCAAGGGCGTTGCCGTCAAGATGGGCGGGCGTGACGAAGCTGAGGTTAGCCTCAGCAAGAAAGGCCCGGGTGTTGTGACCGCCGGCGATATCGCGCTGGATCACGACGTTGAAGTGACCAACCCGGACCATGTGATCTGTCACCTGAGTGAAAAGGGTGAACTGAACATGCGTCTGAAGGTCGTTCGCGGACGTGGTTACGAGCCTGCCGATCAGCGTGGCCTCGACGAAGACGAGACCCGTGCTATCGGACGCCTGCAGCTGGACGCGACCTTCAGTCCGGTGCGTCGTGTTGCCTACGCGGTTGAAAGTGCCCGTGTTGAGCAGCGCACAGACCTGGACAAGTTGGTTATTGACCTGGAAACCAACGGTACCATTGACCCCGAAGAAGCGATTCGTCGGGCCGCTACCGTACTCCAGCAGCAGCTGGCCGTCTTTGTCGATTTCGATCACGAGAAAGAGCCGGAGAACGTAGAGGAAGAGGAAGAAATCGATCCGATTCTGCTGCGTCCGGTTGATGATCTGGAACTGACGGTCCGTTCAGCGAACTGCCTCAAAGCAGAGAACATTTACTACATCGGCGATCTTATCCAGCGTACTGAAGTTGAGCTGTTGAAGACGCCTAACCTGGGTAAAAAGTCGCTTACCGAGATCAAGGACGTCCTGGCCTCCCGTGGCCTGTCCCTGGGTATGCGTCTTGACAACTGGCCGCCGGCAAGCCTCCGTGGTGATGACCGGGTTCTGGGCGGTTGATCGCCGTATTGGTAGTTTAAGGTAAGGAATCAGAGCAATGCGTCATCGTAAGAGTGGTCGTAAGTTCAGCAGGACCAGTGCGCATCGCAAGGCCATGTTCCGTAACATGACTGCGTCACTGGTTGAGCACGAGCTGATCAAGACAACGCTCCCGAAAGCCAAAGAGCTTCGCCGGGTAGCCGAGCCGTTGATCACACTGTCCAAAAATGATTCGGTAGCCAATCGTCGCCTGGCGTTTTCACGCCTGCGTGACGATGCAGCCGTCGCCAAGCTGTTTGATGAGCTGGGTCCGCGTTACAGCGAGCGCCCTGGCGGCTATCTCCGTATCCTCAAGTGCGGGTTCCGTGCTGGCGACAATGCCCCGATGGCATTTGTCGAGCTGGTCGGTCGTCCGCTGGATGTGGAAGCCGAAGAGATGGACGACGAAGAATAAGTTCTTCGTGGTTTACCGAAAAAAGCCGGGTACCGAGAGGTACCCGGCTTTTTTCGTTCAGGGGGAGTGAGGCAGTGAAGGTGGCTGGTTTCCGGCTGCGGTCTCCATGAAGTCCAGTACGGCCCGCTGATACTCCGGTAGCATGAAGGTCCCTCCATGGGGCATATCGGTTCGCAGGAAACGCTTGGGTTGCCCTGCGGATTCGTAAAGGGCGAGCCCATGGTGAATCGGGATGATTCCGTCCCGGATGCTGTGAATGACCATTACCGGCACGGGGCTGATATCCTTGATGCGGTCAGTGCCCTCGTATTCATGCGTATTCCAGACCAAGGTTGCCACTGATTCCAGACGAAGCCTGCCACCCATTCCACGCGAAAGCTGCCACTGATT
>NZ_JAKZAH010000039.1 GCF_023156245.1 Marinobacter bryozoorum
CTTCGCCACCGCGCCTAGCTCTCAAGGCTCTCAGTGGCTCAGTAGATCAGCGAATTAACCAAACGGGACACTAGCGGGGCCTGGGCTTTCCTGACGCTATAGGCAGGTCGTAGGTGTCGCCACACTGTTTTACATTCACGACAAAAATTCACGCCAATCAAGCTGCCGGGCACCTCAGACACTACCTGAAACCGCGCAGTAGTTTCCCCTATTCCACCCAAAACCACCGTCGTCTCCGGCTACACTGACAGGCTCACATTCAGTGCGAAGGGAGATGTGCAATGGCTGACCTGTATCAGGATTTTCATTTGCAACCGCTGGCCGGTGAATGGCGTGAAGGCAGTAGTGAAACCACGCGCCCGGTGGTGAACCCATACTCCGGAGAGGAGCTGGTGAGCATTCGGCTCGCCAACTCAGACGATCTGGACATGGCCTACCGCAAGGCCGAAGCCGCCCTGCCCTTCGGTGGCGAGAAGAACTCCGGCCTGGGCCGCTTTAACGGCGACTGGGCCATCGAGGAGTTCTCAACCGTGCAGTGGGTCAGCGTGCAGCGAACACCCAGGCAGTATCCGTTCTGAGTGAATGCTTAAATTTCAGGCCTGCCCTGAAAACCGGTTAATTTCATACCGTCAGGGGCCGCCAGCCTCTGGCGGCTCTGTATCTCCTGAAGCAAACAAAAACACCGCCGGGATTGACTGAAACATCAGCACTTCGCCAAATTTTCGCCGGCAGCGTTCACGCTTTAGGGAGCGCAGTCAAGTCTCTCTGATCAGGGGAAGGATTATGCCTCAGATCACGAACACCAACAGTGCCTCGGTGCATGTACAGCGCAATCTGAACGCGTCGCCCGTCGGTTATATGGGTCAAGAACGATCCGCCCCAACAAAGCGCTCAACAGCGTGCTGGACGGCTTCATTGAGCCCCATCCCTTCATCTGCAGCTTTCATCGCAAGCCTGCGGTGTAGCTCTCGTCCAATGCGGATATTGAAGGACCCCTTAAAGGGGCGGTTAGGCTCAATACCCAGGCGTTCGCAATCTGCCAGGTATTCATCAACCGAGATTTTGAACTCTTTCTGCAAATCACGGAGGTTATCGGCCTGGTAGGTAACCAGGTCGTTGATGAACAGCAGCTTGCCATACAGCAGCCCTTGCTCCAGGTCGTGTTCTATAGAGCCTAGCTGGCCCTTGTACTTCATGGTGTTACTGCTCATAGAACCCCCCATGCCTGCAGTGTTTGCACAACATCCCTGATCATCAATGGTCCGCATACCTTTTCCGGGTGTGGTCGGTGCAGGAGAATCATCAGGCCGCGCTGCCCTCCTACAGGTTCAAGATAGAATCGCACACTTGAACCACTACCCTGCTCTTCAGCGAAGCCCAGTCCAAGCAGAAAACTCCTTAAGTCGGACCACTTTATATCTTTAGGAGTAGGCTTTCGGACGAGCTTCTCCCTGAACTTTTCCTTGTTAACCATAAGATCTTCCTGACCAACCTTTTGCAACTATTATATGGTTGCTTAGTAAGTAGAACAATAGCGGCAATCACAGGCAGCCATCACCTGACCCTTCGGCACCATACTGCGCTCGGCCGACGCCAAAGCACTTCCTTCGCCAACCACCAATCTCTAAAACTGGCACACCCTTCGCAACACCTCCCTCAACTACCGCAATAAGCGTCAAAAAACTGCAGACTATTGCCGCCCTTGCCGCGGCCGGGTCCATGAGGTGTTCCATGCAAGCACAGTACAATGTCCAGCTCTCTGATTCACAAAAGGCCAAGGTGGCGCGGCTGGTGCTGGAGGCCAATGCGGCCTATGGCGAGTCCAACAACCCTCAACGTCGCTACCTGGAACGGGTGCAGGCCCGGCATGGTTGCCGGCAACTACTGGACCAGGCGCTCAGCTTGCAGCCGGACCATGCGGCTGCCGTTGGCCTGCTGGGCCGGGTGGCCATGGATGAAGGGGACCTGGGCCGGGCGGGTGACTTGTTTGAGCAAAGCCTGCTGATCCAGCCGGAGCAGCCCCAGCAGTACTGCAACCTGGGCTACTGGGCCCTGAAAGCTGAACGGCCGGTGAAGGCGGAAAGCTACTTCCTGCAAGCGCTGGAACTGGACCGGCAATCTGCCGCCGCTTTCTGCGGTGTCGCCCATGCCAAGCGGGAGCAGGGGCAGTTTGATGTGGCTTACCTGCATTACCGCAAGCTGATCCAGCTGGGGCTGGACTGGCCCAGTGTGTTCAGCGGCATGCTGCAATGTGCAGCGCAGATCGAGGTGCACCAGGCGGATACGGAACTGGCCCTGGACGCCATTGCCCTGTTGCGCCGGGACGAGCTGCCGCACCAGGAAATTGGTCGCTTCTGTGCGGCGATACTCCGCCAGCAGTACGACCTGGGTAACCCCAATGCGGAGGTCTTCCTGGACGCTGCCGCCGAGGACGAGCTGTTGATGCTCGCCCTGGACAAAACCCTGATGCCAGACCCGGCCATGGAAGAGCTGCTTACGCTGCTGCGCCGGGCCGTTATTGCCGAGGTCGCCCAGACCGTTTCCCTGCGGGACGAGTTGCAGCCCCTGACCCTCGCCATCGCCCGTTATGTGGACCGCACCGGTTATGCATTGGTAGCTGCAGAAGACGAAGAAAACCTGGTTCAGACCATCAATGACAGCATTGCCGCGCAGCTGGCCATGAATGAACCGGTAGAAGCGCTGGTCGGCAGTGTCATGATCAGCGCCATGTACGGCGCCTTGTTCCACCAGCACTTTGCCGCGCAGCTCGGGCAATGGTCCCTGACCGACTGGCCGGCCGCGTTGCAACCGGTGATGGCCGCCAGCTACTACGATCGCGCCATGGACGAGGCTATCAAGCAGAACTTCGATGAAAAGGCCGAGGAACTTACCCTCGCCCGCACCGATGTGCCCCAGGCCTGGCCTAGCTGGCAGCGCCTGGCGTATCACGCCGGCAGCAGCCTGAAGACCATTATGGCCCAGGAACTGGGACTGGACGCCGCTGCCCAACCTGGCACCCTGCGCATGATGATCTGCGGCGCGCAGTCCGGCCAGCGGGCACTGGAACTGGCCCGTTATCTCGACGACGTGGAAGTGATCGCCGTGGACGAGTCCCTGGCCAATGTGGCCACGGCCGCTCGCCGCGCGGATGAGATGGGGCTGACCAACATCGTATTCTGGCCCTGGTCCTTGGCCCGCCGCTTCGTGGCGGATGGGCACCAGGTTCACTGGGTGGAGGTGGGCCGCCTGCCCTCTCCGGCCATGTCAGACCTGTCCCTGGCCGCACTGGTCAGCGATGCAACGACCGGCGGTGCGGTGGTTCATATGCATACCACAGTTGCCGAGCAGACCAGGGGTGATGAGCAGATTCGTCAGCTGATTACCGCACACAACCTGCAGCCGAGCCGGGAGACATTGCGGCGCCTGCGGCGTATGGCACTGAACAATGCCAACGATCCCCAGTGGCAGGACCTGTTGAAAGAAGAGGACTTCTACGGCCTCGGCGGCTGCCGTGACCGCTGGTTCCGCCCCCAGGATATCCGCCAACTGCAGGATCTCATGGGGCTGGTGAGCAACGAGGTGGACTGGAAACTGGTCAAGGCCCGTGACAGCGACGGCCATAGCCTGGCTCTGGGACCGGTAGCCCGGCAGGTACGCGCCGAGGCGCTGGGGAGCCAGGTGCAGAGCCTGGTGGGTCAGCCGCTGTCGGTTTACTTTGTGCGGCGTAGATAATAAGGCATTTTGGCCACGGAATCCACGGAATCCACGGAATCCACGGAATCCACGGAAGAACACGGAAGAACACGGAAAGAAAATCTGAAAAGAAAGACAAGAAATTCTTGGCCACTAAATCCACGAAACCCACGAAAGTTAAAGAAGAATTTTTCGTGGGTTTCGTGGATTTAGTGGCGAAAAGATCTTTATGTCTTTTTCCGTGTTCTTCCGTGAGTTCCGTGGCAAAAAGTTCGTTCTAAGTTTTGTAACTGAGTTTTACCACCAACCCCGCCGCTAAAAATACGGCACAATCGACTCCCCCCAAAGGTGCAGCTCCTCCAGGATGTGCATCTGTTCCGACGTGATATCCGGACTCCCCGCCAGCCTCTGCAGTTCACGCCCGTAGGCCTCCAGCGACAGCCATCCCTTCTTCGGCTCCATCAGGCGTTTTCGGCGGAAATCCTCCCAGCGCTCCCGTTCGCCGTCAATCAGTGTGCCCGGGTAATTGCGGGCCCGGTAGCGGAACAGTAGCTCCGGCAGGCGTGGGTCTTCGAAGCGGATGTCCAGTTCGCCCAGGGCCTCCGGGGGTTGGCTGATGACCCAGTTGAGCTTTTCCCGGTCGGTGTTGCTGATAAACCCGCCGCTGTAGAGCTGTTCATCGGGGTCGGTCAGGTCGCTCTCCGGCTGGTGGCCGAAGGCTTCGGCAATTTTTTGGGACAGGCCTTCGGCGGCTCGCAGGGTGGCGAGGTTTTGCCGCAGGGTTTCGCCGTCCAGTTCCAGTTGTTGCAGGCGCTCCGGGTCCAGGCTTTTGAGCATGGTGCCCGGGGCCAGTACCGGGCATTTGTTGAGTTGGACGCCTTTGAGCGGAAAGCGGCTGACACCCTCTTCCATATCCCCCTGGCGGGTGAAGACCCGCTCCCGGATCTGTTCCGCGGTGGCGTTGATCAGCTCGGTGGGGTCTTCCCGCAGGTCGTAGACGATCACCTGGTTCTTGTTGGTGGGGTGCTCTGCCACTGGCGCCACCATGGCGCAGCAGCCGCGGGTGGCCGGGTACTTGGCGGAGATGTGGAACACCGGCTTCATGGTTGCCGTGTCCAGCATGGCCCGGGCGGAGTGCTTGTCCTTGTTGTTGACGACAAAGTCGAACAGCTTTGGCTGCTTCTCCTTGATCAGTTTTGCCAGGGCTATGGTCGCTTCCACATCCGACATGGCGTCGTGGGCTGCTTCGTGGGCGATGCCGTTGGCGGCGGTGAGTTCTTCCAGGCGGAAGCTGGGGCTGCCGTCTTCCTTGCGGGGCCATTCGATGCCTTCCGGGCGCAGGGCATAGGTCAGGCGTACCATGTCGATAATGTCCCAGCGGGAATTGCCGTTCTGCCATTCCCGGGCGTAGGGATCCCGCAGGTTACGGTAAAGGGTGTGGCGGGTGACTTCATCGTCAAACCGCAGGCTGTTGTAGCCCACCGCACAGGTGCCGGGCTGGCTGAAGGCCTCGTTGATCTGTGCGATAAAGTCCGCTTCCGGGTAGCCGTTTTCGAGGGCCTTCTGGGGTGTGATACCGGTGATCAGGCAGGCGACCGGGTGCGGCAGGTAGTCGTCTGTCGGCTTGCAGTATATGACCAGCGGGTCTTCAATGATGTTGAGGTCCGCGTCGGTGCGCACGCCAGCGAACTGGGAGGGCCGGTCGTGGATGGGATCTGCGCCGAAGGTTTCATAGTCATGCCAGTAGAAAGTGGGGGTCACACCTGGGCTCCCGGTCGTTTTCGTTGGATGCGCGAAGTGTACCAGTTTCCCCGAAAAGATCTGTACTGCCTCCGCGCGGGTTTCAGGCGTGATCCAGTTTCAGGTTTTGCACGCTTTAACGGTTCAGCCGTTATATGCATATTTAATCCGCGTATACTGTGGCACTTGATCGACAGCGCTGGAAGCGCCTGGCCATCAGGCAGCGAAGGTACCATTCCGTCTTAACGGCGAGCTTTTTCTCATGAAAACCCGCATTCTCATCTGCGACGACTCGGCCATGGCCCGCAAGCAGATGGCACGGGCCCTGCCCCAGGACTGGAAAACAGACATCCAGTATGCTGAAAATGGTGAGCAGGCCCTGGCGGTTATCCGCCAGGGTGCTGCGGACCTGTTACTGCTGGACCTGAACATGCCGGATATGGACGGTTATCAGGTGCTTGAGGTCATCCGGAAGGAAGACCTGCCGGTGATGAGCCTGGTCGTGTCCGCTGATATCCAGCCCGAAGCCCGTAATCGCGTCAGGGTCCTGGGTGCCATCGACTTTGTGAAGAAACCGGTGGAACGCGGCCTGCTGGCCCGGTTACTGGAGCAGTTCGGCCTTTACCAGCCGGATGCCTCCGCCCCGCAGCCCCACAGTAGCCCGAAAACTACGGCACTTCCTTTCAGTGTAGGCCTTTCGGACTTTCTCCAGGAGGTCTCCAACGTGGCTATGGGCCAGGCGGCGGACCTGCTCGCCCGCTTGCTGGACGTATTTGTGCAACTGCCCGTCCCTAAAGTGACCACCATTTATCGCAGCGAACTGAGCATGCTGCTGTCCGCAGCCACCGAGCAACAGGGTACCTACTCAGCGGTCTGCCAGGGCTTCACCGGCGCAGGCCTGTCTGGTGAAGCGTTGCTGCTGTTTTCCGACGCCAGCATCGACGATATGGTGCGGCTGCTGGACTACGGCGATGTGCAGTCTGATGCGATGGATGTTGAGGTGCTGATGGACATGTCCAGCACCCTGTTCGGGGCTTTTCTGCGGGGCGTCGGCGAGCAGATGGACATCCACCTGGGCCTGGGACAGCCCATGGTGCTGGGCCGACACCAGCGGGTGGATCACCTGGTGGAGTACCACAACCAGCGCCAGGAAAAACTGATGTGTGTGGAGATTCCCTACCGACTGGAGGGCTACGAGATCGAATGCGACCTGCTGGTATTCCTCACCGAGGAATCCATCCGCCAGCTGGAAACCCGGCTGCCCTTCCTTACCGGTGAACACTGAGATGACTCGGGGGAGCATGTATGGCTGACGTATCTGACGCCACCGGCTACCACAGCCTGGTTACGCTGCTGGAGTCCATCGAGGTGGGGCTGGTGGTCATTGACCTGGACTACCGTGTGCAGGTGTGGAACGGCTTTATGGAAAACCACAGTGGCCTCACGGCCAACCGGGTTCTGGGCCAGCCCCTGTTTGACCAGTTCCCTGAATTGCCCAGGGCCTGGCTGACCCGCAAGGTGCAGTCGGTGATTACCCTGAACACCCGCACGTTTACCTCCTGGGAGCAGCGCCCCTACCTGTTCCGGTTCCGCAACACGCGCCCGGTGACCGGCACCGAGGAGTACATGTTCCAGAACCTGACCATCAGCCCGCTGACCGGTCCGGGTGGCCGGGTGGACCAGGTCTGCCTGATGATCTACGACGTCACCGATGTGGCCAGCGGCCGCCGGGCCCTGGAGCACGCCAACAAGCAGCTGGAGCGACTCAGTTCCACCGACCGCCTGACCGGCCTGCTCAACCGGGGTACCTGGGAAAACCTGCTGGACGCTGAGTTCGAGCGCTACCGCCGCTACGGCCACAACACGGTGCTGGTGATGTTCGATATCGACCACTTCAAACCCATCAACGATACCTACGGCCACCTGACCGGCGACGAGGTAATCCGCGAAGTGGCCCGCATCACACGGCAGGCCCTGCGACAGTCGGACAGCCCCGGGCGTTACGGAGGCGAGGAGTTTGCCATTATCCTGCCGGAGACGGACATCGACGGCGCCCTGGTGATCTGCGAGCGCATCCGGGAAGCCATCGCTGAGACCACCTTCGAGACCGACGAGGGGCCCATCCACTGTACCGTCAGTATGGGACTGGTCCAGCTTACGGATACCCCCGAGAATTACATGCAGTGGCTGCAGCAGGCCGATGAAGCCCTGTACCGGGCCAAGAAAACAGGCCGTAACCGCAGTGTCGTGGGCGGTTCAGACTGAGAACCCCGCAAGCTCTTCGATGTGCTTGCGATAGTCCACCACCAGCCGTGAGGTCCGCCAGTCCTCGGGCCTGGCCGGCGCTGGCCTCTGGGCCAGGATGGTTTGCAAAGTGTCCGCCGCTGCCCGCGCCTCCGCCTGGGGATCGTCCTCCTGGCTCTCATAGCACTGGGAGGACGGCACGTACTCCGGGTACGCCAGGCGCCGGGGCGCCAGGGCCAGACAGCCGGAGGCCATGGCTTCCAGCATGGCAAGGCCCTGGAAATCATGGACCGCGGTGCTCAGTACGACATCCGCGCCCGCCAGTAACCGGTCGTAATCCCCTCGCTGCTCTAGGAAACCCCAGTTCTCCAGCTTGGCGCCAAACTCTTCCTGAATCTGCCCGAAGGCCCTGGGCTGCTGCCGGAACTGCTCCCCTACCACGCTCAGGCGGAAGGGCTGCTGCCGCCGGCGCAGTTCCCGTAATAAATACAACAGCCGCTCCGGCCCCTTGTCGTATTCCCAGCGGTGATTCCAGAGCAGGTGCGGCTGCGACCAGTCCGGGGAAGCGTTCCGGGTGGTGAACAGGCGGTCCGCGATGGGCACCGGCACCACCCGGGACTTCTCTTCGATGGACACCGTCATATCCGGCGGCAGCCGGTCCGGCATCTGGTCGATAAACCGGTAGGCACCCTGCAGAAAGCTGTCCTGGTTCCAGGCGCTGTTGAACAGCACCCGGTCCGCGGCCAGCGCACTGTAGAGATTCACCATCGCCGGCTCCACACTGGAGTGCTGGCGACCGGAATCCGGGTAGGCAAACTGGTTTTCGTGCATGTACAGGATGGACGGGGTGCGGGCCAGTTGGGGGTTCAGCCCCTTAAGGGTGGCAAGGTCCACCATGGAGGTCGCCAGGATCAGGTCCCAGGGCTCCTGCAACAACGGCTCACCCAGCCAGCTCAGGGGATTGCCCCGTATCCGCCAGCGAAAGAACCGCGGCGGCAGCGCCAATACGTTCCAGTGGTATTCCGGCAAGGCTGCCAGCAACTGGTCCCGCCAGCGGCGGTGGCTGCCGGCGTCGTAGCCGGATAGCAACAGGATGCGTTTTGGGTACGTCATATCAGCGGAAACAGGGCCAGGGTATGCGCCCCAGTGTATTCATCCCGCGACCGGTTGTCGCCTCGCTCTCTTACCCCACTCTTTAGCCCGCTCTTTTCCCCAACCCCCTCGTCCCATTTTCGGAGCTCAGCGGTTCGCCAGCCACACCGCCTGGTAGGGTTTCAGGGTCAGGCTGCCGGAGAGGTCATCGATTTCCAGGCCGCTGATCAGGTCCCGCCAGTGGTCGGTACCGATCAGGTTGATATCCGCCAGTGCCACCTGTTGTACCTCGTCGGTGATGTTGTGGATACAGAAAATGGACTGGTCCCGCCGCATGCTCTGACGCCAGAAGCCGAAGATTTTCAGTCCCAGGTGCAGGGTGAACTGGGTGGCGTTGGGATGGAAGGCCGGTTGTTGGCGGCGGAGGGCAATCAGTCGTTTGAGCTGATGGAATACCTGGTTGTGCCGGCTGATGGGGTTGTCCAGTTCCCGCTCCAGGGTCTCCAGGTCCCACTGACTACGGTTGATGGAACGCAGGCGGCCGGTGTGCTCCACCCGGGCGTAGTCGTTGCCGGTTCCCAGCAGGCTGTGAATATAGAAGGCGGGGATACCTTCCAGCGCCAGCATGATGGCATGGGCACAGAGAAACCGTTGCAGCTGCCACTGGTCCGGCCCGCTCTCCTCGGTGCCCTTCAGGGCATCCCACAGGGATATGTTGATTTCGTAGGGCTGGTTACCACCGGCGGGCAGGCGCCGGTAGGACACCTTGCCACCGAAGGTTTCCAGGCAATGGATCAGGGCCTGTTTCTCGTCATCGGTCAGCAGGCCATCGGTGGGTCGTAACCCGATGCCGTCGTGGGAGGCGATAAAGTTCAGGTAGGTGGTGCCCATCTGCGCCGGGGGCATGCTCATCAGCCAGGTTTTCAGGTGGCGGCAGTTACCGCTGACTAGGGTGTTGATCAGCAATGGGGGCAGCGAGAAGTTATAGATGACATGGGCTTCGTTGGCGTTGCCGAAGTAGGTCAGGTTCTCCCGGTTGGGCACGTTGGTTTCGGTAATCAGGATAGCTTGCGGTGTGTGGTGCTCCACCAGCAGTCGCAGCACTTTGATGATCTCATGGGTCTGCTGCAGGTGAATGCAGGATGTGCCCGGCTCCTTCCAGAGAAAGGCCACCGCATCCAGCCGGAAGATACGCACCCCCTGCTCCAGGTAGAACCGCATGATCTGAACGAACTCTACCAGCACCTGGGGGTTGGCGAAGTTCAGGTCCACCTGGTCTTCGCTGAAAGTGCACCACACGTAGCGCTCACCGTCGTCAGTCTGCACCGGCACCAGCAGCGGTGAGGTGCGAGGGCGAACGACCTCACTCAGGTCCTGGGTCGGGTCCGTTTCGTAGAAATAGTCCTTGCCCGGGTGCGCCCGCCGGCGGAAGTTCTCGAACCAGCGGCTGCGGGCAGACATGTGGTTGATCACCAGGTCGGCCATCAGCTTGTAGTCCCTGGCAATGGCGCGGATATCCTCCCAATCCCCCAGGGATTCGTTCACCGCCCGGTAATCCATCACCGAGAAGCCATCGTCCGAACTGTACGGAAAGAATGGCAGCACATGGACCCCGCTGACGGTGTCTGCCAGGCAGTCGTCCAGGAACTGCTTCAGTGTCCGCAGGGGTTTCTCCCCTGGCCGCTGCACACTGTCGCCGTAAGTGATCAGCAGTACATCGGATTCGTCCCAGTTATTCCGGTGCGCCGGCGGCCCCTGAGCATCTTCTGCCAGGTCCATGGCGCCGAGCAGCTCCCCGGCCAGCCATTGCACATCCAGCGCGGGGTAAATCTGCTGCAACATGCCCGTCAGCTTGTTGGTCAGGGTGTCAGTCATGGTGCGAAATCCCGGTTATCCAGTTCCACGGCTTCCACCAGTTCGTCCATCAGGTTTGGCAGGGCGCTGGCCACGCGGCTCCAGCTGGGTATGAATGGCGCGTCCATGGGGTTTTCCAGGAAGTAGTTGCCCGCCTCCATCACGTTGCTGGCGAACATCTCCACGGCCTTCTCTTCCCGATGCCGGTCGATGGTCAGGCCGTTGATGAGGGCGTCGTTCTGGTAGGTTTCGATGAAATCCAGGGCAATGCGGTAGTAGGTGGCCTTGATTGTGCGGAACTCCTCGGTGGAGAGCACTTCGCCGTTGGTGGCCAGTTTGCGGAACAGGGCCTTGCAGATATCCAGGCTCATCTTGGACAGGCCCTTGCTGGCGTCATCCGGTGACAGGTCCTGGTGCTTGTGGTCGTAGTTGTCCGCAATGTCCACCTGGCAGATCCGGTTGGTGGCGTAGTTGCGGCGCATCTCTGACAGCACCCCGATTTCCAGCCCCCAGTCGCTGGGGATCCGCAGGTCGGTGATCACATCCCTCCGCAGGGAAAATTCCCCGGCCAGGGGGTAACGGAAGCTGTCCATGTAATCCAGGAAGTCCCTTTGCCCGCACACCTTCTTCAGGGCACGCAACAGCGGTGTCACCAATAGGCGGCTGACCCGCCCGTTCATGCTGCTGTCAGATATCCGGGCGTAGTACCCCTTGCAGAACATATAGTTGAACGACGGATTGGCCACCGGATAGATCAGCCGGGCCAGCAGGTCCCGGGAATAGGTGAGAATATCGCAGTCATGCAGGGCAATGGATTTGACCCGGCCGGAGGCCAACATATAGCCGAAACAGAACCAGACATTGCGCCCCTTGCCCATCTCGGATGGCGCCAGGCCCTGCTCCCGCAGTTTTTCATCGATGGCCTTCAGCCTGGGGCCGTCGTTCCAGAGCACCTTGACGTTCTGGGGCAGGCCCGAGAAGTATTCCATGGCATGGCGATACTGCCCTTCGTCGGCACGGTCCAGCCCGATGACAATCTGGTCGAGGTAGGGCACCGCCTTGAGCTCTTCCACGATATTGGCCAGGGCCGGGCCTTCCAGTTCGGAGTAGAGGGAGGGCAATACCAGGCCCATGGGGCGGGTTTTGCTGAAGGTAAGCAGTTCCCGCTCCAGGTCCCCCACTGGCCGGCGGGTCAGGTTATGCAGGGTGGTGACAATGCCGTTCTGGTAGAAATCCCCCATGCGGTCTCTCCTTGTTCTGAGTGAGGGTCCTTGCTGTCAACGGGGCCGGTTCTGGGAATCAGTGGTATTCGTCCCGCTCCAGGATGTCCAGTACACACTCATTCCAGCCTACCGGCCCGGGCTGCCGCGATCGCATGACCCGTTGCCCTGTTGGCAGCGTAATCCGGCTTGCGCCGGGGCCTGCCATGACCACTGCAAGGTCCGCGCCAGCGAGCATGGCCTGGTCATTGGGGCTGTCCCCCAGGGCCACGGTTCGCCAGTTCCGGCCGGGCCAGCGGGTACGGTAGCGCCGGGCCAGTTGTGCCATGGCATCGGCCTTGTCGAACCGGCCCATGACGTGGAGAAAGCGGCCCCCGGCGAGCAACTGGAGCCCTGCAGCCTCCAGGGCCAGGCGAAAGGCCGCCAGGTCTGCCTCCGGGCCCTGCCAGAGCAATGGTTCGGTGGCGATCCGGTCCCTGGCCTTGCTGGCGCCCTCCAGGTCCAGCCCGGTGTGCGTGGCAACCTCTTCGTCCGTCATATCCGCAAAACCGGCAAACCGGAAACCCTGCGCCCTGAGCCGCTGCAGGTGCGCGAGGATGTCGTCGCGACCAGCCCCCAGACAGGTGACCTGTTCCGGCCCTGTCTCAAAGTAGTCCTTCGGTATCACCGTGGCAGCGCCGTTCTCCACGATAAAGGGGTGGTGGTTACCCATCGCTCGCCGAAGCGCTTCCATTTCCGCCCGGGTCTTGCTGGACGTCAGTACCAGCGGGATTTCCAGGACTGCCAACTGCTCCAGCGCAGCCTGTGCCGGCGACCAGTCGTAGGTGTCATGGTCCAGAAGCGTACCGTCCAGGTCGCTGAACAGGATCAGTGCCGGCCCGGACATGGCCTCAGGCCCGGGTCAGCGTGTGGTCTTCGTCCAGCGCCAGCAACACGTCGGCCCGGGCGGGCATCTCGTCCAGGCAATGCCGGGTGATACGTTCGTAGTGCATGACAAAGCGTTCCAGTTCGGCATCCCCCATAATGCGCACTTGTGGTGCGGGCCGGCCACTTTCTTCGCCCACTTTCGGGGCAGCCCGGTAGCGCTCGGCGAGCTTATGCTCCTGTTCCGTGCGCCAGCGTTTAACGGCATCGAACGACGGCGCCTTCATCATGATCAGCAGGTCCATACGCTCGAAGTACTCCTTGTAGGGGCCGTCCAGTTGCTGGTTCACATAGCGCCGCCAGCGGCCGTCTGCATCCTCGTTTTTTTCCAGGTCGTTCAACGGTGTTGCGAGCTCCCCTTCTGACTGGGGCAGCGCTCCGAGACACCAGCCCTCCACCAGGATGATCTCCGGGTGACCGATAAACAGGGGCCAGTTCTCCTCCGGTTCCCGGTCGTCCAGGGCCTTGTTGAACACCGGCATGGGGGTGCGGGAGCCAGCATTGGCGGCCGCCAGTTTGTCCAGCACCTTGTTGCCAAGGGCCAGGTCGTGGGTGCCGGGTGCGCCCCGGGTAGCCAGCATCGGGTGTTCCTCCCTGGCCAGTTCACTGCGGGCCTCCCGGGTATGGTAGATGTCATCCAGCGACAGGCTTGCCGTAGGGCAGCGGTAGCGATAGGCGAGCAACACCCGCAAGAAGTCCGTCAGGGTGGATTTGCCGGTGCCCTGGGCACCGTGGATACCCACGATCAGGGGTGTGTCGGAGTCCTTGCTGGCCTGATAGAGTGACAGGGCAAGCGGCTCGATCACGTCGCTGACGGTTCGGCGGTATTCCGGCGGCAACCGGTGCTGGGTCATCAGGGCTTCGAGGGCATCATCAGTATCTGTGTTCGGCATAGCATTGGCTCCAGGCGTTTACGTCTTCCTGTAAAAAAGCAGGTTTTGTACCAGCGACCCCGTTTGCCCCGGTACTTGCACCAGTAGTACATCCACCAGTATAGGAGGAGAATGGCCTACAGCCAGTCGGCACCGGCCAGTTCCCTTATGACAGCATTCAGCGGCATACAGACAACCCGGCGCTACCTGGACTTACCGGATAGCTTCTACAGCCATGTCCAGCCTACGCCCCTGCGGGGCAACGTCAGACTGGTGCATTTCAACAAGGACCTGGCCGGGGAAATGGGGCTGTCGGTGGCAACCCCGGAAGACTGGGCAGACATTGGCGCGGGCCGCGCGCTACTGGAAGGCATGGAGCCGGTGGCCATGAAGTACACCGGTCACCAGTTCGGCATGTACAACCCGGAGCTGGGAGACGGCCGCGGCCTTCTGCTGTGGGAGACACAGGACCCGGACGGCCGTATTCGGGACTGGCACCTGAAGGGCGCCGGCCAGACCCCCTACTCCCGCTTTGGCGATGGCCGGGCGGTGCTGCGCTCCACGATCCGCGAATACCTGTGCAGCGAAGCGATGCATTACCTGGGCATTCCGACGACCCGGGCCCTGTTCCTGGTGTCCTCCGACGAGCCGGTGCGTCGGGAAATCATCGAAACCGCGGCGGCCCTGGTGCGGGTAGCCGATACCCATATCCGCTTCGGCCACTTCGAATACGCGGCCAACCACCTGGGACAGGACGCGGTCAAAACCCTGGCGGATCACACCATTGGCTATCACTTCCCGGAACTGGCAGAGCTTCCGGAAGCCGAACGCTACCCGGCCTTCTTCGCCGAAGTGGTTCGCCGTACTGCCCGCACGATTTCACGGTGGCAGGTGGTGGGCTTCTGCCACGGGGTGATGAACTCCGACAACATGTCGATTATTGGCGACACCTTCGATTACGGGCCCTATGCGTTCCTTGATGCGTTCGACGCCCGCTATATCTGCAACCACACCGACCAGGGCGGTCGCTATGCCTATAACCGCCAGCCGGAAATCGGCTTTATCAACTGTCAGTACCTGGCCCATGCGTTATCGTCGCTTATCAATACAGACGACCTGCGCCGGGGCATGCGGGAATACGAACTCACCTATAACTCGGTGTTCCCGGCACTGATGCGGGAGAAGCTTGGGTTAACCGGAGACGGGGAGAACGACCAGGGCCTGATCATGGACACCTTCAGCATGCTCCATGAGCACAGCGTGGACTACACCCGGTTCTTCCGCGGCCTGTCCACCCTGCCCTCCCGGGGACCGGGACCGGTGCGGGACCTGTTTGTGGACCGCAACGTGGCGGATGTCTGGCTGGAGCGCTACCAGGAGCGCGTTGAGAAGGAATCAGCAACGCCAGAGCAGCGCGAGCAGTCCATGCGCCAGGTGAATCCGAAGTACATACTGCGGAACTACCTGGCCCAGGAGGTGATTGAAGCAGCGCGGGAGGGTGACTACGCGCCACTGGATGAACTTCTGACAGTTCTGAAGCGGCCCTTCGACGAGCAGCCGGAGTACGAACACTACGCCCAGGTGCCACCGGACTGGGGGCGGCGTATGAGTATCAGTTGCTCTTCGTGAAGGGAACTGAAATAAAGGACTTTTTGCCACGGAATCCACGGAAAACACGGAAAACACGGAAAAAGAAAAGCGAAAAAACCTGTTGGCCACTAAACCCACGAAATCCACGAAAAGCTATTTATTCACTTTCGTGGATTTAGTGGCAAAATCTTTTCGCTGTTTTTTGGTTTTCCGTGTTTTTCCGTGGATTCCGTGGCTAAAAAATCAAACTGCCTTGGCAGCGATGATCTTGTCGTGCCACTCCACCGGGCCGGTCTGGTGGACCGATGTGCCGCGGGAGTCCACCGCGACGGTGACCGGCATATCCTCCACCTCGAACTCGTAGATGGCTTCCATACCCAGTTCCGGGAAGGCAACCACTTCCGCTTTCTTGATGGCCTTGGAGACCAGGTAGGCAGAGCCGCCCACGGCCATCAGGTAGACGGCGCCGAATTCACGGATGGCGTCGATGGCCACCTGGCCGCGCTCGGCCTTGCCGATCATGCCGGTGAGGCCGGTTTTCTCGAGCATGGTGTGGGTAAACTTGTCCATGCGGGTTGCGGTGGTGGGGCCTGCGGGGCCGACCACTTCTTCGCGCACCGGGTCTACCGGTCCCACGTAGTAGATAAAGCGGCCTTTCAGGTCCACCGGCAACTCTTCACCGTTCTCGATCATGTCCACCATCTTCTTGTGAGCAGCGTCGCGACCAGTGAGCATCTTGCCGGACAGCAGCACGGTTTCGCCCGGCTGCCAGTCTTTCACGTCTTCCGGAGTAACTGTATCCAGGTTCACGCGGCGCACGTTATCGCCCACTTCCCAGGTGATTTCCGGCCAGTCTTCGAGGCTCGGCGGGGTCTGCAGTGACGGGCCGGAGCCGTCCAGTACGAAGTGCGCGTGGCGGGTGGCGGCGCAGTTGGGGATGATGGCGACCGGCTTGTTGGCGGCGTGGGTGGGATAGTCCTTCACCTTCACGTCCAGCACGGTGGTCAGGCCGCCCAGGCCCTGGGCGCCGATGCCCAGGTCGTTGACCTTGTCGAACAGCTCCAGGCGCAGTTCCTCAGCACGGTTGGAGGCTCCGCGCTCTTGCAGGTCATGGATATCGATCGGGTCCAGCAGGGACTCCTTGGCCATCTCCATGGCCTTCTCGGCGGTGCCGCCGATGCCGATGCCCAGCATACCCGGCGGACACCAGCCGGCGCCCATCTGAGGCACCATCTTCAGCACCCAGTCCACGACCGAGTCGGACGGGTTGAGCATGGCAAACTTGGACTTGGCCTCGGAGCCGCCGCCCTTGGCTGCGACATGCACTTCCACCGTGTCGCCGGGCACCATCTTGTAGTGGATGATGGCCGGGGTATTGTCGCCGGTGTTCTGTCGCTTGCCGTCCGGGTCCGCCAGTATCGAGGCCCGCAGCACGTTGTCAGGATGGGTGTAGGCCCGGCGTACGCCTTCGTTGATGACATCGTCCAGGGGCTGGTCGCACTCGAACTTCACGTCCATGCCGATGTTGACGAAAACGGTGACAATGCCGGTGTCCTGGCAAAGGGGTCGGTGGCCCTGGGCGCACATGCGGGAGTTGATGAGGATCTGCGCCATGGCATCCTTGGCCGCCTGGGACTCTTCCTTCTGGTAGGCCTCATACACGCCCTGGATAAAGTCCTTGGGGTGGTAGTAGGAAATGAACTGCAGCGCGTCCGCTACGCTTTCGATCAGGTCGTCCTGGCGGATTACGGTGGTCATAGGCGTCTCATCAGTTTTCCGGTTGTTCGGTTGGAGGCGCGGCCGGGGAGAGTCAGGAGGACGCGCCATAAAAACGGCGCACAGTTTACCAGCCGGGTCAGGTTTTATACAGGCATGCTGCGTCTTTGCATCTGCCCGTGATTCTGGGGTTTAATCGCCGACCACGACCAAAGTCGTAGGCCGGACCTCGGCCATCATAAAAATGATAGAAAGGAGCCCTCCGTGAGCGAACACGTTGTCATTGAAGTCCGCGACCAGGTACAGATCGCCCGCCTGAACCGCCCCGATCGCAAGAATGCCCTCAGCCAGGCCATGTACGCCGCCCTGGCGGATGCCATTACCAACGCCGAGAACGACGCCAACATCCGTTGTACGCTGATTACCGGTACCGAGGAATGCTTTACGGCGGGCAACGACCTGTCTGACTTCGCTGCCGGCCCGGTGGGAGATTTTGAAACTTCCCCGGTTGGGCGCTTCCTGTTCGGTATGGCAAAAGCCGAGAAGCCGGTCGTGGCGGCGGTCAATGGCCCAGCGGTGGGCATTGGCACCACCATGCTGTTGCATTGTGACCTGGTGTTTGCCGGTAACAATACCGCCTTCCAGATGCCGTTCGCCAACCTGGGCCTGTGCCCGGAGGGTGGTTCGAGCCTGCTGCTGCCGGAATGGCTTGGCCGGGTTCGGGCGGCGGAGCTGCTTATGCTGGGCGGAACCTTCGATGCACCCAGGGCCGCTGAACTGGGGCTGATCAACCGGGTTTGCGAGCCCTCTGATACGGAATCCGAGGCGCTGGCTGCCTGCGCCCAGCTCGCTGCTCAGCCGCCGGCGGCTATTCGCGCCACCAAGCGTTTGCTGAATCGTCGTAATACAGCCGAACTCAGGGAGGCAATGCTGGCAGAAGGCGAGGCGTTCGGTGAGCGGCTGAGGTCGCCAGAAGCGGCGGAAGCGTTCAAGGCGTTTATGGAAAAGAGAAAGCCGGACTTTTCCTCGTTTTCGTAACGTATCTTTCAGGCCAGCCCTGGGTTGGCCCCTTCCCCATTTGGGCTTCAGTTATCCCCTGAAGGCCGCTGCAACCGCCGGATCAGTTGACCGAGTGTACTGGCCAGCTGATCGGCCTTGTCGCGGTCATTGCCGAGCCGGAGGAACCGGGAGTTGTCGCGGGGATCGTAGATCCAGCAGGATTCCGTGGCGTTTTCGCAGCTCCACTCGATCATGGGACTGATTCCGTAGACCGGCAGGGTGATCGTACCGAGCTGGCGGCGATCACCTTCCTGTCGGCTTTCGCGGAAACTGAGCTCGCCGCTGTTGGCCGATACCTGGTAGAGAATGTCCGGGCGGCTGCCTTCGCGAATCAGGCGAGCGTCACGGCTCCAGCCAGCCTGGTCAAACAGTCGGTTCAGGCGGTTAACCAGGGCGCCTGTGCTGGCATCACCGGCCACCGTTGCCTGGTCGCCGGCACCTGTCTCACCGGCCGGGGCGATTTCTGCAACCGGTTCATCTGCGGCATTGTCAGCACCGCCGGACTGGCTGGAGCGCTCCTGTTCGATCCTTGTGATGAGCTTGAGAGCTTCGGTGTAGTGCTCACCATCAGCGCCGGTGCCGGCCACGTAGTTCTCAAGGGCGGAGAGCGCTTCGTTGTAGTGCCGGGAACGGGCCATGACCTCACCCCGGTAGTACAGGTGCTCCGGGGGCTTGTCACCTTCAATGCGCTGCAGGCGGTTCAGGTACTCGGCCGCCTGGCCCCAGTTTTCCCCCTCTACTGACTCTTCCACTGCCAGCATCAGGCGCTGGATTTCATGCTCCGGAGGGAGGGCCGCAGCGGAACCCGACGAAACCAGCAGGGCGCCCGCCAGCACCAGCCCGGCCACAGGCGCTCTCCCCGGCACCTTAATTCTTGAGTACATCGTTTTTCTCCTCGCCTGTTCCTGACGGATATGCGGGCTGATCGTCCTGTTCCTGCTGATCCGCATCGTCCTGGTCGTCGCCCGCCCGCGATGCCCCTTGCTCACCCGCCCCGGGGGGCTGCGTTTGCAGAGACGCTGGTACTTCGTCCTCATCACCGCCGGCATCTGCCTGGTCGGTGATCGTCCGTGGCAGTTCCTTTTTCACCCGCACACCCAGCTCAACGAACCTGCTGGCCTGGGATATCAGGTTGCCCCGGCCCCGGGTCAGGGTGTTCATGGCGCCATCGTAGGTGGTCTGCACAGTCTGCAGCTGGCTACCCATTTTCTCCATCGCCTCTACGAAGACCCGCAACTTGTCGTAGACCGCACTCGCCCGGTCAGCAATCTTGCGGGCATTCTGGCTCTGGCGCTCGTATCGCCAGATGTTCTCGATAGTCCGCAGAGTGGCCAGGAGTGTGGTTGGTGTCACTACGGTAATCTTTTTCTCGAATGCTTCCGCGAACAGGTTCTCGTCGTACTGGAATGCCGCCACGAACGCCGGTTCGATGGGCATGAACAACAATACGAAGTCCGGTGAATGCAGGCCATTGAGCTGGCTGTAGTCTTTTTCGCTGAGGGTTCGGATGTGTTGGCGAACGGCTTCCACGTGGGCCTTCAGATGGTTTTCCCTTTCAACCTCGCCTTCTTCGGTCACCCATTGCTGATAGGCCACCAGGGAAACCTTGGAGTCGATCACCAGGTTACGCTGGTCCGGCAGGTGCACCACCACGTCCGGGCGCAGCAACTGGCCATCGCCATCCCGATAGCTGCCCTGGGTGTCGTACTCCACGCCCTTGCGCAGGCCGGACCTTTCCAGCACCCGCTCCAGGATCAGCTCACCCCAGTTGCCCTGGATTTTCTTGTCACCCTTGAGGGCCCGGGTGAGGTTGGCCGCCTCCTCGGTGATCTGCTGGTTCAGCTCCTGCAAGGATTTGATCTCGCTGCGCAGGGCCTGCCGGTCCTTGGTCTCAGTGGTGTAAACGTCCTCCACTCGCTTGCGGAAGTCCTGGATCTGGTCACGGAAGGGGTTAAGCAGGCTGTCCAGGCTGGTACGGGTCTGCTTGCTGAAGTGCTCGCTTTTCTGTTCAAAGATACGATTGGCAAGGTTTTCGAACTCGTGCTTGAGGGCGTCCCGGTTACGCTCCAGCAGCTCCAGTTTCTCGTTGGCGGCCTTGCGCTCCTTGTCGATGGTGACGTCTTGCTCGCGCAGCTTTACCCGAGCCGCTTCCAGGTCTGAAGCCAGTTCATCCCGGCGTGCTTTGAGCTCGCCTTTCTCACGCTCCAGGCTCTCGGCCCGCTTCTGCTCGGACTGTTTCTCGGCTTCCAGGGTGGCGCTGCGCTGTTCGAGCGTACCGGCCTGGCCCCGCCAGTGTTCGACCCGGTGCTCCAGCTCCTGCAGCTGTTCCGAGCGCTCTTTTAACCGGGTCTCCGCCTGGTCCAGCCGCTGGTTCTGAAGTTCCAGCTCATGGAGCGCCCGTGCCAGTTCGTGACCTGATTGCTGATGCGCCTCCCTCTCCCCGGCCAACTGGCGCCCCCGGGCCCGCAGTGCCACAATCAGGGCAAGGATAACAAGGGTAAGTACAGCAAAGATTGCCAGTGCAATTGGCTGGCCGATAATCTGTTCCCACAACGGCTTCAAGGCGACGGTCTCCAGCGATCTTCAGGCCTGCGCTTTTCATCAACTTACGGTTGCCAGTACTATACGCGAATTCCTCAACGCTGTGGCTGGCCGGGGTTTGGCTACCCTGGGCCAACCAACCCGACCATGGCGACACCCGAGGGCTTTTCACTGGCCATTGTGAAGTTACCGTAAACCCGGACGAGGGACCGTTCATGTATAATCCGCGCGACCTGGACAGTCAGAGAGAACCCATGTTGTCGACATCCAAAACGCTCGCAGCCGCCCTGCTCGCCACGACCACCCTGCTGACCGGCTGCGCTGCAGACTCGGTTCTGGTGGACCACTATGAAATGCAGGGGCTCCAGCAGTCCGTTGCAGACCAGAACGCTGACCTGACCTACCTGAAGACCACCGGCGACCGCAATCACCAGGAACTTACAGAGTTCACCAGTGAGTCGACCCAGCGGATTATCGACACCATCAACCAGCGGGTAAAACCGCCGGAGTGCCCACCCGTTCCCGAGGCCCCGGCATGCACCGTCGACCCGTCGACTGACACCGGCACCAGTGACCGGGTAAAGGGCAAGCTGGTGGTGGGTGAAGTGGAAAAGGCCTTCCTGGTTGGCCCGAACTTTATCTATGACGCCCGCATTGACAGTGGCGCCGAGACGTCTTCCATGGATGCCCGCAATGTTCAGCGCTTCGAGCGGGACGGGCAGGAGTGGGTGCGCTTCGATATCCCCGTACCCGGCAAGGACGACACCTTCGAAACCCTTGAGCGCAAGGTGGTCCGTAACGTTCGTATTATCCAGGCCAACGAGGAAGACCACGAGCGGCGGGCGGTGGTTGAGCTCCAGTTCCGCATCGGGGACCACGAACAGAAGGCCGAATTCACCCTGAGTGACCGGGCCCACCTGACCTACGCTTTGCTGATTGGCCGCAACATTCTGCGAGACGTCATGCTGATCGATGTGGGCAAGGAATACAGTACTGAACTGCCCCGTTCCATCCGCACAAACGCCATCCGGAACAACTGAGGCATCTGTCTTGAAACAGCGTTCCCGCTACCCCTTCTACCTTGCCATTTTCCTGCTGATTGCTGCCGGCATTGCCCTGGCAGTAACCCGCCATGTGCAGCTGGGTATCCCCTGGCTGGCCGGCGAGCAAAAGCCCGTATGGATGGTGGAGGCACGCATTGATTTCGAAGCCACCGGTGAAGAGGTACTGGTCAGCCTCAATGTGCCGGATAACCCGCCCGGTTTCCGGGTGCTGTCGCAGCAGGCGGCGTCGCCCGGTTACGGTTTCTCACTGATCGAGGACTCCGGCGACCTGCGGGCCGAGTGGAGCATTCGCGAGGCTGACGGCGGGCAAACCCTGTACTTCAATGTGCAATTGACACCAGACGACTCCACCGACGGCAGCATTCGAACCATTGCGCCGGAGCCCCAGGCGATGTTCTGGGAAGAGCCCGAAGCCACCGCGGTGGCCGAGGTACTCGAACGGGCCGGCGCCAAGTCCGCCAGCCCCGAGAGCATGACCCGTGAGCTGATCAAACTGTTGCGCTCTTCCGAACCCGATCAGAATATTGCCCTGCTGCTGAACAACAACGACTACGTCACCCTGGTCCAGCGCCTGCTCAACCATGCCGGCATCCCGGCCCGGGTCGCGGATGGCCTCAAGCTGGAGGACGCCCGGCGACTTCAGCCCCTGCGCCCCTTTTTACAGATTCATAACGGCGAACGCTGGCTGACCTTCCACCCCGAAACCGGTCAGCAGGGGCTGCCGGACGATGTGGTGCTCTGGCGCCAGGATGCGGACGCCCTACTCGATGTCATGGGTGGTCAGGATTCCCAGATCAGCTTCTCCATGCTCCAGCAGACCGTACCGGCCCTGCAGCTGGCAACCCGTGAGGGCGGCGGTAACGGGCTCGGGTTCCTCAGCCTCTATGAGCTGCCCATCGAGGAGCAGGGCATGTTCCGCATGTTGCTGCTGCTTCCCCTCGGGGCGCTGGTGGTCGCCTTTATGCGAATCATTATCGGTATCCGCACCTCCGGTACCTTCATGCCGGTACTGATCGCCGTCGCCTTTGTTCAGACCTCCCTGATTCCCGGCCTGGTGGCCTTCCTGTCGGTGGTCGCGGTGGGACTGGTGATGCGGGGTTACCTGTCGAGCCTTAACCTGCTCCTTGTGGCCCGGATATCTGCGCTGATCATCCTGGTGATTGCCATTACCACCGGCATCAGCATTGTCGGCTACCAGATGGGCTTCAACACCGGCATGACCGTCACCTTCTTCCCCATGGTGATCCTGGCCTGGACCATTGAGCGCATGTCCATCCTCTGGGAAGAAGACGGCCCCAGGGAAGTCGTCATACAGGGCTTCGGCAGCCTGTTTGTGGCCGTGCTGGCGTACCTGCTGATGGACGCCCCCCTGGCCCGGCACCTGACCTTCAACTTCCCGGAACTGCACCTGGTGACCTTCGGCCTGATCCTGCTGATGGGGCAGTACACCGGTTACAAGCTGACCGAGTTGCGCCGGTTCAGCCCGGTCAAGGACTTCTCATGAGTGCCTGGATATCGCCCTTCCGCCTGCGCAAGGCCGGTATCCTGGGGATGAACGAACGTAATGTCTCGTACATCGCTCGTTACAATGATCGCCGCGCCTATCCGTTGGTGGACGACAAGCTCAAGACCAAGCTGCTGGCGGAGGAGTTTGATATCAAGACGCCCCGCCTGCGGCAGGTGGTGAGGCAACAGCACGAGATCGGCCATTTCAGGGAGATGGCGGTGGACCTGGAAGGGTTTGCCATCAAGCCTTCCAAAGGGTCCGGCGGCAAGGGCATCACGGTTATCAAGCGCAGGGAGGGCGACCAGTACGTCAAGGCGTCCGGGGCGCACCTGACCCTGGGGTACCTGGAACGCCACCTGAGCAACATCCTGGCCGGCCTTTACAGCCTGGGTGGTACACCCGATGTGGCCATTGTCGAGGACCTGGTACGGCCCACGGCCTTGCTCTCAAAGGTCTCCTTCCAGGGGGTTCCGGATATCCGCATCGTGGTGTTCCAGGGCTACCCGGTGATGGCCATGTTGCGGCTTTCCACCAGGGCCTCTGACGGCAAGGCCAACCTGCACCAGGGTGCCGTCGGTGTTGGCCTGGACATTGGGTCCGGCCGAGCGCTGAACGCGGTTCAGTTCAATCGCCAGATCCTGCTGCACCCGGATACCGGGCTACCGGTCAGTGATATCTGCATCGACGACTGGGACACCATGCTGGTAATGGCTGCCCGCTGTTATGAAGCCACTGGCCTGGGATATATCGGGGTGGACCTGGTGCTGGACGAGGTGGAAGGCCCCCTGCTGCTGGAACTGAATGCCCGTCCGGGCCTGGCTATCCAGATGGCCAACGGCAAGGGCTTGCTGCCCCGGCTGGGCAATATCGAATCCCTGAAACGGCCGCATTACACCCCGGAAAAGCGCGCGGCCTATGCCATGACCACTTTCGGGGCCTGATTACCTCCCCTGATCACTTCCCGTATTGACTGGCCGAGCTGCAGACGCTCTGCCGTTACCTCATACCAGGCGTAAAAAAACCGGGGCCGCAGCCCCGGTTTTTTGTCACCAGCCTGTAAAGACTAGAGTTTGCCTTCGGCCAACAATAGCTTGCGCTCGTGGCTGAGACCCTTGAACAGACCCCAACACATGACCAGCAGGATTGCCGTAAATGGCAGGCCGGCACTGATCGCGGTCGCCTGTATGGCCCCCAGTGCATCGGCACCGCCGCCAAAGATCAGCGCGGCCGCGATAGCACCTTCCATAACCACCCAGAACACGCGCTGGGCTGTAGGTGCATCGGTCTTGCCGCCAGCAGTGATGCTGTCGATGACCAGTGAGCCGGAATCCGACGAGGTCACGAAGAACACCAGTACCAGGATGATCCCGACAAAGGAGATAACGCCGGTCAGCGGCAGGTTCTCGAACATCTGGAACGTGGCCAGGGAAACATCACCCAGACCATCCTGGGCCAGAACACCCACGCCGTTCTGGATCTGGTCGAGTGCAGCGCCACCAAACCCGCTCATCCAGACGGTGGTAATAACGGTCGGAATGATCAGTACAGCGGTAACAAACTCCCGGACAGTACGGCCATTCGACACCCGCGCGATGAACATGCCGACGAACGGTGACCAGGAGATCCACCAGGCCCAGTAAAACACGGTCCATGCATGCATCCAGCCTTCATCCTCACGACCAAACGGGTTACTCAGGCCTGCGAAGTTACCCACATAGCTTGAACCGGTCACCCAGATGGTTTCCAGGATCTTCATGGTTGGTCCGGCAAAGATGATAAACAACAGCAATACGGCAGCAATCATCATATTGACGTTACTGAGTATTTTTACACCGCCGTCCAGGCCTCGCAAAACGGAGATGAGTGCAACAAACGTCACCCCGGTGATAATGGCCATCTGCACATTGATACCGGAAGAAATGCCGAACAGGTAATCCAGGCCTGAAGCTGCCTGCTGGGCGCCGAACCCGAGGGAAGTCGCCAGGCCGAAGATGGTGGCAACCACGGCCAGCACATCAATAATATGGCCCGGCCAGCCCCATACACGGTCGCGCAACAGCGGAAAAAAGGCGGAACGAATGGTCAGCGGCATGCCCTTGTTAAAGGCAAAGAACGCCAGTGACAAGGCAACTACCGCATAGATCGCCCAGGGATGCAGGCCCCAGTGGTAAAGGGTAGAGCCCATTGCCAGCCCACGTGCCTCTTCAGTTTCCGGCGTGACATTAAAGGGCGACATGCCCCAGTGGCCAGAGTAATAGGCCACCGGCTCGGCCACGGCCCAGAACATCAGGCCAATCCCCATGCCTGCTGCAAACAGCATGGCAAACCAGGATAAACGGGTGAACTCGGGTTTTGCGTCTTGCCCGCCCAGCCTTATCTTGCCAATTGGCAGAAAGATCAGCGCTATGCTGAACACCACGAAGATGTTGGCGCTCAGTATGAAGAACCAATCAAAGTTGTTGATGATGGAGTTCTTTGCCCCGTCCAGAAGCTCCTTGGCCTCTCCGGGAAACATGAGTGTGCCCACTACGAATACGACCACCAGAATCGCCGTAATGGGGAACACAGGTGCGTGCAGGTCCAGGCCGAACGGATTGATGTTGTCCTGGCCTGCCACGTAGTCCGTCTGGTATTCGTCTTTGACAACCTCGCCCACTGTGGAGCCTCCCATAGACTATGGCTTGCTACATTTCGCGGGGGGGGGGGGGATACCCCTCCCACAACGTTACACCGGCGCAATTTTATTGTTTTGAACTCTAAGAATCAAAAAAGCCTCGATTTCTTATTGAATTACCGGACACCGCCGTAAAGACTGACGTCCCACGGGGTCATTCCGGGCCTGCAACATGGAGGATAGTACAGGTTAAGGAAATCATCCTTTCCGATGTGACAAAACGCTGTCACAAACCCGTTACCCATCTGGAACCGGGGAGCCCGATCAGGTTATTCTGGCACCACTCAACGGGGTGCCCTGAACGGGGCTGAGACCATACCCGCGGAACCTGATCCGGACCATACCGGCGAAGGGATTGAGCCTGCGATGACACTGCGTCAGCGCCTGTCCTCTACTGCACCCTGGTCGCCCCGGCAACGCTTACCTCCACTCCAGGATGCCAGCGATGAACCTCCATCCACTACTGCGTGCCGCGCTGACAACCCTCATTCTTTCCGGGGCAGGCCAGGCGTACGGAAAACCGGTGCTGACGGTTTACACCCACCCGTCCTTTGCCGCCGAATGGGGGCCGGGGCCGGCCATCCGGGAGGCCTTCGAGGATCGCTGTGGCTGCGAGGTGCAATTCACCATACTGGACAGTGGCGGCGCCATCCTGCAGCGACTGAGGCTGGAAGGTCCGGGCAGCAACGCCGACCTGGTACTGGGGCTGGATACATCCACCATGGAGACCGCCCGGGAGACCGGGCTGCTGGCAGAGCACCAGGCTGCCCTGCCCGAACTGGCCCTGCCGGTGGCCTGGCAGGACCCGGTATTCGTGCCCTATGACTGGGGTTACTTTGCCTTTGTCTACGACACCGAGCAGATCGATAATCCGCCAACCAGCCTCGAAGCCCTGGTCAACGCGCCGGATGAGCTGAAGATCATCATCCAGGACCCGCGAACCAGCACCCCCGGGCTGGGGTTACTGCTGTGGATGAAACACGTCTTCGGAGACCAGGCTGACGAGCGCTGGCAGCAACTGCAGGGCAAGGTCCTCACCACCACCCAGAGCTGGAGCGATGGCTACTTCTCACTGTTCATGAACGGTGAGGCGCCCATGATCCTCTCCTACTCCACCTCACCGGCGTACCACATGGCGGTGGATAAAACCGATCGCTACCAGGCCATTCCATTTGAGGAAGGGCATTATCTGCAGGTTGAGGTGGCCGCCGTGGTGGAAAGCTCGGATCAGAAAGCGCTCGCACGTTCCTTCCTGGAGTTTATGCTGACCCCGGACTTTCAGCGCCACATCCCCCTGAAGAACGTCATGTATCCGGCCATCGACCTTGGCGATGAACTGCCTGAAGTCTTCGACCGGCTGATCGAGCCAACAAGGGCTCTGATGTTTTCGCCGGAAACCCTCAGGGCCAACCGCCAGGCCTGGACCAACGAATGGCTGGACGCCATGACCCGCTGAGATGACTGCCCTTACCCGGCCCGCGCCACCCTTTTCACGCCGCCGCTGGCAACTTGCCCCGGGGCTGGTTTTCACCAGCCTAGTCCTGGTGCTTATGGGTGGTGGCTTGCTGGCGCTGATCCTGCGGGCAGACAGCGGGCCGTCAGAACTCTGGCAAAGCCCTTACCTCCAGGGCGTGATCCGGTTTACGGCCTGGCAGGCAAGCCTGTCTGTTATCGGGAGTCTGTTGATTGCCATTCCGATAGCCCGGGCGCTGGTGCGCCAGCCCGACCTTCCCGGCCGCGCCGGTTTGCTTCGCCTGATGGAAATGAGCCTGGTGATGCCTACCATCGTCGCGGTGTCCGGGCTGGTCGCAGTCTACGGCCGCCGCGGCTGGCTGGCCGAGGTCACTGAATGGGCAGGTGGCTCACTGCCCTGGAACCTCTATGGCATCAGCGGCATCCTGCTGGCCCACATCTTCTTCAACGCCCCCCTGGCGGCCCGGGTGATGGTGCAAACCCTGGAGCGCGTTCCCGTCAGCCAGCGCCGTGCAGCCAGCCAGCTGGGGCTTGGCAGCTGGCAGCTGTGGCGGGTTCTGGACTGGCCAGCCCTGCGACCTGTGATGCCGGGGCTGGCAGCCCTGGTATTTTCCCTGTGCTTTACCAGCTTCGCCATCGTGGTCACCCTCGGCGGCGGGCCAGGTGCCACCACCATTGAGGTGGCCATCTACCAGGCCTTGCGGTTCGAGTTCGACTTCAACCGGGCCGCGTTACTGGCCTTTGTCCAGCTGTTGATCTGCGGCGGGCTCTGGTGGCTGGTCTTCCGCAAGAACCGGCACCAGGCGGTGTTGCCTGATCAATCCTCGTCCACAGATACGGGCTCTCTCAGGGCCGACAGCGCCGGCTGGCGGCGGACTACCGACCGGGCGCTCATCGGCCTTTTCGCCCTGTTCCTGGCCCTGCCGGTGCTGGCCATCGCATTACGGGGCGTCCCCTGGCTGGCTCGCGAACTCACCAACCCCAGGCTGGCACTCTGGGACGCCACCTTTCGCAGCCTGGCGATTGCCCTGCCCGCTGGCCTGCTGGCCGTGGCCATCACACTTGCCTTGCTGGCCGCGACCAGTGCCCTGAAGCCCGGACTGCCCCGCAGCCTTGCCAGTGTGTCCGGCTACCTGCCGTTGATCGTGCCACCCATTGTTCTGGGAACCGGCCTGTTCCTGCTGATCCAGCCCCGGCTCGGCATCCAGGGTTACGGGCTGACCGTGGTGGCGCTGATCAACAGCCTGATGGCACTGCCGTTTACGCTACAGGTGCTTCGGGGGCCATTCCAGGCCATGGGCACCCCCGCACTCCGGGTGGCCGACCAGCTGGATATCCGGGGCTGGTACCGCTGGCGCTGGCTGCAATGGCCCCGGCTGAAACGGCCTTTGGCACTGGCACTGGGGTACGGAATCACCCTGTCACTGGGGGATTTCGGCGTTATCGCCCTGTTCGGCTCCCCGGCGCAACCCACCCTGCCCATGCTGCTGCACCAGCAATTGGGCAGCTACCAGGTTGCCGCGGCCACTGGCACCGCCTGCTGGCTTCTGATATTCATTGCCGCCCTGTTCACTTTGCTGTCCCGCCCGGGCCGGGTAGCAAGCCGGTCTGCCATGCGTGATACCGGAGTCACCCATACCGGAGTACCCCATGCTTGAAATCGACGACCTGCTGTTCCGTTACCCCGGCCAGGCTCCGGATACCCCCGGGTGGCACTTCAATGTCGGTATTCGGGAAGGTGAGTGCGTCGCGCTGACCGGCCCCAGTGGCTGCGGTAAAAGCACACTGCTGAACCTGGTCGCCGGCTTCCTGGCACCCGCCGGGGGCGATATGCGCTGGCAAGGTCAGAACCTGGGGCCGCTGCCGCCCTGGCAACGCCCGGTAACCACCGTCTTCCAGGAACAGAACCTGTTCGATCACCTCACGGTGGCAGAGAACGTTGGCCTTGGGCTGCACCCCGGGTTGCGTTTGTCGAAAACACAGTGGTCGCGGATTGAAGCCGCACTGGAAACGGTGAATCTTGGCGGATTACACAATCAACGGGCCGGGAACCTTTCAGGAGGACAGCGCCAGAGGGTGGCGGTAGTCCGGGCGCTGTTGCGGCCCCAGCCCGTGCTGCTGCTGGACGAGCCCATGACCGGCCTGGACGACGAAAACCGCACCATTCTTCAGGATTTGCTGCTGCAGGCCCGCGACCAGGGCAAAACGCTGGCCCTGGTCAGCCATGATATCCGTGATCGCCAGGCCCTTGCCGACCGGGAAGTGAGCGACTTCTTCCAGCCCTGGTAGCCGGCGCCGGGCGAACGGGCCTGGGCAGCCGCTATTCCTCAGCGCAGCTTGGTTTCCCGCAGCTTCAGGATAAACTCCGGGGGATCAAAGCTGTCGGCCCTTGCCGCAGCCCAGTACTTGCGGAACACCCCATGCTCGGGCTCCTTGCCATTGAGCAACTCACCCGGTTCCAGGAACGGGTACAGGTCCATATAGGAGTGCACCGTGGTCTTGCTGACCCGCCGCACGATATGCTCCGGCCCCAGTTCACGGGGGTGGTTCAGGCCGGCGGCACCGATCAGGTTGGCCAGCGCCTGGACGGTGTTACGGTGGAAGTTGGCCACACGCTCGCTTTTATCCGCCACGTCCAGCCTGCCGCCCCGCACCGGGTCCTGGGTGGCCACGCCGCTGGGGCATCGGCCCGTGTGACAATTCAGCGCCTGGATACAGCCCAGGGCGAACATATAACCCCGCGCTGCGTTACACCAGTCCGCCCCCAGGGCCAGGATGCGGGCAATGTTAAAGGCGGACGTGATCTTGCCGGCCGCCCCGATCGCAATATGCTCTCGCAAGTTGGTCCCCACCAGGGAGTTATGGACCAGCAACAGCGCTTCGATCAGCGGCATGCCCAGGCGGTTGATGAACTCCAGCGGCGCAGCACCGGTGCCGCCCTCACCCCCGTCCACCACGATAAAGTCCGGGTGCCTGCCGGTCTCCAGCATGGCCTTGACGATGGCAAACCACTCCCAGGGGTGGCCAATAGCCAGCTTGAAGCCCACCGGCTTGCCGCCAGATAACTCCCGCAACCGATCCACGAATTCCAGCAATTCGATGGGCGTGGAGAAGGCAGAATGCTGGGCTGGCGAAACCACGTCCTCCCCCACCGGCACGCCCCTGGCCTCGGCAATCTCCGGCGTGACCTTGGCAGCAGGCAGTATCCCGCCATGGCCCGGCTTGGCGCCCTGGGAGAGCTTTATCTCGATCATCTTTACCTGGTCGAGGGTGGCGTTCTCAACGAAGCGTTCTTCACTGAACGTGCCGTCCTCATTACGACAGCCGAAATAACCGGAGCCGATTTCCCAGACCAGGTCGCCCCCCGGTTGCCGGTGATACCGGGAAATGGAGCCCTCGCCCGTGTCATGGTAGAACCCGCCCATCCTGGCCCCTTCATTAAGGGAGAGAATGGCGTTGGCCGACAGCGACCCGAAGCTCATGGCTGAAATGTTGAATACGCTGGCGCTATAAGGCCTGGCACAGCGGGAGCCGATGGTGATGCGAAAATCCGGGTCTTCAATTTCCACCGGCTTTATGGAGTGGTCCATCCACTCAAAGCCCTCGCTGCCCATCTCCAGCTGAGAGCCAAACGGGCGCTTGTCCAGGACGTTCTTGGCCCGCTGATAAACAATGGTGCGCTGCTCCCGGGAGAACGGACGTTCCTCGGTATCCGACTGGATAAAATACTGGCGGATCTCCGGACCGATGGATTCCAGTAAATAGCGGAAGTGGGCCAATATCGGATAGTTACGGCTCACCGTACGCTGGCGCTGCACCATGTCCCATACACCAAGCACCAGAAGGCCAAGGAACACCAGGGCAAGCAGCGCAAAGCCGGGCGACCACAGTGCCAGGGGTGCGGTAACCACGAAACCAATAACACTTGCCGTCAGCGCGCTGTAACGCATCGGCATGGACCAGCGGGAAATCTTCAAGGGCGGACTCCGGACTTGTCAGATAAACGGTGCCAAACAAGCGGGATTCTACAGACCATTACGCAAAAGTCATGGCTCTGAACAGCCCCGGAAAAATTTCCGCAACGCCCTGTCATCGAGTGTTTATTTTTCCAGAAGGCTAGTGTAGACTTCGCTCCCGCTAAGCCAGTGAGGGAAACCAACCTGGCACGGAGTACAGAGTAGTCGTTCATTATCCAACTATGTGACCACTACCTGAACATCAACTCCGCAAGCAATTCGGGGCGTAGCGCAGCCTGGTAGCGCACCTGCATGGGGTGCAGGTGGTCGCAGGTTCAAATCCTGCCGTCCCGACCAATTAGATCAACGACTTAGGCCAACTCTTCGGGGTTGGCCTTTTTCGTTCCCAGACCTTGGGTACAGTCTGGGTACAACCCGCAAATTTCACTTCTACATTCGGTTCAAACGGTTTTCGCGGACCTAGCGTTACCGCGACCCGCTCCATCACCGTTTCCGACCCTAAAACTCTAGCACGACTACGAGTTGCAGCCTAACCACGGCAGCCGAAACCGGCGGGAGCTAAATGCTGAAAAATACCGCCACCCACAAACTGTAACAATACACAACACAGACCTTTCTGATATCCAACGGGCTTGCCTGTCATTCTCTAACAAACGCCAAACGAGGGGTGACCCTGACCCCGCCATAGATCCAGCCAGAGTTGCAAAAATTCGGCTCCAGTTGCTTCTGTTTTCTTCGTAAAACTGCATGTTTTCTGGCGGAGTCCGAGGGCGTTGACCACTCCAAGGCGGAATGGGCACGAACAACGAACTTGATGTGTCCGCCAGTGACAAGAACCGGTTTCGTTCAGACACTCCTTTCGGAGTCGTCAATTGAAAGATTCAACCGTCGCATTATCGATGAGCCTGCCGGGCCGAGAGCAACCACTTTCTATCTTTCTCTCATAAACCCACCGCTCTCTGCCCTTGCTGGCCTGCGGCCTCGATCGGTCTGCTGCTAAACAAAAGCGAATATTCGAGATTCATCTTCCGGCTAATAACGCTTGACGTTAATGTTGCATCACGTTACTATTGAATCATGATCATATCGTTCAAGTGTAAGGATACCGAGAAGTTGGCAAGCGGACGCCGCGTCAGGCGCTTCGTCAATTTTGAGCGAGTTGCGTTAAGGAAGATTCGGCAACTCCAAGCTGCAAGCCAGTTGGATGATTTGAAAGTACCGCCCGGAAATATGTTGGAGCCATTGCATGGTGACCGCCAAGGCCAGCACAGCATTCGAATCAACAAACAGTTCCGGGTTTGCTTCCGCTGGACCAGGGCTGGCGCGGAAGATGTCGAAATTGTTGATTACCATTAGGAGGTGGCTCATGCGCAACATTGATGCTGTCACGCCAGGCGAGTTGCTCAAAGAAGATTTTCTGGAGCCGATGGGCATTTCTCAATACCGCCTGGCCAAAGAAATTGGGGTGCCTGCTCAGAGAATAGGCCAGATCATCGCGGGAAAGCGTTCGATTACCGCAGACACGGACCTGCGACTCTGTCGTTTCTTTGGCTTGTCTAACGGTTACTGGTTGCGCGCTCAGGCAGCCTACGACACTGAGATTGCCAAAGATGCCCTGGAGGATCAGTTAAAGACTATTCGTCCGTGGACTGCGGTATCTGAAGTCAGACACAGGGCATAACCAACGGCTTCACAGCTATCGATTTTCCGCCGCTTTGCGACCGGTTGGCCAGCAGAGAACAATCTTCTGAGCCATACTTAAAGGCCCTTACCCTCCGAAGAGGGCCTCGTCATGACATTTTCTACCAGCTAAGCTCCCTGGAACAAAGGGAAGCTCGTCGGCCAGAAGCTACCGCTCAAACTCGAACAAATATGGGCTATCCGTATTCGGTTAGAGATAGCGAAGAACATCCGCGAGCTGGCGATGTTCAACATGGCAATTGACTGCAAACTCCGATCCTGCGATCTGGTAAAGCTTTTGGTTCGAGGTATTTCCAGAAACGGTGAGGTTCTGGACCGGGCGCAAGTCATCCAGCAGAAGACCAGTCAGCCAGTTCAGTTTGAGATAACCATAAAGACGCGCGAATCGGTCGAAGCATGGATCGAGTTGCGTGGACTCTCGGGTATGGATTAAATAAATAGTAGTACCAGATTTACCCTTTATCCGATGACCTATCAAACGGGCGATTATCACATCGACGAGCCTCTGACCAACAAAGCTCTGACATCGATAAACCCGCCATCGGAGGCGCACACTATCGGTATTGGCAACGGCACAGTGGTTTTGGACTACACTCTGACGCTGCAAATCGGCTACAACGCACTGAAGTGGACCCCAAATTTTGGACAGGTGCCTAAGCTCTGATTCATCATCTCCACAAGGAGGAGAATCATGAGCAAG
>NZ_JAKZAH010000004.1 GCF_023156245.1 Marinobacter bryozoorum
TACTTCCACCTCGGCGGTCTTCAGCTGTATCCGGCTGGAATCCGTCAATGATTACCCACCATGATTGGGGAAGACCCCCCTTTTTGGCCATGAAGGCTGTAGATTTGCCAGACTTCTATAAGTCCTTTTAGTCGTTATGCGTTGATTGGTCAAAGAACCTGACGTCATAACCAGCCTATAGAACCATATATTTTATAGCGGGAAAGTGAACCGGCCCCCAGATCCAGTGTATTGAAGGTATACAGGTTACACGACCGGATCGGGGGTGTTGAAAATGGCCGTACGGGTGTCAGGCCCAGGTATCATTTTTCTTGCTGGGCTTCAGCCATGGCAACACCACGGCGATAAACATGCCCAGAATCAGCAGGCCGGCACCGAGTAGCATGAAGTCCGATTCTTTGCGGGCTTCAAGGCGTTCCACTTCAGCGGTGAGGACTTCCACTTCGTTTTTCAGCCTCTGGTTGCTCTCCTGGAGTTCCCGGTTGCGACGGTCGAGGTTGAGGGCATTGGCCGAGACCGAACGGATTTCCTCCAGCTCGTTACTAAGCTCGTCTACCCGGTTCTGGAGCTGTTGCTCACGGGAGGAGAGCTGGTCACGTTCGCCGGAAACTTCGCTCATACGGTTCTGCAGTTCTTCCAACTCATTGCGGGCCTGCTCCAGCTCACTGTTGGCAGCATCGAGGCGATCCCGGGCAATGGGCTGGTTGGTCAGGTAGCGGGTTGGTACCCAGCCCTCTATACCCTGGCTGGTTCGTATCTTGCTGTAACCGGAGTCCCCGGACTGCTCGAGGAGGGTGACCGCGGTGCCACTGCGTAGCCCGTTATGGAGAATGCGGAATTGGGTGCCTTGTCCGCTGCGCACCGGCGCGTACAGCGTGTCATCAATATAGACGGTTCTGGCGTGGGCCAGCCCGCTTACCAGAAGCAATGCCACCAGTGGCAGCACCAGCACGCGAAAACCGGTGAACACACGGGAAGAGTTTACAGCTCGAGCCATCACATCGTTAATCCTGGCAGTTGAAGGATAGGATCAGTATCGAAGCGGCAATGGGAAATCCATGGAAGCGGATTCATTACCCACAGTCGGTTAGCCGGCAATTTTGTCACATCATTAGAGTGGATCAAGTCACTCGCTATTACAAAACGCTCATAGAGTCAGCGTGGGACCTGGCGCCGGCTCATGGCAAGACAGCCTTGAAGGGTTTGACCGTGACCTTGCGGTACACCCCGGCTTCAACATAGGGGTCGGCATCGGCCCAGTTGCGTGCGTCATCGAGGGTGTCAAATTCGGCAATGACCAGGCTACCGGTAAATCCGGCGTCCCCGGGTTCCGGGGTATCAAGCGCAGGGTGGGGCCCGGCTACCAGCAGGCGGCCCTGATCCCTCAGGATCTCCAGCCGAGCAAGGTGCGCCGGGCGTGCGGCGGCACGCAGGGGCAGGCTGTTTTCGATATCTTCGCTTATGATGGCGTAGTACATGGCGCAGGCGTCCTCTTGGATATCGGGCATACGGGAACGTGTTAGACTGGCAGCCAACGCTTTGAACCCGTTCAGGATATGCCGTGACTATACCCCAGCCAATCCCCCAATGCATTGATCTCCATTGCCATAGCACCGCGTCTGATGGCGCTCTCAGTCCTGGTGAACTGATCGCCAGGGCGTCGGGGCAGGGTGTTACGCACCTTGCGCTGACGGACCATGACACCCTCGAGGGCACCGCTGCAGCCCGGGAAGCGGCGGCACGTCATGGGCTTACCCTGATTAACGGCATCGAGCTGTCCTGCGTCTGGCGCAAGCTCACGATCCATGTAGTGGGGCTTGATATGCGCGAGGGAGATACCGGTTTCGCCGAGCGGGTGGCTACACAGCAGGCGAACCGCTGGAAGCGGGCGGGTGCCATTGCGGACAAGCTCGTGCGGCATGTAACCGGCTGCGAGCGTACGATTTTCGACCAGGCCACGGCACAGGCTGGCGGGGATGTGCCGGGCCGTCCCCATTTCGCAAAGGCACTGGTGGAAGCAGGGCTGGTCAAGGACCAGGCCCAGGCGTTCAGAAAGTACCTGGGTAGCGGCAAGCCCGGAGACGTAAAGGCTTTCTGGCCAGAGCTGGAAGAGGTGGTTGGCTGGATTACCGATGCCGGCGGTATCGCCGTGCTGGCCCATCCTCGCAAGTACAAGCTGACGGCTACCCGGTTGCGGGCGCTGGTGGCCGACTTCATGGAGGCAGGGGGAGAGGGCATCGAGGTCGTCACCTCCGGACAATCCAGTGGTGACCTGGGATTTCTTGCGGAACTTTGTCGCCGGCACTCATTGCTGGCCTCCCGTGGAAGTGATTTTCACTTTCCAGGAGCCAGCTGGTGCGAGCTTGGCCGGATTCCGCCGTTACCCGAGGGCCTGACGCCCGTATGGGAGCGTTTTCGGGCCCCCTTGAGCCTGACAGGCTGAAACCGCGAGATCGGCGTTAGAGCAATCAGTCGGGCGCGTGGAAGTGCAGGTAAAGGTCTGTGAGCGCGTCCGGAATGGCTTCGGCCATCTCACTGGAGACCTTTTCGTCTTCCCGGGCTTTTCGGAAGTCCTCATCGTCAAACAGGCCGGACAGGGTCAGCATGGGTACCAGCAGTTCTGCGGTGCCTGCCTCGTCAGCCTGCAGCCATTCTTCTTCATCTTCCAGGAAGCTGTCCACGAACCCGGCGCACCAGTTTTCAAGGGCGTTCATCGGGTCGCCGTCTTCCGGCTCGGGAAGCTCGAGGGCCTGGCCCATATCCAGTGAGTGAGCGAGGCCCTGGGCCAGTTGTCCGGTCAGGCGGGCAAACTCCCCTGGCACATCTGTCGGTGCAACCGAGTCCTGCCCGGTTGCAAGGCGGAATATCTCGGAGGCATCCAGGGATCGTGGGCCTACCACGCTGGCGCAAACCACGCCGTGGAGCCCAAAGAAGTCCAGTGACTCCTCTCCCCAGGGTTCTGCGAAGAGGATGTCTTCCAGTACTTCAATTTCATCGTTGTTCAGCATTCAACTGCTCCTGGCACGAGGCCATGGTGGGGTATCACGGGTACACTGAGGCGTACCCGTGAATCTTGCAACGCTTTGGAATCTGAACGAATTTTACTGTTCAGATCCCTGCTGACCGGAGTCGCCGGCATCGTCACTGCCTTCTTTGGCAGATGTGGCGCCTTCGCTGGGCGCAGCCTTCCGTGCCGCTTCTGCCGCCCGCCGGCGCTTGCGCACCTCCCGCGGGTCATTATAGGCGCGGCCCGGTGTTACCGGGACCTCGGCTGAGGCCTTGTCCTCAGTGGCCTCGGCCGCTTTTACCGGTTCGGCGCTTCCGGTTTTCTGGCTGTCGGCGGCGGGCGCTTCGCCCTTGCTCGCCTGGTCGTCACTGCCAGAGTCTCCAGTCGTCGAGCCGGACTCCGGAGCCTTGCCCGGGGCAGTCGTTTCCGCGCTCCCGGTTTCGTTGGCCTTGTCCGTATCGGTCTGCGTGGACGTGGTCTGTTCCGGGGGCTTGGCCTCTGTCGGCGTGGCTTCCTTTGCCTCTTTCACGGCGTCAGACGAGGTCCCATCGGATTTCTGGTTCCCGGCCTGGTGGCCCTTGTCGGCCTCCGGTGCTTTTTCAGCGAGAGCCTCGGAGGTGTCGGCAGAGCCGGTTTCCGGCTTCTTCGCACCGGTTCCTTCGGAAGCACTTGTCGCCGTAGCTGAAACCTTGCTGCTATCGGCATCTGAAGCGGCACTCTCCGGCTTCGCGTCGTGCTCCGGGCCAGGCGCTGCCTCCTGCTTGCTGGCGCGGGGCTCTGCCGCGTCCTTTCCGGGTGCTGCTTCGGAGCTTGCCGGTTTGCTGCTGTCATCCTTGCTGGCACTGCGGGGCTTGCGACCCCGGTTGCGGCCCTTGCCGGATGACTGGTCATCGCGGCCCTTGCGGCTTGTGTCATCACTGTCAGAAGCCGCGGCCTGGCCAGGAGCAGGCTGGCTATCTGCAGCCGCCGTTTCCGTTTCCCCCTCTTTTGCTTCCGGGCTGGAAGTGGTCTGCGAAGCCGGGGCAGCGGTGGTTGTCTCCGGCTTCTTCGGCTCGGGAGCAGGTG
Organism: Marinobacter bryozoorum; assembly: GCF_023156245.1. Classification (GTDB taxonomy): domain Bacteria; phylum Pseudomonadota; class Gammaproteobacteria; order Pseudomonadales; family Oleiphilaceae; genus Marinobacter; species Marinobacter bryozoorum. The sequence continues at coordinate 4,073 of NZ_JAKZAH010000004.1, forward strand.
CTTGCTCTGCTGCTGCCGGGGAAGTTGCCTTGGCTACCTTCGTATCCTGTCCGGTTTCACGGTCAGCCAGTTCGCCCTGGTGCTTCTCTGTGCGTTCGGCCTTGCGGGTCGCCGGAGTGCTTTCCGGGCTATCCGCAGGTGATCCGTCCCGGTTACGGGGACGGCGGGCACGCCTGGGCCTGGACGGCTTTGCGTCCTGGGATTTGTCCGGTCCTTTGTCCTGGGCCTTGTCTGCCGGCTTGTTACTTCCGTTGGTGTCATTCTGGCTCTGACGATCCTGGGGCTTGCCCCCCTTGTCGTCATCCTTGCCTTTTCCGCCTTTCTGGCCCTGACCGCTACGGCGGTTATCCGGCTTGCCGTTGTCTTTCTGGGCGTTGTCGCGGTTATCGGAGCGGGACGGGTTATCCTGCTGGCCCTGGCGATTATCGCCGGACCGACGGTTGCGTCCGCCACGATTGCTGCGATTGTTACGGCTGCGTCCGCCGCGGTTGTCATCGTCCCTGTTCTGGCCGGAGGTGTCGCGACGATCACTGCCCTGGCGATTGTCCGGACTGCTGCGGTCATCACGTGCTACCCGGGTCTTGCGGCGATCCTGGCGCCCCTGCTGGGTGCGGTTGCCACTCGAGCCCTGGCTTCGCTGCTGCTTGTCGCGCCCTGAAGTTTCCTCGGCGGTGTCGTTGCCGAAAAAGCTTGCCAGCTTGCGGGACAGCTTGCGGAACATCCCTTCGTCGGTCGCTTCCTCGCTCTTTGCACTGGCTGCAGGCTTGGCGCTGGCTGCCGGTGCTGCCGGAGTCGGGGCCGGGGCCGCGGGGCGAACCGATTTCACGGCTGCTTCTTCCCGGGGCGGAGCTTCGCGAGTGACGTGTACTTCCGCCTGCTCCTCTTCCTGCGCGGCGTACTCTTCCGCCATTTTGTAGCTGGTTACCTTGTCGCCGGCTTCGTCGTCACGAACCCGAAGGATCTCGAAGTGCGGCGTCTCCATATGAGCCGCCGGTACAACCAGGATTTCCACCTGTTGCCGGGCCTCGATGTCAGCCAGCTGCTTGCGCTTTTCGTTTAGCAGGAAGGTGGCTACCGAAACCGGCACTATGGCACGGACTTCACCGGTCTTGTCCTTGGAGGCTTCCTCGAAAATGAGGCGCATGATGCTCAGTGCCAGAGACTCGATGCCACGGATGGTGCCCTGGCCACTGCAACGGGGGCAGACTTCACTGCGGGTCTCACCCAGGGAGGGGCGCAGGCGCTGACGTGACATTTCCAGCAGGCCGAAGCGGGAAATCTTGCCCACCTGGACCCGGGCGCGGTCCAGCTCAAGGGCCTGGCGCATGCGCTGTTCCACTTCCCGCTGGTTTCGGGCAGGGGTCATATCGATAAAGTCGATAACAATCAGGCCGCCCATATCCCGCAGGCGCAGCTGGCGTGCAATCTCGTCAGCAGCTTCGAGGTTGGTCTGAACGGCGGTTTCCTCGATATCCTGGCCCTTGGTGGCCCGGGAGGAGTTGATGTCGATGGAGACCAGCGCTTCGGTGGGGTCAATCACAATGGAACCACCGGAAGGCAGCTTCACTTCGCGCTGGAAGGCTGTCTCGATCTGCGCTTCGATCTGGTAGCGGCTGAACAGCGGGATTTCGTCTTCGTAGAGTTTGATCTTGTTCTCAAACGTAGGCATCACCTGGCGTACGAAGCCGAGCACGTTCTCATAGACCTCGGCGGAGTCAATCAGTACTTCACCGATGTCCTGGCGAAGGTAGTCACGCACCGCGCGGATGATAACGTTGCTTTCCTGGTGCAGCAGGCGGGGCGCCTTGTGCTCATTGGCGGCGCCGGTAATGGCCTCCCAGGTCGCGACCAGGTAGTTGAGGTCCCATTGAAGTTCTTCGGCGGTGCGGCCAATGCCGGCGGTGCGGACGATGGTACCCATGGCCTTGGGTACATCCACGTTGTTCAGGGCTTCCTTGAGCTGGGCCCGCTCTTCACCCTCGATGCGTCGGGAGATGCCACCCGCACGCGGGTTGTTGGGCATCAATACCAGGTAGCGACCGGCAAGGGAGATAAACGTCGTGAGGGCAGCGCCCTTGTTGCCGCGCTCTTCCTTGTCGACCTGGATGATAACTTCCTGGCCTTCAGAAACGACTTCCTTGATGTTGATCTTGCCTTCGATCTGCCCGGGGGGCTTGCGGAAGTAATCCTTCGAGATTTCTTTCAGGGGGAGGAAGCCGTGGCGCTCGGCGCCAAAGTCAACGAAGGCAGCTTCAAGGCTCGGCTCGACCCGCGTGATCCGGCCCTTGTAGATGTTGGCTTTCTTCTGCTCCCGGGTGGAGGATTCGATATCGAGGTCAAACAGACGCTGGCCATCGACCAGCGCGACGCGCAACTCTTCAGGGTGAGTTGCATTAATGAGCATTCTTTTCATGGAAAAGACGATTCCTGTCAATTAGTTAGACAGGAAACCGCGGGTTGTCACGAAGCGCAGCTGCCAACGGCCGGGCAAGCCCCGGCGTTGGCGGGTCAGGCCTTGAGCGCCGGCCTGTGTCCCGGTCCTTCCAGGCCACTGCATATGCCCGCCCTGTACTCGGACAGGGGAGGGCAATATGGAATCAGTCTCTGTGGACGCATGCTACATATCTTTCGGTTCACACGGGTGCCTGGGTCTCACGTCGTATTAGTCAGATGACGGCCCGGCCCTGCGTGGTGGTAAAATCTTCGCGTTTCCCGCAGGGTTTCCTGCGTGGTTACTGTCATATGCCCGGTCTGGACCTGTGAGATTCCCGGTACCGTATGCGGGTACCGGTGCAGGTGGCATGCCGTATTGCGGCGCGCGCTCCGGGCCTGGTATTACCAAGATGCCCGATCGACTTGATAGCCTGGTTCGATCGGGTGGCGGGTGTTGGTCTGCAAGGCAAGAATTGCTGCCTGGCGAGCACCCGGATTTCTCTGTCTGCTTCTGCCGTGTAGGTTGCCCGTGGGAATGCCCGGTTGTCAGGGCATCGGGCATTCAAACTCCCGGCCAGTCTCTGTATACTTCAACCGCTCCGGCGGTCGGCATGTTGGCCGGGCCGTAGACAAACGGAAAAGCATTCCGGAATATAGCAGCAAAGCCCCGTAGCATCAATCCCGCATCCTTCAGGAATCTGTCCCTCCTATGGCATCTACCAAGCGCAGTCAGTCTCCGGTCTCCCGGTCGCGCCCGGGGTCATCCAGCGCCTCTGCAGGTGTGCAATGGATAACCGTTGATCCGGACATGGCTGGCCAGCGGTTGGACAACTTTCTCATGGCGCGCCTGCGAGGCGTGCCCAGGAGCAAGATCTACCGCATAGTCCGTAAGGGCGAGGTGCGGGTGAACAAGGGCAGGGTGCGGCCAGATACACGGCTCGAGGCCGGGGATGAGGTGCGTATTCCGCCGGTGGTTCGTCCGGAGAAACCAGTCAGTGCCGTGCCGGGCGACCGGGTGCAGGCGGTGATGGAAAATGCTGTGATCTTCGAGAACGATGACCTGCTGGTGGTCAACAAACCTTCAGGTATTGCTGTGCACGGCGGTAGTGGCCTCAGTTTCGGCCTGATCGAGGTATTGCGGGCGGCGCGCCCGGATGCACGGTTTCTGGAGCTGGTACACCGCCTGGATAGGGATACCTCCGGGTTGGTGATGATCGCCCGTAAGCGATCGGCGCTCCGTTTCCTGCAGGATGAACTGCGTCAGCGCCAGGTTCGTAAACATTACCATGCCCTGGTCAGCGGCCACTGGCCTGGCTCTGTTACTGAGGTCAGTGAACCCCTGTTGCGCTATGAAATGCCCAATGGAGAGCGGCGGGTAAAGGTGGATGATGGTGGCAAGGCTTCGCTGACCCGGTACCGTGTCCTGGACGCCTGGCAGGGTTACAGCCTGGTTGAAGCCTCGCCGGTGACCGGGCGTACCCATCAGATCCGGGTTCATTGCGCCAGCACGGGGCACCCCATAGCCGGTGATGATAAATATATGGATGCGGCCGGGTTAAGGGCGTTCCGCAGCCTGGGTGGAAGCAGGCTGATGCTCCACGCCCGTGCCCTTGAGTTTCGCCTGCCAGGCGGTGATGAGTGGCTTCGCCTTGAGGCCCCCTATGACGAGGCATTCAGCCAGGTGCTGGGAAGGCTGGCCCGCTGATGCAGTGAGGAGAGCAGTGACAATGTCTTATAAGGTGGTGATATTCGACTGGGACGGAACACTGGTTGACTCTGTGGAACACATTGCCGGCAGCCTGCACCAGGCAGCGGTCGAGCTGGGCTTTCCTGCCCGGGAGCGAGAGGCCTACCGGGACATTATCGGCCTGGGCATGGTGGAGGCGCTTGAGGCACTGTATCCCGGCTTGTCCCGGGATGAAATGCAGGCCATCCGGGAAGGCTATGCCCGCTATTTCTTTGCCAGAAAGACCATGCCCCAGAATGTGTTTGACGGTATGGCGGATGTGGTGGCGGACCTGAAGCTTGATCGCCGGCTGGTGGCAGTGGCCACTGGCAAGAGTCGTCGCGGGCTGGATCCCGCCCTGGTTTCAAGTGGTCTCGGGCCTCATTTTGATGTGACTCGCTGTGCCGACGAAACCCGTTCCAAGCCGGACCCGCGTATGCTTTTGGAAATCCTTGAGCATTTCGAGGCTGAGCCTTCTGAGGCCGTTATGATCGGTGATACCCGCTATGACCTGGATATGGCCCGTCGCATCGGTATGCCGTCAATCGGAGTGGAATGGGGCGTCCATAAGCGGGATGAACTCGGAAAGTACGACCCCGTCCGTGTAACCAGTAGTGTCGATGAGCTCCGGGAGGCTCTTGGGCTGTAAGGGCTTGTCCTGGAAGCGAACAGCAACAGTGAGGTAGTGCATGTCAGAATGGAATTCGTCCGGAGACTGGAATGATCCTGCGAGGCCGGCCCCTGAGCGTGAATCGGCCCGGCAGGCGGCGGCTCCCGCGCCAGCGGCCACGGACTCCCGCGTCCTGGAGAAGCTGGTGGGCGCCCTGACGGCGGAGCAGCGGCGGAGTCGCCGGTGGGGCATCTTCTTCAAGGTTCTGACCTTTGTCTATCTGTTCGCCCTGTTGTTCCTGCTCCGTGGGCCGCTGATCGGCGGGCTTGACGGAGACAAGGCCGCGACACATACCGCTGTGGTGGAGGTGGCCGGGGCGATCGCCTCGGATACCCATGCCAGTGCCGATAACCTGGTTGGGGCGCTGCGCCGTGCCTTCGAGGCGGAGAACGCCCGGGCGGTGGTGCTGCGCATCAACAGTCCCGGCGGCAGCCCGGTCCAGGCTGGCTATGTCTATGACGAAATCGTTCGGCTGCGGGAAGAAAATCCGGATAAGAAGGTTTATGCCGTCATCAGTGATATTGGCGCATCCGGGGCCTACTACATTGCCGCGGCCGCTGACGAAATCTACGCTAACCGGGCCAGCCTGGTAGGTTCGATTGGCGTAGTATCCGGCGGGTTTGGCTTTACGGGGCTGATGGACAAGGCGGGTGTCGAGCGGCGGCTTTATACGGCCGGCGAAAACAAGGCTTTCCTGGACCCCTTCTCACCGGAGGAGCCGGGTGAGGTGGCGTTCTGGGAAAGTGTCCTGGAAAACACGCACGATCAGTTTATCGAGTATGTCCGCAAGGGCAGGGGCGACCGCCTGGCGGACGATGAAAGGCTGTTCAGTGGACTGGTGTGGACCGGTGAGCAGGCGTTGGAGCTGGGCCTTGTCGATGGCCTTGGCAGCACGTCCTGGGTCGCACGGGAGTTGGTGGGAGCCGAGGATATCGTGGACTATACGCCACAGCCATCGGCCTTCCGTCAGTTTACGGATGCGCTCGGCGTATCCATTGTCAGTGCGCTTCGTACGCAGATGGTGGAGTCCCGCTACGATCTGCGCTGAAGCGTCAGTACATTGATCCCGGATGCCCTGAGCATATCGGTCAGCGCCATCAGCGGCAGGCCGATCAGGGCGTTGGGGTCGCGACCCTCCAGTCGCTCGAAAAGGACTATGCCCAGCCCTTCCATCTGGAAACTCCCGGCGCACTGGTAGGGCTGTTCAGCCCTCAGGTACTGTTCAATGTCGTCCCCGGTCAGTGGCCTGAAGTGCACGTGGAAGGGTTCGCAGGTGCTGTCGGTACTGTCGGTGCGGGAATCGTGCAGGGCGAGGCCGGTATGGAAGGTCACTGTCTTGCCGCTGCAGCTTGCCAGTTGCCGGCAGGCGTTTTCATGGCTGCCAGGCTTGCCCAGAATGGTGCCATCGTCCAGTGTTGCCACCTGGTCCGAGCCGATAATCAGGTGCGCAGGGAATCGGTCAGCGAGGGCCGTGGCCTTGGTCCGGGCAAGGCGCTCTACCAGGGTCGGGCCACTCTCGCCGGGTAATGGTGACTCGTCAATATCCGGTGAAGCGCACTCAAAGGGCAGGCCAAGGCGTTGCAGCAATGCTCTGCGCCAGGGTGAAGACGAGGCCAGCACCAGTGGCGGCATGGGTTCCATATACGGACTCCTTCAAGGTGACTGAGTGAACCTTAGCGGTTTGCCGGAGGAGGGTCTATATGAGCAGTTTCCGTGATCATGGTCCTTTGCAGGCCCATGAATGTAAGGAAGTCTTTGACAGGGCGCGCTTGCGCCCCTAGAATTACGCGCCTATGTCAAACGCCGAATTGCCCAGGTCTGTCGACCCACACCGCATGGCGGAAACCGGAGCCGAGCTGACGGGAACCATCCCCCTGGCGAAGCTGACCCGTTTCCGGTCTGCGGTATTGGCTATTCCCGAGGGTGGTGTTTGCCGGGTGCACCTGGTGTTCAGTTTGGACAGCCAGCGCCGCCGCATTGTCCGGGGCGAACTGAAAGCGGATGTGGAACTTGAGTGTCAGCGCTGCCTGGGTGGTATGGGCGCAGCCCTAACTTCGTCCTTTGAGCTGGGGCTGGTGTCCACTGAGGATCGCGCCAGGCAGTTGCCGTCCGAGCTGGAGCCTTTCATTACCGGAGAGGACTCAGCGGAACTCTGGACCCTGGTGGAAGACGAGCTGCTGCTGGCGCTGCCGGCCTATCCGCTCCACGAGCGCGAGGATTGCCCGGCGACCTCCGAACTGGAGGCCCTGGAGCCGGGAACGGAAACAGCCGACGCAGGTAAGGAGGCAGGCCCGGGTGCCGGCGAACAGCGTGATAACCCGTTCAAGGTGCTTGAAGGGTTGAAGAAGACAAAGCACTAGGATTTATTTTCACGTGCCTGTTGGCACACACAGTTAAAAGGTCAGGAGTACAGTCATGGCTGTCCAGCAAAACCGTAAAACCCGCTCCAAGCGTGGAATGCGTCGTTCACACGATGCCCTGAGCAAACCGACCCTGTCGACAGATTCCACCACCGGCGAAATCCATCGTCGTCACCACGTGTCTCCGGACGGCTTCTACCGTGGTAAGCAGGTTATCGAAGCTCGCGACGAGTAAGTATGATGTCGGGGCGCCCTGAACGGCATTCCGACTCATGCACAGGTGAGATAGACCGGTGACTTCCGTAACACTTGCGATCGATGCCATGAGCGGTGATCGTGGTCCGGAGGTTGCCGTAGCAGCAGCCCTCGAGGCGGTTGCTGAAAACGAGGCCTTGACGCTGATCCTGGTGGGAAACCAGGCGCAGCTCAAGGCCTTGTTGCGTTCCGGGCATCCGCGTATCCGGGTAGAGCCGGCGGCGGACGTGGTGCGAATGAACGAACGCCCCTCCCACGCCCTGCGCCACAAACAGAATGCGTCCATGGCTGTCGCCCTGCGCCTGGTCCGTGACGGCGAGGCACAGGGGTGCGTCAGCGCCGGGAATACCGGCGCACTGATGGCATTCGGGCGTTCATTTCTGAAAATGTATCCCGGTATTGAGCGCCCGGCCATCACCAAGCTGATTCCCTCATTGCGCGGCCAGTGCCATGTGCTGGATCTGGGCGCCAACGTGGATGCCTCTGCGGAAAACCTCTATCAGTTCGCCCTGATGGGGTCGCTGATGGCTTCGGCAGTCAGTGGCATACCCGAGCCCCGGGTGGCGTTACTGAACGTGGGGGAAGAGGAGATCAAGGGCAATGAGCAGGTGCGGCTTGCCTCTCACATGCTGGCGCAGTGCGAGACGCTGAACTATATCGGGTACGTGGAAGGCAGTGACCTGTTCCGTGACGTGGCGGATGTCGTGGTTTGCGATGGCTTTGTTGGTAATGTTGCCCTGAAGACCGGTGAGGGGGTAGCCGGATTGCTCATCGAGCTGCTTGAGCAGGCTTTTACCCGCAACCTTTACAGCCGGGTGGTGGGCTTCCTTGCCAAGCCTGTTATTGGCCGTTTGCTGCGAGACGTGGATCCTACGCGGCACAATGGCGCAAGTTTGCTCGGCTTGCAGGGGGTCGTTATCAAGAGCCATGGCAATGCCAATGAGGTTGCCATGAAAGCGGCTATCCGGCAAGCAGTACGCGAGGTACAGCTGGAAGTGCCCCGCCGAATCAATGAGCGACTGGACGACCTGGTACTGTAAAAGGCCTGGCGGTACTTTCCTGCAAGTGGATGTTCGTCACGGCGCCTTAATGGTCCTTGCGGCCGATTGCTTGTACTATTGGCTAATCTTACTGAACCACTAACCACGGTAAAATTTTCGTCATGAAAACAGCTTTTATCTTTCCTGGACAAGGGTCTCAGTCAGTGGGAATGCTCAAGGCCGCTTCCGAAGCCTGGCCGGTGATCGAGCAGACCTTTACCGAGGCCTCCAATGTGCTGGGGTATGACCTGTGGGAGCTCTGCCAGAATGGTCCGGCGGAGGAACTGAACCAGACCATGGTTACCCAGCCGGCCCTGCTCACTGCAAGCATCGCCCTGTGGCGCCAGTGGTTTATTGCCGGCGGCCCGGAGCCTGACTACCTTGCGGGTCACAGCCTGGGAGAGTATAGCGCCCTGGTGGCCGCTGAAAGCCTGGATTTTTCCGATGCTATCCGGCTGGTGCGTCTGCGTGGTGAACTGATGCAGACTGCGGTACCGGCCGGTGAGGGCAGTATGGCTGCCATCCTCGGCCTGGAGGATGACCAGGTCATGGCTGCCTGTGACGAGGCCGCTGAAGGGGATGTTGTATCTGCGGTCAATTTCAATGCTCCCGGCCAGGTGGTCATCGCCGGCAGCAAGGCCGCCGTTGAGCGGGCTATCGCGGTCTGCAGCGACAAGGGTGCCCGCAAAGCCATGCCGCTGCCGGTGAGTGTGCCGTCCCACTGTGCGCTGATGAAAGGCGCGGCGGAAGAGCTGGCCAAGGCACTGAACGAGGTGAGCTTCGGGAACGCTCTCACGCCCGTAGTTCAGAATGTCAGTGCAGAACTGGTCCAGGATGCAGACCAACTCAAGGCTAACCTGGTGCAGCAGCTGTATTCCCCGGTGCGCTGGACAGACTCCATGCGCCTGCTGGTTGAAGAGAATGTAGCGGTCGGCGCAGAGTGTGGCGCCGGCAAGGTACTGGCCGGCCTGGCCAAGCGCATTGACCGCAGTCTCAAGGTATTCAGCCTCGAGTCCCCGGAAGGTCTGGAAAATGCCCTGGAGGCATTTCGCAAAGACTGATTCAGAAGGTACGCCGGCCGGTCCGGCCGGCGTCATCCCACATTGATGGAAGGGAGCATTCCATGTCTCTTGATGGCAAGATCGCACTGGTAACCGGTGCTACCCGTGGTATTGGCAAGGCCATTGCCGAAGCCCTCGGCAAGCAGGGCGCTACCGTCGTAGGTACTGCGACTTCAGCAGGTGGCGCAGAGACCATTTCCGCCAATCTCAAGGATGCCGGTATCCAGGGTTTCGGCCTGGTGATGGATGTGTCTGATGCCAGCAGTGTCGAAGCCGGACTCAAGAAGATCGCCGACGAAGTTGGCGCACCGGTGATCCTGGTCAACAACGCTGGTATCACCCGGGATAACCTGCTGCTCCGCCTGAAGGAAGATGACTGGTCGGCCGTTATCGACACCAACCTCTCCAGCGTCTACCGTTTGAGCAAGGCGGTACTTCGTGGCATGGCCAAGGCCCGCTGGGGGCGCATCATCAATATCAGCTCGGTGGTGGCCGGTATGGGTAACGCCGGGCAGGGCAACTACTGCGCGGCCAAGGCTGGTGTTGAAGGCTTTACCCGCAGCCTGGCGAAGGAGATGTCCAACCGTGGCATTACGGCCAACTGCGTGGCGCCCGGCTTTATTGACACTGACATGACCCGTCAGCTGGACGAGGGCCAGCGTGGTGCCATGCTGGAGAACATCCCGGCAGGTCGTTTCGGGGCTCCGGAAGAAGTCGCTGCGGTCGTCGCTTTCCTGGCATCCGATGCTGCCGGTTACGTGACCGGCGACACCGTCAATGTAAACGGTGGCATGTACATGGGGTAAGGGCTTTCGCCCTGGTACCCGAACAGCTTTTATCTTCGTCCCTGCTTGTCTGCAGGTGGGGTTTACCATAAACTGGCAATCTTTCATTGCCTGGTTGACAAAAAGTGAGGAAATTATGAGTACAGTTGAAGAGCGCGTTAAGAAGATTGTTTGTGAACAGCTGGGCGTCAAGGAGTCCGAAGTTCAGAACTCTTCTTCTTTTGTAGAGGACCTGGGCGCTGACTCACTGGACACTGTTGAGCTGGTCATGGCTCTCGAAGAGGAATTCGAAACCGAGATTCCTGACGAGGAAGCCGAGAAGCTGACCAGCGTTCAGGATGCGATTGATTACATCAACGCGCATAGCTGATCGTCTGTAAGCCAGGCAAAAGCCGTTCTGCTCCCGGGCAGGACGGCTTTTTTGTGTCTGGCCGGGGCAGGGTAACGCCATGATCACCATTATCGTCCCTGAAAATCACCCGGAAGCGGTGTCGGTGCCGGTAAATGACCGGGGCCTGGCCTATGGGGATGGCCTGTTCGAAACCATCCTTGTGCGTGACGGCGAGCCCCAGCTGTTGCAGGCCCACTGCCGGCGAATGCTGGATGGGGCCCGGCGGCTGGGAATCCCGGCTTGCGAGGCCGACCTGGTAAAAGCCGTGGACCGTGCACGGGCACAGGCCTCCGAGGTACCTGGATACCAGGTGCTCAAGCTGGTGCTGACCCGGGGCAGTGGTGGTCGCGGATACCGTCCGCCTCCGAGCCCCGAGCCACGGCTGATCCTGTCCCTGATGGCAGCACCTCCGGCAACGCCGGACAGCGGTGTCGGAACCGTTATTTCAGACATCCCCCTTACCGTGAATCCCGTATTTGCGGGTATCAAGTCCCTTAATCGCCTGGAGCAGGTGATGGCCAGCCGCGCCATGCCCGAGGACTGCTATGAGGCATTGATGCCCGGTGATCAGGGAGATCTCCGGGAAGGCACCCGCACGGCACTGCTCTATCTCTGGGAGGGGCAGTGGCGGACACCGCCCCGTGAACAGGTTGCCGTGCGCAGCGTCATGCTGGCCCATATCGAGCGGGGACTTGCACGGGAGGGTGTGAAAATCACCGAGGCTCCACTTTTCCCGGAGCAGTGCCAGCGGCCGGAATTCGGCGGGCTGGTACTGGTGAACAGTATTGTCGGAGCCGTGCCGGTTCAAACTCTGGATGGCCGCGAGTTGCCTCGCCCCGGACAGCTTGCGACAATCACCAGCCTTGCCAAACAACCTGAGGAGTTCCGTTGATCAAGTCATTCCTTGTTGCCGTTGTCGCGTCGGTGTTGGTGGCTGTTGCTGGCGCCGGATTGTGGGGCTGGCAGGGCCTCGAGTCATTGGAAGCCGATGCCGGGCTTGAAGAGTCGATGCTGTACGTGGTTCCCCGCGGGACCTCCTTCAATGCGGTCGCCGGTGACCTGGAAGAGCTGGGTCTCGTGGATAAGGCACTCTGGCTCAAGTTGCTGGCCCGGGTAGAGCCGGAACTGACGACCATCCGCGCGGGTGAGTATGAGTTCCAGCCGGGGATGTCGGCCCGTGACATGGTGCTGCTGATGGTCAGCGGAAAGACCAAGGTCCGTACGGTACAGTTCATCGAAGGCCGCCGGTTCGTGGACGCCCGCGCAGCACTGGCCCGTGCCGAGCATCTTGAACAGGAGACAGCGGACTGGTCAGCGGAGCGGATCATGGAGGAACTGGGTGACCAGGGCGCCCACCCGGAGGGCCGGTTCTTCCCTGATACCTATGCCTATAACCGGGGTGACTCCGACCTGGATATCCTGCGGCGGGCCTACGAGAAAATGAACCAGGTGCTGGCCGAGGAGTGGGCCAACCGGGCGGATGACCTGCCCTATGAGAATCCCTATGAGGCTCTGATCATGGCGTCGATCATCGAGCGCGAAACCGGGGTTCCCGAAGAGCGGCCGGACATAGCGGGTGTCTTCGTTCGCCGGCTGGAACGGGGGATGCGCCTGCAGACGGATCCCACGGTGATCTATGGCATGGGTGACAGCTACCAGGGACGTATCACCCGGCGTGACCTGCGTACTCACACACCCTATAACACCTATCGCATCTCCGGCCTGCCCCCAACGCCCATTGCCTTGCCTGGTCGCGCAGCGATCCACGCCGCTGTCAATCCGGCAGAGGGGGATGCCTTGTTCTTTGTGGCCAAGGGCGATGGCAGTCACCAGTTTTCACGGACACTCGAAGACCACCAGCGGGCGGTCAGGGAGTACCAGCTGAACCGTCGGGAGGATTACCGATCGTCTCCGGCGCCCGCGGCCAACAGTGAGTCCGGTCAATGAGCCGCGGTCGCTTTATTACGTTTGAGGGCACCGAGGGGGTTGGCAAATCCACCCAGCTGGAAACCGCCCGGTCAGCCCTGGAGGCAGCCGGCATCGAGGTGCTGGTGACCCGGGAGCCCGGTGGGACGCCCATGGCGGAAGCGATCCGTGAACTGCTGCTGGCACCAAGGCAGGAGTCGGTCAATTCCATGACCGAGCTGCTGCTGATGTTCGCCGCCCGGGCCCAGCATCTCCATGAACGCATCGTCCCCACACTGGAGCAGGGCACATGGGTGCTGTGTGACCGCTTTACGGATGCCACATACGCCTATCAGGGCGGTGGCCGTGGCGTCCCGCAGCAGCAGATTGCGGCGCTGGAGCAGCTGGTCCAGGGCGATCTGCGGCCCGACCATGTCATACTGCTCGACGCCCCGGTAGAGGTAGGTATGGCCCGGGCACGCAGCCGCAGTGCGCCGGATCGGTTCGAACGGGAACAGGCAGCGTTCTTTCAGCGTATCCGCGATTGCTACCTGGAACGAGCGCGGCTACAGCCGCTGCGCTACCATGTGGTGGATGCGGCGCAGCCCCTTGCGGATGTCAGCCGCCAGGTGTCGGGGCTGATAACGGACCTGCTGGTCTGACGCCGCCGCAACTTCCTTACCGGCAGGCAAAAGAGAACCCACCATGTTGTCAGTGCGACTCCAGACACTGCCTGAATTCACCCGCCAGCACACCCATGACCACGATCAGGCAGTGATCGGTGTCTACGGGCGGGCGGAAGTGAACGTTGCCGGGCGGGAAGGCCGCCTGGATACCTGGCGAGCCTGCCTGGTGCCGGCCCGGATACCCCACGAATTTTCCGGTGGTCCTGAAAACCAGGTACTGGTGATCAATGTGGATGCCTGGCCTCCCCAGCCCGGGGAAGCACATTTCCGGGACTTTGCTGCCGTCAGGCGACTGTTCAGCAAGACCGTGGTCATCGGTCTTGATGCCCATCTGCAACAGCTGGTGCAGGTCTCTGCCACCGAGATACGGCGGCCCGGCGCTGAACTGGGTATCCGCAACCATCTTGCCTCGGCCATTCTGCTTGCGTTATCCGACCGGCTTGCCCGGGGGGCGGAGACCGTACCTCTGCGGCGGCCGGGGCTTGACCCGGAAAAGTTGCGGCAGTTTGTTCTCGAGAATCTCAATCAGCGCATTACCGTCGAGGACCTGGCCGCCCAGGCCTGCCTGAGTCAGAGCCGGTTTCACGAGCTGTTCCGTCAGACCATGGCTACCAGCCCCTACCGGTTTCTGCTTAACACCCGCCTTGACCAGGCCTGTCAGATGCTACGTACCACGTCCCTCCCGGTGGCGGATATCAGCGCCCAAACCGGGTTTTCCAGTCAGTCCGCTCTCACCACCGCCTTGCGTAAACACCGCGGCCTTACGCCGACCCAGCTTCGTAGCCACGACTGAAACTGCCTGATTTGGTGAAACATCGTAGGAATTTGTAAAGTCTCCGAAGGAATTCGGAAGTCTCACAATCAGTGTAAGGCTAAATTAAACGATTATTAATCCGCAGCCAGGCTTTCTGTTCGGTTTCTACAGGTGACCACGTTAAAAGCGTGTTTCCAACAAGGTGCAAGTGGCATTTTTCGTTGAGCATCTATACTGAACAGTAATGATTCATCCCGCCGGGGTGTCGTTTGGGCCCTGCGCCGCGGATCAAGAGGAACAAGGCAAAGGGAATTGGCCACGAAGCAATAAAAATAACAGGTATTGCCCGTTTGTCCGTCCCACGGCTCGCGGCTTGCCTGACGGTCTCCACCAACGGCCGTATCAACAAACTGGAGGAACTACATGGCTACGGGTGTATGGATTAGTCTCTTTGTCTACTTTGGTCTGATGATTGTCATCGGCCTCTATGCGATGCGCACGTCGACATCGTCCTCGGAAGACTACATGCTGGGAGGCCGGGCATTGAGCCCGAAAGTGGCAGCCCTGTCTGCCGGTGCGTCGGATATGAGCGGCTGGTTGCTGCTGGGTCTGCCGGGGGCATTGTTCGTCTCGGGGCTGGCGTCTGCCTGGATCGGCATCGGCCTGTTTGTGGGCGCGTTTATCAACTGGGTGATCGTTGCCCCACGACTGCGGGAGCAGACGGTCCATTACGGGAATGCCATCACCATTCCTGCCTTCCTGGCGAACCGCTTTCCAACCCAGGCGTTATCGCTGCGAACGGTATCGGCGATCGTTATCGTGGTTTTCTTCGCCGTCTACACGGCCTCGGGCCTGGTTGCCGGTGGCAAGCTGTTCGAGAGTGCGTTCTCTGAAATCATCAATGTACCTGGCATGAGCGATTACGGAGTCGGCATCCTGATCACCCTGGGTGTTGTACTGGCCTATACGGTTGTGGGCGGCTTCCTTGCGGTGAGCATGACGGACTTTGTGCAGGGCTGCATCATGATGCTGGCCCTGGTTATCATGCCTGCCGTTGTGCTCTTCGGCGAAGGCGGTGGAGGCTTTGCCCAGGCTTCCGAGACTCTCAATGAGGTAGATCCGACCCTGTTGTCCTGGACTGAGGGGCTTACCCTGATCGGCTGGTTGTCGGCGGTGACCTGGGGGCTGGGCTACTTCGGGCAGCCTCACATCATCGTTCGGTTCATGGCGATCCGAACCCTGAAGGATGTACCCATTGCCCGTAACATCGGTATGACCTGGATGGGTATCTCGCTGATCGGCGCGATCTCACTGGGCGTCTTCGGCCGGGCCTACGCGGTGCGTAACGGGTTGGATGTCGCCGACTCGGAAACCATCTTCATTATCCTGGCGGACCTGCTGTTCCATCCGCTGATTACCGGCTTCCTCTATGCAGCGTTGCTGGCGGCGGTGATGAGTACCATTTCCAGCCAGCTGCTGGTGTCTTCCTCATCACTGACCGAGGACTTCTATCGCCTGTTCCTGCGCAAGGAGGCGACGGACCGTGAGTGTGTCAATGTGGGCCGCGCCTGTGTCGTTGCCGTGGGCCTGGTGGCCGCGATGATCGCTTCCGACCCGGACTCCCAGGTGCTGGGCCTGGTGAGTAACGCCTGGGCCGGCTTTGGTGCTGCCTTCGGGCCGCTGATCATCCTGTCGCTGATGTGGCCGCGCACCAACGGTGCAGGTGCCATTGCTGGCCTGGTGGTCGGTGCCGCAACGGTGATGATCTGGATCTCCCTGGGCTGGAACGGCTCGTTTATGGGCGGTCCTGGTGTCTATGAGATCATCCCCGGCTTTATCGCTGCCTGGATTGCCATCATGGCGGTCAGCCTGGCTACTTCGGATGCCGGCGAGTACCAGCATATCGAACGGTGATCATTCACCTGAGTTGACCTGAACGAGGGCTCCTGCGGGAGCCCTTTTTTATAGTCCGCGAACCTGGTTCGCAAGACGGGTGTGGGGGGGGGCGGTTTTCTGCCGGGAGAGGATGTCTGAGCGAAGCGAGTTACTCGACCAGAAGAAAACCGGGCTCCCCGCAGCCGGCCATACTCCGTAATTCAAGGCCAAAAAAAACGCCAACCCGAAGGCTGGCGTTTTCAGATCAGAGGTTAACTACCTCAAAGGCGATCAGGCTACGGAAGCCTCGGATGCCTTCTTGGTGTAGTCTTCCATCTGGTCGAAGTTGAGATACTTGTAGATCTCTTTGGACATGCTGTTCAGGTCCTTGGCGTACTCCATGTACTCCGCCGGGCTCGGCAGCTTGCCCAGGACCGCACCCACAGCCGCCAGTTCCGCAGAGGTCAGGTACACATTGGCACCATCGCCCAGGCGGTTCGGGAAGTTACGGGTCGAGGTGGACAGAACCGTGGACTTGGCCGCCACACGTGCCTGGTTACCCATGCACAGGGAGCAACCCGGCATCTCGGTGCGAACACCGGCGGTGCCGTAGGTGTTGAAGTAACCCTCGTCCATCAGCTGCTGCTGATCCATCTTGGTGGGCGGAGACATCCACAGACGTGTCTTCAGGGGCTCCTTGTTCTGCTCCAGCAGCTTGCCGGCAGCGCGGAAGTGACCGATGTTGGTCATGCAGGAGCCGATGAACACCTCGTCCACCTTGTCGCCTGCGACTTCAGACAGGAACTTGGCATCGTCCGGGTCGTTGGGACAGCAGACGATGGGCTCCTTGATGTCGGCCAGGTCGATTTCCACCACGTGGGCGTACTCTGCGTCCTTGTCGGCGCGCATCAGCTTCGGATCCTTCAGCCACTCTTCCATCTGCTGGGCGCGACGCTCCAGGGTACGGGGGTCACCGTAACCTTCGGCAATCATCCAGCGCAGCATGGTGATGTTGGAACGCAGGTACTCGGCCACGGACTCCTCGGACAGGTTGATGGTACAACCAGCAGCGGAGCGCTCGGCAGAGGCGTCAGACAGCTCGAACGCCTGCTCAACGGTCAGGTGCTCCAGGCCTTCAATTTCCAGGATACGGCCGGAGAACTCGTTGATCTTGCCTTTCTTCTCGACGGTCAGCATGCCCTGTTTGATGCCATACAACGGAATGGCGTGCACCAGGTCACGCAGGGTAATGCCCGGCTGCATTTCGCCCTTGAAGCGAACCAGAACAGACTCCGGCATATCCAGCGGCATAACACCGGTGGCTGCGGCAAAGGCTACCAGGCCGGAACCGGCCGGGAAGGAGATGCCCATCGGGAAACGGGTATGGGAGTCACCACCGGTGCCCACGGTGTCCGGCAGCAGCATACGGTTCAGCCAGGAGTGGATGATGCCGTCGCCCGGACGCAGGGATACGCCGCCACGGGTGCGGATAAAGTCTGGCAGGGTGTGCTGCATTTCCACGTCAACCGGCTTGGGATACGCCGCGGTGTGACAGAAGGATTGCATGACCAGGTCAGCCTGGAAGCCCAGACACGCCAGGTCTTTCAGCTCGTCCCGGGTCATCGGGCCGGTGGTGTCCTGGGAGCCAACAGTGGTCATGTGGGGCTCGCAGTAAGTGCCCGGACGAACGCCCTGGCCTTCTTCCAGGCCACAGGCCTTGCCGACCATCTTCTGACCCAGGGTGAAGCCCTTGGTGCCGGCTTCCGGGTCCTTCGGCAGGCGGAAGATATCGGTGGCGCCCAGGCCAAGTGCCGCGCGCGCCTTGGTAGTCAGGCCACGACCGATGATCAGCGGGATACGGCCACCGGCCTGTACCTCGTCCAGGATCACGTCAGACTTGAAGTTGAACTCGGAGATGGTCTCGCCAGCCTCGTTCAGGATCTTGCCTTCATAGGGACGGATCTCGATCACGTCGCCCATGTTCATGTTGTCGACAGGCGCCTCGAAAACCAGGGCGCCGGCGTCTTCCATGGTGTTGAAGAAGATCGGGGCAACCTTGTTACCAATACAGACACCGCCGGCACGCTTGTTGGGAACGCCCGGGATATCCTCACCGAAGAACCACAGTACCGAGTTGGTGGCGGACTTACGGGAAGAACCGGTACCTACTACGTCACCCACGAAGGCAACCGGCAGGCCCTTGGACTTGATTTCATCGATCTGGCTCATCGGGCCAGTAACGCCGGGCTCTTCCGGCTTCAGGCCATCACGCTCCATTTTGTAGGCGGCGCGGGCGTGCAGGGGGATGTCCGGGCGGGACCAGGCATCCGGGGCAGGGGACAGGTCGTCGGTGTTGGTTTCGCCGGTAACTTTGAACACCACCATCTTGGTGCTTTCGGGAACCTTCTTCTTGTTGGTGAACCACTCGGCGTTGGCCCAGGATTCAATCACCTCTTTGGCGACGGCATTGCCGGCGTCCATCTTTTCCTTCACGTCGTTGAAGGCGTCGAACATCAGCAGGGTTCTTTTCAGCTGCTCACCGGAAAGCTTGGCCAGCTCATCGTTGTCCAGCAGCTCAACCAGGGTGGCGATGTTATAGCCGCCCTGCATCATGCCCAGCAGCTCAACCGCTTTTTCCTTGTTCAGCAGCGGGCTGGTGGCCTCGCCCTTGGCAATGGCGGACAGGAAACCGGCCTTCACGTAGGCGGCTTCATCAACGCCCGGCGGAATACGGTTTTCCAGCAGGTAAACCAGGAACTCTTCCTCGCCTTTGGGCGGGTTTTTCAGCAGTTCCACCAGCTCGGCGGTCTGCTCGGCGTTCAAAGGCTTGGGGGGAATGCCCAGAGCTTCGCGCTCTGCAACGTGTTCACGATATGCTTCTAACACGATATAGACCCTCATCAGTTGGGGAGACCCGCGCGGGCATGGAGAGCTGGCGGGCGTTGTTGTGTGGAAAAGGCCACGAATCGGCGCTGCATTCTATAGGAATCAGGGGGTAAAGTTAAGCTGGCCTATGGTCGGAGACGGAACATGTCCTGTTGTATACTCCCCACGCCCATCAAACCTCCAGCCGGATTCCATTATGTCTGATACCAGCGCCGCCCTCGCCGAGATTCATGATTTCCTGCCGTGTCGCACCCCTCAACAGTGGATCGACAACGCCCTGGCGAACCAGGACCTGATGCTGATTGACCACGCCCATTGCGAGAAGAAGGCGGCGTCGACGGCACTGAGCCTGATGTACCGTTACGTGGACAACACCGACCTGCTGAACAAGATGTCCCGCCTGGCCCGGGAGGAGTTGCGGCACTTTGAGCAGGTGCTGTCGATCATGAAGAAACGCGGAGTGGAGTACGGCCACCTGTCGCCGGCGCGCTATGCTGCAGGGCTACGGTCGCTGGTACGCACCGAGGACCCCGGCCGGCTGGTGGATGTGTTAATTGTCGGCGCGATTATCGAGGCGCGCTCCTGTGAACGATTTGCGGCGCTGGCGCCGTTCCTGGACGACAAGCTGGCGGAGTTCTATAACGGCCTGCTGAAATCCGAGGCCCGGCATTACCAGGATTATCTGAAGCTGGCGGAGCAGGCCAATGGCGGGTCAGTGGATGAGCGGGTAGGGGAGTTTCTGGCGGTGGAACGCCGCCTGATAGAAGAAGTGGACAGTGAGTTCCGGTTTCATTCCGGACCAGTGAATTAGCCACGGAATCCACGGAAGGACACGGAAAAAAGACCCAAACAGCCGTGAATGTTTGCGGACTATGTGCCTGGCCCCGCGATGGGGCATCTTTTCTTCCGGGAAAAGAACTCGCTTCGCTCAGACACCTTTTCCCTGCAGAAAAGACACCCCACCCCGGACCCGAGCTGACAGTTGAGTTATCTGCTGCGGAACGGGATTGTTTTTGTTCCTTCTTCCGTGTCCTTCCGTGGATTCCGTGGATTCCGTGGCAAAACAGTCTTCTTCTCTTGGCTTTCCCGTACCCTTCCGCTCGCCCTGAGCCTGTCGAAGGGAGCCTGTCGAAGGGAGCCTGTCGAAGGGCCGTCGATTCCGTGGCAAAAAATCCCTACAACTCCCGACAAAGGTCCATCCATCGATCAATACCGGCACTTTTATACTTCTGCTTATGCAGGATGAAGTAGAACTGCCGGTCAAACCGACGGTGGGCTGCAGCCTGCAGTGGCACGAGCGAGCCTCGCCGGAAAGCATCTTCCAGGCACACCTTCGACAGACACCCGATACCCAGGTTGGCCTCCACCGCCCGTTTGATGGCCTCGGTGTGCTCCAGCTCCAGCAGGATGTTCAGTTTCGGTAACAGGCCATGCATACCCCGCTCGAAGGTCTGGCGGGTGCCGGATCCGGGTTCCCGGGCAATCCAGGTGGCGGATACCAGGTCGTCGTCCACCAGGCCCCGCTTGCTGGCCAGGGGGTGATCCGGGGAACAGAAAATCACCAGTTCGTCGTTACGCCACGGGATGACCTCCAGCTCCGGTGCCTGGAGCTCGCCCTCGATTAGCCCGATATCCAGTTCAAAGTCCGAAACCCGTCGGGCAATGGTGCTGGTGTTGGCCACTTCCAGTGAAACCCGGGGCTGTGTAGGGGAATTCATGTATTGGGCCATGACCCCAACGGCCAGATAGTTACCTATGGTAAGGGTGGCGCCGACCTTCAGCGCGCCAACTTCCGTATGGTGGTTGAACGCCTGTTCCAGTTCACCCGCCTGGGCCAGCAGGCTTTCGACCTTGGGTCGGTAAAGGCGGCCCAGTTCGTTCAGTTGCAGGCGCTTGCCGACCCGGTCGAACAGTTTGATATCAAACTGGTTTTCCAGTTCTTTCAGGGCGCTGCTGGCGGCAGATTGTGACATGGCCAGGGACTCGGCGGCGCGGGTGATGTTCTGGAAGTGGGCCGCGGCGAGGAATACCTCAAGTTGACGGAAGGTGTACTTCATAATCGGTTTTCCCGAATAACGTTATGAAAATATCCCATTTCATCGATAGGTTACACGTCGGTTACCATGCACACAATGCAGTTAACCTTTTCACAGGGCATTCAGATATTCAGGTGGATTGACGACCATGAGCAAGATGAACGTAGAGACGGTAACCAGCGTAAAGCACTGGAACGATACCCTGTTCAGCTTTACGACCAGCCGTGACCCCGGGTTTCGGTTCAAGAACGGTCATTTCACCATGATCGGGTTGGAAACTGACGGCAAGCCGCTGATGCGTGCCTACAGTATCGCCAGTGCCAACTATGAGGAAGAGCTGGAGTTCTTCTCCATCAAGGTGCCTGATGGTCCGCTGACTTCCCGCCTGCAGAAGATCCGGGTAGGTGACGAGATCCTGGTCAGTCGCAAGCCCACCGGAACGCTGATTCTCGATAACCTGCTGCCGGGTAAGAACCTCTGGTTAATCAGCACGGGTACCGGCCTGGCGCCGTTTATGAGCATCATCAAGGACCCGGAGGTCTACGAGGCCTTTGACAAGGTAATCCTGACCCATGGTGTGCGCTACAGCTCCGAGCTGGCCTACCAGGACGAGATTGAAGGCCTGCCGAAGAATGAATATTTCGGCGAAATGGTTGATGGAAAACTCCTCTATTACCCTACAGTTACCCGCGAGCCTTTCCGCAATGAAGGCCGTCTCACCGATGCCATGCAGAGTGGCAAGCTGACCCGTGACCTGGGCTTGCCGGAGCTGGACATTGAAAATGACCGTTTCATGGTCTGTGGCAGCCCCAGCATGCTCAAGGACACCTGCCGAATCCTCGATGGTATGGGTTTCCGTGAAGCCCGGGCCGGTGACCTGGGTCATTACGTCATCGAGCGCGCGTTCGTGGAGCAGTAAATACTTCCAGCCCCTCGCTGTTTACCCCGGCCCCCTGGCCGGGGTTTTTGTATATGTGGAAGAAAAGCCTGTGTATCAACCGGACTCTTGCTCCCGGTCCAGGTATTGGTTAGCTTTTTCGCTTGCCATTGACCCAGTCCCACAGGAACGCCGATGCACCCGCTAAAAGACTGTTGTAACCACATTGTTGCCGTTGGCAGGGTCTGGGCGGCAATACTTCTTACGTCGATGTTCGCTACCGGCTGTACTGTAGGGAATACGTCGGAAGCATCCCATGAGCTGCTGCGGCTGGACCTTTCTGACCAACAGCTCACGTGGATTGGTCGCCAGGTTTATCGCAATGAGTGCGCCTCCCGTCGCTCGTGCCTGGTTCACTGGAACCAGGGGGAAGTTTTCCCTTCCCTGGGTATCGGACATTTCATCTGGTATCCGGTGGGTGTTGAAGGTCCCTATGTGGAGAGCTTTCCGTCGATGGTGGAGTTCCTCGCGGAACGGGGCGTGGCGTTGCCAGCCTGGCTGCCTGAGGCGATCCGTCATGGGGCACCATGGGTTACCCGGGACGGCTTTCTTCGTGCCGAGGGCAGTGATGAGCGGGTGGAGGAGTTGCGTCAACTGCTCGAGCGGGAGCAGGCCGCACAGACGGCGTTCCTGCTGCAGCGAGCGCGGGGCGCCCTCGAACGGGTTGCATCCGCCTCAGGTGACCCCGTAACAACCCGTCGCAAGATCCGGTTGTTGAGTGAAACCCCCGGTGGTGCCTATGCCCTGATCGACTATGTCAACTTCAAAGGCGAAGGGCTGGCCGAATCCGAGCGGTATGGGGGGGTGGGCTGGGGACTGCTGCAGGTGCTCGAAACCATGGAGGCACCGCGTTCCCGGGCAGGGGCGTTGCCGGCCTTCCGGCAGGCGGCCGCCGAGGTGCTGACGTCCCGGGCTAAAAGGGCCGGGAACCCCATTGAGCGTGAGCAATGGCTGCCGGGCTGGCTGAACCGGGTGAAAACCTACCGGCAGCCCGAATCTTGAGCGCACCTGGCCCGGACCGGATTGCCCGGGTCAGCCAGCCTACCTCAGCCAGTTCCGCAACTTCAGCGCCAGGCGTTCACCATCGCTCAGTTCGGCCCGTTCCGCCAACAGCCTGGCCAGGACGTCTGGCCGGTCGGTAATAATGTTGTCGACCCCCATATCGATCATGCGAGACATCTCCGTCGGCTGGTTGACCGTCCATACATGAAGTTCGTAGCCCAGTTGACGGGCGCGGGCTACGGCAGCGGCATTTGCCTGGTTATAACGCAGGCCCAGGATATCGAATCCTTCATTGTCCAGCGGGCCAATCACGAACTGTGCCAGCAGTGCTGTGCGCAGTCGCGGTTCCATGGTCATGGCATCCCTGAGGACATGGCGTTCGGCGGCGGCAATGACAGTGCCTTCTACCGCGTCTTCCCTTTGCAGTAATTCCACCACCTTGCGTGTGAGGTCTCGGCTATTGTGGTCCGGTTTCAGGTCCAGGAAAAGCTTTGCCCTGTCCCTGGCCAGGTTGATCAGTTCCGGGAGGGTCAGGATGGGTTCTCCTGAATAGGCCTCCGAAAACCAGCTGCCGGCGTCAAGCTCCCGGATATCGTCCCATCTCAGCGCGGAAATGCGGTCCGGGCGCCCCAGAAGCCGTTCAAGGTTGGCATCGTGCCAGAGTACCAGTTGCCCGTCCCGGGTCATGCGCACATCTACTTCGAGATAATCTGCGCCGTCCCTGATCGCCCGTTCTATTGCACTGGCAGAGTTTTCGGGTGCTGCAAAGGCGTTGCCCCGGTGGGCAGTAATGCTGACCTGGTCCCCCGAGTCGAATGCGCTGACGATCAGACTTGCCTGCACCAGTACCATGATGACAAGGGCACCTTCCACCAGCCAGGCTCGCCTGCCCGCTGTGGATGGCGGAGTAGTCACGTGGTGCTGCCTGGAGTGGCCACTGGTGGCCAGGTACACACGGTAGATCAACACGCTATAGCCGGCTGACAGGATAAACGTCACCGCAACCATCAGCAGCAGGTAAAACGCGATATAAGCGGTAATGGCTGGCAGCAGCGCGCGCGGACTGTTCGGCATCAGCGCCAGGTAGGGGGTGCCCAGAACCTGGAATAGCCAGGTAAACAGGACCGGCAACGTAAACAGCAACGCCGCGCCGGCCACCAGGGGTGTGACCAGCTTGCCTTTACTGCCATGAATCCGTTCACTGCTGGTCGCCAGCGCCCCGACTGCGCTGGTGCGCTCCAGTGTGGCAATCGGCTCTGCCAGGCTCCAGCGCAAAAACAGCCAGCCATTACAGACAGCCATTGCCCCAGTGGCCAGTCCTGCGACAGCAAGGAACCACCAGAGTTCAGCTGGGCGGGTGACCCGGATGAAATAGATCTCATAGGAAGAGAGCAGTCCCCACCAGGCGAAGGCTATGACGAACAGGAAAGGCAGGGCGACGACCATGTGACCGAGAACCTGGAGTACGGTCAGCCATAGCAACTTGCCGGAACGCCGTGCCATTTGCCAGAGTGCCGCCAGGGTGAGCCGGTATTCCCCCGTACGCTCCACGGAGGAGGCAATGACGGTCATGCCGGCCTGTTCCAAGGTCAGGGTGGCGGTCAGGGCGGTGAGGGTGGCCGCCATCCACACAAGCCCTCCTGGTGACAGCAGGAAGGCGGCAATACCGCCCGTGCTGATAGCGCCTTCGCCGGTTACTGGCTCCAGCGCGGAGAGCATGGTGCCCAGTACCGGGCCAAGCAGGGCAAGGGTCAGCCCGGTAAAGAACAGATGGTACAGGAGCAGGCTACGACGGTGTCGTCGCAGTATTCCCAGAGAATCGATAAATGGTCGCATCACTCACTGTCAGCGGTCGGCCCTGTAGGCAGTCGGGCGGATTCGCCGAACAGCCGCAGCCGTTGCGCCAGGGTCAGGAAAGGCTCGCTTTCGGTTGGTGTCAGGGTACCGAACAGGCGGCCGGGTTCAAATGCCCAAGTTTCACAGCGTAACAGGCTTTCGGTGCAGGCCAGCAATTCGCCGCTCTCCCGCAGGAAGAACTTCATACCGGTATAGGTATCAGCCAGCAACAGGTCCCGGGGGTCAGAGGTGTCCTGGCTCAGCAGGCTGCGACCGGTCATGGCGAGGGAGGGATCGCTGGCCCCGGTGGCATCGAGGATGGTCAATGGAATATCCAGTTGCGCCACTATCCGGTCCCGGTCAGCGTATTGGTCAAGGCCCCCTGGCTGTGGAGGTCGTACAGCCATGACGCCTGTGTTGCCGTTGAGCGGGAAAGAGTCCTGGTCCTGGCGGACAAAGCCCCCGGATTCGTCGGATGTCAGGATAACCAGGGTGTTGTCCAGGGCGCCGGACGCTTCCATATCGTCGAGGAATCCGATCAGGCTTTGTTCCATTACCCGCATCGCGTTACGCCTGGCCTTGAGCGGTTCGGTAGGAAGGGGCTCGTTATCCTCCCCGGTGCTTGTGTATTCACCGCCGGTGTCAAAGGGATGGTGTGTGCCAACATTGAGTAAAGTGACCATCCACCGGGGGACCTCCTGGTCCAGTGCCTTCAGTCGCTCCGCTACGTTGGCGAAATAGACGGGGTCTGGCGGGCCCCAGCCCTCCGGGCTTTCTCCACCCTGTTGGAAAACTTCCGAGCCGGTCACCCGGGTGAAACCGGCCCGGGGCATAAAGCGGTCCTTGCTCATATAGCGTAGTGGCGCTGCCTGCCAGTAGGCGGTGGTGTAACCGTTTGCCCGCAGGAGTTCAGGCATACACAGGGGGAAGGCTTCACCGTTGGCGACGTCCTCCATCTTTGTCGAAAGGCGCTGAAAATCCGGGTACTGGCCACAGAGGATGGCAAAGGTGCCCCGGTCAGTCTGTCGCTCCATGCTCAGGGTGTTGCGGTACAGGCGGAAGCCGGTCTCGGCAAGCTTGTTTTCCAGCTCGGGTAGCGATACCACCGGTGCCAGTCCGTGGTATTCGCTGATGGAAGGAAAGTAGCCGGAGGACAGGCCCTCGACCAGGATCAGCAGGACGTTGGGTGGGGTCTGGATCTCCGGGTGGGCAACCTCTGTTTCGAAGAACTCCGCCTCGGCTTCCGAGCGGTCGACTGCGGTTTCCCTGGCGACTTCATCCCGCAGCAAGGCTCCAGCGGGGGCCAGGATGGCGGTGGGAACCTGGGCCAGGAAGCCGGTTACCACGTTGTTGCGGGATGTGGTCAGGCTATGGGAAGCGACCAGGTAGGCGCCGGTAGACGCTACCACCAGCAGGGCAGCAAAGGTAATCCGGCGCGGCGGGATCGGGACCAGCCAACGATAGATACGGACCAGCAGCCAGGCCAGACCCAGGTAAAGGGGCAGCATCAGCAACTGGGTGTTGAAGACCGATGAGGCCAGGAACACCGGGTCCGCACCCTTGCTGATCATGGACAGCCGGGGATAGGTGCCGTGGGCCGCCAGGTGCATGGCGGAGACCGTCATCAGGCAGCCCAGGGCTATGACCAGTATTGCCCTCATCCAGAAGGCGCGCGCCAGCATCAACAGGCCGGCTACCGTTATCGCACCGGCGACGTCACTGAGGAGTAGCAGGCCGGTTTCCGGCCAGACACCACTTTGCAGGTAAAAGCAGAACCGGACGGACAAAAGCCAGGCAAAGGCCAGCAACACGGTAAGCCCGAGCCGCTGGTCCTGTAGCGCCCTGTAAACCGACATGGAACCCCCGTCGCAGGCCTGTGAGACCGCCTAGAGCGGCCGCTTGTGCAGCGTGGGTTCTCCGTCACCGGTGACGTCCAGCCACCAGGCGTGGGTGTCCCAGTCACCCAGCACAATACGGAATGCCTGCGCGCCATTCGCCGTAAGCTCGTGCATCGCCGGGCGGTGAGTGTGGCCGTGAATCAGTCGTTGCACGCCATGGTGCTCCATTTCCCGGACCACTTCTTCCGGTGTCACGTCCATGATGGTTTCTGCCTTGCCCTGATTCTTGGCCATGCTGATTTCCCGCAGCTGACGAGCGACCATCTGACGGTCGGCCAGGGGGCGCTGCAGGAACATCTGCTGCCATTGCTCGTTGCGCATGTTGGCGCGGAACTTCTGGTATTCCACGTCCGCCGTGCACAGGCTGTCACCGTGCATCAGAAGGGTGGGGGTGCCATACAGGTCAACGACGGTGGGGTCGGGCAGTAGCTCGGCACCGCAGCGATTACAGAAGTCCTCGCCGATCAGGAAATCCCGGTTGCCGTGCATCAGGTACAGGGCGGTGCCGCTGTCACTGACGTCCCGCAGGGCTTCCGCCACCTGGTTCTGCAACGGTGTTTTCTCATCATCGCCGATCCAGGCCTCGAAGAAATCTCCGAGGATGTAGAGGGCTTCGATGCCCATGGCCTTGTCCTTGAGGAAGGCCAGGAAGGCGTCCGTGATATCCGGGCGGGACTCTTCCAGGTGCAGGTCGGAAATGAAGCGGATGGTCACGCCTCGCCTCCGTCCTCCAGCACCTCGGCCTTCTCGATCATCACATTTTCGGAGGGTACGTCATCGTGGAAGCCCTGGGTCTCGGTGCGTACGGCACGGATGCGGTTAACCGTGTCCATGCCTTCCACCACTCGTCCGAACACGCAATAACCCCAGCCCTCGGCGTTCTTGGCGGTGTGGTCGAGGAAGCCATTGTTTTCGACATTGATGAAGAACTGGGCGGTGGCGGAGTGCGGGTCCATGGTGCGAGCCATGGCCACGGTGCCCTGCATGTTGCTCAGGCCGTTATCGGCCTCGTTCTGGATGGGATCGCGGGTCTTGCGGGGCTGCATGCCCGGCTCGAATCCGCCGCCCTGAACCATGAAGTTGCTGATCACACGGTGAAAAATCAGGCCGTCGTAGAAGCCGTCACGAACATATTGTTCGAAGTTCCTGGCAGTTTCCGGGGCTTTTTCGTAGTCCAGTTCCAGCTTGATGTCGCCATGTGTGGTGTGCAGCAGAATCATTGAAATTTCCTGTAGTGAAGGATCAGCCATGTGTACAGGGGTTTATTGTACGCAAGACTTGTCAGCCATGCATGAGTCCCGCCACGATTTATGCGTATAATAGGCGGTTTCAGATCCACTTCTTTCATTCCGGGACACTATGAGCGCCGAGTCGAAGAAAGCCCACAACTTTATCCAGAGCCTGATCGAAGAAGCTATTTCCAAGGGGGAGCACACCGGCAAGGTGGTAACCCGTTTCCCGCCGGAGCCCAATGGTTACCTGCACATCGGTCATGCCAAGTCCATCTGCCTGAATTTCGGTATTGCCGAGACCTTTGGCGGCGAGTGTAACCTGCGCTTTGACGACACCAATCCGGAAAAGGAAGAGCAGGAGTACATCGACGCCATCAAGCGTGACGTCAAGTGGCTGGGGTATGACTGGGTCGGAGAGGTCCGCTTTGCCTCCGACTATTTCGATGCCATCCACGATTTCGCAGTGGAGCTGATCGAGAAGGGCAAGGCCTATGTCTGCTCCCTGTCCGCCGAGGAAATGACCGAATATCGCGGTACCCTCAAAGAGCCGGGTCGCAACAGCCCGTACCGTGACCGGTCGGTGGAGGAGAACCTGCTGTTGTTCCGGGACATGCGTGAGGGCAAGTTCGGCAACGGTGAGCTGGTGCTGCGGGCAAAGATCGATATGGCATCGCCCAATATCAACCTGCGGGACCCCATTCTCTATCGCATCCGGTACGCCGAGCATCACCAGACCGGCAACAAGTGGTGCATCTACCCGATGTATGACTTTACGCACCCGATTTCCGATGCCATGGAGGGTATTACTCACTCCCTGTGCACCCTGGAGTTCGAGGATCACCGGCCCCTGTACGACTGGGTAATCGACAACATCTCGGCCCCCTGCAAGCCCCGGCAGATCGAGTTTGCCCGGCTGAACCTGAACTACACGGTCACCAGCAAGCGCAAGCTCAAGCGCCTTGTGGACGAAGGCTTTGTGGATGGCTGGGACGACCCCCGTATGCCCACCATCTCCGGCATGCGTCGCAGGGGTTATACGCCCCAGTCCATCCGCACCTTCTGCGACATGATCGGCGTGAACAAGGCCGGCGGTACCGTGGATGTCGGTATGCTGGAGCATGCTATCCGGGAGGATCTCAACACCCGTGCCCCCCGGGCCATGTGCGTGATGCGCCCGCTGAAGGTGGTGCTGACCAACTACCCGGAAGACAAGTCGGAAACCCTGGAGCTGCCAGTGCATCCCCAGAACCCGGACATGGGCACCCGTGAAGTGCCCTGGACCCGCGAGCTGTATATCGACCGGGAAGACTTTGTCGAGGAGCCGCCCCGCAAGTGGAAGCGGCTGGCCCCTGAGCAGGCTGTCCGCCTGCGGGGTGGTTACGTGATGACCTGTCGTGAGGTTATCCGGGACGACAGCGGCGAGATCGTTGAACTGCGCTGCGAATACGATCCGAACACACTGGGCGTTAACCCTGAGGGCTACAAGCCTAACGGGGTGATCCACTGGGTATCGGCGACGGATTCAGTAGAGGCGGACATCAACTTCTATGACCGCCTGTTCAACCACGAGAGCCCGGACAGCGACAAGGAGGGCGACTTTGTCGACCATGTCAACCAGGAGTCCCTGGTGCGCCTGGAAAAGGTCCGCGCCGAGAAGAGCCTGGGTCAACCCCGGAGCGACCTGCCTTACCAGTTTGAGCGGGAGGGGTACTTTTTCTTCGATGAGGAGGCCTCCGAGTCCGGTCGGCTGGTATTCAACCGGACGGTTACCCTGAGAGATTCCTGGGGAAAAGGTAAGGCCTGACCCGAAAAGGTCGGACTAGGGCCGTACGCCGCTCAGACATTCCGGGGCACGCCGTGAATCCGTCCCTGGAGGCTCCCGCCCTGCCAGCGACGGGCGTGTAGTCCAAACTAAACTCATTGCATGATTCGGATGCTTACCGCGTGATCAGAATATACAACACCCTCACCCAGCAGAAAGAAGACTTCCAGCCCATCCAGCCGGGCAAGGTGCGCATGTACGTCTGTGGTATGACGGTGTACGACTACTGTCACCTGGGGCATGCCCGGGTGCTGGTGGCGTTTGACGTGATTACCCGATACCTGCGTCACCGGGGCTATGACGTCCACTATGTGCGCAATATCACCGATATCGACGATAAGATCCTGCGCCGTGCGGACGAGAATGGCGAGCCGTTTGATGCCCTGACGAAACGTATGATCCGGGCCATGCACGAGGACGAGCAGAAGCTGAGGGTGCTGGCGCCTACCGAGGAGCCCCGGGCGACCGACTATATTGATGAGATTATCGCCATGATCCGGGTGCTGATCTCGAAGGACCACGCCTACGCGGCAGATAACGGCGACGTATACTTTGCGGTTAACAGCTTTGACGGTTACGGCAAGCTCAGCAAGAAGAAGCTGGAAGACCTGCTGGCCGGTGCCCGCGTGGATGTGGAGCAGGCCAAGAAAAGCCCGGCGGACTTTGCTCTCTGGAAGGCGGCCAAGCCCGGTGAGGTGAGCTGGCAGTCGCCTTGGGGCGATGGTCGTCCGGGCTGGCACATCGAGTGTTCCGCCATGTCTACCCGGTGCCTCGGGGATACCTTTGATATCCACGGGGGCGGCCCGGACCTGCTGTTCCCGCACCATGAAAACGAGATTGCCCAGTCCGAGTGTGCCACCGGGCATCATTTTGTGAATACCTGGTTGCATGCCGGCGCCATCCGCGTGAACAAGGAGAAGATGTCCAAGTCCCTGGGCAACTTCTTCACCATTCGCGAGATCCTCGACAAGTACCCCGCGGAAGTGGTGCGTTACTTCCTGGTGTCCAGCCATTACCGCAGCCAGGTGGACTACTCCGAGGACAACCTGGCGGAAGCCGGGCGCACCCTGGAGCGGCTGTACCATGCGTTGCGGGGTGTAGTGCCAACGAAGAAAGTGCCGGAAGGCGAGTTCGATCACCAGTTCTACCAGGCGATGGATGATGACTTCAACACTGCTGGCGCCATCAGCGTGCTGCATGGTGTAGCCAGTGAGCTGAACCAGGCCCGCAGGGACGGCGATGATGGCAGGGTGGCCGAGCTGGCGGCGGTGCTGGTGCGCCTGGGGGCGGTGCTGGGTATCCTGCAGCAGGACCCGGAAGCATTCTTCAAGGCAGGTGTGGCGGGTGACCTGACGGCGGAGCAGATCGAGGCCATGATCCAGGCCCGTGCCGACGCCCGCAAGTCGAAGAACTTCGCCGAAGCGGATCGCATCCGCGACGAGCTGCAGGAAAAGGGCATTATCCTGGATGACAGCCGTGAGGGCACCAGCTGGCGACGGGGGTGAAATCGAACGCCAGTATGAAATAACCGGGGAGATGGCGTAAACTATCGCGCCCCGAGGTATGAGGGAGAGGCAGAATGTGGACATCGGATCCGCCCTGTCTCTCAGGGAATACAGACAACACTGAGGCAGACAACGATGACTGAACGCGTGCAAGTCGGCGGCCTGCAGGTCGCTAAGAACCTGTTCGATTTCGTGAACAACGAAGCGATCCCGGGAACCGGTGTCGACGCTGACAAATTCTGGGCGGAATTTGACAAGATCGTCCATGAACTGGCGCCCCGTAACAAGGAGCTGCTTGCCAAGCGTGACGATATCCAGGAAAAAATGGATGGCTGGTACCGCAACCACAAGGGCCAGCCGTTCAATATGGACGAGTACAAGTCCTTCCTGAAGGAAATTGGCTACCTGGTCGACGAGCCGGATGAGTTCAAGATCTCCACTTCCAATGTGGATCCGGAAATTGCCACCATGGCCGGCCCGCAGCTGGTTGTGCCGGTAATGAACGGTCGCTTCGCCCTGAACGCTGCCAATGCCCGTTGGGGCAGCCTGTACGATGCGCTCTACGGTACCGACGCGATTTCCGAGGAAGGTGGTGCCCAGAAGGGGCCCGGTTACAACCCGGTGCGTGGTGACAGGGTTATCGAATTTGCCCGCAACCTGCTGGACAACTCAGCCCCGTTGGCTTCCGGCAGCCACAAGGATGCCGCAAAATACCAGGTTGAGGGTGGCAAGCTGGTGGTGAAGCTGCAGAACGGCGAGACCACTGGCCTGCAAGACGAGTCCGGCTTTGTCGGCTACACCGGCTCCGAGAGCGAGCCTACCGGCATCCTGCTGGTGAAGAACGGCATGCACTTCGAAATCCAGATCGATGCCAGCCATCCCATCGGCCAGGACGATGGCGCCCACGTGAAAGACGTGCTGATGGAATCTGCCCTGACCACCATCATGGACTGCGAAGACTCCGTTGCAGCCGTCGATGCCGATGACAAGGCGCTGGCCTATCGCAACTGGCTGGGCCTGATGAAGGGCGACCTGGAAGAGAGCTTCCAGAAGGGCGGTGAGATGATGACCCGTCGCATGCACGCTGACCGCACCTATACCTGTGCCGATGGCAGTGAGGTGAGCCTCAAGGGTCGCAGCCTGATGTTTGTGCGGAACGTCGGACACCTGATGACCAACCCGGCTATCCTGCTGAAAGACGGCAGCGAAGTGCCGGAAGGGCTGATGGACGGCCTGGTCACGTCCCTGATCGCCATCCATGACCTGAAGGGCGACGGCCAGCACCAGAACAGCACCACCGGCTCTGTTTACATCGTTAAACCGAAGATGCACGGCCCTGAAGAAGTGGCCTTCACCAACGAATTCTTCGGCAAGGTGGAAGATGCACTGGGCCTGCCGCGCTTTACCCTGAAAGTGGGCATCATGGACGAGGAGCGCCGCACCACGGTTAACCTCAAGTCCTGCATCCACGCGGCAAAAGAGCGTGCCGTGTTCATTAACACCGGCTTCCTCGACCGCACCGGTGACGAGATTCACACCTCCATGGAGTTGGGTCCGTTTATCCGCAAGGGGCCGATGAAGCAGGCAGCCTGGATCCAGGCCTACGAGCAGTGGAACGTGGACATTGGGCTGGAAACCGGTTTCCGTGGCGTTGCCCAGATCGGTAAGGGTATGTGGGCCATGCCGGATCTGATGGCGGGCATGCTGGAGGCCAAGATCGGTCACCCGAAGGCCGGCGCCAACACCGCCTGGGTTCCTTCCCCTACGGCCGCTACCCTGCACGCCACCCACTACCACCAGGTGAATGTGGCGGATGTGCAGAAGCAGCTTGAGAGCCGTCAGCGCGCGGCACTGGAAGACATCCTCACCGTGCCGGTAATGGATGATCCCAAGTCACTGTCCGAAGGCGAGATCCAGGAAGAGCTGGACAATAACGCCCAGGGTATCCTCGGCTACGTGGTTCGCTGGATCGACCAGGGTGTGGGTTGCTCCAAGGTGCCGGACATCAACGATGTGGGCCTGATGGAAGACCGCGCCACCCTGCGTATCTCCTCCCAGCTGCTGTGCAACTGGCTGTACCATGGCATCTGCACAGAAGAGCAGGTTGTGAGCACCATGCAGCGCATGGCGGCGGTGGTTGATCGCCAGAACGAAGGTGATCCGGCGTACCGCAACATGGCGCCGAACTTTGATGACAGCGTGGCCTTCCAGGCTGCCCTGGACCTGGTTCTGAAGGGCCGTGAGCAGCCGAACGGCTATACCGAGCCGCTCCTGCACGCCTACCGCCTCAAGGCCAAGGCGAAGTTCGGGCAGTAATTGTCTGAACTGACAAAAAACCCCGCTCGGTCTATGCCTTGCGGGGTTTTTTATTGGACTGGCCCTTCGACAGTCGCCCTTCGACAGGCTCAGGGCGAACGGTCCTTAAGGCAGGACTAATGGCGAACGGTCCTTATGGGGGCAGGACTAACGGTCCTTATGGCAGGACGAATGGCGAACGGTCCTCATGGGGGATTCAGTGCGAACGGTCCTCATGGCAGGACTCATGGGGCAACGGTCCTTATGGGGGGCAGGCGAAGGTCCTTATGGGGCTTACGGTGAACGGTCCTCATGGCAGGACTCAGGGCTGCTTTATTTCGTTCGCCCTGAGCCTGTCGAAGGGCGCTGCCAGATCCGTCTTATCAGCCGTCGTGCAGCACGTTCGCCGCGTAAAGCGTGTTCTGAAGCAGCGTGGCAATGGTCATAGGGCCCACACCGCCAGGTACCGGCGTGATATAGCCGGCGCGCTTTGAGGCGGCTTCAAAGTCCACGTCTCCGCGCAGCTTGCCATCTTCCATCCGGTTAATGCCGACATCAATGACGGTGGCGCCGGGTTTGATCCACTCCCCCTTGATCAGGCCGGGCTTGCCGGCGGCTGCGATCAGGATATCCGCCTCACCAACAAACTTTTCCAGGTCCCGGGTAAAGCGATGGGCGACGGTGGTTGTAGCACCCTTGAGCAGGAGTTCCATGGACATCGGGCGGCCGACAATGTTGGAGGCGCCTACGATCACGGCGTGCTGGCCCTTGTAGGGGGTGCCGATATGGTCCAGCAGGGTAATGATGCCCCGGGGAGTGCAGGGACGAAGCGCCGGCTGGCGTTGGACCAGGCGGCCGATGTTGTAGGGGTGGAAGCCGTCCACGTCCTTGTCCGGGCGGATACGCACCAGGATGGGGTCGTCGTCCAGGTGGTCCGGGAGGGGCAGTTGCACGAGGATGCCGTCTACCTCCGGGTTTTCATTCAGCTCATCCACCAGCGCTTCCAGTGCTTCCTGGGAGGTGTCGGCAGGAAGGTCGTAGGAAAGGGAGTGGATGCCGGCGGCTTCACAGGCTTTACGCTTGTTGCCGACATAGACCTGCGAAGCCGGGTCACTGCCGACCAGTACCACGGCGAGGCCAGGTGCGCGAAGCCCTTTCTGGCGCCGGGCCTCAACGCCGGCAGCAACTTGCTGGCGGATGCCCGCGGCGATCTCTTTTCCGTTTATGAGTTCTGCGGTCATGGGAATATCTGTCAGGTGAAAATGAAGGCGGCCATTCTCGCATGTAACCGGCTCCGCGCCAATTGGTGGTGCGGCACAGGTGCTTGTGTTGCGGAAGTTTCTGGAGAAAAATGATGATGTGCCGGTTGACGCCCCCCGGATCCGCCGGTAATATGCGCGCCAACTTTGCTGAGGCAGATGTTGTTCTGGTTACGGGGTATAGCGCAGTCTGGTAGCGCGCCTGCTTTGGGAGCAGGATGTCGGGAGTTCGAATCTCTCTACCCCGACCAACCCACACTGGATGTTCAGGTGGGCACACGGTCAAGCGCCCGTAGCTCAGCTGGATAGAGCACCCGCCTTCTAAGCGGGTGGTCGCAGGTTCGAGTCCTGCCGGGCGCGCCAATAGCCGTTCAGGCAGACTCAGGCACAGTGTTGGCGAAGTTGCTGCAAATCGGCGCCGTCCGGTTGCAGGGTCAGAAGTGATTATGGTGGACGTAGCTCAGTTGGTAGAGCTCAGGATTGTGACTCCTGCGGTCGAGGGTTCGAACCCCTTCGTCCACCCCATTTCCCTCTTGGTTTCTGATCTGTTCTGCTTTGATCCCCGTACCTGGTTTGGCGCCTGTTTCAGGCTGGGTGAAGGTTGCAGGACGCGGTCACATCGTTTGCGAGAGTGGCGGAACTGGTAGACGCGCTGGATTTAGGTTCCAGTGGGGCAACCCGTGAGAGTTCGAGTCTCTCCTCTCGCACCATTTACCGGTTAGCCGGGCAGTTTGTCATCATCTTTCCAATTCCGGTCACAAAATTGCTTTCCTGCCGTGTGATGCCCGATTTCCTGCGTTCCAGGTGATTCTCTCCATTGTTTGTTCCGTGATAGACTACGCCTTTTAACCAAACCCAAATCCACTTAACTGATTCGGTAATTTGAGGAACTTCCATGCAAGTGTCTGTTGAAACGACGTCAAACATCGAGCGTCGCATGACGATTGGTGTGCCCGCCCAGGAAATCGACAAGGCGGTTGAAAAGCGTCTTCAGGAAACCGCGCGCACCGTCCGTCTGAATGGCTTCCGTCCCGGCAAGGTGCCCTACAAGGTCGTCAAGCGTCGTTTCGGTGACAGTGTACGCCAGGAAATCGTTGGCGAAGTCATGCGCGACAGTTACGTCAAGGCACTGGAAGAAAGTGATGTGTCCCCGGCGGGCTGGCCCCGTTTCGAGCC
The DNA here is from genome assembly GCF_023156245.1 of Marinobacter bryozoorum. GTDB lineage: Bacteria > Pseudomonadota > Gammaproteobacteria > Pseudomonadales > Oleiphilaceae > Marinobacter > Marinobacter bryozoorum. Next base: position 39,898 of record NZ_JAKZAH010000004.1, read on the forward strand.
GAAGACCATGGAAGAAGGCAAGGACCTCGAGTTCGTTGCCGTTTTCGAGGTACTGCCGGAAATCGAACTGGGCGACCTGAGCAAGATCGAAGTCGAAAAGATGGTTGCCGAGGTAACTGACAAGGATATCGACAAGATGATCGATAACCTGCGTCGTCAGCAGGCCACCATGAAGGAAGTCAAGCGCAAGTCCAAGAACAAGGACACCGTCACCATTGACTTCAAAGGGTATGTCGATGGCGAGGTCTTTGAGGGCGGCGAAGCCCAGGATCACCGCCTTGAGCTGGGCTCCGGCCAGATGATTCCCGGTTTCGAGAAGGGCATCGTAGGTGCCAAGACCGGTGAAGACATCGAGGTCGAAGTGACCTTCCCCGAGGACTATCACAGCGAGGATCTCAAGGGTAAGCCTGCGAAATTCGAGATCAGCGTCAAGAAAGTCGAAGAGCCCCAGCTGCCTGAGCTGAATGAGGAGTTCTTCCAGCGCTTCGGGATTGAGGCTGACTCCGAGGAAGCCTTCCGCGAGGAAGTGAAGAAAAACATGGAGCGGGAGCTCAAACAGGCCATGTCCGCCAAGGTGAAGAACGACGTGGTTGACGGTCTGCTGGAAACGACCGAAGTAGAGATTCCCCAGGCACTGATTGACCAGGAAATTGATCGTCTGCGTAATGACGCCGTACAACGTTTCGGTGGTCAGATGGATCCGCAGCAGCTGCCCAAGGAAATCTTCCAGGACCAGGCTGCCCGTCGCGTCAAGACTGGCCTGCTGTTCCAGGAAGTCGTCAAGACTAACGACCTGAAGGCTGAAGACGAGAAGGTGGACGAGAAGATCCGCGAGATTGCGTCTACCTACGAGCAGCCGGAAGAGGTGGTTACGCACTTCAACAGCAATCCGGAGCAGAAGGCGCAGATTGAGTCGGTTGTGCTGGAAGACGCGGTAGTTGACTTTGTCCTCGATCAGGCCAAAGTTAATGAAAAGAAGGTCAAGTACGACGACGTCATCCAGGCAGCCCAGCAACAGCGGGGATAAGTGCCCGGCACTTACCCCGGGCTGAGCGCCCGGAGAAACAGCCGGCTTGACCGGCTGTTTCTTTGTCAAGAATCATTCAGTCCGAATCCGATAAGGAGTGCAGGCACACATGTCCCAGAAACCTTTTGATGGTTCCTCCATGGACGCCAATGCGGCATTGATCCCGATGGTTATCGAGCAGACCTCTCGTGGTGAGCGGTCTTTCGACATTTACTCACGGCTCCTGAAAGAGCGGGTCATCTTCATGGTGGGTCCGGTGGAAGACCACATGGCCAACCTGATCGTCGCTCAGATGCTGTTCCTGGAGTCCGAAAATCCGGACAAGGACATTCACCTGTACATCAACAGCCCTGGTGGTTCGGTCACGGCTGGTATGTCCATCTACGACACCATGCAGTTTATCAAGCCCGATGTGGCGACCCTTTGTGTCGGCCAGGCTGCCAGTATGGGCGCATTCCTGTTGGCCGGTGGTGCCGCCGGCAAGCGTGCGTGCCTGCCGAATTCCCGGGTCATGATTCACCAGCCCCTGGGTGGTTACCAGGGCCAGGCGACGGATATCGAGATCCACACAAAGGAAATTCTCAAGATCCGCGATACGCTGAATCGTATCCTGGCAGAACATACCGGGCAGGACCTGGAGACCATCGCCAGGGATACGGACCGGGATAACTTCATGGATCCGCATCAGGCGAAGGAGTACGGGCTTATCGATACCGTACTTGATAAGCGCGTCCCGAATACATAATACTGACGGTAGTCGAATCGGTGTGCGGCTGCGTACTCTATTGAGGGTTCCAGGCGGTAACGGTGCATACCAGGCCGCACATTGGCACCGAAAACCAGACCAGAGGTAATTCAATGGCAGATGAAAGAAACGGCAGGGGCGACGATAACGGCAAGTTGCTGTACTGCTCGTTTTGCGGAAAAAGCCAGCATGAAGTCCGTAAGCTCATTGCAGGGCCGTCGGTATTCATCTGCGACGAGTGTGTCGACCTGTGTAACGACATCATCCGGGAGGAAATCCAGGAGAGTGCACAGGAAGAGGCCAGTGACCGCCTGCCGACACCAGCGGAGATCCGCAATACCCTTAACGAGTATGTGATTGGCCAGGACCGCGCCAAGGTGGTGTTGTCAGTGGCTGTCTATAACCACTACAAGCGCCTGCGCTACGGTGAAGGCAAGGCCGAGGTGGAGCTTGGCAAGAGTAACATCCTGCTGATCGGCCCCACCGGTAGTGGTAAGACCCTGCTGGCAGAGACCCTGGCACGCATGCTGAACGTGCCTTTCACGATCGCCGATGCCACCACGCTGACCGAAGCCGGTTACGTGGGGGAAGATGTCGAGAACATCATCCAGAAGCTGCTGCAGAAGTGCGATTACGATGTTGACAAGGCGCAGCGGGGTATCGTTTACATCGATGAAATCGACAAGATTTCCCGCAAGTCCGACAATCCGTCAATCACCAGGGATGTCTCCGGTGAGGGTGTGCAGCAGGCGCTGCTGAAGTTGATTGAAGGCACGGTTGCATCGGTACCCCCCCAGGGTGGTCGCAAGCATCCGCAGCAGGAGTTCCTGCAGGTAGATACCGGCAATATGCTGTTCATCTGTGGCGGCGCTTTCGCCGGCCTGGACAAGGTTATCCGCGAGCGTACGGAAAAGAACAGTATCGGTTTCTCGGCGTCTGTCGCCAGTCAGGATGATACAAAGTCCACCGGTGACGTAATTCGTAACGTCGAGACCGAGGACCTGGTTAAGTATGGCCTGATCCCGGAGTTCGTCGGTCGTCTGCCCGTTGTGGCAACCCTGACGGAGCTGGATGAAGAGGCGCTGGTCGAGATCCTGACCGAGCCCAAGAATGCCCTGACCAAGCAGTACCAGAAGCTGTTTGATATGGAAGGGGTGGAGCTGGACTTCCGTGATGATGCACTGCGCGCCGTTGCTCGCAAGGCCATGATACGAAAGACCGGTGCCAGGGGGTTGCGCTCTATCATGGAGGCCACGCTGCTCGACACCATGTATCAGATCCCGTCTGAGCCTGACGTCACCAAGGTTGTGATTGACGAGAGCGTGATCGAGGGTGATTCCGAGCCGTTCAAGATCTACGCCAGCAGTGATCACGCAAAGGCGGTGCCGGAAGACTGAGATCGTCATTGCCGGGATGTGCCAGGACACAAGAAAAGGGCGGCAACGCCCTTTTTTTGTGTCCGTCACCCACCATTTCAGGGTATTTCCTCACGGACAGGTTTCTGTGGGAGAAAGGCTCTGTAAAATCATTGCAATCCCGCGAATAACCCCAATGTTCGGTGGTATGCTGAAAGAAATGTCGTCAGAGGATTCCTTATGACCCCGACTCCAGAAACCCGTACCGAATACCCTATGCTTCCCCTTCGGGACGTGGTTGTTTTCCCTCACATGGTAGTTCCGCTGTTTGTGGGGCGTGAAAAGTCTATCCAGGCCCTGGAAGCGGCCATGGAGGGTAGCAAGGAAATCCTGCTGGTTTCACAGCGGGATGCCGGCACCGATGATCCCGGTCCTTCCGATGTATTTGATGTGGGCACCCTTGCAACCGTCCTGCAGATGCTGCGCCTGCCTGATGGTACGGTAAAGGTGCTGGTGGAAGGTAACGCCCGTGCCAGGCTGGACGCCGTGGCTGAAGATGAATACCTGACTGCCACCGCTACGCTACTTGAGACAGACTCACTGCCGGAGCGGGAAGAAGATGTGCTGGTACGCACCCTCACGGAGGAGTTCGAGAAGTATGTGAAAATGTCCCGCAAGGTACCCTCTGAAGTGTCCAGCGCATTGCAGGGCATCAATGAGGTGGAGCGGCTTGCGGACACCATGGCCGCCCACCTTGAGCTCAAGGTGCCAGAGAAGCAGGAATTGCTGGAAGCCCTGGATATCCGTAACCGCGTTGAGCTCCTGCTGGGCCGGCTGGACAGCGAGATAGACCTGATCGAAGTGGAAAAACGAATCCGCGGCCGGGTCAAGAAGCAGATGGAGAAGAGCCAGCGGGAGTATTACCTTAACGAACAGATGAAGGCCATCCAGAAGGAGATGGGCTCACTGGGCGAGGGTGGCGGTGACTTCGAGGACCTTGAGCAGAAAATCGAGGAGGCCGGGCTCCCGGAAGAGGCCCGCAAGAAGACCGAGGCGGAACTCAGCAAGCTCAAGATGATGTCACCCATGTCTGCTGAGGCCACCGTTGTCCGGGGCTATATCGAGTGGATGCTGTCCATCCCCTGGAAAAAGCGCAGCCGGGTCCGGCATGATATCGAGAAGGCCCGCGAGATCCTGGACGAGGACCACTACGGCCTGGATGAGGTGAAGACCCGCATCCTTGAATACCTGGCCGTACAAAGCCGTGTCAAGAAGGTGAAGGGGCCGGTGCTCTGCCTGGTGGGTCCTCCCGGTGTGGGCAAGACCTCCCTGGGGCAGTCCATCGCCCGTGCGACCAATCGCAAGTATACCCGCATGGCCCTGGGGGGCGTGCGTGACGAAGCCGAGATCCGCGGTCACCGCAAGACCTATATTGGCGCCTTGCCGGGCAAGTTGCTGCAAAAATTGTCCAAGGTCGGCGTGAAGAACCCCCTGTTCCTGTTCGACGAGATCGACAAGATGGGGATGGACCACCGTGGCGATCCCGCCTCCGCACTGCTGGAAGTGCTGGACCCGGAACAGAACCATACATTCAACGACCATTACCTGGAAGTGGACTACGACCTGTCTGACGTCATGTTCGTGTGCACATCCAACTCCATGAACATTCCGCCGGCGTTGCTGGACCGGATGGAAATCATCCGTATTCCGGGGTACACCGAGGACGAGAAGGTCAATATCGCCCTCAAGTACCTGCTGCCCAAGCAGCTCAAGGCCAATGGCCTGAAAAAGGACGAGTTGGTGATTCCCGACCAGACCCTGCGGGACCTCGTTCGCTATTACACCCGTGAGGCCGGCGTCAGGGGGCTGGAGCGGGAACTGGCCAAGATCTGTCGCAAGGTGGTCCGTGAGCACGTGGAGCAAGGAGAGAAAACGGCCCTCGAGCTGACACCTGAAAAGCTGGAAGACTACTCCGGCGTGCGCAAGTTCACCTATGGCCTGGCGGAAGAAAAGAACCAGGTAGGCTCGGTGACCGGCCTGGCCTGGACCTCTGTTGGCGGCGAATTGCTGACTATAGAGACCGCTGTTACCTCCGGTAAGGGTCGCGTGGTCAAGACCGGTTCCCTCGGGGATGTGATGCAGGAGTCTATCCAGGCTGCGCTGACGGTGGTCCGTAGCAGGGCCCCCGGTCTTGGAATACGTGACGACTTTCACGAAAAACATGATCTGCACGTCCATGTGCCGGAAGGCGCAACCCCGAAAGACGGCCCCAGTGCCGGCATCGGAATGTGTACGGCACTGGTGTCCTCGCTAACCGGTATCCCGGTTCGCGCAGACGTGGCAATGACCGGCGAAATCACCCTGCGGGGCCGCGTGCTGGCCATTGGCGGCCTTAAGGAAAAGCTGCTGGCAGCCCATCGTGGCGGCATCAAGACAGTCGTTATTCCGGATGAAAATGTTCGTGATCTCAAGGAGATACCGGATAACATCAAGGAGTCCCTGGAGATTCGTCCGGTGAAGTGGATCGACGAGGTGCTCGATATCGCCCTGGAGTACACTCCGGAGCCGCTGGCCGAGACGTCTTCCACCGCGGCCCAGCCTGGTGGTACCCGGGATGACGAAGGTGATGCCGGAGAGCGGATCAACACACATTAAAAGCTGAGTGCTTTGTTGACATGCCGGAGAGCCCGTTGGTATAACTGTTTCGCCGTGAAGCAGCCAATACCAAGGGCTCCCGCGCGATCAAGACCTATTCCGTGGACCGGTTAACAGCCGCAGGGAATAAAAAAAGTGAAGAATGGAATTCTCCGACTGCTTATGCGATAGTCGGAAACGTCCGAGAAAAATAAACAGACCGAGAACTTCTCCAACCTGAAATCGAAGGGGTTTAGTGTGAACAAGTCCGAACTTATCGATGCAATTGCAGAGTCCGCCGATATCTCCAAGGCAGCCGCTGGCCGTGCCCTGGATGCGATGACCAACTCCATCACCGGCGCTCTCCAGAAAGGCGATCAGGTCACCCTGATCGGCTTTGGTACCTTCTCTGTCAAGGAGCGCGCCGCACGCACTGGCCGTAACCCGCAGACTGGTGCCGAGATCAAGATCCCGGCCTCCAAGGTGCCCGGGTTCAAGGCAGGTAAGGCTCTGAAGGACGCCGTCAAGTAACGGACTCCTTCGGCAGGCGGTGCCGGTATCGAGTCACCTGTGCCGCCCTGCTCGAATTCAAGGCGCATTCCATTCCGGGTGCGCCTTTTTACGTTCAGTCAGTGTATAAAGTCCCGGCCCCGCTGTTCCGGGCGAGCCTGCTGACTGTTATTCCAGAGCAACACTGATCGAGGCCTGACGCTGAACCCGGTGCCATCCGGACGGCACGAAAGGGGGCAAGCGATCCGGGAGGAACATGCTTCAAGATATTCGGGACAATGCCCAGGGCACCATCGCCAAGATTATCATCGCTGTATTGATCGTTTCCCTGTCAATCTGGGGTATGGACGCCATAGTCGGCGGCTTCCGCGGTGAACCTGAAGTCGCCACTGTTAACGGCGAGGATATTACCGAGCGGGAGTACCTGCGGATGGTGCAGATCGCCAGCCAGCAGCGGCTGAGCGAAATGGAAAACCCGGACCCTACCCTGCTGGATGAAGACCGTATTCGCCAGGAGGTGCTGGAAAGCATGATCCAGGCCGAGGTTCTTGCCCAGGACGCCGGTAACCAGGGACTCGAACTGACTGACCAGGGTGTTGACCAGTTGATCGTCAGCATGCCCCAGTTCCAGGTCAACGGCGAATTCAGCCAGCAGAACTTTACCTCGTTCGTTCGCAATCTGGGTATGGGCGTGGCCGAGTTCCGTGAGTTGCTCAAGCGCGACTACATCAGCAACCAGATTCGGACCTCTGTCATCCGTGGCGGGGTCGCACCGGCGGAAGCCGCTCGCCAGGTGCTGGCGATCCAGGGCCAGACCCGGGACTTCAGCACCCTGACCCTTGGCGCGACCTCGGTCGCCGATGAGGTCGAGGTAACCGACGCCGACGTTGAGCAGTGGTATAGCGAGAACCAGCAGCAGTTCACGCGGCCTGAGTCCGTGGACGTGGCCTGGATCGAGCTTTCCCTGGACACGGTTGCCGAAACCGTTGATGTTCCCGAGCAGGACGTTCGCGACCGGTACGATGAACTGGTGGCAGAAGAAAGCTACGAAGAGCGCCGCTCTGCCCACATCCTCGTCGAAGATGGAGATGATGCGCAAAGCCGTATTGAAACCATCCAGCAGCAGCTGGACGACGGCGCCGACTTTGCCGGGCTGGCGCGGGAATTCTCCGATGACCCCCTGTCGGCGGAGCAGGGCGGCGACCTGGGTTACCTGAGAGAGGGAGATCTCGGCGGTGCCTATGATGAAGCCATGCTGGCCCTGGAAGAGGGGGAGGTATCCGGCCCGGTGGAAACCGAGTACGGCACCCACTTTATCAAGGTGCTCGATATCCGTACCTCAGAGCCTGCTCCCTTCGAGGAGTTGGCTCCGGGAATCCGTGACCAGATTGCACAGTCCCGCGCCGGTGACGAGTTTGCCCGTCAGCGGACGGATCTGGCTGACATGGCGTTTTCCTCCGAGACACTGGAGGAGCCCGCCGAACAATTCGGGCTCGAGGTCAAGACGCGTAACGGCGTCACCCGGGAAGGTAACGAGGCACCCTTTGAGCATGCCGGACTGGTGCGTCAGCTGTTCTCTGCGGACGTGCTGGAAGACGGCTTCAATACCGAGCTGATCGATATAGACCAGACCACCGCCGTCGTGGCGCGGGTGACGGAGCATCATCCCGAGGCTCCGCAACCCCTGGAGGAAGTGGCAGGCCAGATTCGTGAGCGCCTCCAGCGCGAGCAGACCCTTACCTTGCTGCAGGAGCGCGCTGATGAGCTCCTGGGCCAGCTCCGGACAGGAGAGGCGACGCCTGAAGGTGACGACTGGACTGTCTATGATGACGTGGTGCGCAACCAGTCCGCGGTGCCTGCCCCGATCCAGGCCCGGGTATTTTCGCTGCCGACGCCTGATGAGGATGGCTTCAGTTTCGGTACCGTTGCCGACGGATCGGACCTGGTGATCATCGCGCTGTCGGATGTGAGCGACGGTGAGGTGGACTCCGAAAGCGAACAGGTCCGTAACATGGCGCAGTTCCTCGCCCAGATGAATGGCCAGCAGGAATACAGTGCCTACGTTCGTACACTCCGGGAGCAGGCAGAAATCGAACGGCCCTGACGCCGCCCCGGCCCTGCAGCCAGTGCTCTGATGAAAGGTCTGCCCCGATGCTTCGCGGCAGACCTTTTTTATATGCGGACTGGCCAGCACCGCCCGGAAATCAATCGCGCCTCGAAAACTGGCAATCCTGCTGCGGTATTGTCATGCTTTTTGTATGACGTTCCATAAAGCAGCTACCTGACCCTCTGGAGGCACCATAATGGGGAATCCGGCCTGTGACCTGGTACTTTTCGGGGCTATGGGGGACCTGGCGACCAAGAAACTTTTCCCGGCGCTGTATCACCTGCACCGTGCCGGCCTTTTGCCGGAACAGAGCCGTATCCTGGCCCTGGCAAGGCGGGACCTGAATAAAGCCGGGGCCCGCCAGCAGATCGCCAGGGGCCTGGAGGAATACCTTGAACCCGAGGTCATGGAAGCCGACGCAATGGACGGGTTCCTGGCCCGGGTCGACTACCTGAAAATGGACTTCTCGGATGCCGAAGGCTACCAGCAACTCGGTGAATGGCACCGTCAAGGAGGGCACGGCAATGTGCTGGTGCTCTACTTTGCGACACCACCCGGGTTGTATGGGCAGATCACCGCCCACCTGTGTGACGCGGGTTGCTGCGATGACAGCGCACGGGTAGTGGTGGAAAAGCCTATCGGGCAGGACCTGCCCTCTTCGCAGAAGCTGAACGACCAGCTCGCCACGGCCTTTCGTGAAGAGAACATTTTCCGGATTGACCACTACCTGGGCAAGGAAACCGTCCAGAACCTGATCGCCCTGCGCTTTGCCAACAACCTGTTTGCCTCCCAGTGGGACCAGAACCATATTTCCCACGTAGAAATCACCGTTGCGGAAAGCGTCGGGGTAGAAGGTCGCTGGTCTTATTTCAACAGCGCCGGCCAGCTGCGGGACATGGTGCAGAGCCATTTGTTGCAACTGCTGTGCCTGCTGGCGATGGACCCACCATCGGATCTCTCACCGGACAGTATCCGGGATGAAAAGGTCAAGGTGCTCAAAGCACTGGCGCCCCTGACACCAGAGCGCATCAGTACCCACCTGGTTCGGGGCCAGTACACGGCAGGAACCGCCGAGGGTGTGCCGGTGCCGGGCTACCTGCAGGAAGAAGACGCAGGGGGAGCCAGTCATACGGAAACCTTTGTGGCCCTCAAGGTGGAAATCGAAAACTGGCGCTGGGCAGGTGTACCGTTCTACATCCGCACCGGAAAGCGATTGCCGGAGAAGCGGTCCGAGGTCATCGTCCACTTCAAGCCGGCTCCTCATTACATTTTTGACCCGGACCAGAAGTACCTGGCCAATAACAAGCTTATTATCCGCCTGCAACCTGATGAGGGCATGTCCCTGCAAATACTGACCAAGGATCAGGGCCTGAGCCGGGGAATGAGGCTGCGCCAGGGCCCACTGGAACTGACGTTTGCCGAGACTTTCGATACCGAGCGCATTCCCGATGCCTATGAACGCCTGCTGCTGGAAGCCATGAAAGGTAACCAGTACCTCTTCGTCCGTCGTGACGAGGTGGAACACGCCTGGCGCTGGGTGGATCAGTTGCTGGCCAATTGTGACGATTGTGGCGCCCATCCCAAGCGATATGCGGCGGGCACCTGGGGGCCGGTAGCCGCCATTGCCATGATTACCCGGGATGGCAGGAGCTGGTATGAAGATACCTGATGCGTCAGGGCACCTGCCTGTAACGTTTAACCAGGCGGCTGAGCCGGACGAACTGGCCAGCCGGTTGGCGCAGCGGGTGGCCGAACAGCTTCGCCAAGCGCTTGACCGGCAACAACGGGCCCTGCTGGTTGTGTCCGGCGGCACCACTCCGGAACCGTTCCTCAGGAAATTGTCAGAGGCTGACCTGGACTGGTCGCGAGTGGATGTCCTGCCCACGGATGAGCGGTGGGTGGCAGAGAATGACCCGGCCCGCAACAGCCGTCTGATCAGGGGGACCCTGTTACGGCGGAAGGCTGCGGCTGCCAGTTTTCATGAACTGATTGCAGCGGTGCAAGAGGATCCACAGGCTGCTGCCGTTGAGGCGAGTTCCCGGCTGATGGCGCTGCCATGGCCGGCAACGGTTGTCGTGCTGGGGATGGGAGAAGATGGTCATACCGCCTCGCTTTTCCCCGACGCCCCCGAGTTGCAAGGCGCGCTAGCCCCTGATGCTCCGCTTGCCGTAGCCACCAGTCCGGCTTCGCAAAGCACCCCACGGGTATCCTTGAGTCTTCCGGCGCTGGTGGGTGCGATCTGTACCGCCTTGTTGCTGAGAGGGCAAGGCAAGTACACAGCGCTGGAATCGGCCCTGGCGCAGCCGGCCAACATTTACGGGGCGCCGATACGGGCCTTCTTCCGGCAGCCGCTGGAGGTATTCTGGTGTCCCTGACGGGACGGGAGCAGCATCGATGACAGGACTTTCAGACCAGCAGCGGCAAAGGATTATGGCTGTGCTTGAGGCCGGCCCCCTGATTCCGGTGATTTCCCTCCAGCGCGAGGCTGACGCCGTGCCGCTGGCAGAGGCATTGGTAGGGGCGGGCATTAGGGTGCTGGAGATTACCCTGAGAACCCCCCGGGCGCTGCCCGCTATCGAGCTGCTCAGCAAACGGTTGCCGGATGATGTTCTGGTGGGAGCGGGTACCGTTACGGACCCGGCCGGTTACCGCCGCGCCGAGAACGCTGGAGCCCGCTTTGTGGTCAGCCCCGGTATTACACCGCGGTTACTGGACTATGGCCTGACGGCCAATGCGCCCTTGTTGCCCGGTGTGGCTACGGTGTCGGAACTTATGCTGGGGTATGAGCTGGGCTATCGGTCGTTCAAGTTTTTCCCGGCAGAGGTGTCCGGTGGCGTGAAGGCCCTCGAGGCCTTCGCCGGGCCATTCCCGGATGTGGCCTTCTGTCCGACTGGCGGCATACGCCAGAATACCGCAAGGGATTACCTGGCCCTTTCCAATGTCAAGGCGGTAGGCGGCACCTGGCTGACGCCGGAGTCAAAGGTCAGCGTGGGAGATTGGGCGGGGGTGTCCCGGCTGGCAAGGGAAAGCCTTGCCAGCTGTAGAGGTCAATACGGAGACCCTTAACGGATATTGTCCCCAACCCGGAGGATTTTCATGGTGTTGGTTCCGCCCTGGGCGTTGACGTAATCGCCCTTGGTCACCACCACAAGGTCGCCCGGGTTGACGATGCCCCGGTCCTGCAGTTGTTTTACGGCCAGGGCATTGGTCTGGTCGGGAGCAACCTCGGCCGAGTCAAACGGCACGGTTTGCACGCCCCGGTAGAGCGCCACCTTGTGCTGGGTGGTGAAGTGACGGGAAAAGGCAAAGATGGGCAGCCCCGACTTGATGCGGGACATCAGCAGAGGCGTGGCGCCGGTTTCGGTAAGACAGATAATGGCGGTTACCCCCTGCAGGTGGTTAGCCGCGTACATGGCGGACAGGGCGATGGCCTCGTCCACCCGCTCCATCTCCTCGTGCATGCGGTGGCCTGACTGATGCATGGAGGGGTGGCGTTCGGCGCCCTTGCAGATGCGGTCCATGGCTTCCACTGCCTGTACCGGATAATCGCCCACGGCGGTCTCGGCGGAAAGCATGACCGCGTCGGTGTAGTCCATTACCGCGTTGGCCACGTCGGATACCTCGGCGCGGGTCGGCATAGGGTTGTCGATCATTGATTCCATCATCTGGGTGGCCGTGATGACAACCCGGTCCAGGGCGCGGGCCCGGGCGATGATGTGCTTCTGGACAGCGACCAGCTCGGCATCGCCGATTTCCACCGCCAGGTCACCCCGGGCGACCATCACGGCGTCAGAGGCCAGGATCACCGAGTCCAGCGCTTCGGTATCGTGGGCCAGTTCGGCCCGTTCAATCTTGGCCACCAGCGACGCCCCGGAGCCAGCCTCCCGTAGCAGCGATCGGGCGGTGTCCATATCGTCAGCGGTGCGGACGAAGGAGACGGCCACATAGTCTGCCCCCAGCTGTGCGGCGGTTACGATGTCATCCCGGTCCTTGCTGGTCAGGGCGTCGGCAGAGAGGCCGCCACCGCGTTTGTTCAACCCCTTGTTATTGGACAGGGGGCCGCCGATCAGTACGGTGGAGGTGATGCTGTGGTCATCCACTGCGGTCACTTCCATCTCGATACGGCCATCGTCCAGGACCAGGATATCGCCGGGAACGACGTCGCGGATCAGTTGCTCGTAGTCAATGCCCACGGCCTGGTCATTGCCGGCATCCTTGTCCATGGCGGCGTCCAGCACAAAGGTCTGGCCGGCCCGGAGGGTCACCTTGTTGTCGCGAAAGCGAGCGATGCGCAGTTTAGGTCCCTGCAGGTCTGCCAGAACGGCCACGAAACGGCCAGCACGGGCCGAGGCTTCCCGCACCTGGCGGGCCCGCTCGCCATGTTCCTCCGCGCTACCGTGGGAAAAGTTCAGGCGAGTGACGTCAACGCCGGCGCGGATAATCCGCTCAAGGGCGTCCGGGGCGTCGGTGGCGGGGCCAAGGGTGGCAACGATCTTGGTGCGCCGTAGCTGCTCTGGCATGGCGTTCGGGTTCCTTTTTTTGGCGTCAGTGCGTATGGGGCAGTCCGCAGTCATGGTACTGTCTGAGTGTAACAGAATGGTGAAGGAGCGCTTCCATGAACCCCACGGTTACCCGGGTTACTGAACGGATTATCCGGCGCAGTCGCGACAGCCGGCAAGACTACCTTCGGCGCATGGAAGACCTCGGTCGCCAGTCGCCCCACCGGACCTCACTGTCCTGCGGAAACCTGGCCCACGGGTTCGCTGCCTGCCAGCCTGGCGACAAGCAGACCCTCAAGCTGATGAACCAGGCCAACGTGGCGATCGTCTCAGCCTACAATGACATGCTGTCGGCCCACCAACCCTACGCCACCTTCCCCGATGTGATCCGCCAGGCCGCCCACGGCATGGGTTCGGTGGCCCAGTTTGCCGGTGGTACCCCGGCCATGTGTGATGGTGTCACCCAGGGGCAGCCAGGCATGGAACTGAGCCTGGTGTCCCGGGATGTGATTGCTATGAGTACCGCGGTGGCCCTGAGCCACAACATGTTTGATGCCACCGTGCTGCTGGGGATTTGTGACAAGATCGTGCCGGGCCTGCTGATCGGCGCACTCAGCTTCGGATACCTGCCCACCGTCCTGGTGCCCGGCGGCCCCATGCCCTCGGGGTTGCCCAACAAGGAAAAGCAACGTGTCCGGCAGTTGTACGCCGAGGGCAAGGTAGGGCGTGACCAGTTGCTGGAGGCAGAAAGTCAGTCCTACCACAGCCCGGGCACCTGTACGTTCTACGGCACCGCCAACAGTAACCAGGTCCTGGTTGAGGTGATGGGGCTGCATTTGCCGGGCGCGGCCTTCGTAAACCCCGGCACCCCTCTTCGGGATGCGCTGACCCGCGCCGCAACAGAACAGGTCATAAGGCTTTCCCGGCCTAACGGTGGCAACCTCGGGCTGGCCCATGTGGTTTCCGAGAAAAGCATCGTCAACGCACTGGTTGCCCTCCTGGCCACCGGTGGCTCCACCAACCACACCCTGCACTGGGTGGCCATTGCCCGGGCAGCGGGTATTCGTATTGACTGGGATGACTACGCTGAACTGTCCGCGGTCACTCCGTTACTGACCCGGATCTACCCCAATGGCGACGCGGATGTTAACCACTTCCACCAGGCTGGGGGGACACCGTTGCTGATCCGTGAGTTGCTCGATGCCGGGCTGCTCCATGACGATGTGGAGACGGTGATGGGCAAGGGTTTGCGGGCTTATACACAGGTACCGGTGCTCGAAGATGGCGAGCTTCAGTGGCGGGCCGCCGTGACGGCAAGTTCAGATGTCAGCGTACTGAGACCTGTATCGGAGCCGTTCGATTCAGAAGGTGGGCTTACGGTGATCCAGGGTAACCTGGGCCGTGGCATCATCAAGACCTCGGCCGTGGCACCAGAACACCAGGTGGTAGAGGCTCCGGCCCGGGTCTTCGATGATCAGTTACAGGTGGCGCAGGCGTTTGAACGCGGTGAACTGAACTCGGATGTCGTGGTCGTGTTGCGCGGGCAGGGGCCGGCAGCCAATGGCATGCCGGAATTGCACAAGCTGACCCCATATCTGGGCAGCCTGCAGGACCATGGCTACCGGGTGGCGCTGGTCACTGACGGACGTATGTCCGGGGCCAGTGGCAAGGTGCCCGCAGCCATCCATGTTTACCCGGAGGCGGCACGGGGCGGGCCACTGTCGCGGGTACGCGATGGTGATATGATTCGGGTGGATGCCACCCGGGGGGAGCTTGCCGTTGCCCTGGGTGAGGAAGAACTGGCTTCCCGTGAACCGGCGATTGAGGATCTCTCCGGCAACCAGGCCGGGTGGGGGCGAGAGCTTTTCGGCTGGTTCCGCCAGGGAGCCTCCGAAGCGGAGAAGGGCGCCACCCTGTTTTTCCAGGGACATTGCGACTGAACCACGAACCGGGTTAACAATAACAAGGAGTAGAACTACCCATGACACAGTATCTGCTGGCCATAGACCAGGGCACCACCAGTTCCCGGGCCATTCTGTTTACCCGCGAAGGGCAGATCCACGCGGTGGAGCAACAGGAGTTTGACCAGATCTATCCCGACAGCGGCTGGGTGGAGCACGATCCGGAGGCTATCTGGGAGACGGTGGTAGCCACCTGCAAAGCGGTGATGGACAGGAACCACGTGAGTGCGGACCAGGTACTGGGAGTGGGCATAACCAACCAGCGGGAAACCACCATTCTCTGGGACCGGGAAACCGGAAAGCCAGTCCACAATGCCATTGTCTGGCAGGACCGCCGCACCGCCGGCCTGTGTCAGCAACTCAAGGACGACGGCCATGAGCCGGCCGTGACCGAGCGCACGGGACTGCTGATCGACCCCTATTTCTCCGCCACCAAGATCCGCTGGATACTGGACAATGTACCGGGTGTCCGGGAGCGTGCAGAAAAGGGAGAGCTTGCCTTTGGTACCGTGGATACCTTCCTGCTCTGGCGGCTGACCGGTGGGCGCTCTTTCCTGACGGATGCCACCAATGCCTCCCGTACCATGTTGTTCAATATCCATGAACAGTGCTGGGACCCTGAACTTCTGGACCTGTTTGGTGTTCCCGAATCCCTGCTACCGGAAGTCCGCGACTGTGCCTCGGATTTTGGCACGATTGACGAGGGACTGCCCGCGGCAGGGGTGACCATCGGCGGTATTGCCGGTGACCAACAGGCGGCCCTGTTCGGTCAGACCTGTTTCGCCGAGGGCACTGCCAAGAGCACCTATGGCACCGGCTGCTTCCTGATCCTTAACACCGGTGATCGGGCACTGAAGTCCTCCAACCGGCTGCTCACCACGGTGGGCTACCGCCTGGATGGCAAGACCACCTACGCCCTGGAAGGCAGCATTTTCATCGCCGGTGCGGCGATCCAGTGGCTGCGGGACGGGCTCAGCCTGATCCGTATGGCGGACGAGTGCGAAATGCTGGCGGAACAGACTCCCGTGGATCACGGTGTCTATCTGGTGCCGGCTTTCACCGGGCTGGGCGCACCCCATTGGGACCCCAAGGCAAGGGGCGCCATGTTCGGGCTGACCCGGGACACCGGCATCAAGGAGATCGTGACTGCCGGGCTGCAGTCGGTCTGCTATCAGACCAAGGACCTGCAGAAGGCGATGGAAGACGATGGCGTTCGCCCGGTTGCCCTTCGGGTTGACGGCGGCATGGTGGTGAATAACTGGGTGTTGCAGTTCCTGGCCGATATTCTCGGGGCCACGGTCGACCGGCCGGAAGTCATCGAGACGACAGCGTTGGGTGCAGCTTTCCTGGCGGGTCTGCAGGCAGGGGTCTATCGGGATCTGGGAGAAATCGAGGGACTTTGGCGGTGTGAGCGCCGCTTCGAGCCAGGCATGGCCAAGGCAGACCGGGACCGGCTGTACGCCGGCTGGCTGGAAGCCGTTCGGCGCCTGCAGCAAAGCTGAGCCGCAGGCGCCTGTAGCATTTTACTGAAGCGTCAGGGGCATACCGGTCTGGCGCCGGTCTTGCTGCCACTCTTCCAGGGTGCGGGCGGCTTCGGCGCCCGGCAGCGAGTGGACTACCTCAAAGTAGTCAGCGGAATACTCGTCGGCGAGAACCTGTTCCCTGGGGCGCAGTTTGACGACATGAACGGACTGCACATTCTGGTGGTCAAACGCCCGCCACTCCTGTTCGTCTTTCAGCAGGCTGTAGCGGTGGCCTTCCAGGGCCCGAATGACAGCGTCCGTACGAGTAGTGCCAGCACGTTCGACGGCATCCTTGTACTGGTGCACGATGCTGTAGGCGGAGGCGGCCGCTGAGGACGGGCGCATGTTGTACTGGTCCGAGAACGCCTTTACGAATGCTTCGCCTTGTTCATAACCCTGTTCTACCGGGAGGTTCCACACCCAGGGAGCCGCGCCGATAACACCTTCCATAATGGTCGGGCCCACTTGTCGCGCCATTCCCAGGGTGATGTTGGGCACAACGATCTGCATCCGTTCATGGAGTCCCATGGAGTAGGCGATATTGATGGCCCGAACCATATCGTCGCCAAAGAGCACCAGTGCCAGCACGTCAGCATTGCTCTCTGCGGCTTCGTTCAGGGCTGCCTGAAAATCGCTGGTCAGGGCGGTGGGGAAGGGCGTGGTAACACCAGGATGGGCGCTGGTATCGGTGGTGCCGGTGAACTGCCGCAGGGACTCCTCAACCGTCCAGCCCCAGGTGTAGTCGGCTGTAACAAAGTAGTAGTTGCTATCGCCATGCTCTTTGCTCAGATACCTGCCCAGCGCCTTGGCAGACATCCAGGCGTTGTATGGTTCACGGAACATGTGAGTGTGGCCGGCACTGCCGGTTGTGGCGTTGGAATAGGTAAGGGTGCCAAAGTAGATCCGATCCCGCTCTTTTGCGGCCTTGCCCGCGGCAATGGCAACGGCAGAGGACACTCCGCCAAAAACCATTTGCACGTCGTGGTTGTCGATCAGGTCAGCGGTATTGCGGACACTCCTCTCAGGGTCGCTGCGGGTGTTCCGGATAACCAGCTCCACTTCCTGCCCCAGGATGCCGCCCTGCTGGTTGACCTCCTCCACGGCCAGGAACGCGCCCAGTCGCTGTTGCAGGCCCTGATCCTCATACCGGCCTGACTGGGGATAGTTCAGCCCCAGCTTCAGCGTCTCCGCGATGGCAGTCAGGGAAACAAGCGACAGACTTATCGCTATCAGAAGCTTGCGGATTCTCATGAATAAAGCTCTCCTGTCAGACGGCGAATGGTTTCCGCCCGGTTATGTTGTGGTTATGAAAGGTTGCAAAGGAAAACAACACCGGAAGTGTTGTCATTACAGCACAAAACCGCAATTGGACCTTGGTTAAAAATGTCGCGGGGCGTTTACAGGGCGTAGAAGCACATTACCCGGCCACTCCCTGGCCGGGTAATAGAAAAAGGCGGGACACTGGTATTAGCCGTGGGCGCCCATACCACCATCGATTCGGTACTGGGCACCGGTCACGAAGCCTGATTCGTCGGATGCCAGGAACAGCACCACGCTGGCGATATCGTCAGACTCGCCATAGCGACCCAGGGGAATGTCCTTGGTGAGCGCGGCCTTTGCCTCCTCCCCGTGGCCTGGCTGGAAGCCTTCTTCCAATGAGCGCATCATGCGGGTATTCACTGGCGAGGGGTGTACCGAGTTGACCCGTACGCCATGGGGCCCCATTTCCAGGGCCGCTGACTTGGTGATACCCACTACGGCGTGCTTGGATGCGACATAAGGGGCCACACCGGGGCTGCCCATCAGGCCAGCCACCGAGGACATGTTGATCACCGAGCCGTAGCCCTGTTGCTGCATGACCCTGAGCACATGGTGCAGCCCCAGGAACACACCGCGTACGTTTACCGCGATGACTTTGTCGAAATCCTGGATCTTCTGGTCGGTAATGGGGGCTACCTTGCCTTCGATGCCTGCGTTGTTGAAAAAGATATCAACACGTCCGAATTCATCCATGGTCTTTTTCACGTAGCCGGCGACATCTTCCTCGCGGGACACGTCGGCGGCCACTGTAACAACCTTGCCGGCATCCTTGAGTTCCCCGGCTGCGGCTTGCAGGTCTTCCTCCTTGAGATCCACCAATACCACGCTGGCGCCTTCCTCCAGGAATCGCCTGGCAGTAACCTTACCGATGCCGCCACTTCCGCCTGTGATAATCGCAACTTTGTCTTTGAGTCTTGCCATGATTCCTTCCTCCTGGTTCAGGCGCGGGGCAGGGGTGTTGCCACGGGTTGCGCCTGGTTATTGTCAGGTTCCAGCCCCGAGAGGCGGAACTGGTTTCGTCCTGCAGCCTTTGCCTGGTACATCGCTTCGTCGGCCGCTTCCATCAGGGATTCGGCGGTTTCGCCATCAAGCGGGTACAGACTGATACCGATACTGGAGCCAACCCGGAGCAGGGCATCACCACAGCGATAGGGGCGTGCGTTGGCGTCGATCAGGCGTCGGGCAATCCTGGTGGCGTGTTCGGAATTGTCCAGCTCCGGCAAGAGCACGATGAACTCATCGCCGCCGAGGCGGGCCAGTGTGTCGTCTTCACGCAGGCAACTTTGCAACCGTGCTGCAATCTCTGTCAGCAAGTGGTCACCGGCTGCATGCCCGTGAATATCGTTGACGGCCTTGAAATGATCAAGGTCCACGAACATGACCGCGAGCATCTGCTGCTTGCGGTGGGCATGGCGGATGCCATGCTGCAGGCGATCTTCCAGCAGACGGCGGTTTGGCAGGCCGGTCAGGGCATCGTAATAGGCCAGTTGGCGGATGCGTTCTTCATTCAGTCGGTGCTGGGTTATATCGGTGAACAGGCCGGCGTAGTGGGTCACCTTGCCGTCATCATCACGGATGGCGGTAATGGTGAGCAACTCCAGGTAAAGCTCCCCGCCTTTACGCCGGTTCCAGATTTCTCCGCGCCAGCGTCCGGTCAGGCTCAGGGTCTCCCACATCTCCCGGTAAAACGCAGAATCATGGCGGCCCGAGGAGAGTATGGCCGGCGTGTGATCGATGACCTCTTCGGGCTGATAGCCGGTCAGCTGGGTAAAGGCCGGGTTCACAAACTGAATCTTCAGCCCGGGGTCCGTGATGATGATCCCTTCCAGCGAGGACTCGATCACCCGCTCTGCCAGTTGCAGGTGGCGACGGGACTGCGCAAGGGCGGCGTCCCGCTGTTCCAGGGTAGCCCTCAGGTCCTCCAGGTACATGTGTTCGGCGCCAGCAATCAGGTCCGAGAAACCAAGCAGGCCGATCAGCTCACCCTCCTGGCTGGTGACACCCAGGTGACGTATTCGTTTCTCCAGCAGCAGGTCGCGGGCCCGGATCAGCGGCTCGTTCAGGCCGATGGTCTGCAGTGGCCTGCTGGCCAGGTCGGAGACCGGAGTGTCCCCGGGGTAATTGCCAATAAAATGCAACACGTCCCTTTCCGTCAGAACGCCGGGGCCATGGTCGTCACAGATGATCAGTGCCGCATCATGGTGGGTTTCATGCATTTTCCGGGCGGCGGCGGAGAGTTTGAGTTCTCCGCGCAGCATCAGCGGGTTCTGACCCAGGGCTGAATGCACTTCACGCAGTCGCAGGTAGGGCTCAAGGCCCTGATTCATGGCGATGTCGCTCTGGCTGAGTATGCCAGCAATGCGATCCTGGCTGTCGGTCACCAGGAAGTGCCGCCGATGCTCCTGGCGGAACCGCATGGCAGCCTCCGCGATACTGGTACCGGTAGTGATCGTCGCCACCGGTGCGCTCATGACATCCGCAATCGGGCAGTGGAGGGAGTCCGGATCGGAGAAATCCACCAGCAGCGCATCGTGTTCGGTCCAGATGCCCACCGGTACTTTATCGTCCATGACCACAATGGAGCTGCAGCCATGGTCAGCCATCAGCCGGGCGGCACGGTTCAATGGCATCTCCGGCGGGCAGTGCACGGGCACGCCAGAGCGCATGATGCTCTCGATGGGTAGGTGGTTGGCCATGGTGCTTCCGGTTATGTTTATTGGTTTGCAGGTATATCTGACATTGTCTGCCGCCGGTCACGGTCCGGTTTTGACGGACGTCAATTGCTCAGCCATTCTTTGCGATATGCTTACGGTTTTTTACATTCTGGCCTGTCTGCCCCTTGTCCGACGTGTGCGACCGGTTGCTTACCCCCCGGCGCAACAGGTCAGGATCGAGTATGACAGGCTGCCCCAGCCAGATATCACCGAGGAGGTGGGAACGCCATGTCCAATAACCGAACCGAAGAACTTCAGCGTCTGAAACAGGAGCTGACCCGTCGGCTTGAGCGTTACGAGGCGCACCAGCACCGGGAAGGTGGCAAGCTGGAGGCGGATTTCTCGGAACAGGCGGTGCAACGCCAGAACGACGAGGTGGTGGACTCCCTGGAGCACGAGGTCCGCGACGAACTGCGCCACGTCATCCATGCCCTGGAACGAATCGAGCAGGGGGAAGGCGAGGTGTGTGAGCGTTGTGGTAACGAGATCAATCCGGAGCGCCTGAAAATTCTCCCCTGGGCTTCGCTCTGTGTTCGGTGTGCAGAAGCGGCCGAGTAGCCCTTTTCCTGCCCCTGTTCGTACTGACCATTCACTGTCTGCCGGTCGCTCCCGTTTCCGGGAGTACCGGTCTCCTGCCGTAAGATTAAGGACCGAACACCATGACTCAGACGGGCGATATGTCCTGGAAGATGCCGAAGAGCCGGGTTATCGGCCTGTTTACGGGCCTCGCCCTGCTGGTCGTCACGCTGGTCGTACCGCCGCCGGGTGACCTTGGTGTGGCGGCCTGGTCGGCACTGGGCCTGATGATGCTTATGGCAGCCTGGTGGGCGACAGAGGCGATTCCTATTCCGGCCACCTCGCTGGTGCCGATCGTATTGATCCCGGCCCTGGGTCTCGGCTCGGTCAGGGATGCGACTTCACCCTATGCCAATCCCATTATTTTCCTGTTCCTGGGGGGCTTTACCCTGGGCCTGGCGATGCAGCGCTGGAACCTTCACCGGCGGATCGCACTGCACATCCTGCTATTGGTCGGCACCAGCCCCAAACGACAGATTGGCGGGTTTATGGTAGCGACCGCCTTTCTCAGCATGTGGGTTTCCAATACGGCAACGTCGATCATGATGTTGCCTATTGGCCTGTCTGTTCTGAGTATGGTGCATGCGCCGGATGAGGACAGTCGCAAGCGCTTTGGTGTCGCCCTGTTGCTCGCCATTGCCTATTCCGCAAGCGTTGGCGGTATAGCGACGTTGATTGGTACACCGCCCAATGCCCTGCTGGCGGCGTACCTTGCGGGAGAGCAGGGTATTCCCCTGGGCTTCGCACAGTGGATGGTAATCGGTGTGCCGGTGGCGTTGCTGATGTTGCTTGTGATCTGGTGGTGGCTGACTCGCAAGGATTTCGGAATTGACGGGTCCGGCGGTGCCGCAGAGGCAATCCGCGATGAGCTGCGTGACCTTGGTGACCTGGGCAGTGCCGAGAAGCGCGTCGCCCTGATATTTGGCCTGACTGCCGCAGCTTGGATATTCCGCCCGTTACTGTCCGGTACGCTGCCCTGGCTGAGTGATACGGTGATCGCCATATTGGCCGCCATAGTGCTGTTCCTGGTCCGTTCTGGCCAGCGGGATGGCAATGCCCTGATGGACTGGGAAAGTGCGCGGGACCTGCCCTGGGGGGTATTGTTGCTGTTTGGTGGTGGTTTGGCGCTGGCTGGCGTGATCAGCAGCTCTGGCCTGGCTGATGCCATTGCAGAGAGCCTGTCAGCCCTGGATGCGCTGCCGTTGCTGCTGATGGTCGGACTGGTGGTAGCGGTAATCATCTTCCTCACAGAGGTGACCAGTAATACCGCTACCGCAGCGGCGTTCCTGCCCCTGCTCGGAGCGCTGGCGGTAGGGCAGGGCATCTCCCCGGTGCTGCTGACCGTGCCGGCGGCCATTGCTGCCAGCTGTGCGTTTATGATGCCGGTGGCTACGCCTCCCAATGCCATCGTTTTCGGTAGTGGCTATATGGCCATCAGCGACATGATCCGCACGGGTTTCGTGCTCAACCTGGTGGGCGTTGTGCTGGTGACGCTGGTGGGGTACCTGCTTATGGGAGTGGCCTTCTCGGTCTGAGAAGGTCAGGACGGGCTGGCCGGTGCCCGGCCGCTTCAGTCTTCTGGCCTGGAAAGGTCAACCCACTGCTGGGAGAACCAGTAGTAACGTCCTTCGCCCGCCGGATAGGTGCAGTTATAGCGAAATCGCCGGTTGCCGAAAGGCTCCGGTGCCTGCACCGTGACTGCCTGGTGTTCCGCTTCCAGGGGCAAGCGTCCCTGGCCTGAGCCAAAACAGGTGAGAGCGCCGGGGCGCAAGTCTTCGGGCAGTTCCAGGATGAGTGTCGGTGGGTTGTCGTCGATGATTCCGTCGGGCAGCGAACCGGTATCGACCGGCAGTGCACGGCTGCGCAGTTTGTCATTCAAGCTGCTGAGCTGGCCGAAAGGGGTTGCCATGGGAAACCGGGGCAGCCGGCTTTCGTCTGAGCCCTCGCCGATGGGGCCTGACTGTTGGCCGTAGGCCAGCCAGTTCCGTTCGTCCAACATCTCTTCCAGTGCTGAATCGTATTCTCCGTAGGGGTAGGCGAAGAGCGTTGCGGTATCTCCGAGGCGGTCGTCGAGGATGGCCTTTGCACGGTCGAGGCTGTCGCTGGCCCGCCGGTGCCAGGCTTGCTGTGATTCATCCGGGCGCCTGGCCAGGTGCCCATGGTCATGGCTGTGGTTGGCGATGGTGACGCCGGTTCGTGCCCTGGCTTCTTTCAGTTGAGCCCAGGTCATGTAGCCCTCGCGGCCCACTGCTTCAGTGTTTACAAAGATAGTGTAGGGCAAGCCAAGTTCGTCAAGCAGCGGGGCTGCAGTGCTCCAGACGGACGCGTAGGCATCATCGAAAGTGATGGCGACCTGTTCCTGGTCGTTCAGTGTGCCGTCCAGTGCGGCCCGTGTGGCGGACTCCAGTGGCACCACCTCCAGTCCCAGTTCGCCGATGCGTGCAAGGTGTGACCTGAACAGTTCGGGCGTGGTACTGGTGCTTGCCGGGGTTTGCTCACTGATATGGTGATACTGCAGTACCACCAGGTCGGCCCGGGCTGTCAGAGGGGCCAGTGCTATCAGGCCCGTAGCCAGGATACGGTTCAGCATGGAGAAACTCCCCGGCGGAAGTGGTGCCGTAGCGTAGTGAAGGCTTCGTTCAGCTGCTGGACCCGGCTGGTGTCGCCCCCGCGATCCGGGTGGGCCTGCATGACTGCCCGTCGGAACCGGTGTTTGACGGTGGCAAAGTCCGGAGGCACGGTCTCGAAACCCAGTAGCCTGGCGGCTTTTTCCGCAGACTCGGCACCCGGGCCCTGGCCGGCACGGCCGGCCCAGAAGTCATCAACCATGCGATGGATGTCGGTTTCGGGCATGCGGTACTGGTCCAGGTCCAGGTAGAAGTCCCTCAGGGGATCCGTGCAATCCGGAAGGCCGGTACCGGCAATCACATCGTCGCGTGTCAGGCTGATGGTCAGGGGTGAAATGGTCAGGCATTCCCCGCTTGCGGCCAGGTCGTCACGCAGGCGATAGAGCACATGGAACAGCAGGAAATGAACCGGATACAGGGCTGCCGGGTCGGCGTAGTTCACAGGGCCGATCAGCTGCCACGGCGGGGCCTGTAACTGGCGGATCAGCTCCAGTTCGGAGAGGTTGCCCGCTTCTCGCAAGCAGGATTCCACGGCGGCCGCAAGCAGCTGTACATGGTGCTCCAGCGCCTGGCGCGCATGGCCCTGATGATCTGTCAGCTCGCCCGTATCGGACGATGTCTGGAAAGCCGCATCCTCACTCATGGTGCCATGGTATGTCACCGGCGGCCGTATCCCAAGCCCCGAAGGGTGAGGCGCTCCGGGCCCGGCCTGGTGATGGTGGCTTGTACGCAGCGACAGGGCCTGACTTGGGTGCCGTGGCTCCGGTATAATCGCCGCCTGTTAAATTACCCTATTTCACCATGGCCACAGGTTGATTATGTCAGACGTAGTGACGCCAGAAGCGGCAGCCGGTACACCCGCCAGTGAAGCGGAGCGCGAGCGGAAGCTGGAGACCAACAAACTCCAGAAACGTCTGCGACGGGACGCGGGACAGGCGATCCAGGATTTCCGCATGATCGAGTCCGGTGACCGGGTCATGGTGTGCCTTTCCGGAGGCAAGGATTCCTATACCATGCTGGATATCCTGATGAACCTCCAGAAAAGCGCGCCGGTGCCTTTCGAACTGATCGCGGTGAACCTGGACCAGAAGCAGCCGGGCTTTCCGGAGCATGTGCTGCCGGACTATCTCTCCGGTCTGGGCATTGAGTACCACATTATCGAAAAAGACACCTACAGCATCGTCAAGGAGAAGGTGCCTGAGGGTAAGACCACCTGTGGCCTGTGTTCACGGTTGCGCCGGGGCATCCTGTACAACTTTGCCGAAGAGCATGGTATTACCAAGATCGCCCTGGGCCATCACCGGGACGACCTGCTGGAAACCCTGTTCCTGAACATGTTCTATGGGGGCAAGATGAAGTCCATGCCCCCCAAGCTGTTCAGTGATGATGGCCGCAATACGGTCATCCGTCCGCTGGCCTACAGCCGTGAGAAAGACATTGCCCGCTATGCGGCGCTGCGGGAATACCCGATCATTCCATGTAATCTTTGTGGCTCCCAGGAGAACCTGCAACGGCAGGTGGTCAAGGATATGCTGCAGCAGTGGGACCGCCAGCACCCGGGGCGGATCGAGTCGATGTTCCGGGCCATGTGTAATGTGGAGCCGTCTCACCTGGCCGACACCAACCTGTATGACTTTGCTGAGGGACGCCCCCGCGTGGGCAATGCAGTACAGGTACAGGCTGTTGAAGCCGGGCCGGATTATGGTCGGCTGGATGTTCTGAACCTCTGACTCGCGGGGTTCGGAGCGGGCAACTATCCCCCGCCACCGACCAGTTCCATCAGGCCACCGATCATCTGTGTGATCAGCTCCAACTGGGTATTCAGGCCGTCAACGGTTTCAGACACGCTGTTGACCTGAAGCCCCAGGAGCAGCGCTACCAGTACGAATACCACGGTAGAGAGTATCCACAACCGCCGTATCCTGCTCACCCGGACCTCGAGTTCCTCCTGGAACCGCGCATCAACCCGGGCCATATGTTGCTTCATTGCGCGAATGTCTTCGTTGGCTTCCTCATAGGCAATTTCGAGCGTGGACAGGCGGCCTGTCAGTTTCCGCAGGTATGACTGGTCGGCTACGGTCTGATAAGGACCCAGTTCGGGCGCTTCGAAATCGGGCGGGCTGTCATTGTCCGCCAGGATGGCATCGATCATCTGGATCAGCTGTTCCCGCTCGACCTGCTTGCCAATGACCCCTGCAGCGCCCCGTGCCCTGGCGTCCTGGAGGTAGCGGTCAGCGTTCTGGGAGGTATACATGAACACCGGGATGTCACGGGTCTCTGGCCGGGCCTTGAGCTTTTCCAGCGCGTCGAAACCATTCATGCCCGGCAACAGGTGATCAAGGAAGATCAGGTCAAAATGCTCGTGTTGCAACAGGCTGAGGGCATCCTCGGCGGAGCCGACGCCCTTGCTGGTGAGGTCCGCCTTTTCGAGCAGTCGTGCGAGGATGATCCTCGCCGTGGAGGAGTCGTCAACGATGAGTGCGTTGCCACGGGGCATGGTGTTCTCCCTGTCTGGACAAAGGCCCTCGTCCTTCCGCGGTCATACCTGTTGCTGACCGATCCTTGAGGGCTCGCTCCACGTTAGTCCCGGGCAGGGGCCAATTCAAGTCAGCCGTTGCCAAAGTGTGGCACAGGTTGGCGAATCTGCCCGGTGTTGCCTTCATGGTGCCTTATCAGGGCAGCCAGATCTCGAACACCCCGCCGCCCAGACTGCCTCCGTTCTGGAGACGAATGGTGCCGTGCTTGCCATTGTTCTGGTGCAGGTGGGCAATGGCAGCCGCAAAGTAAAGTCCAAGGCTGGTTGAGCCCGTGCTGAAATCCGGAGCCCGCAGCAACGCATCACCGGCGTCCCGCATATGGGGCGGGTAGCCATTGCCGTCGTCCTCGATACTCAGCACCATCCAGCCGTCCACCTCACGGGCGTTCAGTTGCAGTCGGCTGCGGGTGTAACGGATCGCATTGTTCAGGGTGCTGGCGATAACGCCCGAGATCAGTTCATCATCGAAAAAGCCAACCGTGTCTTCGTCAGCGTTGATCTCATAGCTGACGCCATAGCCCGCCAGTAATTGCTCATGCCGGGCCAGCTGTTCCTGCAGGAACTCCGCCACATAGTGTTCGTCACTGTGGGCGGAAAGCGTGTGCTCACCAAGGCGATAGATGCCCAGCAACTGCACCAGGTCGCTGTGGACCCGTTCGGCCTCGTATTGCAGGGTATTGAAACGGGGGTTTTCGTCCAGCGCGCCTCGCTGCTCTTCGCGCAGGTCTTCCAGGGTGCTGAGCAGCATGCCGAGGGAATTCTTCATGTCATGGACCGCCGAGGCAATCACCATGGAGAAGTCCGGCGTGTCGATTTGCCGACGGTCGTCGCGGGCTGGCTGCTGTTCAGTCATTCAGGTGCTCCATTTTTCGCTTCATGGCCAGGTAGCGGCGGTATTGCCGGTGTTGGGGCGGCAGGTGCTCCAGGGATTCGAGACAGCGCCGGCACTGGGCAAGGGCATGCTGGCGAACCACGGAGCCATCGTTATCTTCCAGCTGCTTCATGCGGATCTGTGCCAGGTTAAGGTTCAGCGCGGCGTGGTTTGGCACGATGTCCAGTGCCTGCTCGAAAAAGCGGGCAGCTTCGGCCAGGCCACCTTTTTCATAGGCCTGGATGCCTTCCCGGTTCAGGGTCCGCGCCTGCAGGCGCTGTTGCAGCCCTACGGGTTCGTCGATCAGGGTTTCGATCTGCTCGATGGTGTCTGCTTCGCCCTCGTATTTCTGGGCCAGGGAGGCGAGCAGTTGTTCCGCCTCCCGGTTCTGGCCAACCCGGTAGAGCGTCTTGGCAAGGTCCAGCCCGGCGTCGGCGGAAAGCTTGTCCTCCGGCAGGGCTGCCCGGGCTTCCTCGAGGAACTTCATGGCCTTGTTGCGGTTGCCCCGGGCCGCCACGATCCTGGCCCGGACCAGCATGGTGCGAGGTCCGATATCTGGCGCCTCCGGGAATTTACGCTCCAGCTGCTTTAGCACCCGAACAGCCTCTTCAGCGTATTCCTTGCCCTCACCGGAGGGGTCGCCTTCGCTGAGATCGGTGAGGGACCGCCCCAGGGCCAGGTGATGGTCCGGATTATCATGGACGGACCAGGTTCCCAGGTTGACCGTGCGGCGCCACGCTTCGGTTGCTGTGTCTATGTCCTGGTTTCGGGTGGCCAGGTTTGCCAGGTCCCGCTGGCGTAACAGGGCATTCGGGGACAACTCTGCAGCCCTCAGAAGAACCTTTTGTGCCTGTCCGGGCTTTCCGTTGCGTGTAAGGGTTTCTGCCAGCAGGTCGTAGGCTTCCAGGTAATCCGGGTGGTCCTCGATAAGCAGCTGCAGGGCGGTCACGGCTTCGTCCAGGTGCCCCTCGGCCAACAAGACCCGTGACTTGCCAAGCCGTGCCCATGATAGCGAACGCTGGCTGAGGATATCATCGTAGATCTTGCTCGCCTGGCCGTAGTCGCCGATCTGGATGTACAGCTCGGCCAGGGTCTTGTAGATCCAGGAACGGTGCCTGCGATGCTGGGGGAGCAGGGCGAGGCATTGCTTGATGGCTTCCGGGTAGTCTTCAAGGTCCATCGCCCGGGTAATGGGAAGCAGGGCTTCCCGGCGCTCGGCCAGTGCACCCAGGCGTTTTTCCAGCATTGCCCGGTTAATGGGCTTGGTCAGGTAGGCATCCGGGTGATATTCCCTGGCCCCCATGACCATTTCCCGTGAGGTTTCTGCCGTGACCATCAGGAACAGCGATGAGTGGTGCAGCAGCTTTCGGTGTCGGAGCTCTTCCAGGACGTGCTGGCCGCTTTTGCCCTCACCAAGGTTGTAGTTACAGAGCAGCACATCGAAGTGGTCATAGGCGCATCGCTGAACCGCTGCCGCCCCGTTGTGTACCAGTTCGATCTTTTCAGCACCGAGGGAGCGAAGCATCTGCCGCATGGAGTTGCGGAAGTTCTCGAAATCGTCCACTACCAGAAAGCGCAGTTTCCGGATGCTGGTGGCGTAGCTGTGTTCACCGGACGTATTGATCATGAGCGTTTCTTGATGAGTTTGTTGACCAGTGCCCGCAGGGCTGCAGGTTTCACCGGCTTATAGAGCACATGGTAGCCCCGGTCTGTAGCGTCTTGCCGGACTTCCTCTCCAAGATAGCCGGTAATAAGCACACCCGGTATGTCGTTGTCAAAATCTTCCCGCAGGGCATCCATGGCATCCAGGCCATTTCGGTCATCATCCAGCTGATAGTCCGCGAGGATTATATCCGGCTGTTCGCCGTTCAGTGTGGTACGAGCATCTTCAAGGCTCAGCGCCGTGATGGTTTGGCAATGCCAGTTGCTCAGCAAGGCCTCCATACCTTCCAGGATGCGGGCCTCGTTGTCGATGCACAGTACTTTAAGGCCTCTCAGTGTCGATAGCCCGCGACTGTTACTGCGTGGCCTGCTGGCGGAGACAGATTGTAACTCCGTCTTCGCAAGGGGCACGGTAATGGTAAATGTGCTGCCCCGCCCGACCCGGGAGTGAACGTTAACCGGATGGCCCAGCATACCACTGATACGGTCCACAATGGCCAGGCCAAGCCCCAGGCCTTTCTTGTCCCGGCCCTGGCGCAGGCGACGGAACTCTTCGAAGATGTATTTGAGCTGGTCATCGGGAATGCCGGGCCCGGTATCCCAGACCTCGATCCTCAGATAGCCCTTCAGGCGACGGCAGCCGAGCAGGATCCTGCCACCACTGTCGGTGTAGCGCGTGGCATTGGACAGGAAGTTCTGAACCACCCGCCGTAACAGCTTGGCATCGGACGTGACCCAGCTCGAGCTTGGAACCACCTCGAGTTCCAGTTGCTGGTCTGCCGCGATGGCACTGAACTCTGTAGCCAGGTGCCGCAGCAGGTCGTTGATCGGAAAGCTGCTGATATCCGGTTCCAGTGCCCCTGCATCCAGCTTGGAAATATCCAGTAACGTGCTGATGATTTCCTCGGCCGCACCGAGGGAGCTGTCCAGGTGGCTTGCGAGCTCCCGGGTCTCGTCCGTAATGACCTTGTTTTGCAGGGCGGACGCGAACAGGCGCGCAGCATTGAGCGGTTGCAACAGGTCATGGCTGGCGGACGCCAGGAAGCGGGTCTTGCTCTGGTTGGCCTGCTCGGCGACGGACTTGGCCTTGAGCATTTGTTCGTTGATCACCTGGAGCTCCTGGGTACGTTCCTTGACCCGTTGCTCCAGGTAGATGTTGGTTTCCTTGAGCGCCTGTTCCGTGCGGCGCATGGTCGTGATGTCCTGGAAGGTGGTGACATAGCCGCCGCCGGGAATCGGGCTGCCTTCGACCTTGATCACGGTGCCATCGGGACGGTGCCGTTCATAGGACATGGGCCGGCCCTGTTTCATGGCCTCGCAACGATCACTGATGATTTCGTCTACCCGCCGGGCTGGCAGGTTGGTATTGATGAGGTTGTATCGCATCAGGTCCTGCATCGGGCGTCCGGCCCGCACATAGCCCTTGGGATAGGAGAACAGCTCCAGGTAGCGACGGTTCCAGACCACCAGTTGCTGCTGGTGATTGACTACCGATACCCCCAGGCTGATGTTCTCAATGGCTGATTGCAGCAGCTCCCGGCTGAAGGTCATGGCCTGGGAGGCTTCATCGACGATGCTCACCACGTCCTCAATCTGCATGTCACGGCCGGTGAGCGTGGACTCGAGCACAACCCTGGCCGTTGACGCACCGATAACCGAGGCCAGTTGTCGCTCGATATAGCGCATCAGGTGGCTGCTGGCAGGTCGCTGAGGTGACAGCCGCATGGCATTTCGGCGTTCGTAGTTGGTCAAAAGTGCCTCGGCCCGCTCCTCGCCCATAAAGCGCTCTGCCAGGGCCTGCAGGTCGGCGGTGAGCACTTCCCCCTGCCAGGCCTGTTGATGGGAGGTATCTGTCCGGGGATTGGCGTCATGGAAGAAAGAGGCAATCTGGATCTTTTCCCGCACCCGCTGGCGGGTTGTCAGCGACAGTATTACGTAGACCAGGGTGTTGATGCCCAGGGACCAGACAATGCCGTGGCTGATCATATCCAGTTCGAGGCCCAGCAGCGCCGTAGGACGGGTCCAGCCCAGGCCCCACAGCCCCTGGTCGATCAGGGTGTCACTGAGCCAGCCGGTGGAGGCAAGCGCGGGGATCAGCAGGGTATAACACCACATGGCAAAACCCAGGGCCAGGCCCCAGATAGCGCCGTTGTAATTGCCGCGACGCCACAGGGTTCCGCCAATGAGGGAGGGGCCGAACTGTGCGGCCGCAGCAAACGACAACAGCCCGAAGGCCGTCAGGCTGTAATCGGCCCCGGCCAGTCGATAGAACCCGTAAGCCGTCAGCAGTACGAGGAAAATGGTGACCCGGCGGATACTGAGCAGGAGGCGGCTGAGGTCCGGCTGACGGTTCATACGGGGCCTGAAGAACTTCAGCAGGCCGGGCATGACGATTTCGTTACTGACCATGGTAGCGATAGCCACAGAGCAGACGATCACCATGGCGGCGGCCGCTGAACCGCCGCCCAGAAACGCCAGCACTGCCAGCCAGGTCTGTTCCTCCATGATGGGAAGTGTCAGCGTCAGCATGTCGGGATTCACGCTGTCACCGTCACCGTGCAGCAGGCCGGCGGCGGCGATGGGCAGCACGAATGCACTGGCGATGATCAGGTAGGCGGGCATGGCCCAGCGGGCCGTGTTGAAGTCCCGGTACTCGGCATTTTCAACCACCATGACGTGGAATTGCCGCGGCAGGCACAGGATAGCCAGCATGGACACAATGGTCTGGGTGATGAAAGCCGGAGCTTCAACCCCCTGCCATGTTAACTGGCCCACCAGGTCCGCTTCCTGGACCCGGCCAAGCAAGTCGCCAAAACCACCGTACATGCCAAAGCCCACGAAGATCCCCACGGCCACAAAGGCAATCAGCTTGATCATGGACTCGAAGGCTACCGCCTGGATCATGCCCCGGTGGTGCTCGGTGGATTCCAGGTGGCGGGTGCCGAACAGTACGGTAAACACCGCCAGGACCAGTGTGATGTACCAGGCGGAATCGCTCCAGGCCGCCTGGTGTGACGTGCCGGAGCCACTTTCCGACAAAACGCTGAAACCCAGGGATATGGCCTTGAGCTGAAGGGCAATGTAAGGAACGCTGCCAATCAGTGCGAATACGGCGATCAGTGCTGCTAGGGACTGGGACTTGCCGTAACGGGAAGCGATGAAGTCGGCAATGGAGGTGCTGTTACTGCGCTTGCTGATGTAGATGATTCGACGCAACAGCGGGGTGCCGAACAGGAACACCAGCAGCGGGCCCAGGTAGATCGGCAGGAAGCCGAACCCCTCCTGGGTAGCCCGGCCAACAGCGCCATAGAATGTCCAGGAGGTAAAGTAGACTGCCAGCGACAGGGCGTAGATATGGGGGCGGGCCAGTTTGTTGCGGTAAAGGCCCGGGTGGCGGTCACCGGCCCAGGCGATGGCAAACAGCAGGGAGATGTAGGCGATGGAAATGACTACAAGTAGCCAGACACTGATCATCTCCGGTTACTCCCTGACGGTCAGATTCAGTCGCAGACTTGCCTGAACAGCGGGTCTTCCGCACTGAGGCGTCGGGCCTCCCGGGTATCGGGTTTGCCGTCGTCGGTCAGCGCAACCAGCTCGCCGCTCGGGCAGTTAAGCAGCCAGGTGCCCTGGGAAACTCGGCCACCGTAGGTTTGCCGGAAGTGATAGAGCTGGAAACGGGCGGTATCGCCGGTCGCCGGGCTGCGCACTATGCTGCCGGTATCCAGCACCGTAATGCGGTTGATCTGCGGAACAAAGAAACTCCAGGGGCGCCAGAATTCGGCCCGTGACTCGGTAGCCACCACCACCGACTCTGCCGGCATGCGTGCGGTCATCTGGTCGTACCAGTTGTATTCCATGTAAATCTGATAGCCCATCATGCCCAACCCAGCAAACACCGGAATCAGCCAACGGGGGGCCTTCTTGGCGGTTGCCGCGCGGATGCTCATGGCAATACCTGCGGCGGCTACACCACACACGATGGTGGCGACAAAGTTCCAGAACATAGTACTTCCTCTGGGAGCGTCCGAAAAAATCGGGGAAGCCCTTGGCTTCCGGGACTTTTTGAGAGGCTCGGTAAAAAAACGGGCCTCCTGAAAAGGAGGCCCGTCCTGGATCAACCCGTTCAGATTCGCATCTGAATGCGGGGCGTATTATGTCTTAGTGATCCACTGCCTTGCCAGCACCCCGCGGGTAGCGAACGCTTTCCACGAGTTCCTGGATCTCTACCGGCGGCTCCTCGGTGGCGTTGGACACCACGAAGGCCACGATAAAGTTCACCAGGGCACCGACAGCGCCAATGGACAGCGGGGAGATACCCAGTACCCAGGCGTCAACGGTGTCAGGCAGGTTGGCGGTTCCCGGAATGAAGAACCAGCCCTTGTACACGAAGATGTACACCAGGGTGAAGATGAGGCCGGCCAGCATGCCGCTGATGGCGCCCACGTTGTTCACCCGCTTGGAGAAGATACCCATCATCAGAGCCGGGAACAGGGAGGCTGCCGCAATACCGAAGGCCAGTGCCACAACCTGTGCCGCGAACCCGGGTGGATTGGCCCCCAGGTAGGTTGCCACCGCTATCGCTACAGCCATGGCGATACGGGCCGCCAGTAGTTCGCCTTTCTCCGAGATATTGGGATTGATGGCACCCTTGATCAAGTCGTGACTGATGGCAGACGAGATGGCCAGCAACAGACCCGCCGCCGTGGACAGGGCCGCCGCCAGACCACCCGCCGCGATCAGGCCGATGACCCAGCCGGGCAGGCTGGCAATTTCCGGGTTCGCCAGCACCAGGATGTCCCGGTTATAGTTGAACTCGTTGCCTGCCCAGCCGCGGGCCTCGGCTTCGTCAGCGAAGTCAGCGTTGCCGTCATTGTAGTACTGGATGCGTCCGTCGCCGTTCTTGTCCTCATAGGTGATCAGGCCGGTGACTTCCCACTCCTGGATCCACTGCGGACGCTCATCGTATTCGATGGGCTGGGCCGCTGTGCCTTCCGGATAGATTGTGGTCATCAGGTTCAGGCGCGCCATGGAAGCAACGGCCGGGGCAGTCAGGTACAGCAGGGCGATGAACACCAGTGCCCAGCCGGCGGACCAGCGAGCGTCAGCGACCTTGGGCACCGTGAAGAACCGGATGATAACGTGGGGCAGGCCCGCGGTACCGATCATCAGTGAGAGGGTGAACAGCACCATGTTCAGTTTGTTGGACACATCCGCCGTGTAGGAGCCAAAGCCGAGGTCCGTGATGACCTGGTTGAGCTTCTCCAGCACCGGCATGCCGGACTGGGTATGCTCAGAGAACATGGCCAGCGCCGGAACCGGGTTGCCGGTCAGCTCGATGGCAATGAAGATCGCCGGAATCGTGTAGGCAATGATCAGTACGCAGTATTGGGCCACCTGGGTGTAGGTGATGCCTTTCATGCCGCCGAGTACGGCGTAGATAAAGACCACTACTGCGGCAATGATAAGGCCTGTGGTTGCGTCCACCTCCAGGAAGCGGGAGAAGGCTACACCAGCACCGGCCATCTGGCCGATTACGTAGGTTACCGAGGCAACGATCAGGCAGAGTACCGCGACCAGGCGGGCATTACGGCTGTAGAAACGGTCACCGATGAACTCGGGTACCGTGAACTTGCCGAACTTCCGCAGGTAGGGCGCCAGCAGCATGGCCAGCAACACGTAACCGCCAGTCCAGCCCATCAGGAAGGTGGAGTTGGCGTAACCACCGGCGGCAATCAGGCCCGCCATGGAAATAAAGGATGCCGCTGACATCCAGTCCGCGCCGATGGCGGCGCCGTTGGTGATGGGGTGAACACCGCCACCAGCCACGTAGAAATCACTGGTGCTGCCAGCCTTGGCCCACACAGCGATAAGGATATACAGGAGGAATGAGCCCCCGACAAATATGAGGTTGATTGCAAACTGACTCATCGGATTATTCCTCCTCGGCCAGGCCGAATTGCTCGTCGAGCTTGTTCATACGCCAGGCGTAGAAGAAGATCAGGGCAATAAAGGTCAGGATGGAGCCCTGTTGGGCAAACCAGAATCCGAGGTCGGTTCCGCCCACCGGTATACCGGCAAGCAAGGGGCGTAGCAGGATGGCAAAGCCGTAGGATACGAGTGCCCATACGATCAGGCACCCCAGTATCAGGCGCAGATTCGCCTTCCAGTACAGAACAGCATTGCTGCTTGCGTCAGACATAACAGGTCTCCTGTTTTGTTTTTGTAGGATTTAGACGCTTTCAAGTGGGAGAAAAGCAAAGCCAGCCTGGTCACGGTCCTGCCGGTAGACGGTGGGCAGTGACCAGTGCTGTCCTTGTCAAGCAACCATCGGAAATTGTTATTCACGGGTTTTTCTCCTGCTGGTTACTATCTCTGACTTTACCTGTCACGGCGCTGGTGGATATTGGCAAAAGGTCTAAGTGAGCTTTGCAACAATGTAAAAAGCTGTTTAATGGCGCGTCCAGGCGCGGCAAAATGGGGGCTCGGAGCTGGGCTGACGTGGCTTTTCACCGCGATGGGAAGCTCGTCACATTTGGCGCATGGTCTTCAGGCGGTGGTGGTATTTGAGGCGTTGGTGAAGGTCATCAAGGGTCCTGACGTCCTGCTGCTGGGCTTCGCGGAAAGCAATGAGGGACAGCTCGGCGGTGGCCAGCGCATCGGCAGCTGCGTGATGGCGTGCGGAGATCTCCAGGCCAAAGTGGTCCGCCCAGTTATCCAGCCGTTTGTTGCCTTCCAGGGCGCGGGGGAAGAGCGCTGGCATCAGCTCGGCTACGTCCAGCCAGGTGTGGGGCTGGGTGTAGTTCAATTGCTGGCGCAGGGCCTTCTCCAGGAATTTACGATCAAACGCTGAGTGAAACGCCAGTATCGGGTCGCCGTTCATCCATTCCAGCAGCCTTAACAGCGCGTCCCGGGTTTCATGGCCCCTGGTAAGGGCCTCGGGGCCGATGCCGTGGATCAGCACGGTCTCGCGGATATCCAGCTCAGGCCGTCTCAGGATCAGGTCAAACTGGTCACTCAGGGGGATAGCCATGCGGTCGATGGCGACGGCACCAATGGCTATGACCTTGTCCTTGGCGGGGTTCAGGCCGGTGGTTTCCAGGTCCAGTACGATAAAGCGAAGATGGTCCAGGTGCTGGCCGCCCACCGCTTTGGGCTTCGGCACGTGGGCAAGGTCGTGGTGCTCTGCGGGGCCCGTGAGTTTTTCGTTGATCCAGGCTTTAAACTGATCCAGCATGGTGATGGTTTCCTAGAGCTGGTAGGTGACTTCCAGTTTCTGCTGGAGGCGCTGGGCCTGGCGGAAGGACTCCCGCAGGATGCGGCGGTCCAGCGGATTCAGGTTGTCCGGGTTGATGTAATTGGACAACTCGTCGCCCTGTTTCAGCTGGTCCTGGTGTGCCCGCATACGGATGGCCTGGATCAGGCTGTAGGCTTCCTGCCAGGCGTTGGCATCCTTGGCATCGAACACGCCCTTGCGGGCGAGTTCTTCCATGCGTTCCAGGGTATTGGCCGTGGCAACTCCGTTGGCGAGGGCGAACACCCGTACCGACTCTACGAACGGTGCCAGGCCCTGGCGCTTCAGGTCCAGGCTGTGGCGGTCGCCATCGGGGGCGTAGCGAAAGCCACGAAAGATATTCAGGGGCGGTCGCCGCTGGAGGGCATTACCAGCCAGCATTTTCTGGAACAGGGCGTTCTTGCGGATGCGGGTCAGGACCGTTTCCAGCAATTCCTGCAGTGGCTCCATGGGCCCGAACACCGCTCTCATATCCAGGAAGATGGACGAATACACCAGGTTTTGTGGCGTAGAGGCGTCAATGAACCTCAGGAACCACTCATCCCACTCCTCCCCGCTGAGGCACAGCTTCGGGTTGCTGGCCATGATGTTGCCCTTGCACCAGGTGAACCCGCACTCCGCCAGTTCCTTGTTGATGGTCTCTGCGAAGGGCAGCAATTTTTCACGTACCTGGTCCGGTGTCATACCTTCGGGGGTGGTGAACAGGATGCCGTTGTCCTGGTCTGTCAGCAGGGTCTGCTCTTGCCGGCCCTCGCTGCCGAAGGTCAGCCAGGTGAAGGGAATGCCCGGATTGTTTTTCTTCAGGTTCAGCTCCAGCACCCGGCGTACAGTGATGTCGTTCAGGGTGGTGATGATCTTGACCACCTGCCCGGAGTCGGCGCCGTGGGCCAGCATGGTGTCCACCAGTCGGGATACGTCGTCCCTCAGGGCAACCAGTGTCTGCAGGTGCGTGGCGGTGCCGATTGCCCGGGCAAGGTGCACCAGGTCCACCCGTTGCAAGGCAAACAGGTCACGCTCGGACACCACGCCAATCAGCCGGTTGTCGTCGTCCACCACGCAGATATGGGCAAAGTGATACTCGGCCATCAGCATGGCGGCCTCGAAGGCGTCAGCGGTGGCCGGCAGGTGATGGGGGTCTGTCGTCATCACCTGGGCGATGGGCGTTTCCAGGGAACAGGTTTCCTCCGCCACCAGGGTGCGCAGGTCACGCAGGGTAAAAATGCCCTTGGGATGGCGCTGGTCGTCGGTGATGATAATGCTGCCCACGCTGTTGTCGTGCATCTTGGCCACGGCCTTGCGCACGGGCATATCCGGAGAGCAGACAATGGGATTGCGCAGGGCGTAGCGTTCCAGCGGCGTGTCCAGTGAATTGGACGAACCCAGTGACGCCATGGCACCGGACTGGATGCGCTGGTTAACCTGGTCCAGCAGGCTGCTGACCCCGCGCAGACAGAAGTCGCGGAAGGAGTCGCTTTCCGAGAACAGGGTGACGAAGTCCTTGTGGTCCAGGCTCAGGCAGAAGGTGTCGCCGGTGGCCCGGTGCAGGGTTTGCGTCGGTCGTTCCCCCACCAGTGCGGCCAGAGGAAAGCATTCGCCCTGGCTGATTTCAAAGGTGGTTTCCGGCTCGCCGGTCTTGGGGTTGTTACGTTCGCCACGGATGCGCCCCTGCTTGACCACGTTAAAGGTGGTGACCGGTCCATCCTCCGGTGCAATTACCTTGTCACCATCAGCGTAGAATCGCAGGGTGGCGTGCTCGGCGAACAGTGCCAGGTGGGCGTCATCCATGCTCGAAAATGGCGCATGCTCCCGCAGAAACGCCATGATGGAACGGGTATTCTGGGGCAGGGTGGCTTCCTGTTCCTGGGTCATGAACCAAGCTCTCTTGTTGTTGTCATTACTGAGAGTGTAACCCATTGCGGTGCCACTCCGGTTTCGGTCTTTGGTCGTATATTGACCAATCCGTCCGGCACCGGTGCCTGCTGCTTTATGCCAGTGATAGCCGGTGGTAAAGTGCCGTTTCAACCCTGCTCAGCCCGAAACGTACCATGACTTCCAAAGACGAGCGCCTGTTATTCCTGGAGCAGATGAAAGACGTCCAGCGGATCCGCCGGCCGAACCGCGCCGAGGTGGCCACCCCCCGTGAGTTGACGCCGGGGCACCTTGAGCGTCAGCGTGCCGCCGTCGATGCACCGAGCCGGGATGCCAACCCGCTGACCGCGTCAGATGTGGATCCTTTGACGGCCCATGACATTCTCTGCTGGCAACGCCCGGGCATCCAGCACGGAGTGTTCCGCAAGCTTCGGCTGGGGCATTACCCTATCGAGGCGCGACTTGACCTGCACCGGATGACGGTCGAAGAAGCCCGCAGGGAAGTGTTCGGCTTCGTCAAGGATTGTGTTCGCTACGGCCTGCGTTCAGTGATCATTCTTCACGGCAAGGGCGAGCGTAATCCCGATGGCATTGCCCAGCTCAAAAGCTACCTGGCACGCTGGCTACCTGAGCTGGACGAAGTGCTGGCGTTCCATTCTGCCCAGAAGCACCATGGCGGCACCGGTGCAGTGTATGTAATGATTCGCAAGAGCGACCAGCAAAAGCAGCGCAACCGCGAAATCCACGGCACGCGATAGCACGCACCGTGCCCGATTTGATGGGATCAATATGAGGCATAGACCATGAAGAAACTGTTTATTGCGGTGCTGGCTGCCCTGACCCTGGCAGGTTGTGAGGGTCGTACTATCTGGAATCCGAATGGCTCGCTTGATGAGGCGACCAAAGACCGTGAAGTCTGGGATGACAAGGGCATGATGGATGAGGCTACCCGTGACCGGGAAATCTGGGATTCCAACGGCAAGATTGATACCCGGGATCGCAAGATCTGGAACGATCGTGAAGGCAAGCCGGTAATCCAGTGAGCAGCGTCAATCTTGTTCGTTACAGTGAGGCTGCCCGGGAAATTTGCGCCGCGGGTGAGTTCCTCTACCAAAATGGCTGGTCACCGGCCACCAGCAGCAACTATTCCCGGCGTATTGATGGCGGGCACGTGGCCATTACCGTGTCGGGCCGGCACAAGGGGCGCCTGGCCGCATCGGATATCATGGTCGTAGACCTGGAAGGCCAACCGGTACAGAGCGACTGCCGGCCATCTGCAGAAACCCTGCTGCATACGGTTATTTACCGTGACCGGCCAGGCGTTGGCGCCGTGCTTCACACCCATTCGGTGAAGGCGACGGTACTGAGTCGGCTGATTGCGGAAGGGCAGGCGCTGATGCTGGAGGGCTACGAGTTACAGAAAGCCTTCGAGGGTGTGACAACCCATGAAGCACAGGTCGCCGTGCCGGTGTTTGCCAATACCCAGGACATCGCCGCGCTGGCCGGTCAGACTCGCCAATGGCTGGCGGAAAACCCGGAGGCGCCGGGCTATCTGATTCGCGGTCATGGCCTGTACACCTGGGGGCGAAACATGGACGAGTGCCTGCGTCATGTAGAAGCCTTTGAATTCCTTTTCGAATGTGAACTTGAAACCATGAGGGTCCGCCCATGACCACCTTGAGCATCTTTCACCAGGACAAGCCGGAGTCGCCGGAACAGGTCGTGGAAAACCCTGCCGATATCGCCCGGCTGCTAAAGGAGCAGGGGGTGCGCTATGAGCGCTGGCCCACACGGGCGCTGCCGGCAAGTGTCACCAGCGACGATATCCTGGACGCCTATGCCGATGAGGTTTCACACCTAAAGGACGAGAGCGGTTTCGCCACGGCGGATGTGGTGAGCCTGACACCGGACCACCCTGACAAGGCAGCCTTTCGTCAGAAGTTCCTGGATGAGCACATCCACAGCGAGGATGAGGTGCGCTTCTTTGTCCATGGCAAGGGCCTGTTCTATCTGCACCTGGGTGACAAGGTCTATGCCGTCATGTGTCGCCAGTGCGACCTGATTAGCGTGCCCAGTGGCACTCGCCACTGGTTCGATATGGGGCCTGAGCCGGAATTCACCTGTATCCGCCTGTTCACCAACCCCGAAGGGTGGGTGGCAGAGTTTACCGGTGAAGATATCGCCGGCCGCCTGCCCCGGTACGAGCAACTCGCCGGAGGTGCCTGATGATTCGCGTAATCCTGACCGATATCGAGGGCACGACCAGTTCCATCTCATTCGTGCACGAGGTGTTATTTCCCTATGCCCGTGAGCACATGGCCGAATTCGTCCGCGACTGGCAGCACGAAGACCTGGTGGTGGCGGAGCAGATGGATGTCGTTGCCGAAAAGTCAGGCTGTGACCGGTCAGATACCGAAGGCCTGATACGGGTGCTTGAAGACTGGATTGACGAGGACCGCAAGGAAACGGCCCTCAAGACCCTGCAGGGCATGCTCTGGGAGCAGGGCTATCAGCATGGCGCCTTTGATGGCCATGTATACCCCGACGCCGCCGAGTATTTGCGTTTCTGGCACGACCGCGGCTTGCGCCTTTACGTGTATTCTTCTGGCTCGGTGAAAGCCCAGAAGCTGATTTTCGGCTTCTCCAGTGAGGGTGACCTGACGCCCTTTTTCAGCGGCTACTTTGATACCAATGTGGGTGGCAAGAAAGACGCAGCCTCTTACCGCAATATCCTGGACGAACTGGGCGTCGAGCCACGAACGGTTCTGTTCCTCTCGGATGTAGAAGCCGAGTTGTCGGCCGCTGAATCTGTAGGCATGAGAACTTGCTGGCTGGTGCGTGAAGGCGATCTTCCGGAAACTGACAAGCGGCCTGTCGCCCGGGACTTCCGTGAGGTTGATGCGCTGCTCCAGCGCCATTGAGCTCAGCCTCCCGGCGCTGCTTATGACCCTGGCGCTGGCGGGCTGCAACCCGTTCAGCGCCCCCGAATCCATGATGGACGAATACGTGGAACGAACTGCCCGCGTACTCGACCAGCCCTATCAACTGAGCGCCATCCCCGCCACCGATCCGCTGCCCAGACGCCGGGACCGGGTACTGCAGATGCCCGAAGTGGAGCTGGGTATGCTGGACTTCCTGTCCCTGTTCGGCTGCGAACTGCAGGTGGTCGCGGGCGAGAAAGCGTCGATCCTGGGCCGGGTAATGCAGCCGGCTAACCGCCTGCGCTACGAAGTCCGCTTTATCGAGGCTGCGGAAGACTGCCTGCCGGAAATCGGTGACGACGAACTCGGGGAAGAGGTTTCCCAAGCTGTGACCAGCAAGCGGGCGTCGCTGCCGGTTGCGGTCTGGAATGCCACCTGGGGTGTGGAAGAGATGGAAAGCCTGTTTACCCGCACTGAAGGGCTCTATCCCCTGGAGCCGGGCGGCGGAACCGGCAACCTGGCCACAGACCTCAACAGCCTGAATGCCATGATGGCGCCGTTGCTGGAAGGTCAAACCGATACCAGCCTCGCCGGCCTGGGTGATATCCACCAGCAATGGCAGGCCCATCAGGCCCCGGGTCAACTTATCCTGACGGCCCGGATGCTGACTGTCCGCCTGGACGATGCCAGCGATGTTATCGAAGCCCGGTTGCAGGAGCGGCCGTTGTGCCTGGACGGCAAGCCCAATAACCAGTCTGAAATCGTCCAGGGCATGTTCTTCAGTGTATTTATCGAACGGGTCCAGCCCTACCTGGCCAGTGTGCGTCGTGCCCGGGATGACCTTGTCCGGCCGCTGGCCGCCCTCGCAGAGCAGCAGAAGGAGGTCATGCCTGAAACGTTCAGGGACTGGTACAACCGTTACCTGAAGCTGGAAGGTGAGGGCTCGCTCTGGGCCGAGCTGGACGCTTCCCAGCAGCGCCATATCGAGCTATGGCAGCAACAGCTGGAGCAATGCGGCTTGCGTCCCGGAACGTGAGCCTTTCCCCGGCTACCTTTGGCTCTCCGGGGTCACCCGCAGTACTTCCTCAATCGTGGTCAGACCGGCGGCCACCTTTTGTGCGCCGCTCAGGCGCAGGGATTTCATGCCGTCCTTGTAGGCGTCCAGTCGCAGCTGTTCCAGCTCACAGCGGTCGTTGATCTGACCGGCGATGGTGCGGGACAGACCAAGGATCTCGTATACACCGGCGCGGCCCAGGTAGCCGGTGTCTCGGCATTCCAGGCAGCCCACCGGCTGATAGATGCGCTTGGGCACCGGAGCTTTCCAGGGGCGGGTGAGGCTGGCCCAGGCTTCCTCCTCCACATCCGTCGGTTTTTTGCAGTGAGGGCACAGCAGCCTGACCAGGCGCTGGGCCATGGCGCCAATAACGGTCGCTCGGATCAGGTAGGGCGGTATGCCCAGCTCCAGTAGCCGGGTGAAAGCACTGGGGGCATCGTTCGTATGCAGGGTGGACAGCACCAGGTGACCGGTGAGGGCGGCCTGTACGGCCATCTCGGCGGTTTCCAGGTCGCGGATCTCGCCGATCATGATGATGTCCGGATCCTGGCGGAGCAGGGCACGTACGCCGGAGGCGAAGGTCAGGTCGATGTTGTGCTGCACCTGCATCTGGTTGAAGGCCGGTTCCACCATTTCAATGGGGTCTTCGATGGTGCAGATGTTCAGGTCCGGCGAGGCCAGGCTTTTCAGTGTCGAATAGAGCGTGGTGGTCTTGCCGGAGCCGGTGGGGCCGGTAACCAGTACAATCCCGTGCGGGCGTCCGGTCATGGCGTGCCAGCGCTCCTGGTCTTCTGCAGAGAAGCCCAGCTGCTCAAAGGTCTTGAGCAGTACTTCCGGGTCGAAAATACGCAGGACCATTTTCTCGCCGAAGGCGGTGGGCATGGTGGCCAAGCGCAGTTCCACCTCGCTGTTGTCCGGTTTGCGGGTCTTGATGCGACCGTCCTGGGGGCGGCGCTTCTCCGCCACGTTCAGGCGCCCCAGGATCTTCAGTCGGCTGGTGACAGCCACGCCCACCTGTTCGGGGAATTCGTAGACGCTGTGCAGGACACCGTCGATGCGGAAGCGAACCCGTGTGACTTCCCGCCGGGGCTCGATATGGATATCGCTGGCCCGCTGTTCGAAGGCGTACTGCAGCAACCAGTCGACGATCTTGACCACATGCTGGTCATTGGCGTCGTGGCTGGTGCCCTGACCGAGGTCCAGCAGCTGCTCGAAGTTGTGGAGATTCCCGCCGGGGCGACCCTGTTGCCCGCCTGCCTTACTCACCGAACTGGCGAGCTGGTAGAACTCCACGGTAAAGCGGCGGATGGACTCGGGGTTGGCGACCACGCGCTTCAGCGGGCGTTGCAGTACGTGGCGCAGGTTGGCTTCCCAGTCGGCCTTGAAAGGTTCCGCGCTGGCGATCACTGCTTCCTGGTCTGTCAGTTCCACCGCCAGGATATGGTGGCGCTGGGCAAAGGCATAGGACATGGCCCGGGCAATGGCCGGCGCGTCGATTTTCAGCGGATCGATGTGGTAGTACGGCTGCCCTGACCATTCGGCAAGCCACCGGGTGAGCCGCTCCAGGTCCAGGGTGCGGCCGTCCCGCAGGCTCGTGAGCCCGGCAATGGCGATGACCTCAAGGGGGTGTCGGGTGCGGGACTCGGCCCCCAGATTGGCGGCCAGCACCCGCTCGGCATCCTCTGTGTTTATTTCGCCGGTATCTGCCAGGGCATTGCAAAGCTCGCGAAGTGTCAGCGTATGATCCGGGCGGGTATTGGTGGCTGCCATGATGTGTCTCCGCCGGTCAGGGCCGGTTGGCTTTGAGGTGGACCATGGCAATGGTGAACAGCGCAAAGGTGAGCACCGCCATAAACACGGGGACTGGCTGCCCCTCACTGAGCCAGGCGGTCACTACCGCCTGTGTGAAGTAGAAAATCACCACGAAGCTCATCCAGATATAGCCGCGGTTATGCCCGCGGAAAACCACCCAGGCGAAGGGCAACAGGGGCAACAGCTTGACGGTGAGCATCAGTACGATGGAAACGCCTTCCACCGGGGATGGCCAGAAGGTGTTGACGACCAGCATGGCCAGCAGAAGTGAGTAGAGTGCCGCAGTAATGGTGCGGGTGGTTCTGGCGGTTTCGGAATGCAGCATGGAGGTTCCTGAAAAGGTGACTTTCGGGTGTCAGACTTGGTCAGTCCGCGAGTTTGATGGCTAACCGGGCCAGTCGTTCACCGAATGTCTGGCAGATGGCTTTCTCGTGGTCACTGAGCTTGCCGCCGGTGTCGCTTTCACCCCAGTGGGATGGGCCGTAGGGCG
The DNA here is from genome assembly GCF_023156245.1 of Marinobacter bryozoorum. Classification (GTDB taxonomy): domain Bacteria; phylum Pseudomonadota; class Gammaproteobacteria; order Pseudomonadales; family Oleiphilaceae; genus Marinobacter; species Marinobacter bryozoorum. Next base: position 84,002 of record NZ_JAKZAH010000004.1, read on the forward strand.
TGCCGCCAGTGCGTGTTGCGGACAGGGCCTGTTCGGAGTAGGGCACGCCGCAGAGCACCATGCCGTGGTGCAACAGGGGCATCATCATGGTCAGCAGTGTGGACTCCTGGCCGCCGTGGAGGCTGCCTGTGGACGTGAACGCGCCAGCCGGGCGGCCTGACAGGGTGCCGTTCAGCCAGAGGTCACCGGTAGTGTCCAGGAAGTACTTCAGGGGAGCGGCCATATTGCCAAAGCGGGTAGGGCTGCCAATGGCCAGTCCCGTACAGTTCGCCAGGTCATCCTTCGTCGCCCAGGGCGCACCTTCGTCAGGCACTGCGGGCTGCGAGGCCTCGGTATCCGGTGATACTGGTGGCACCGCACGGACCCTGGCGGTCATGCCCTCTACCCGGGCAACGCCACGGGCAATCTGGTTGGCCAACGCCGCTGTGTGACCTGTGCGGCTGTAATAGAGGATCAGAACGTAGGGTTCTTGTTCGGACATGCAATGTTCCCCGGTTGAGGTCGAAAGGTTGGGCCGGTTCAGAGAATATCGAGCACGTTTTCCGGCGGTCGCCCCATGGCCGCCTTGCCGTTGTGGGTAACAATCGGGCGCTCAATCAGTTTCGGGTGCTCGCTCAGCGCCCGCAACAAGGCCTCGTCGTCCAGCCCGGGGTTGTCCAGCCCCAGTTCCTTGTATTCACTTTCCTTTGCCCGGATGATATCCCGCACGGAACACCCCATGGCCACTACCAGGCCGGCCAGTTCTTCTGCTGTCGGCGGTGTTTCCAGGTATTTTATGATGTCTGGCTGTAGTCCCCTGTCTTCCAGCAGGGCCAGGGTCTGGCGGGACTTGGAGCAACGGGGGTTGTGGTAGATGCGGGTCGATTGGTCGGCCATGTGAGTCTCGTTGGTTCTGCCAATAGTGTCATGGGTCAGGGCCCGGCGTGCGGGCGGTACAAGTCTATCAGGAGGTGCCATGGGTAAGTACCCTGTTGTGGTTGCAGTGGCCTTTGCTGCCGTGCTGGCCGGTTGCGGCGAGTCAACGTCGTCTTCGAGTCCGGCTGCGAAGGAATTCCCTACCGCTTCCGGCGATACCTTGCCCTGGGATTCCCTTCGTGGAAGGTGGGTCCTGGTGAATTACTGGGCCGAATGGTGCAAGCCCTGCCTTGAAGAAATCCCCGAGCTCAACGAGGTGGATTCGCTGGAAAATGTGACGGTGCTCGGGGTGAACTACGATGGCGTTGCCGGTGAGGCACTGGTTGAGCTGGGGGACCGTATGGGTATCGGCTTCACCATGCTGGCCAACGACCCTGCCCCTGAACTGGGCTGGGAGGTGCCAGGCGGCCTGCCCGCAACCTTCGTGGTGGCGCCGGACGGTTCCCTGAGTGACACCCTGATGGGCGCCCAGACAGAGGCGGATCTGAAAGCAGCCATCGGGCAGGACTGAGGCGCCCCTTTCAGGTAGAATTCGCAGTTCAGAACTGACCAGCACCAGGCGGGAATTCGAGATCCATGAGCAGCAACTTTGTCCATCTCCGCGTCCATTCCGAGTACTCCATGGTGGACGGCCTTATCCGGGTAAAGCCGCTGATCAACCGGGTGAAGGAGCTGGGCATGCCAGCGGTGGGCCTCACCGAGCAATCCAACATGTGCTCGCTGGTGCGCTTCTACAAGGCAGCCATGGGCGCTGGCATCAAGCCCATCCCTGGCGCCGATCTGTGGCTTGAAAACCCCGATGAGCCCGACAACCCCTTTCGCCTGACCTTGCTGGCCCGCAACCAGAAAGGCTACCTCAACCTCACAGAGATCATCTCCCTCGGCTACACCGAAGGCCAGCGCTACGGCAAGCCCATTATTACCCGGGAGTGGCTGGAGTCACGACCTGACGGCCTGGTTGTGCTTTCCGGCGCCAGGATGGGGGATGTGGGCAAGGCAATCCTGGCCGGCAAGCCGGAGCTGGCACGGGAGCGGTTGCGTTACTGGCTGGACCTGTACCCGGAGAGTTATTACCTGGAACTCCAACGCACCGGTCGGGCCGGCGATGAAGACTGTGTTCATGGCAATGTGGAGCTGGCACTGGAAACCGGCTGCCCGGTGGTGGCCACCAATGATGTGCACTTCCTGGAGCAGGAGGATTTCGAGGCCCACGAGGCCCGTGTCTGCATCGGCGAGAGCCGGACCCTGGCAGACCCTCGCCGCGAGCGCCGTTTCAGCGACCAGCAGTACCTGCGCAGCGCCGAGGAAATGGTCGAGCTGTTCGAGGATATTCCGGAAGCCATCGAGAACACCGTGGAAATCGCCCGCCGCTGCAGCGTGCCGGTGCGTATGGGTGAGTACTTCCTGCCCAACTATCCCATCCCCGATGGCATGACCATGGACGATTACTTCCGCAAGGTGTCCGAGGAGGGCCTGGAAGATCGCCTGAAAACCATCCTCAGCCCGGACGACCCGGACTACGAGGAAAGGCGGGCCGCCTACTTCAAGCGCCTGAACTTCGAACTGGATATCATCATCCAGATGGGGTTCCCCGGCTACTTCCTGATCGTGATGGACTTCATCAAGTGGGCCAAGAACAACGGCGTTCCGGTGGGCCCGGGCCGGGGTTCCGGTGCCGGGTCACTGGTAGCCTACGCCCAGCTCATCACCGACCTGGATCCGCTTCAGTATGACCTGCTGTTCGAACGCTTCCTGAACCCGGAACGGGTGTCCATGCCTGACTTTGACGTGGACTTCTGCATGGAAGGCCGTGACCGGGTGATTGACTATGTGGCCGACAAGTATGGCCGCGAGGCGGTTTCCCAGATCATTACCTTCGGCACCATGGCGGCCAAGGCGGTAGTGCGGGACGTGGCGCGGGTTCAGGGGAAGTCGTACGGCCTCGCTGACCGCTTGTCCAAGATGATCCCCTTCGAAGTGGGCATGACCCTGGAAAAGGCGGTAGAGCAGGAAGAGCAGCTGCGGGATTTCCTGGAACAGGATGAAGAAGCCCAGGAAATCTGGGAAATGGCCCTCAAGCTTGAGGGCGTCTGCCGGAACGCCGGCAAGCACGCCGGTGGCGTGGTGATCGCACCCACCAAGATTACCGATTTCTCACCGCTGTACTGCGATGATGAGGGCGGCAGCCTGGTCACCCAGTTTGACAAGGGTGATGTGGAAGACGCCGGCCTGGTGAAGTTTGACTTCCTGGGGCTGCGGACGCTCACCATCATCGACTGGGCGCTGAAGATGATTAACCCCCGCCGGGAAAAGCGGGGTGAACCGGAACTGGATATCAACGACATCCCGCTGGATGACGTGCCCTCGTTTACCATGTTGAAGAAAGCCGAAACTACGGCGGTTTTCCAGCTGGAATCCCGGGGCATGAAGGACCTGATCCGCCGCCTGCAGCCGGACTCCCTGGAAGACATGATCGCCCTGGTGGCCCTGTTCCGGCCCGGGCCGCTGCAGTCGGGCATGGTGGATGACTTTATTGACCGGAAGCACGGGCGGCAGCCGGTGTCCTTCCCCCATCCGGACTATCAGTATGAAGGCCTGAAGCCGGTGCTGGAGCCCACCTACGGGGTCATCCTGTACCAGGAGCAGGTCATGCAGATCGCCCAGGTGATGGCCGGCTATACCCTGGGTGGCGCCGACATGCTGCGCCGGGCCATGGGCAAGAAAAAGCCCGAGGAAATGGCCAAGCAGAAAGAGATTTTCCTCGAAGGGTGCGCCAATAACGGTATCGACAAGACCCTGGCGGAGAACATCTTCGACCTGGTGGAAAAGTTCGCCGGCTACGGCTTCAACAAGTCCCACTCGGCTGCCTACGCCCTGGTGTCCTACCAGACCCTTTGGCTGAAGGCCCATTATCCGGCGGAGTTCATGGCGGCGGTACTCACCGCCGATATGCAGAACACCGACAAAGTCGTGACCCTGGTAGAAGAGTGCCGGGCCATGGGCCTGGACCTGGTGCTGCCGGATGTGAGCACCTCAGAATACACCTTCACCGTCAACGACGAAGGCCAGGTCGTCTATGGCCTGGGTGCCATCAAGGGCCTGGGCGAGGGGCCGATCCAGAGTATTGTGGAGGGTCGGCAGGAAGGCGGTCCCTACAAGGACCTGTTTGATTTCTGCTGCCGGGTTGATCTCAAGAAGGTCAACAAGCGCGCCCTGGAGGCAATGATTCGCGCCGGCGCCATGGATAAGCTCGGTCCCGGCCGGGCCCAGCTTATGGCCAGCATCGACAAGGCCATACAGCAGGCCGGCCAGCAATCCCGCAATGAGTCCGCCGGCATGACCGATATGTTCGGCGACCTGCTGGGCGGCGACGAAGGGGTAGACCCGTTTGCGGATGTGGCGAATGTTCGGGAATGGCCCGAGAAAGCCCGTCTCAAGGGCGAAAAGGACACCCTCGGCCTGTACCTGACCGGTCACCCCTTTGACGAGTACGAGAAGGAAGTGCGGCGGTTTGTGCGCTCGGCGATTGCTGACCTGCAGCCATCCCGTTCACCCCAGCGGGTCGCGGGATTGATTGTTGCCCAGCGCACCATGAAGACCCGTACCGGATCCACCATGTGCTTTGTCACCCTGGACGATCGTTCCGGTCGAATCGAGGCTACCCTGTTCTCTGAGGCCTTCAACGAAAACCGCGAACTGCTCCAGTCTGACCAGGTAATTGTGCTCGAAGGGCAGGTCAGCCACGATGACTACTCCGGCCAGATGAAAATGCGGGTGAGCTCGGTGATGGATGTGCCGACTGCGCGGCAGTCATTCAGCCGTGGCCTGCAACTGAGGCTGGAAGCCGGGCAGTTGCAGAACGGCCTGCTGGACAAGCTGGACAGTACGCTCCGCCCCTTCCGCAATCAGGGCAGTCCGGTATGGATCGAATACCAGGGGGATGACGCCAGTACCCGGATCGAGCTGGGTGAGAACTGGCGCGTGCAACCGGATGACAACCTGCTGCTGGAACTGAGATACCTGGTGGGGGATAACCGCGTTGAACTGGTCTATGATTGATGGCAGCGCCGTTGCAGTATCAGGCCAGGTCACATTAATACCAAGGTCCGCTTTTTTACAAAGCCTTGCATTGGTATCTTTAGGCAAAATTTGAACCTGCAGCCCCTTTTTTGATCATCGGAAAAGTTGGCGGCGGAACCGACACAAATTGATGGAATACCATGAATCCTAATTACCTGGACTTCGAACAGCCAATTGCCGACCTGGAAGCCAAGATTGAAGAGCTTCGCCTGGTGGGAAATGATACCGAAATCAACATCACCGACGAGATCAACCGGCTGCGTACCAAGAGTATCAGTCTGACCGAGAGCATTTTCTCGGACCTGGCCTCCTGGGATGTTGCCCGGCTTGCCCGTCACCCCCGCCGGCCCTACACCCTCGACTACGTCGAAATGATGTTTGACGACTTCGATGAACTGCATGGCGACCGGGCCTACGCAGACGATCTGTCCATCGTTGGCGGTACCGCACGGCTGGATAACCAGCCGGTAATGGTAATCGGCCACCAGAAAGGCCGCGAAGTCCGGGACAAGGTGCGCCGCAACTTCGGCATGCCGCGCCCCGAAGGCTATCGCAAGGCCATGCGTCTGATGGAGATGGCCGAGCGCTTCCGCATGCCGGTACTGACCTTTATCGACACCCCCGGTGCCTACCCGGGTATTGGTGCCGAAGAGCGCGGGCAGAGCGAGGCTATCGCCCGCAACCTGGCGGTGATGTCGCGGCTCAAGACACCGATTCTCTCCACCGTGGTGGGTGAGGGCGGTTCCGGTGGCGCGCTGGCCATTGGTGTTTGTGACCACCTGTACATGCTCCAGTACTCCACCTACGCGGTGATCTCGCCGGAAGGCTGCGCCTCCATCCTCTGGAAGAGCGCGGACTACGCCTCCCAGGCAGCGGAAGCCATGGGTGTGACCGCCCAGCGACTCAAGGAGCTGGGCGTGGCGGATACCGTCGTGAAAGAACCGTTGGGTGGCGCCCACCGTGACCCGCAAAAAATGGCGGACTCACTGAAAGAAGAACTGCTCAAGGGCCTGCACGAATATGGCAGCCTCAGCCAGGATGAACTGGTGGCGCGGCGCTATGAGCGCCTGACCCGCTATGACACCGGGCGGTAATCCGCGCCCGGATGCTTTCTTTCCGGAACTGCTGGCGCCTTTGCAGGCGCTGACAGTCACCGGCCAGGTCCGGGTCGCCCTTTCAGGCGGCCTGGACTCCATGGTTCTTCTTCACCTTGCCCGCCAGGTGTTCGGCCAACCGGCCGGCCAGCTCTCCGCCGTTCACGTTAATCATCAGCTGCAACCTGCAGCGCAGGACTTTGAGTCTGCCTGCATCAGCGCCTGCGAGGCGCTTTCCGTCCCGCTGGAGGTGGTGCCGGTGAGCGTCAGCACAGCGGAATCCAGCGTGGAAACCGCTGCCCGCGATGCCCGTTACCAGGTATTTGCCCGGCTTATGGAGCCCGGGGATGTGTTGCTGATGGCCCATCATGGTGACGACCAGTCGGAAACCCTGCTGTTCCGTTTTGTTCGTGGTACCGGTGTTCGCGGTCTTGGTGGAATCCCGGCTGCTCGCCCCCTGGGGAAGGGGCGCGTGGTTCGCCCGCTGCTGGGTGTGAGCAGGGAGTGCCTGCATCGTCAGGCCGTGGCCGCAGGGATCCAGTGGCAGGAAGATCCCACCAATGCAGTGTCCGATGTGGATCGCAACTTCCTTCGCCACGAAATTATCCCGCGGCTGGCTGAGCGCTGGCCTGGTCTTAGGCAGCGGCTGGCAGCAACCGCCAGGGCCTGTAGTGAATCCCGTGAACTCGCAGACCTGCTGGCCCGCACCCATTTTGAGCAACTGGCGGATGGACCTCACCGGATTTTCCTCGGAGGGGTTCGGCAGCTCCCGTTATCAGCCCGGCGAAACCTGCTCCAGTGGTGGTTGGGTGATGATCTCGGGCGAACCCTTTCTGACCCGGAATTGGAGGACCTGGTGAACTCGGCCCCGGACGCCAGGCCGGAAATCCTCGGTCACCGATTTGCCCTGTGCCGTTTCCGGGGCCATATTTACCGGGTTGCCCGGAACCCTGCGCCGCAAGCCGCAGATCAGTTGCTTGTGCCCGGGCAGTCTGTGCGTGATGGGGAATTCACCATTTGCCTGCAGGGCAGGGCGGAGATTGACGAGGCAGCGAGGTTCCGGCTCACCCATCGTCGCGGTGGTGAGCGTTTGCGGGAGCGCGCTGGCGGGCCATCCCGGCCGCTGAAGAAGTGGCTGCAGGATCAGGGACTGCCACCCTGGGAAAGGGAGCGGTTGCCACTGATATTCCGGGGTGAGGCGTTGGTGGCAGTCGGGGATCTGTGGCAGTCACCGGAGCTGGAGTGCGCGACAGCCGGAGGCTGGCAGCTCGATATACGACGGGGGAGGGGCAGTACCTGCGGCAGTAAATAGCAGGCTGTCCTGATTGAGCCATGGGGGGCTTTCTGGTAATCTGGCGTCCCATCTCGAGATGACAATCTCCCTCCTTACTGAACCTGATAATCACGGAATCTGCATGACGCGTTATATTTTCGTCACCGGCGGTGTTGTGTCCTCATTGGGGAAAGGGATCGCGTCTGCCTCCCTGGCGGCCATCCTGGAAGCTCGTGGCCTGAAGGTCACCATCCTGAAGCTCGACCCCTATATCAATGTGGACCCGGGCACTATGAGCCCGTTCCAGCACGGAGAGGTCTTTGTGACCGAAGACGGTGCAGAGACTGACCTCGACCTGGGGCACTACGAGCGCTTCATTCGCACCCCCATGACCCGCCGCAATAACTTCACTACCGGCCGGGTGTACGAGGAAGTAATCCGCAAGGAACGCCGGGGTGATTACCTCGGTGGCACCGTGCAGGTGATTCCCCATATCACGGACGAGATCAAGCGCCGGGTGGTGGAAGGCGCCGCCGGGGTGGATGTGGCGCTGGTGGAAATCGGTGGCACCGTGGGTGATATCGAGTCCCTGCCATTCCTGGAAGCCTGCCGTCAGCTGAAGGTGGAAGTAGGGCCGACCCGGGCACTGTTCATGCACCTGACCCTGGTGCCGTACATTGCCACCGCCGGTGAAATCAAGACCAAGCCCACCCAGCATTCCGTGAAAGAAATGCGCTCCATCGGCCTGCAGCCGGACATCCTGCTGTGCCGGTCCGAGCACGAAGTGGATGCCAGCTCCCGCCGCAAGATTGCCCTGTTCACCAACGTGGAAGAGCGCGCTGTCATCCCGCTGCAGGATGCCAGTTCCATCTACGCCATTCCCCGTATGCTGCATGGTTTCGGGCTGGACCAGCTGATTATCGAGCGCTTTGGCCTCAAGGCCGGCGAGGCGGACCTTGGCGAGTGGGATGCGGTGGTCGACGCCATCACCAATCCCGAGCAGGAAATCACCATAGCCATGGTAGGCAAGTACATGGAGTTGCTTGACGCCTACAAGTCGTTGATCGAATCCTTGCTCCATGCCGGTATCAAGACCCGCACCAAGGTCAATATCGAGTACATCGACTCCGAGGACATCGAGCGCAATGGTACCGGTGCGCTGGAGAAGGCACATGCCATCCTGGTACCCGGTGGGTTTGGCGAGCGGGGCGTGGAAGGCAAGATTCGCACCGTTCAGTACGCCCGGGAAAACAAGGTGCCCTACCTGGGTATCTGCCTGGGTATGCAGGTGGCGGTTATCGAATACGCCCGCAACGTGGCCGGCCTCGAAGGGGCCCATTCCACCGAATTCCGGGAGAACTCCCCGGCACCGGTGGTCGGTCTGATCACCGAGTGGCTGGATGCCAGCGGCAAGCGGGAAGAGCGCACCGAGGAATCCGACATCGGCGGCACCATGCGCCTGGGCGCCCAGGACTGCGTGCTGACTGAAGGCACCACCATCAACCAGTGCTACGGCAAGTCAGTGATTCGCGAGCGCCACCGTCACCGCTACGAGGTCAACAACCATTTCGTGCCCCAGCTGGAACAGGCCGGCCTGCGTGTCGCCGGCCGCTCTACCGACGGCAAGCTGGTTGAAGTGGTGGAAGTGCCAAATCACCCCTGGTTCGTGGCCTGTCAGTTCCACCCCGAGTTCACATCCACGCCCCGTGACGGCCACCCGCTGTTCACCGGCTTCGTGGAGGCTGCCCTGAACCACGCCGGGCACTGATCGCCCGGCCATAAAAAAGGACATCGCAGCCATGGCCCAAGCAACCCTCAACGTTGCCGACCTGACTATCGCCAACGAGCAGCCGTTTGTGCTGTTCGGTGGCATGAACGTGCTGGAATCCCGGGAGCTGGCCTTTGAAGTGGCCGACGCCTACGTGGACATTACCCGGCGCCTGGGAATTCCCTACGTCTTCAAGGCCTCGTTCGACAAGGCCAACCGATCCTCCATCAACTCCTTCCGCGGCCCTGGCCTGGAAGCGGGCTTGCAGTTGCTGGCAGATATCAAGGACAAGTATGGGGTTCCGGTGATTTCCGATGTACACGAGACCTGGCAGGCGGAGCCCGCTGCCGAGGTGTGTGACATCATCCAGTTACCGGCCTTTCTCAGTCGCCAGACCGACCTGGTGGTAGCGATGGCCAGAACCGGCGCGGTCATCAATATCAAGAAAGCCCAGTTCCTGGCGCCCCGGGAAATGGCGCATATCATCCGTAAATGTGAGGAAGCCGGTAATGACCGGGTCATCCTCTGCGAGCGGGGCACCAGCTTTGGCTACAACAACCTGGTGGTGGATATGCTCGGTTTCCGCCAGATGAAAGACCTGGGCGTACCGGTTTTCTTCGACGTAACCCACGCCTTGCAAATGCCGGGTGGCCGTGCAGATTCCGCCGGTGGCCGACGTGCCCAGGTAGGGGACCTGGCCCTGGCGGGTATGTCCCAGGGGCTGGCCGGCCTGTTCCTGGAAGCCCATCCCGACCCCGACAAGGCCCTGTGCGACGGGCCCTGTGCCCTGCGACTGAACCAGCTTGAGCCGTTCCTGGGACAGGTAAAGGCGGTGGACGACCTGGTTAAAGGCTTTGCGCCCCTCGACACGGCCTGAAGTTAAGCCGGCAACGCCATGAACTGTGGAATGTTTCTTCAAGTCAGACACTATCCGGAGATAGAAAAGCATGACCAAGATCGCTGATATCAAGGGCCGTGAGGTCCTGGATTCCCGCGGTAACCCGACAGTGGAAGCCGATGTCATTCTCGAAGATGGGACTCTGGGCCGCGCCTGCGCTCCTTCCGGAGCCTCCACCGGCTCCCGGGAAGCCCTGGAACTCCGTGACCAGGACAAGGGCCGTTATCTGGGCAAGGGTGTCACCAAGGCTGTTGCAGCGGTGAATGGTGATATCCGCAATGCCCTGGTCGGCAAGGATAGCGCGGATCAGCGTTCCCTCGACCAGATCATGATTGACCTGGACGGCACCGAGAACAAGGCCAACCTGGGCGCCAACGCGATCCTGGCGGTATCCCTGGCGGCCGCAAAGGCTGCAGCGACCTCCCTCGGCAAGCCGCTGTACGAGCACATCGCTGACGTTAATGGCAGCGCTGGCCAGTACTCCATGCCGGTGCCCATGATGAATATCCTCAACGGTGGTGAACACGCCGACAACAACGTGGATATCCAGGAGTTCATGGTACAGCCGGTAGCCGCCAGGAGCTTTGGTGAAGCCCTGCGCATCGGTGCGGAGATCTTCCACAGCCTCAAGAAGGTGCTGAAGGGCCAGGGCCTGAACACAGCGGTCGGCGACGAGGGTGGCTTTGCGCCCAACCTGCCGTCCAATGAAGCGGCACTTGCGGCTATCCAGGAAGCTGTCGAAGGCGCAGGCTACAAGCTGGGTTCCGACGTCACCCTGGCGCTGGATTGTGCCTCGTCTGAATTCTACAAGGATGGCCAGTACCAGTTGTCCGGTGAGGGCAAGAGCTTTGATTCCGCCGGTTTCGCCGATTACCTGGCCGGCCTGTGCGAGCGGTTCCCGATCGTTTCCATCGAGGATGGCATGGATGAAGGTGACTGGGATGGCTGGAAGGTGCTGACCGACAAGCTGGGTGACAAGGTACAGCTGGTGGGTGACGACCTGTTTGTGACCAACACCCGTATCCTGAAAGAAGGTATCGAGAAGGGTATTGCCAACTCCATCCTGATCAAGTTCAATCAGATCGGCAGCCTGACGGAAACCCTGGATGCCATCAAGATGGCCCAGGACGCCGGCTACACCGCCGTGATTTCCCATCGCTCCGGCGAGACCGAAGACACCACGATCGCCGACCTGGCTGTAGCCACCTGTGCCGGCCAGATCAAGACGGGCTCCCTGTGTCGCTCTGACCGCGTGGCCAAGTACAACCAGCTGCTGCGTATTGAAGAGGCACTGGATGGCAAGGCACCGTATCGCGGCCTGTCGGAGATCAAGGGTCAGGGCTGACCGGCCTGAAAGCCAGTCCGTGCATCATGGCGCGGACTGGGCTAGACTCTGGTGGCCAACGGTGAGGGCAGGTCTGGCGGCCCTCAGGCGGCGTCGGCATCGTGGTCTGGCCACGAAACGGAATAATGGAATCGTGTCATGAAAGTGCTCTGGTCCGTCATGGTAATACTGATTGTCCTGCTACAGGTACGCCTGTGGGTGGGAGAAGGCAGTTATGCCCAGGTCTGGAGCCTGAGTGATACGATCGCCGAGCAACGGGCGGAAAATGCAAAGCTTTCCGCCCGTAACGAGCGCCTCTATGCTGAGGTCCGCAACCTGGGTTCCGGCCAGGGAGCCGTTGAAGAGCGAGCCCGAAAGAACCTGGGCCTGATTCACCGTGACGAAACCTTCTTCCTGGTCGTGGAGCCCTGAGTTTCTGACCGCTACCATTACCACTCTATGAACGCCCATCGTTTCTGGCTTGTCGTACCTGCTGCGGGCATTGGCCAGCGCATGCAGGCTGACCTTCCCAAGCAGTACCTGACCCTCAATGGCCGCTTTGTGCTGGATGTGACCCTTGATCGCCTTCTATCCTGCGGGCCCTGGGCGGGTTGCGTGGTTCCCCTTCACCGGGACGACCGCTGGTGGCCAGTGAGCTCCAGTTCAGGCGACCCCCGAATCGAGCCCTGTGCCGGTGGTGCAGAGCGCGCCGGCTCTGTGCTGGCAGCCCTGGAACACCTTCAGGGCCGGGCTGGTGATGCCGACTGGGTGCTGGTACATGACGTGGCCCGCCCCTGTGTTTACCCGGAGGATATCGCCCGGCTCAGAGCCACCCTTGCGGACGACCCTTGTGGCGGATTGCTGGCAGCGCCGGTTTCCGACACCATCAAGGAGGTGGCCCCCGACTCTGACCAGGTGCTGGCGACCCGTGACCGGAAATCGTTGTGGAGGGCCTTCACCCCCCAGATGTTCCGCTACCAGGCTTTGTTCTCGGCATTGCAGCAAGGCATCCATGAGCATCAGGGTGCCATTACCGATGAAGCCTCTGCCATGGAGCTGGCGGGCTGGCAGCCGAGGGTGGTGCCCGGGCGCACTGATAACATCAAGATAACCGTTCCCGAAGACCTGGCGCTGGCGGAGTTTATCCTCACCCGTCAGGCTGCTGGATAAAACCACTGATCAACAGGCTGGTGTTATGCGAATAGGACAGGGCTTTGATGTCCACGCCTTCTGTGAGGGCTCTGAAATAATTCTGGGCGGCGTGACTATCCCCCATAACCAGGCTCTGAAGGCCCACTCTGATGGTGATGTCCTGCTGCACGCCATTGCCGATGCGCTGTTGGGTGCTGCCGCCCTGGGAGATATTGGCCACCTTTTCCCGGACACCAGTGACGAGTGGGCCGGGGCTGACAGCCGGGTACTGCTGCGCGAAGTGCGGCGGCAGATTGCTGACCGCGGCCTGGAAGTGGTCAACGTAGACAGTACCATCATCGCCCAGGCGCCGAAGATGGCGCCCCACGTAGCAGCCATGCGCCAGCACATTGCCGAAGACCTGGGTATTTCCATGGATCGAGTCAGCGTCAAGGCGACCACGACCGAAAAACTCGGCTTCACCGGGCGGGGTGAAGGTATTGCCTGCCAGGCGGCCTGCCTGCTGGATGACGCGCGCCCATGAGCAGCTGGCGACTGGAATGGCCCTGGGCTGATGGTGAACCGGCAGGTTCCGGGACGCTCAAATCCTGCCCGGAAGATTTTCGGGTGACGGAAATCCTGGAAACTGGGGGGCCGGTTCTTGAGCTCGCCCCGTTGGCACTACCGGAGCAGCTGGCGGTGCCCGGGCAGGGCGAACACCTGCTGATCTACCTGGAAAAGACCGGCGATAATACGTCCTGGGTCGCCAGTGAGCTTGGAAAGCTGGCTGGGTGTGGCGACCGGGGTGTTGGTTACTGCGGCCTCAAGGACCGGCATGCGGTCACCCGGCAATGGTTCAGTGTGCAACGCCCGGGACTCGAGGCAGACGATGCCGGGTTCCTGCAGGCTGTGCAAGGAATGCAGGCGCAGTGGCAGGTTCTGGCTGTGGCCCGTCGGGAGCGTAAACTTCGCACCGGCGAGCATCGGGCTAACCGATTCGAGGTCAGGCTACGCAATCTCACCGGGGATTCCGGGGCAATCACTGGGCGTCTGCAGGCGATTCGCAACCATGGTTGTCCGAACTATTTCGGTTCGCAACGCTTTGGCCACGAAGGCGGTAACCTGGACCGGGCTATCTCGATGGCTGCGAATGCCGGCCGCAACCGTCGGAAACGGCGGGGAGGCCGTAACCGTGAAGGCCTGTACCTTTCCGCGGCCCGCTCCTGGCTGTTCAATGAGGTGTTGGCCGAGCGGGTTATCCAGGGAAACTGGGACTCAATGCTGGAAGGTGAGCCGACATCTGAGCCCAGCGGTCCGCTGTGGGGTGATGGGGGCACCCTGGCAACCGGCTTGCAGGAAGGGCTCGAGCGGGAAGTCGTTGCACGTCATCCGGAAATGGCGCAGGTGTTTGCCAGCTCCCGCATGGCGCCGGATCGTCGCCCACTCAGGGTCCTGCCTGCTGACCTGGACTGGTCTTTCCACCAGTCCGGTGACAACCACTGGCTGGATCTGTCGTTCACTCTTTCTCCCGGGCAATACGCGACCACCTTGCTCTCCTCAGTGATTGAAATAGACGCCACCCGCTGATTTCCTGCGTTATTCCGATGGCGGCAGTTGCCATAATTTCCGCGCCGTGACAGAAATAACCCGCTTTATCCGTTAGAATTCCTCATCGCTTTTAAAAATGGCGGGTTACCGCCAGGACCGATTTGGAGAGACTGGAAATCGTGCGTATCTTGCTGTCGAACGATGATGGAGTGCATTCCCCGGGGCTGGTGGTGCTTCACGCAGGCCTGGAAGGGCTGGCAGACCTGGAGGTGGTTGCCCCGGACCGGGACCACAGTGGTGCCAGTAATTCCCTGACCCTCAACCGGCCATTAACCGTGGAAAAACACCCGGGGGGCTTTCAGTCAGTGGACGGCACCCCCACCGACTGCGTTCACCTGGCGGTAAACGGGCTCTTTGATGAGCCCTTTGACCGGGTTGTTTCCGGTATTAATACCCACGCTAACCTTGGCGATGACATTATCTATTCCGGCACTGTGGCAGCCGCCACCGAAGGTCGCCACCTGGGTCTGCCTGCCATTGCCGTATCCCTGGTGAACGAGGGGCATTTCCATTACGAAACCGCGGCCCGGGTAGTACGCGAGCTGCTGGAACGGGAAGACCTGCCGGATCTCGGTAGTCGCTGCATCCTCAACGTCAATGTGCCGGATGTCCCCTGGGGTGAGATCGCCGGTTTCCGGGTGACTCGCCTTGGCCACCGCGCCCGGGCCCAGGGCGCCGTTCCCATGACGTGCCCGAGGGGCAGGTCCCGCTACTGGATCGGCGCAGCCGGGGCGGGCGCTGATGCCGGGCCCGGTACGGATTTCCATGCCATCAGCCAGAACTACGTGTCCATCACGCCGGTCCATATTGATATGACCAAGCACGATGCCCTGTCATCGTTAAGGCAATGGGTGGAGGCCGGACGCTGATGGTTGCTATTGATGGAATCGGAATGACCTCCCGACGTACCCGGCTGCGTTTGATCCAGCGCCTCCGGGAAGCGGGTATCCGGGACGAGCGGGTGCTCGGCGTTATGGAGGAGATACCCCGCCATATCTTCCTGGACGAAGCCCTGGCCCACCGGGCCTACGAAGACACAGCGCTGCCCATTGGTTACAGCCAGACCCTCTCCCAGCCCTATATTGTCGCGCGGATGACCGAGGTTTTGATGGGCACCAGCCCCAAAAAAGTGCTCGAGCTCGGTACCGGGTCCGGTTACCAGACCGCCATCCTGGCCCGTCTGTGCGACGAGGTGTACAGCGTCGAGCGCATCAAACCACTGCAGGACAAGGCGCGGGAGCGCATGCATCTGCTGAAGCTGCGCAATGTCATGATGCGGCTGGCGGATGGACCCATGGGCTGGCCTGAGCAGGCACCCTTTGACGGAATTATCGTGACTGCGGCCCCCAGGACGGTTCCCCAGGAGTTGCTGGGCCAGTTGGCGGACGGAGGTGTCATGGTGATTCCCGTTGGAGAGGAACACCAGATGCTTGTAAAGATTACCAGGGATGGCGACCAGTTCCATACCGAGGATGTTGAGGCGGTGCGATTCGTACCGTTGTTGGGAGGGGTTGTTCGTTGAACGGACTGCTTCAGTACACCGGGGTTTTTCTCCGGGGTATGGCCATGGGGGCGGCAGACGTAGTGCCGGGGGTGTCCGGTGGTACGGTAGCGTTTATTACAGGAATCTATTTCCGCCTGCTCGGGGCTATCGCCGCAGTACCGTCAGCGCTACTCAGCGACCTGCTCCGGGGGCGGGTACGCCGCTTCTGGAACCGGGTTGACGGTAGCTTCCTGGTCAGTCTGTTGGCCGGCATCCTGGTGAGTATAGGCACGCTCGCCAATATGATTACCTGGGGCCTGGATACCTATCCGGTCGCCTTGTGGAGCTTCTTTTTCGGGCTGATTCTTGCCTCCGTCTGGCACCTACTGGGGCAGGTGAAAGCACCCAGTCGCTGGTTGGTGGTTCCCGTTGTCGCGGGTGCGGCCTTCGCCTGGTGGGTAACGACATTGGCCGCTGGCCAGGTGGACCCGGGTGCCCTGGCGTTCTTCCTGTCCGGCGCAGTCGCTATTTGCGCAATGATACTGCCGGGCTTGTCCGGTAGCTTTATCCTGCTGGTGCTGGGTATGTATGCGCCGGTATTGTCGGCGGTAAAGGAGCTGGATCTGGCCATTATCAGCCTTTTCATGGCAGGCTGCGTGCTGGGTTTGTTGAGTTTTGCGCGCTTACTCGGTTTCGCATTACGCAAGGCCCACGATGGGGTATTGGCGCTATTGACCGGTTTTATGATTGGCGCCCTGAATCGGGTATGGCCCTGGCAGGAAGTGCTCAGCTCGCGGACCGACAGTATTGGTGACAGGGTTCCCCTCGAGCAGGTCAGTGTATCGCCGATGCGCTATACCGAGGTTACCGGCGAGCCGGCCCAGGTACCGGTAGCCGTGGTGGCCCTTCTAGTGGGGTTGGCTATTGTGCTGCTGGGGGAATGGCTGGCGGGGCGCTCTTCTCGGGCGGAATTGGCCGCAGGAAAGATGTGACTGAAGGGCCAATACCGGAGGTATTACCGCATAGTATTGCGAGATTAATCACAGCAGTACTGAGATGGATGTTACTTTTTCAGAGGTTATTTGTTTCCGACGGTAACACCCTGCGGCTCCGGGTAACCCGGATATGTGAATAAAAGATGCAATAAATTAGTGGGTTAGAGGATTTACCGTTAATCCATGTTAAGCTGAAAAGATAATTTCGAGATAAAAACGATATCAATATATCCGTGAATTATAGCTCCAGCCAGCAAGGTACGGGTCTCGTCCCCCGTTCTCCGATCCGCCCGGGTCGGGGAAAACCGCTGCTTTTGTTGTTATTTGCGGTGCTGATACTCCCCGCCCTCGTTGGCTGTAACACTTCGGCGATCTACGGCGACGGGGCTTACAACCCGCCAGTTTACTGGGGGCGACACGTGGTTGAGCGCGGCGACACCCTCTACAGCATCGCCTGGCGTTACGGCCGCGACTACCGGGAACTCGGTGATGCCAACGGAATTGGTCCCCCTTACCGGATCTACCCCGGGCAGGTTATTCGCCTTGACCGGCGAGGCAAGACCCCGGCCGGTGGTACCAGGGTAGCGTCCTCTCCGAAGCCTCCCCGGGAATCCGGGCGCAAGAAATCCACACCCGCCCCGAAACCTGAACCAAAGGTTACCCGCAAACCGGACACCAATGTTGATGTTTCCCGGCAAACCCAGACTGTTTCAGATATTAACTGGCGCTGGCCACACATTGGTACGGTAATTGCAAAATTTTCTACATCCGGAAAAATGAACAAAGGTATTGATATTGCCGGAAATTCCGGCGACCCGGTAAGGGCCGCGGCCGATGGCAACGTGGTCTATGCGGGTAATGGGCTGCTGGGGTATGGCAACCTGATTATCATTAACCACAACGAGCACTATCTCAGTGCCTATGCCCATAACCGGCGCATCCTCGTTGCAGAAGGGGAGGACGTGAAGCAGGGCCAGACGATTGCGGAACTGGGAAGTACCGGCACCGACGGCAACAGGCTTCACTTCGAGATACGCAGGAATGGCAACCCGGTTGACCCGATGCCGTACCTGCCACGACGCTGAGAAGTGTTCCTTTCAGCGGGAACACAGTAAAAGAAAGCAGGGAGGCATAAAAAATTTCCAAACAAGGCACACTGTCATCAGACCGACGTCGAACTCTGATAACAAGAAGAAGTGAGCTGGTCCGTCATTATCGCACTGGCCAGAAACAGAAATGACCTGAATCCCAAGCAAGAAAAGAGAAGCCCACAACAAGAATAATCGTGGGTAAACATCCGGCAAGGCCCGGGGATGTCCAGACCCCTGAGCCCGGAGCGTGCCGACCGGATCATTTGAAAGGCGGGGCAAGAGTTATGTCTGCAGAAGAAGAGATGATCATCGATCGTGTTGCTGATGTAGAAGAGGCGGAAGAGGAGGTGGAGGCCCCGGTGGCGTCCGCTATGGAAACTCCGGGAGGCGCGGCGGCGCAGGTGTCAGGAGCACAGGGGTTTACCCCCCACGACCGGTATTTCGGCAACCAGAAACAACTGGACGCCACCCAGCTCTACCTCAATGAGATCGGCTTTTCGCCGTTGCTTACCCCCGAAGAAGAGGTCTATTTTGCGCGTCTGGCCCGCAAGGGAGAGGAGTCCGGACGCAAGCGTATGATCGAGAGTAACCTTCGGCTGGTGGTGAAAATTGCCCGGCGCTACGTTAATCGCGGCCTGACCCTGCTGGACCTGATCGAAGAAGGCAACCTTGGCCTCATTCGCGCAGTGGAGAAGTTTGACCCGGAGCGGGGCTTCCGCTTTTCCACCTATGCCACCTGGTGGATCCGTCAGACCATCGAGCGGGCCATCATGAACCAGACCCGCACCATCCGCCTGCCCATCCATGTGGTCAAGGAACTGAACCTCTACCTGCGGGCGGCCCGGGAACTGACCCAGAAACTGGACCATGAGCCATCGGCAGAAGAAATCGCCCGTATGGTGGACAAGCCGATCAGTGACGTTGAGCGCATGCTGGGACTCAATGAGCGGGTGGCCTCCATGGATACCCCCATCGGTGCCGGTGGTGAGAAATCCCTGCTCGATACCGTAGCGGACGAGGGCGCCACGGACCCCGCGGACCTGCTGCAGGATGATAACCTGTGTGCCTGCCTGGAACAGTGGATTGACCAGCTCAGCGACAAGCAACAGGAAGTCCTGGCGCGCCGTTTCGGGTTACGGGGATATCCCACCTGCACCCTGGAAGAAGTGGGCCAGGAAATTGGGCTTACCCGCGAGCGGGTACGGCAGATCCAGGTGGAGGCCCTGCGTCGCCTGCGGGAGATCCTCGAGAAGGAAGGCCTGTCCAGCGGTCTGCTGTTCAAGTAACCCGCCTGGAAATACCTGTGAAGCAGCCGGCTCCCGTAGTCGGCTTTTTCATGTTTACGGTAAAGTGTGATCCGGTCCGAAACCGCGCTGCCCGTAAGCCGGCTTTCTCCGGTACTATTTCGGAGTCCCGACAGGTGGGGCGATAATAACCAGAAACAGGAGTATTCAATGCTGAAGCGAGTTGCGGGTGCCGTTATGGGAATCTGCGTGGCCATGACCCTGGCGGCCACAGCGACTGCCATCGAGGTGGACGGTGTCGACGTCAGGGATTCGTTCGAAGCCGGCAGTGAGCAGCTGACACTGAATGGCGCTGGTACGCGTTCCAAGTTTTTTATCGAGCTGTACGTGGCGGCTTTGTACTTGCCTGAAAGCTCGTCTGACAACCAGGCCATCCTTGCTGCGGACGAACACCAGGCTATCGCCCTCCATGTGACCTCCGGCCGTATCAACAGTGACAACATGACCGAAGCCACCCTTGAAGGCTTCGAGAAGTCCACCGACGGCAACCTGGCCCCGATTCAGGGTGAAGTGGATCAGCTGCTCCAGGTTTTTGCGGACGAAATCAATGAAGGTGACGTGTTCGACCTGGTCTATGTGCCAGGAGAGGGTGTCCAGGTCATCAAGAATGGTCAGCTGGGTGACACCATCGGCGACCGGGCCTTCAAGGAAGCCCTGTTCGGTATCTGGATCGGCGATGACCCCGCCCAGGGTAGTCTGAAGGATGACATGCTGGGAGACTGAGCTCCCTGGTGTCTCGCCCGGACTTGCCGGGCGGGACACCAGGGGTCTGATACCCTAATCCAGGTAATCCCTTTTCTGTTTGAATTCACACAGGTCCTCGATCATACAGGATCCGCATTTGGGCTTGCGGGCAGTGCAGGTATAACGCCCGTGGAGGATCAGCCAGTGATGGGCGTCCATCAGGAACTCCTTCGGCACCAGCCGCATCAGTCGTTTTTCCACTTCCAGCACGTTCTTGCCCGGGGCAATACCGGTGCGGTTGGATACCCGGAAGATATGGGTATCAACCGCCATGGCCGGTTGCCGGAATGCGGTGTTGAGCACCACATTGGCGGTTTTTCGTCCCACGCCGGGTAGTGCTTCGAGCTGCTCCCGGGTATCCGGCACCTCACCGCCGTGCTGTTCGATCAGCGCGCGACAGGTCTTGATAACATTCTCCGCCTTGCTGTTGAACAGGCCGATGGTCTTGATGTACTCCTTGAGTCCGTCGACACCCAGAGCGAGGATGGCCTCCGGGGTATTGGCGACCGGAAAAAGCCTGGCGGTGGCCTTGTTGACGCCCACATCCGTTGCCTGGGCCGAGAGAATCACCGCAATCAGCAGTTCAAACGGGGTGCTGTAGTTAAGCTCGGTGGTAGGCTCCGGGTTGGCGTCCCGCAGACGGCTGAAAATCTCGATGCGTTTCTGTTTATTCATGGGGACCGATTGGTTGCTGTGTCATCAGGAAATGTTGCCGGTGACCCGGACCCGCTTGCTGCCAGCGGTCACGGTCTCAGCAGACCCTGCCTTCCGACGGGCCTCCAGTTGGCTGTCGATGCCGTTCTTCAGGGCGATAAGCAGCCCCAGCCCCACGAAGGCGCCAGGTGGCAGCACCATGAACAGCATGTCCGGGTAGTCACGGAACACCTGCAGGGTCCAGTCAGCGGCGACCGGGCCCAGCAGCAGGTGCATGTCGGCGAACAGTGTGCCCTGGCCGATCAGCTCCCTCATACCACCAAGCACCAGGAGCACCGCCAGGAACCCCAGGCCCATCATGGCACCATCCAGCAGGGCAGGGGCCGGACCGGTCTTGGAGGCAAAGGCATCGGCACGCCCGAGAATGGCGCAGTTGGTGACAATCAATGGAATGAAGATGCCCAGGATCTGGTAAAGCTCGTAGGTGAAGGCCTGCATCAGCAGTTCGGCGCAGGTCACGAAAGAGGCAATGATCATTACGAAAGCGGGCAGGCGAACCGAGTCCGATACAAAGTTGCGGATCAGGGATACCGCCAGGTTGGAGCCCATCAGCACCATCAGGGTGGCGATGCCCAGGCCCAGTGCGTTCACCACGGTACTGGTCACGGCCAGCAACGGGCACAGGCCCAACACCTGGACCAGGGCCGGGTTGTTGGTCCAGAGGCCGTCGCGGATGATCTCGCTGCTGCTCTTCGTGCTCATGTCAGCGTTGCTCCCTGTTGGGCTGTCGGCGGCCAGGGCCTTGCCGTTGACTTGTGCTATCAGCTCCGATGGCGTCGAGGATTGCCGGTCGGTTCTGGCGGAAGTAGATCAGCGTATGCTGCACCGCCTTCACCACGGCCCGGGGGGTGATGGTGGCGCCGGTAAACTGGTCGAACACGCCGCCGTTCTTCTTCACGTTCCAGTTGCGGGGTTCCGGATTGCCCAGCGACCGTCCCTCAAAGGACAGCACCCAGTCGGACTTCTTCAGCTCGATCCGGTCGCCAAGCCCGGGCGTCTCCCGGTGACTGGTGACCCGCACCCCCAGCACTTCGCCGGACAGGTCGATACCTACCAGAAGGTGGATGTCGCCGGAGTAGCCATCAGGCGCCACAGCCGGCAGGATCAGGCCCACCGGTTCCCCATCCCGGCGGGCGACCCGCGCGGTTACCGGTCCCTGGATGGCAATCCGGTCGCTGGCGGGCAGGGTGGCGATATCGTTCAGCAGGTCGTTATCATGCTCTGTTTCCGGAATGATCTGGTACAGGGCGGCGGCCTCGGCACGTGCCTGCTGCTCCTCAATACGGTCCGCCGTCAGTTGCTGGGTGAAGGCGATGGTGCCGCCGGTGATAACGGCAAACAGCCCAAGGCCAATGGCGCTGCGCCGGATGGATTGTGCCAGTGCCGCCATAGGTCTACCCCGTCTTGCCCGGAATACCGCGCCGGGGCTTGTGGTGCCCGTAGGTACGCGGTGGTGTGTAGTGGTCGATGAAGGGCACCGCAAAGTTCATCAGCAGCACACTGAAGGCCACGGCGTCCGGGTAGTTGCCCCAGCTGCGGATGGTATAGATCAGCACGCCGATGCCTGCGCCGTAGATCAGCTTGCCCTGATGGCTGGTCGCCGCTGACACCGGATCAGTAGCGATAAAGAAGGCCCCCAGCATGGTGCCGCCGGCCAGCAGGTGCAGTGACAGCGGTGCGTACTGGTCCGGGTTGCTGCCAAAGGCCAGGCTCATCAGGCCCAGCGCCGCCAGCAGGCTGACCGGAGTGTGCCAGGTGATAATGCGCAGGGCGACCAGCGCCAGTCCGCCCAGCAGGAAGGCGCCGTTGACCCATTCCCAGCCCTTCGCCACACCGGCACCGAAGGTGGGGTGCTGCAGCACCTCGATTGCCGTGTGGCTGGCAACCTTGTGCTTGTACTCATCCAGCGGGGTGGCCATGGTCCATCCGTCGATGCCGGCCTGCGGGCCGCCGAAGATGGTGCTGAGGGTTTCGCCGAACCCGGGAGCGTCTGGCAGTGTCACGGCACCGGCCCAGTTGGTGGTCATGGCCACCGGAAACGAGACCAGTACCAGCGCATAGCCCACCATGGCCGGGTTGAAGGGGTTGGCTCCCAGGCCACCATAGAGTTGCTTGGCCAACACAATGGCGGAAATGACCGCAACCGCCGATACCCACCAGGGGGCGAACTGGGGCAGCGACAGGCCCAGCAACAGGCCGGTAACGGCGGCGGTGTTATCCCGCAGGAAGAAGGCAACGGGCTTGTGCCGGAGTTTGAGCATGGCGGCCTCGGCGCCGAGGGCGAGCAGTACGCACCAGACCACGTTGATCAGGTTGCCCCAGCCGAAGAACCAGGTTTGCGCCAACAGGCCGGGCAGGGTCGCCAGGATGACGATCAGCATGACCCGGGAGGTGGGGCGCGCACCATGGGCGTGGGGTGAGGACTGCTGTACCAGGCTCATTGGCCGGCCTCCGTCTCAAGCTGCTTGCGGGCCTCGGCGAGGGCATCTTCTGCGCGTTTTACCCGGTCCAGGTTCTTGGCAACGGCGCGCTCCAGCTTCTCTACATTATCGGCCTGGGCGGCCCTGGCGTCGTCTAGCATGCTCTCCATGGTTTCGAGTTTGCCCTTGGCCTGGTTGAGCTGTTTTTCCAGCGACTCGATATCGGGCTTGTCGGTCGTGGTTGCCGATGTGGCTGCGGCTGCCGCAGCCGGCTTGGCCTTCTTGCGTTCCAGGGCCTGTTGCACCATGGCTGCCCGGGCAGAGCGCTCATCGGTGGCTTCGCCTTCGGCAACCGCTTTCTCTGCCTCTGCCTCTTTTTTCTTCTGGGCCTCGGCTGCTGCCCTGGCCCTTTCTTCGCGGCGGCGTTCTTTCTCCTCCTGCTCACGCTCCAGCCGAGCCTGGCGGGCCTCGAAACGTTCCCGGGCCCGGTCTGCCTTGATCTGTTCGGCCCTCTGGGTGCGGATCTCACCCTTGGCGTAGCGATAGTACTGAACAAGGGGAATCGAGCTGGGGCACACATAGGAGCAGGCCCCGCATTCGATACAATCGAACAGGTTCAGGTGTTCTGCCCGATCAAAATCCTGGGCCTTGGCATGCCAGAACAGCTGCTGCGGCAAAAGCTCCATGGGGCACACCTCGGCGCACATACCGCAGCGGATACAGGGTTGTTCCGGCGGAGGCGTGGGCAGTTCGTTCTCGGTGGCGGCAACTAGGCAGTTGGTGGTCTTGATCACCGGAACCGATGTGTCTTCCAGGGTGTAGCCCATCATCGGCCCGCCGAGGATCAGGCGATTGATCCGCTCGGGGTGGAAGCCGGCCTGGTCCAGCAGGTGCCGGGCCGGCGTACCGATCAGGGTTTCAAAGTTGCCCGGGTCATCCACACCGGCGCCGGTCACCGTGGTAATGCGGGAAACCAGTGGTTCGCCCCGGTTGATCGCCTGGTAAACCGCCATGGCGGTGCCCACGTTCTGGCACATGACGCCAATATCGGCGGGGATGCCGCCGCTGGGGACTTCCATACCGGTAAGGATCTGGATCAGCTGTTTCTCCCCGCCGGAGGGGTACTTGGTGGGCACCACCACCACTTCTGCCTGGGTGCCCTCGGACGCCTTGCGCATGGCTTCGATGGCTTCCGGCTTGTTGTCCTCAATGGCGATCACGCAACGCTCCGGACGCAGAATCCACGACATGACCTTGATGCCGCCATGGATCTGGTCGGCGCGCTCCCGCATCGCCATGTCGTCCGCGGTGATGTAGGGCTCGCATTCCGCGCCATTAATGATCAGGGTACTGACCTTGCGGTCACTGGGGGGCCTGAGCTTGATACTGGTGGGAAAGCCGGCGCCGCCCATGCCGCTGATGCCGGCTTCCCGGATCAGGTCCAGGACGTCATCGCGGTGCAGCTTGCGGTAATCCGCTACGGGTGACAGCTCGCACCAGGCATCATCACCATCCGGCTCCAGCACGATACACCAGTCCGACATGCCGGAAGGGTGAGGGACCGGGAGCAACTCGATGCCCGCTATGGTGCCGGAGGTGCTGGCGTGGACCGGCACGCCCATACCGGAGGTGACATCGGCGAGCTTCTGGCCCTTGAGGACCTTGTCTCCCGGCTGCACCAGGGGCTCCGCCGGTGCTCCGATGTGCTGTTGCAGCGGTAATACCAGCCGTTCGGGAATACCCCCCTTGCGGATCGGGCGGGCGGTGGACTGGTGCTTGTTCTCAGGCGGATGGACGCCACCGGGGAAGTTCCACAGCTGTGTCATCAGGCACTGGCCCCCTGGCGATCGGTGGCGATGATGGACGGGCGCGGTGGCTGCCAGGTCCAGTGGCGAATGTCGGGCTCGATGGTAACCATATCGATGCAGTCCACCGGGCAGGGTTCCACGCACAGGTCGCAGCCGGTGCATTCGCTCTCGATTACCGTATGCATGTGCTTGGCGGCACCGAGGATGGCATCCACGGGGCAGGCCTGGATGCACTTGGTGCAACCGATGCATTCATCCTCGCGAATGACGGCCACGCGGCGGGCCTGTTCCACGCCATGTTCGGCATCCAGGGGCTGGGGTTCCACGTCCAGCAGGTCGGCCAGGGCCTTGATGGTGGCTTCGCCACCTGGGGGACACTTGTTGATGGCATCGCCATTGGCAATGGATTCGGCATAGGGGCGGCACCCCGGGAAGCCGCACTGGCCGCACTGGGTTT
Source organism: Marinobacter bryozoorum (assembly GCF_023156245.1). Lineage (GTDB taxonomy): Bacteria > Pseudomonadota > Gammaproteobacteria > Pseudomonadales > Oleiphilaceae > Marinobacter > Marinobacter bryozoorum. The sequence continues at coordinate 109,109 of NZ_JAKZAH010000004.1, forward strand.
GAGGTAACAGCGAGTCAATCTGGTCCACCAGCGGGTTGCCTTCGACGCGGAAACGCTCGGCGGCGAAACCCAGCAGGGCACCGAACACCACCGCAAGGGCCAGCAGGACTGCGACTGCAATCAGGATGCCTGTCCACATAGCTTCAAGCTCCGTCAGACGCTGACCAGGCCGGTAAAGCCCAGGAATGCCAGTGACATCAGTCCGGCGGTCACCATGCCGATGGCCGCACCCCGGAAGGCAACCGGCACGTCGGCCACGGCAATGCGCTCACGCATGGCGGCGAACAGTACCAGCACCAGCGAGAAACCGGCGGCGGCACCGAAGCCGTACAGGACTGATTCAACGAAGTTGTTGTTCTTGTTGATGTTGAGCAGCGCCACACCCAGCACTGCGCAGTTGGTGGTAATCAGGGGCAGGAAGATGCCCAGCACCCGGTAGAGCAGCGGGCTGGTCTTACGCACCACCATTTCGGTGAACTGGACCACCACCGCGATCACCAGGATAAAAGTGATGGTCCGCAGGAAGGTCAGGTCCAGCGGCTCCAGCAGCCAGGTATAGGCCAGGTAGCTGCATACCGATGCCAGGGTCAGCACAAAGGTGGTGGCCAGGGACATGCCCATGGCGGTTTCCAGCTTCCCCGACACGCCCATGAAGGGGCACAGGCCGAGAAACTGCACCAGCACAAAGTTGTTGACCAGTATGGTGCTGACCAGGATCAGCAGGTATTCCGTCATCGGTACGCGTGCTCCGATTGTTGGTGCGCGGTGTTACATCACCCGCATGCCGGGGGTGGCGCCGGAGTCAGGGGAGAGGATAAAGATATCCTTGCCCCCGGGGCCAGCGGCCAGGACCATGCCCTCGGAAAGCCCGAACTTCATCTTGCGCGGCTTGAGGTTGGCCACCATGACGGTCAGCCGGCCCTCAAGATCCTCCGGCTTGTAGGCAGACTTTATACCCGCGAACACGTTGCGTTCGCCATGCCCTACGTCAAGAGTGAGCCGAAGAAGCTTGTCGGCGCCTTCCACATGCTCTGCCTTGATGATCTTCACCACCCGCAGATCCACCTTTGCGAAGTCCGGGAACTCGATCTCGTCAGCGATGGGCTCCAGGTCGGCAGCGGGGGCTTGTTCAGCCTTTTGGCCGGTAGCCGCCGGCAGTTCTTCCTTTGAGGCTTCGATCATCTTCTCGATCTGGGCCATGTCCACCCGGTTCATCAGGGGCTTGAACTTATCGATGGGGTGGTCTTCGAGCAGTTCGGCCCGGTTGTTCCAGTCCAGCCGCAAATTCAGGAAACTCTCGGCGCCTTCGGCGGTCTTCGGCAGTACCGGCGCCAGGTAGGTCATCAGCAGGCGGAACATGTTGATGGCGTTGGTGCAGATGGCCTGGAGTTTCTCGTCCTGGCCTTCCTGCTTGGCAATGACCCAGGGCTGCTCGTCGTTCACATACTGGTTGGCAATATCCGCCAGCTCCATGATGCGACGCATGGCGCGGCCGAATTCGCGGGCCTCGTAGAAGTCGGCGATTTCCTCGCCGGCCTCGATAAAGGTGTTGAGGCGGTCGGTCTCGGTCACCTGGCCGAGGCGCCCGTCAAAGCGCTTGGTGATAAAACCGGCACTGCGGCTGGCAATGTTCACCACCTTGCCCACCAGGTCCGAGTTCACCCGGGCGGCGAAGTCCTCCAGGTTCAGGTCCATGTCGTCCACGCCGGCGGTCAGCTTGGCGGCGAAGTAATAACGCAGGTATTCCGGATTCAGATGATCCAGGTAGGTGCGGGCCATGATGAAGGTGCCCCGGGACTTGGACATCTTCTTGCCGTTAACCGTCACGAAGCCATGGGCCCAGACTGCCGTCGGCGTGCGGAAGCCGGCGTCGTGGAGCATGGCAGGCCAGAACAGGGCGTGGAAGTTGATGATGTCCTTGCCGATGAAGTGATAGACCTCGGCAGTGGAATCCGCTTTCCAGAAATGCTCGAAATCGATATCGGTCCGGTTGCACAGGTTCTTGAAGCTGGCCAGGTAGCCGATGGGGGCGTCCAGCCAGACATAGAAGTACTTGCCCGGGGCGTCGGGGATCTCAAAGCCGAAGTAGGGCTTGTCGCGACTGATATCCCACTCCTGCAGGCCCGCGTCCAACCACTCGGCCAGCTTGTTGGCCACCTGCTCCTGCAGGGTGCCGCTGCGGGTCCACTCTTTCAGGAAACCGTCAAAATCCGGCAGTTTGAAGAAATAGTGCTCGGACTGCTTCTCCACGGGGGTGGCGCCGGATACGGCAGAACGGGGGTTGATCAGTTCCGCCGGGGTGTAGGTGGCACCGCAGGCCTCGCAGTTGTCACCGTACTGGTCTTCCGCCTTGCATTTGGGGCAGGTGCCCTTGATGAAACGATCCGCCAGGAACATCTCCTTTTCCGGGTCGAAGAACTGGGTTATCTGGCGGGTAGCGATGTGGCCGTTTTCCTTGATCTTGCGGTAGATGTACTCGGAAAACTGCTGGTTCTCCTCGGAGTGGGTGGAGTAATAGTTGTCAAAGCGGATGTTGAAGCCCGCGAAGTCCTCCTGGTGCTCGTCCCGGATGCGGTCGATCAGCTGTTCCGAGGAGATACCTTCCCGCTCGGCCCGCAGCATGATGGCGGTGCCATGGGCGTCGTCGGCGCAAACGTAGTAACAGTTGTGGCCACGCATCTTCTGATACCGCGCCCAGATATCCGTCTGAATGTATTCCAGCAGGTGACCCAGGTGAATCGGGCCGTTGGCGTAGGGCAGGGCGCTGGTAACCAGAATATCGCGCTGTTTGTCGCTCGCTTGCGTCATGGTGATGTCCGAACCTCGGTGAACTTGTCGGAGGGGCTGCCGTCGGGGCAGCTCCTTATGGTCAGAAACGGGCACAAATGATACCTTCCAAGGCAATATTTTTCATCTTCCCGGACGGCGTTTTGCCGTATTCTCCCCGATATCTGATTCACGGAGTAATCATGGCCGAGATTTCCCGGGCAGCCCTCGAGGCTGCCGTGCGCGAATACCGCGATCCCTACCTGGACAAGGACCTGTACCAACTGGACGCCGTCAAGGCCCTGGACGTGGATGCCCGGGGGCGGGTCAGCCTCAGCGTACAGCTGCCCTATGCCAGCGCCGGCATTGCCGGAGCCCTGCGGCAGATCGTCAGCAACAGCCTCGAAAACGTGGACGGGGTGACCGCCGCCGAGGTAACCGTCAGTCAGAAGATCCATGCCCACAAGGCCCAGCGCGACCTGGAGTCCATGGGTGGGGTGAAGAACATTATTGCCGTGGCCTCCGGAAAGGGCGGTGTTGGCAAGTCCACCACTGCCGTGAACCTGGCCCTGGCACTGGCCGCCGAGGGGGCCCGGGTGGGTATCCTCGATGCCGATATCTATGGCCCCAGTGTGGGCATGATGCTGGGCATTCCCGAGGGCCAGCGCCCGAAAACCGAGGGCAACAAGTATTTCCTTCCCGTGGAGGCCCATGGCATCCAGGCCATGTCCATGGCCTTCCTGGTAACTGACAAGACCCCCATGGTCTGGCGCGGTCCCATGGTCAGTGGTGCGGTCCAGCAGCTGCTTACCCAGACCCTGTGGAATGACCTGGATTACCTGGTGGTGGATATGCCACCGGGTACCGGGGACATCCAGCTGACCCTCGCCCAGAAGGTGCCGGTCACCGGTGCCGTTATTGTTACCACGCCCCAGGACATTGCGTTACTGGACTGCAAGAAAGGCATAGAGATGTTCCGTAAGGTGGATATCCCGGTCCTGGGGGTGGTGGAGAACATGAGCATCCATATCTGCAGCAACTGCGGCCACGAGGAACCCCTGTTCGGTGAGGGCGGCGGCGAGCGGGTAGCGGAAGACTATCAGACCGAGCTGCTCGGCCAGCTGCCCCTGCACCTGACCATCCGCGAACAGACCGACGGCGGCAATCCCACCGTGGTTGCCGAGCCGGATTCGGAAGTGGCACGTCGTTATCGGGACATTGCCCGACGGTTGTCTGCAGGCCTGTCTACACGGGCCCGCAACGACAGCGCCCCGATTCCCAGTATCTCCATCAGCGACGACTGAAAACCGCCACCCGGCCTGGTTTACGCAAAAGCCCGGCCGGGAGGGCGGGTGGCTTTGCGACAATGGCTCGCCGCGGGTAAACTATGGCGCCCCGATTTTCAACCCGGTGCGCGACCGGCGCCGACGGACCAACGAGAGATCACATCAATGAGCATCAAATCCGACAAGTGGATTCGCCGCATGGCGGAACAGGAAGGCATGATCGAGCCCTTCGAAGCAGGCCAGGTCCGGGAAACCTCCCGTGGCCGTGTGATCTCCTACGGTACCTCCAGCTACGGTTACGACGTGCGCTGCAGCAACGAGTTCAAGATCTTTACCAACGTGCATTCGGCCACGGTGGACCCGAAGAACTTCGATGAAAACAGCTTCGTCAACTACACCGGCGATGTCTGCATTATCCCGCCGAACTCCTTTGCCCTGGCCCGCACGGTGGAATACTTCCGGATTCCACGCCAGGTGCTGACCATCTGTCTCGGCAAGTCCACCTACGCCCGCTGCGGTATCATTGTGAACGTCACCCCCCTGGAACCGGAATGGGAAGGGCAGGTGACGCTGGAGTTCTCCAACACCACCAACCTGCCGGCCAAGATCTACGCCAACGAGGGTGTTGCCCAGATGTTGTTCTTCGAATCCGACGAGGAGTGTGAGACCAGCTACAAGGATCGGGGCGGCAAATACCTGGGGCAGACCGGGGTGACGCTGCCCAAGACCTGACAGGTCGGGTGCATACAGGCGGGACACTCATGTCCCGCTTTTTGGTTGCCGGACCCATCACACGATGGACCTTACCGGAAATAAACGCAGGAGCCGTACGTGAACGCCAACCAGTTTCTGAAAGCGGTCGAACAGCTCCAGGGGTGGCGCCAGACCGCCTTCCTGCTGGCCCTCGCCGAGCGGGCCTTCCCCAACTATGCCCTGTTCAGTGAAGCCATTGGTGCCAAGGCTGGTGGCAAGATGCGCCAGTTGCTGGACACGGGCTGGGCCCTGTTCGAAGACAAGGCCACCGAGAACCATATTCCCCAGTTGCTGGCCAAGCTCGAAAGCCTGAGCCCGGAAGTGGATGCCTACGATGCCTACGGGGTCTATCCCGCGTTCGATTTCTGCCGCTTGCTGGAAGCGGCGCTGCTGAGCCGGCTGAATCCGTCGAAGCACCGGGCGCTGGAAGCATCGGGCATTGCTACCGGTACGGTGATGAACTTCATTACCTTCTCCGAGGGTGAGGACCTGGACGAGGATGAACTCGTCAGGCTGCTGGACAGCCATCCGCTGATGAAGGAAGACAAGATGTTCCAGCGGGACCTGATTCTCAGCCTCAAGCGGCAGCGGGTACCCAAGGAGCGCTATATTGGAGAGCTCCAGGTCCTGGCAGCCAACGACGGAGTGAGCAACCTCGGCATAACCCTCGCGGACGATGAACCGGAGGCCTGAAGGCCCCCATAACGATCGAATAGCAGACGACCCAGCCATGAAACTCTCAGCTTTTGGACGCAAGTTCACCGCCGATGCCGGCATTACCTCCCTGATGGATGACCTGGGCAATGCCCTCGCCAGCGGCGATGACATGATCATGATGGGGGGCGGCAACCCCGGCCAGGTCCCGGTCATCCAGGAACGGCTCACCGAAGTGCTGGGGGATATGACCCGTGATCCGGAGGCCATGAAACGGCTGGTGGGTATCTATGACCCGCCCCAGGGGGAGAAGCGGTTTATTGCCTCGCTGGTGGAGCTGCTCAACCGGGAGTATGACTGGGGGCTGACCGAAGACCACATCGCGCTGACCAACGGCAGCCAGGCAGCATTCTTCATGCTGTTCAACATGTTCGCCGGGGATTTTGGCGACGGCAGCCACAAGCACATCCTGTTGCCGCTGGCACCGGAGTACATCGGCTACGCCGATGCCGGCATCGCGCCGGAACTGTTCCGGGCGGTGCAGCCGGAAATCACTTTTACCGGACCCCATGAGTTCAAATACCGGGTCGACTTCGACGCGGTGGATGTTACGCCGGATACCGGTGCAATCTGCGTTTCCAGGCCGACCAACCCCACCGGTAACGTGGTGACCGACCAGGAAATGGAGCGCCTTGAAGCCCTTGCCCGCCAGCATGATATCCCGCTGATCGTGGACGGTGCCTATGGCACGCCGTTCCCGAGCCTGTTGTATGTGGATGCACAGCCGCACTGGAATGAACAGATCGTGCTGTGCCTGAGCCTTTCCAAGCTGGGCATGCCGGCGGCCCGCACCGGCATCGTCATTGCCGCACCGGAGATTATCCGTGCCTTGTCCGGTATCAATGCCATCATGAACCTGGCCACCGGAAGTTTTGGCGCCATGCTGGCGGAGCCGCTGGTGCGCAGCGGTGAAATCCTGTCACTGAGCCGTGAGGTGGTTTGCCCCTTCTACCAGCGCAAAATGGAAAAGGCGGTAAAGGTATTCACTGACGCCATGGGCGATGGCTGCCGCTGGTATGTACACAAACCGGAGGGCGCCATGTTCCTGTGGCTCTGGTTCCCGGATCTGCCAGTGAGCAGCCTTGAGTTGTACCAGCGCCTGAAAGCCAGGGGCGTACTGGTCGTATCGGGTCATTACTTCTTCCCGGGACTGGCAGAGGACGGCTGGCGGCACCGGCACGAGTGTATACGGGTAACCTACTCCCAGGACGATGAACGGGTGGCAGAGGGCCTGCGGCGGATTGCCAGCGAGGTGCAGGCCATCTGGGCAGAGCAGGGCTGATACAGCTGCCGGCTCAGTCGGTCAGGTCCGCGTCTTCGAGCCGGACCTCGTAGCGACTGCCATCCGGTTCCACCTGGATCAGTCGCACCAGCAGGTAGTCCAGCTCCGGGGCGAACCACATCAGGGTTTCCCGCTTGCTGTCTGCTTCCCGGACCTTTTCGACCTTGACGGTTTCCAGGTCGCCAAATGGCGTGGACTGGGACTCCTCACCGATGACGGCGAAACGGTCTTCCTCGAAGTCGTCTTCATCAGCCACTGTGTACGCCATTTCCCTCTTGCCGGCTTTCAGGTCCTGGCGCAACTGCAGCTGGAAGCCGAGAGGATCCAGCGCCTTGCTGGCCAGGGGCACGGTGAAGCCATCACCGTCGTAGCTGCCGCTCATGCTTTCTGCAGGCCAGTTAAAGTTCAGGGCACGGCTGCGATCCCGCACTATCAGCCCGTCCAGGCGGTAGCGGTATTCCAGTGGTACGACCCGGCCTGCTTCCCACTGAAAGTGCACCGACTCGCGGATGTTGGCGATAAAGGAGTCGACGTTGAATTCGTATTTCCAGGTACCATCGGGCTGCTGTTCCAGCGTGCGCCGGGCAGACCCGTTGAGAGAGAGGCCCTTGTCCATGGCTGCGCTATAGCTGGCCGCGATTGGTTTCAGGTCGGCTACCGTTGCAGGCTCCCCGGCCCAGGAAGCCATGCCGGGCAAAAGCAAGGTGGCCACGATGGCGAGTGCCCGAGGCAGGGTGGCGAGCTGGAGGGTGCCTGGTACGCGAACAAGGATCACTGACTGTCTCCCGTTACTACAGTTACACCCCGAGTGTAACCGTTCAGGATGGCTCCCCGGATGACGATTTTTTTAATCGTGTTCATTGGCAGAGCTTTTTCGGGCACCCCGGTCAGGTCGTGGGTCAGCTTGCTGGCAGGGTCATGACGGCGGGCATGGGCTGGCCATCGAACAGGATACGGTCATTACCGGACAGCTGTAGTCGTCCCTCACAGAACCAGCGCACCACGATCGGATAGAGCACATGCTCCTGTTGCTGAACGCGCTCAGCCAGGCTTTCGGGGGTATCGTCCGGCCTGACGGCGACTTCGGCCTGGGCAATGACCGGGCCGCCGTCGAGGTCCTCGGTCACGAAGTGAACAGAGACGCCGTGGGCTTTGTCGCCGGCGTCGATGACCCGCTGATGGGTGTTCAGCCCCCGGTACTTCGGCAGCAGGGAAGGGTGCACGTTCAGCATGCGCCCCTGGAATGCCCGAACCAGTTCGGGGGTGAGAATGCGCATGAAGCCAGCCAGTACCACCAGGTCCGGCTGCCGGCGCTCCATCTCCAGCCTCAGCTCAGCATCGAACACATCCCGCGCATCAAAGCGGGTATGGTCCACGGTAAAGGTTTCGATTCCCGCCTGGGCCGCGCGCTCCAGGGCAAAGGCCTGGGGGCGGTTGCTGCCGACGGCGATGATTTCCCCGGGAAAATCCCGTTCCCGGGTTGCATCAATCAGGGCCTGCAGGTTGGTGCCGCTGCCGGAGGCCAGCACCAGAATGCGGGGTTTGTCGACCGGGTCTGCCTGCATACCACTCATCCCTGGACCAGTCCCGGTGCGTAGCGCACGTCGGCCGCGGCACCGGAATCGTCCTGCCCCTCGATGACACCGATCTGCCAGGCTACTTCACCCATGGCGCTGAGCGTGTCCAGGGTAAGCCCTTTCTGGTCGTCTGGTACGCAGACGATCATGCCTACACCACAATTGAAGGTGCGATACATTTCTTCATCGGCTACGCCGCCCTGGTCTTTCAACCACTGGAAGATCGCGGGCAGCTCCCAGCTGGCGGTATCGATGGCAGCTCGCGTACCATCCGGCAGTACCCTGGGGATGTTCTCCGGGAGGCCGCCGCCAGTAATGTGCGACATGGCCCGTACATCGACGGTTTTAATGAGTTGCAACAAATTCTTCACATAAATCCGGGTGGGCGCCATCAGGCCGTCTGCCAGGGCCGTATCGCCAACCTGCTCGTCAAGGTCGGCACCGGACACTTCCAGTATCTTGCGAATCAGGGAGTAACCATTGGAGTGGGGGCCGGAGGAGGCCAGCGCAATCAGCGCGTCCCCGGACTGCACACGGCTGCCGTCGATCACCTCGTCCCGTTCCACTACGCCAACGCAAAAGCCTGCCAGGTCGTAGTCATCACCCTCGTACATGCCTGGCATTTCCGCCGTTTCGCCTCCCACCAGGGCGCATCCGGCCAGCTCGCAACCCTCACCAATTCCTTCTACCACGTTGGCCGCCACATCTACGTTGAGCTTGCCGGTGGCGTAGTAATCGAGGAAGAACAGTGGCTCGGCACCGCCCACCACCAGGTCGTTAACGCACATGGCCACCAGGTCGATGCCGATGGTGTCGTGGCGCTGCAGCTGCATGGCCAGCCGAAGCTTGGTGCCCACCCCGTCAGTACCGGAGACCAGCACCGGTTCACGGTAGCCAGTCGGCAGTGACACCATGGCGCCGAAGCCGCCCAGACCACCAAGTACCTCGGGCCGGCGGGTGCGCCTGGCGGTATCTTTGATGCGGTTCACCAGTTCATTGCCTGCGTCGATGTCGACACCTGCGTCGCGATAGGTGAGGGAGGGCTTTTTGTCACTCATGTCGGGGCCAGCCATGTTGGTGGGTAGGGTTGGTATGAAGCGCGGGATTTTACCAGTTGCTGGTGGGGGCTCCAAATGTGTTTGTTGTCCTGTTTCCGGGAGGCCCGGTTGCTACTCACCGGGAAGGCCATCGTGTATCCTAGGTCCGCTTGCAGAAATACTGGATGAATCATGGCTGTACATACCGGAAACACCGCTCCGCTTGCCTTAATCGCGCTCCTTCTTTCCTTGCTTCCACTGACGTGTACCCACGCTGTGGTGGTCGATGACCTGTATCGGGCAACGGTCCCGGTGGCCGGGGAGAGTGACGGGCAACTGGCGGACGGATACCGCGAGAGCCTTTCCCGGGTGCTGGTGAAGGTGTCCGGTGACCGCCAGGTCCTGGAGCATGACGGACTTGCCTCAGCGCTGGATGATGCGTCTTCTCTCGTGGATGGGCGTCAGCTGGAAGCTGGTGCGGACGGGCCGGATAAACTCACCGTGCAGTTCTCCCCCAGCGCTGTAAACCAGCTGCTGGCCGAAGCCGGCCTCCGGGTATGGGGCATGAACAGACCACTTACCCTTGCCTGGGTTGCGGTACAGGATGGTGGTGATCGTGGTTTGCTGGTGGAGACCGGGGAAACCTCGGAACAGGGCTTGTCTGCGCTACTGATGCACGAAGCGGACCAGCGCGGAATTCCGCTGGCCATGCCACCGGCCGACCGGGCCAGCAATCGTCTGCTGTTATCCGAGGTGTGGGGGCAATTTATGGGGCAGTTGTCCCGTGCCTCATCCGGACTCGAGCATGACTTGCTGGCGGTGGTCCGGATCAGTCACCGGAATGGCAACTGGGAGGCCAGCTGGCGTTACGAAGGTGCCGGTATTGAACAGTCCCGATCGGTAACGGCTGACAACCCCGAAACGCTTATTGCAGAGGTAATCGACCACTGGGCCTCGGACCTGGCCGCCCGATACGGTGTCAGTGGTGGAGCCATCGAGACCGGGCCCAGGGTGAGGCTGCGAGTGGACGGGGTGGATTCGCCCGGCGTCTACGCTGCCGCCAAGCGTGCCCTGAAACAGCTTAACCCGGTGAAATCCGTGGGCGCCGTTGAAGTTGCCTCCGACCACATTGTGTTTGAGGTTGAATACAACGGAGAACTATCCCAGCTTCGCCAGAACATTGCCCTGGAGCAGCGCTTCCGGGCTGAGGACGGCCCTGAGAACAGCGGTGAGAACGGCGCGACAGAAGAATTCCGGAACGTTCGACAGACTCTGTACTATCGGTGGCAGCAACAGGTGGTTGTGCCTCCGTCCGGTGCAGAAAGCCGCTGACTGGCCCTGACAGAAGGAATGTGTTTGTGCAGCACTGGCGATGGATACCCAATGGATTGTCCTTTTTACGGGTACTTTTGGTGATTCCTTTCGCCTGGGCACTTGCCAGTGGCCGCTACCGGGACGCCTTGCTGCTTTTTGCGATAGCTGCGGCCACCGACGGCCTCGATGGCTTCCTGGCCCGTTTTTTCGGCTGGAAAAGCCGCCTCGGCGCCATTCTCGACCCGCTGGCAGACAAACTCCTGTTGGTGACAACCTACCTGGTGTTGAGTGTCACCGGCGTTTTTCCCTTCTGGCTGTTCCTGCTGGTCCTGGGGCGTGACCTGGTCATCGTTGCCGGGGGGCTGTTATTCCACCGTTTTGTAAGCCGGTTCGATGTTGAACCCAGCGCCTTTGGCAAGTTCAATACCCTGGTCCAGATACTGGCTGCCCTTGCGGTGATGCTTCAGCTGGCGGGCGTTTTACTGCCATCCTGGACCAATACGCTTGCCCTGTGGGCGGTTACCGTCATGGCCCTGATCAGTGGTGGGCACTATATGACGGTCTGGGGGCTTCGTGCACTGCGGGGAGGCGCATAATGAGTGGCGTCCAGCTTACCCTTGGGGTGCGCCTGCGGGACGATGCCCGTTGGGCCAACTTTCATGGCTCACGTAATGCGGTGGCTGCCGGGATGGTGCGCACCGCTTGTGGTGACCCGGCTCACCCGCTGGTTGTTCTCTGCGGTGACGAGGATACCGGCAAGAGTCACTTGTTACAGGCCGCCTGCCATGAATATGAGCAAAGGGGACAGAGTGCTGCCTGTTTCAGCCTGACCGAAGTGGAAGCACTGGGCCCAGGGGCGTTGGCCGGGGTCGAGGTCATGGACCTGGTTGCACTTGACGATGTACACCGGGTGTTGGGACGGCCGGAATGGGAAGAGGCATTATTCCACCTCTACAACCGGACCCGGGACCTCGGGCACCAGGTAATGCTGGCGCTGGACAATACGCCTTCAAGGCAGGCCTTTGTGCTGGCGGATCTCAGATCGCGATTCCAGGAAGGTCTGCTGGTCCAGCTGGGCACCTACCGGGACGATGACCGGATTACCATCCTTCAGCTGAGGGCAGAGCAGCGTGGGCTGGTGCTCAGTGATGACGTGGCTGTCTTTATCCTGCGGCGCTCTTCCCGGGGGCTGGGGGCGCTGTTGTCGATCCTGGACCAGCTGGATGAGAATTCATTGCAGGCCCAGCGACGCCTGACTATCCCTTTCGTGAAGTCGGTCATGGGATGGTAGACTCCGTGCCGTCCTGATGTTTCCCTGGTCGTAGAGGAGTGTGACCCTGATGACCGCACCATCCGATGTTTTCAGTGAGGTAGCGGACCGCTTGCTTGGGATCGAAGCGGAGATGCGGCGTATCCAGGTCTGGGCCAGCGAACCGCCCTCTGACGACGCCCTGGCCAGCACCCAGCCCTTCTGTATTGATACCCTGGCCTTTACCGAGTGGCTGCAGTTCGTATTCCTGGTCAGGATGAAGATCATCGTTGAGCAGGGACATGGCCTGCCCGATGTGTCCGGCATTGCACCCATGGCAGAGGAATACTTCCGCGCCCGGCCGGAGCCAGGCGAAGGCCTGGTGCGTGAGCTGGAGGCGATTGACCGGTTGATCAGCGGTTCCTGATCGCACCGTGTTGCGGCAGTGCCGGCAGTAGTTCGCGGCCTTCCCGTAACTCGGCAAACAGCTCTGCCAGCTCATCCGGGCAGACCGGGGGGCAGAACCGGTTTCCCTGCAGCAGGTGGCACCCGGACTGCCGCAGAAACCGGTCCTGCTTTTCGGTTTCAATGCCCGCGGCCGCCACTTTCAGGTTCAGCTGACGGGCCAGGCTGATCAGGGTGTGGGTAATTGCGGCGGTATTCTGGTCTGCCGGCGCCCGCTGCAACAGGGACGGATCAATTTTGACCTGGTCCAGCGGCAACTCGCTCAACAGGGTCAGGGAAGACAGCCCGCTGCCGAACCGGTCCAGCGTCAGCCCGATGCCAGTGTCCTTCAGGCGCTCAAGTACCGCCTTCGTTTCCCCCAGCTGCTCTGCCAGGATACGTTCATCGATTTCCACCATCAGCAATGATGGCTCCAGCCCCGTTTCCGTAATGACCTGGCTGAGGTCCTCCGCAAGCCCGGGTTGTTGGTACTGGCGCGAGGAGAGATTAATGCTGATCCGCACCGGTGTCCCGCTCATGGCCTGGATAGCCCGGGCCTGGAGGCAGGCGTTGCTAAAGATCCAGTGCCGAATGGCGCTGAGCTGGCCGCTCTGTTCGGCAACCTCGAGGAAGTCTGCAGGCGAGAGCAGCCCCCGGGACGGATGGTTCCAGCGCAGCAGCGCTTCCAGTGCGACGACCTGGCCGGAACGGGCATCAAGCACAGGCTGGTAATGCAGTTGCAGTTCACCGGCGCGAATGCCGGCACGCAGTTCCTGCTCCAGGGTCATCAGCCGTTGCATTTCCTGGTTCATGTCTTTGCTGAAGAACTGGATATTGTTGCGGCCGGCCCTCTTGGCCCGGTACATCGCCATGTCAGCGTTCTTGAGGAGCTGCTCGTAGTGGTCGCCATCCTCCGGCGCCAGCGCTATGCCGATACTGGAGGTGATAACCAGCTCGTGTCCCGGTACTGAAACCGGTTCGGTGATTGCGTCCAGGACCCCCCTGGCCACTTTTTCGCAGCCTTCGGCCCCGCTAACGTGGTGTAGCAACACTGCAAATTCATCACCGCCCAGCCGGGCGATGGTATCTTCTTCCCGCACGCTGCCTTTCAGTCGTTGCGACAGGGCTTTCAACAGGGTGTCACCGGCGTCGTGTCCCAGGGTATCGTTGATACGTTTGAAGTGATCAACGTCCAGGGCAATCAGGGCGCAGTGGTGCCCATGGCGGCTGGCACTGGCCAGGGCGCGGCGGCAGCGGTCTTCAAACAGGCGCCTGTTGGCGGTGTCGGTCAGTACATCGAAGTGGGCAAGGTAGTGAAGCTGGTCCTGGGTTCGCCGGATCTCAGAGATATTCTGACCGATCAGGATCAACTGGCTCTGTTCGTCCTCCTCATCCTGCAGCAGGTTCAGGTTCCATAGCACAATGTGGTCGGTGCCGTCGTAACCCTGGATGCCGGTTTCCAGGGTTTCCTGCAGTTGCCCCGCGCCGAGCGTCTTCAGGATTTTCCAGCTCATTTCATCCTGGTAGACCTCTGGTATGAAGGTCTCGATCAGGTTGCGTCCGACAGCTTCGTCGCGGCTGTAGCCGAACAGGGCCTCGGCCGATGTATTCCACTGGCGGATGCAAAATGAGGCGTCGATGAGGATAATCGGCGAGGCAGCGGTATCGAAAAGGGCGCGAAAATGGCGGGATGAGCGGCGGAACGAGCGCTCGGCCTGCTGGCGCACGAAGATCTCGTCCCGGAGTTCCTGGTTTATGGCCTGCAGTTCACGGGTGCGTTCTTCTACCACGTCTTCCAGCCGGGACTCGATGCGCCGGCGTTCCCGCAGCAGGTCGCGTACATAGACAAACGTGCCGGCCAGTACCAGCATGGCTGGTCCTGCAGATCCGAAAAAGCTGATCATGGATTCGTGGCCAAGGGGTACCTCTGGCGCCGTCAGCAAGAGCAGCGGGCTGAGGGCCAGTGCCAGGATCACCAGGCTGGCCATGCTGTCCGCGAAGATGGCCAGCCATCGCTCGCGGGTTTCGTTGCGTTGTCGTTGTTCCACAAATCCCTGCCTTTAACGGGCGTTGCTGCGCCGGCCCGGTGCGTCCCTGCGTGTCGGGGTCAGCCCGGGGCGGGGCTGTTATCTACCTGCAGTCGCATGGAAAGGTCAGTCGCCTGCACGTCCTTGGTTAAAGTACCGATCGAGATATAATCGACACCGGTTTCCGCAATGGTGACCAGCGTGTCCTCGTTAACGCCGCCGGAGGCCTCTAGCCGACAGGCGCCGTCTACCGTGCGGACGGCCCTTACCATGTCATCCAGACTGAACTCATCCAGCATGATGATATCGGCTCCGGCGTCCAGTGCCTGTTGCAGTTCGTTCATGTTTTCGGTTTCCACTTCCACAGGCCGTCCCGGTGCAACCTGCCGGGCCTGGCTGACGGCTGCCGCAATGGAGCCGCAGGCAGCAATGTGGTTCTCCTTGATCAGGAAGGCGTCCCACAGGCCAATACGGTGGTTAAAGCAGCCGCCGCAGGTGACCGCGTACTTTTCTGCCAGGCGCAATCCGGGCAGGGTCTTACGGGTATCCAGGAGCTTTACCCCGGTATGGGACACCCGGTCGGCAAACTCCCGGCAGCGTGAAGCGACGCCAGACAAGGTCTGAAGCCAGTTAAGGGCTGCCCGCTCAGCGGTCAGCAGGCTCCTGGCCGGTCCTTCACAGGTGAACAGCACCGTGTTTGCCTCAACCTGCTCGCCATCTTTGACCTCCCACCGTAGCTGCACACGGGGATCCACCTGGCGGAATACTTCGTCTACCCAGGCCTGTCCGGCGATGGTGGCAGGCACGCGGGTAATAACAAGGGCCTCGCCATGTCGGTCTGCGGGAATCAGCGAAGCGGTGATATCACCATTGCCGATGTCTTCCCGCAGACTGATGGCGACAGACTCGATTCGGGATTGGCGTAACAGTTCGTTCATTTCAGCGGATAGCGGGGCCATGGATGGATCTTCCGGTCAGTATGGGTCAGGCCGGTGATTGTAGCTTCACGGGGCGGTTACGGAAAATGCCGGAATGGGCTCAGTATCGATCCTGGGGTGACGTTTTACGTCAGACTGTGCCGAAAAGCGACCAGGTAGATTACCCCAGATGCGTAAATGACCCGTGAAAGTGCTGGAAATGTGACCGGGTTCCGCGGTTCACAATTGGTGACAAAAGCTGACACATATTGACAGAGGGAAGGCCTATGATAGCCAATGACTGTTAATAAATGTTAAATGGGGCCTGATGTCATGGCGCAGGAACGAAAGGTAGTGAATCTCAGAGGTGCGCAGGGATCGCGTACGGAGGTGCAGTTGCCCGCCGCCCTCATTCGTCTGCGGGACGCCTCTGTACGATCCCTGTCCAGGATCCTGTCAGAGTTCTTTGACAGTGCCGATGACGTTCTGTTCGGTATGGCTGACCGGGCGGGCTCTAACCAGGACCAGGTTGCCTATTTCGATGCAATGCGGGAATTGCGTCTGCGGCGCAAGGTCATGGCGAGCACTATGTTGGCCTGGGTGACACGGGCCTTCAACGAGATTGGACAGTTCGATCCGATGCCTCGCAGTCGGGGCCTGGAAGAGGTTGACCAGGGCACCCTGTCGCTGGTGGACGACAGCGAACTGGAGAAACGGGTGGCGATAGACGGCCTGATTGCCAAGCTTTCGAGCGGCTACGCGGAGCCGGTCAGGTTGCTCGGTGCCCGTATTGCCCATGTTTCCGGCCACCACGAGCTTGCCGAGCGCCAGATGCCCCTGAGCCCCGAAGTGGTCTGTACTGGCCTGGGCCGCGCCAGTGAAGACCTTGACATCGATATCCGGGCGCGCCTTGTTGTGATCAAGCTGTTTGACCGGTTACTGGTTGATCGGCTGGCGGTATTGTACCAGGAGGCGAACCGTCTCCTGGTGGCAGAGGGTGTCTTGCCCGATCTCAAAAATGCCCCCGCCGTCGGCCGGACCGGTCGGCCATCCGTCAGCAGACCGGTGCCCCCCGCTACCGGATCAGCACCGTCCGCCGGCTCTGCATCGGGGCATGGCCACTCCGGCGGTGATTCCGGCGTGACCTTTTCCGAGCTGGCTGAGTTGCTTCATCGGGGCAATGCCCCGGGTAATGGCTTTGTGGGCAGCCAGGGGCAACCCCCCGGTGTTGCATCAGAACTGGCCACGGGCGACCTTATGCAACGACTTGGTGGCTTACAGAGTTCCGCCATGACCAGTGAAAACGGCCAGGTGCTGCCGCTGTCCGTACTGCTCAGCCGGGTACTGAGTCAGGGACCGGAGCAGCGCCTGCCGGTGAACCAGGTGGATGGTGATGTGATCAACCTGGTCGCCATGCTTTTCGAGTTCATACTCGATGACCGTCAGCTGCCACCTGTTATGAAAATGTTGATCGGCCGGCTGCAGATTCCGGTGCTCAAGGTGGCATTGCTGGATCGCAGCTTTTTCAATCGTGGCGGCCATCCGGCCCGTAAGCTTCTGAATGAGCTGGCCATGGCCGGCATTGGCTGGACACCCCGGGCAGACAATCAGCGTGATCCGCTGCGGGATAAGGTTGAGGCCGTGGTTCAGCGGTTGCTGAACGAGTATACCGATAACGTGGGTCTGTTCGAGGAAGTGCTCAAGGACTTCCAGCACTTCATGGATCTGGATCGCCGCCGGCGGGAGCTGGTAGAGCAACGCTTGCGGGACGCGGAAGAAGGCCGCGCCCGCCAGGAACTCGCCAGGGAGCGGGTACGGGCCACGCTGGAGGAGCTTCTGCAGGGCCGGGACCTGCCAGAGAATACACTGGGCCTGTTCAATGAACCCTGGCGTAAATACCTTGAATGGGTATTCCTGCGGGAAGGTGAGGATTCTGAGGCCTGGCAGTCGGCAACGGCGCTGACCGGTCGGCTGGCCTGGAGCCTGGACCCTGAGCCGGTCGATGAGTCCACCCGGGACGAGTTGCTCAAGGCAATTCCGTCCATTACCGATGCCTTGCGTAGTGGCCTGCACGAGATATCGTGGGACCCGTTTGCCATCGACGCGGCGATCCGCGACCTGGAGCTGGCCCACGTGGACGTGCTGCAGGGACTGGTCACCCGTCGTTCCGAGGCGACCGTGACAGATGCGCTGCCAGCAGGGCTGGCGGACGAGCTGACAGCTCTCGTTGAAGACATGGCCCCACCGGCTGACGAGCCTGTGACTGAAGTTGCAGAGGCGCCAGTTGCGCCTGAGGCATCCACGCCAGCGGTTGAGCCTACCCGGTCTGATGGTGCTCCCGAGCCTGAACCTGAACCGACGGCGCCATCGGCCGAGGCCGCTCCACCTGCCAGCGAACCGGAGTCACCGGCCGCGACCCAGACGAATGAGGCAGCGCCTCAGCAGACACCTGAGATCGGCGTACAGTGGCTGGAGAAGGCCGCTGGCCTGAGGGTTGGCTGCTGGGTTGAAATGCCCCGGGACAACGGCCGCCTGCGGAGTAAACTGGCAGCCATTATCCGTGCCACTGGCAAATACATCTTCGTAAACCGCAACGGTGCGAAGGTGGCGGAATATCAGCAGGAAGAGCTTGCCCTCGCGTTGTCTGAAGGGCGTGTTGTGCTGCTGGATGACGGCCTGATCTTCGACCGGGCACTGGAATCCATCATCGACAACCTGCGCCACAACCGCCGGGACTGACCCCGGCCTGGTTGTCGGCAGGGCAGGGGGCCGTCAACTGGCTCTGGCTCCACCTTTATGGTTCAATTCGGGCACATCCCCGATCGCTGCAGGAACGCCGTGTCTGAACCCGAAACCCCTTACCCTGATTCTCCCTTGCGACAGTCAGGTCGCCTGCCCTCCGCACGCTGGTGCCCGTCACCGAATTTCGGCCCGCGGCCGGATGAGAACGATATCTCTCTGCTGGTGGTGCATAACATCAGCCTGCCCCCGGAGCAGTTTGGTGGGCCGTGGATCGAGGATTTCTTCTGCAACCGCCTGGATGTCTCGGCGCACCCGTACTTCCGGGAGATCGGCGGTATGACCGTTTCGTCCCACCTGTTAATTCGCCGGGCCGGGGAGTTACTGCAGTTTGTCCGCTTCCAGGACCGGGCCTGGCACGCCGGGCGCTCGGTCTTCTGTGGCAGGGAAGAGTGCAATGATTACGCCATTGGTGTCGAGCTGGAAGGGGCCGACGAGGTTCCCTATACGGAGGCTCAGTATCAGCAGCTGGCTTTGGTAACGCGTCAAATCCAGTCTGCCTGGCCGGCTATCACCGACAACCGGATTACCGGGCACAGCAATATCGCCCCGGGCCGCAAGACCGACCCGGGCCCGGCCTTTGACTGGCGGTACTTTCGGCAGTTACTGGCGGGCTGAGGCTCACACCGCCGAGCGGTGCTGCTCCCACAGCACTTCTTCGCCGCCATTGCGACGGGCCAACACCCGGGCCACCACGAACAGCAGGTCTGACAAACGGTTGAGGTAGTGGCGGGAGTCCGGGTTGATGGAGTCTTCTTGACCCAGTGCCACAACCACTCGCTCTGCCCGGCGGCAAACAGCCCGGGCCATGTGGCATTGAGCAGCCGCTGGTGTACCACCCGGCAGTATAAAGTTCTTCAGCGGCGGCAGGTCGGCGTTGAACTGGTCCAGCGTTTCCTCCAGCCATTGAATGTGCTGTTCATTGATCACGTTGCTACCGGGAATGGCAAATTCGCCCCCCAGGTCAAACAGGTGATGCTGGATTCGTCCCATGGCAGCGGCGATTTCTGCCTCGTCTGCGAGTTGCTCAATCAACACACCAATATGGCAGTTAAGCTCATCGGCGGTACCCATGGCTTCCACCCGCCGTGCGTTCTTGGCAATACGGTTGCCGTCGGCCAGGCCGGTGGAGCCATCGTCCCCGGTGCGCGTGTAGATCTTTGAAAGTCGGTTGCCCATGAGAGTTTCTCCGGCTTGGTCAGTTGCTGGTGTCCGGGACACCAGAATGCGGTACCAGCTCTTTTACTCGGTCAGTGAGCATCTGGTTCACTGGTGCGTCCAGCCCCAGTTCCCGGGACCGGCTGGCAACGTAGCCGTTGATGTAGTCGATTTCTGTGACGCGGCCATTCTGCACATCGCCCCGCATGGAGGAGGTATTGGCGGCGGTGTTCCGGGCGACCCGTTCGATGTCGTCCCGAAGTTCCCGGGGCGAGTGGGGGGGCAGCCCCTCGGCGGTGATCAGGTTTGCCAGTTCCTCGCACAAGGCATTGATAGAGTCCAGGAACAGCGGGGACTCCAGGATTTTACCATTGGGGCAGTCCAGCAGCGCGGTAAAGGGATTGATGCCGGCGTTGATGGCGAGCTTGCCCCACAAACGCTCAAGGATGCGCTCTTCACCCCTTACATCGAGCCCTGACGGTGACAGCTGGCGAATGATGCCGGTAACGAGGTTTGTGGCGGGCTCTGTCAGCGCGCCGATCCAGGTATACCCGCGGGCGGCGTGCACCACCTGGTCGGACACCGGGCGATTGGCGGCTTCGGTGGTGCTGGCGGCCAGTATCGGTCGTGCCGGCCATCGCGCCGCGACAGCCTGTTGGCTGCCAAGGCCATTCTGGAACAGCACCACCGGGCAGGATTCAGGAACACGCCCGATAACCTGCCCGAGGGCCTCGAGGGTATCTCCTGCCTTGGTGGTAACCAGCAAGAGTGATACATCAGACAACGTGGTCAGCCAGGGGCGGGTAACGGCGTGCTCACGGTCTTCGCTGTCCTGGAAATGGTAGTGGAGTCTGAACGAGGACAGCGCAGAGGGGTTCCTGGGCACAAAGCCCGAAGCGGCTGGCGGCAGGCAGGCAGCCCAAAGCCTTCCCAGTGCCCCGGCGCCGAGGATGGCAATGCCGCCGCCCTCGGGCTCGGACGCTGACGGTCTGGGAGACCGCTGCGAGTTCACTTACATGGCCTCGATTTCGGCGCGCTGTTCGCTCAGACGCTTCTGGCTGCCCTGGGCATCCCGGAGTTTTTCCTTCTCCTTTTCCACCACCTCGGCGGGGGCCTTGGCGGTGAACTTGTCGTTGCCCAGCTTGCCTTCCAGGCGGCCGATTTCCTTCTCCAGGCGTTCCAGCTCCTTGTCCAGGCGCTTGAGTTCGGCTTCCTTGTCGATCAGCCCAGCCATGGGTACCAGTACTTCCATTTCGCCCACCAGCTGGGTGGCAGACATGGGGGCCTTGTCGCCCTCGAACCATTCCAACTTCTCCAGCTTGGCCAGGGACATCAGGAACTGACGGTTCTGGTCCATACGGCGCTGGTCTTCGCCCTCGTTGCCGCGCAGCAGTACCGGAATCTGTTTGGCGGGCGAAATATTCATTTCGCCGCGAATGTTACGTACGGCAACGATAACACCCTTCACCCACTCGATATCCGTGGCAACGTCGGCGTCCTGCTTGCTGGTATCCGGCTCCGGGAAGGGCTGCAGCATGATGCTGTCGCCACCCTTGCCGGCCAGGGGCGCAATACGCTGCCAGATTTCCTCGGTGATGTACGGCATCATCGGGTGCGCCAGGCGCAAAACGGCTTCCAGTACCCGCACCAGTGTGCGGCGAGTGCCACGCTTGGCCTCCACGCTGGCATTGTCGTCGTTCAGCACTGGCTTGGACAGTTCCAGGTACCAGTCGCAGTACTCGTTCCAGATGAACTCGTACAGGGCATAGGCGGCCAGGTCGAAGCGGTACTGGTCCAGGTGGCGAATTACTTCGCTTTCGCAATGCTGCAGCTCACTGATGATCCAGCGGTCCGCGAGCGACAGGTCCACTTTTTCATCGTTGACACCGCAGTCCTCACCCTCGGTATTCATCAGAACATAGCGCGCCGCGTTCCACAGCTTGTTGCAGAAGTTGCGGTAGCCTTCCAGACGCTTCATGTCCCAGTTGATGTCACGGCCGGTAGTGGCCATCGCTGCCAGGGTGAAGCGCAAGGCATCGGTACCGTGGGCGGTGATGCCCTCGGGGAATTCCTTCCTGGTGCGCTTGGCGATCTTCTCGGCGAGCTTCGGCTGCATCAGGTTGCCAGTGCGCTTTTCCAGCAGGGTGTCCAGCCCGATGCCGTCGATCATGTCCAGGGGGTCGATCACGTTGCCCTTGGACTTGGACATCTTGTCGCCGTGCTCATCCCGGATCAGGCCAGTGACATAGACGGTTTTGAAGGGAACCTGGGGGGTGCCGTCTTCATCTTTCATGAAGTGCATGGTCATCATGATCATGCGGGCTACCCAGAAGAAGATGATGTCGAAGCCGGTGACCAGGACATCGGTCGGGTGGAAGTGCTTCAGGCGCTCGGTAATCTCCGGCCAGCCCAGGGTGCCGAAGGTCCACAGGGCGGAGCTGAACCAGGTGTCCAGCACGTCCTCGTCCTGGCTCAGCTCCAGGTCCGCTGCCAGGCTGTACTTCTGGCGCACATCGGCCTCGTCCCGGCCTACATAGATGTTGCCCTCGGCATCGTACCAGGCTGGAATCCGGTGCCCCCACCACAGCTGACGGGAGATGCACCACTCCTGGATATCCCGCATCCAGGCGAAATACATGTTCTCGTACTGCTTGGGTACGAACTGGATGCGGCCGTCTTCCACCGCTTCTATGGCAGGTTTGGCCAGGGTCTTGGCGTCCACGAACCATTGATCTGTCAGCATCGGCTCGATGATCAGGCCGGAACGGTCACCCCGGGGTACGCTCAGCACATGGTCTTCCACCTGGTGCAACAGTCCGGCAGTGTCCATGTCAGCCACAACCTGCTTACGGGCGTCTTCCCGGGTCAGGCCCGCATAGGCCTCCGGCATGGTGCCGTCGAGGTCGGTGTTCTCGGTGCCATCGGCATTGAATACCTCCGCCACGGCCCGGATGTTCGCGTCCTCGGTCATGACGTTGATCATGGGCAGGTCGTTGCGCTTGCCCACGGCATAGTCGTTGAAGTCATGGGCCGGGGTGATCTTTACGCAACCGGAACCTTTCTCCGGGTCTGCATGGTGATCAGCGACAATCGGAATGCGGCGATTTGCCAGCGGCAGCATCACGTGCTTGCCCACCAGGTGCTGGTAGCGCTCATCGTCCGGGTGGACCGCTACGGCGGTGTCCCCCAGCAAGGTTTCCGGTCGGGTGGTGGCCACCACCAGGTAGTCCTTGCCTTCTTTGGTCTGCTCGCCGTCAGCCAGCGGGTAACGCAGGTGCCAGAAGTAACCCTTCTCTTCCTTGTTTTCCACCTCCAGGTCGGAGATGGCGGTGTGCAGCTTCGGATCCCAGTTGACCAGCCGCTTGCCCCGGTACACCAGGCCATCATCGAACAGGCGGATGAACACTTCCTGCACGGCCTTGTAGAAGCCGTCGTCCATGGTGAAGCGTTCGTTGCTCCAGTCCACGGAGTTGCCCAGTCGGCGCATCTGGCCGGTGATGGTGCCGCCGGACTGTTCCTTCCACTCCCAGATGCGCTTGATAAACTCTTCCCGGCCCAGATCGTGGCGGGTCTTGCCTTCGTCATTGGCCAGTTTGCGCTCCACCACCATCTGTGTGGCAATGCCGGCGTGGTCGGTACCCACGGTCCAGAGGGTATTGCGGCCCTGCATGCGCTTGAAGCGGGTGAGGGTATCCATGATGGTGTGCTGGAAGGCGTGGCCCATGTGCAGGCTGCCGGTCACGTTGGGTGGCGGGATGGCAATGCTGTAGGACTGTCCTTCGCCACTGGGGCGAAAATACCCCTTGGCTTCCCAGTTTTCGTACCACTGGCGCTCGATGTTTTCTGGCTGGTAGGTTTTTTCCATGGATCTGCTGGTGACCGTTTGGTTGATTCGCAAGGGAAAATGAGAGCGTCTGATTATACATTGTCGTGGGGGATGCAGCGAACTTAGACGCCTGGTTCAAGGGCTGAGTGCAAGGCCGAAGTTTTCGAGGGTCCGCCCGCCCGGGCACCTGGAACAGGGTAAGCCGCTGCGTTATCGCCGGCTCTTCCGCTGATCATGTACCTTCGGCTCAATCCCCAGGGTTCTCAGTTGCCGGAAGTGGGACCGGGCACTATTCAGAACCTCGGGGTCGTTGTGGGCCACCAGGGCCAGGCGTTTGAAACGGTCAGCGTCCGCAGGCAGCTTCGATGACAGAATCACCACCGTGTCCCAGTCATCCGCCGCCGGCTCACAGAGCAAGATACCCACCGGGTCCGAACACCGGGTGGTGGCGTCCGGAACGATGCTGTGGGGAATAAACGCGTCCGGCATGAACGTCCACAACAGGTCGTCCAGTTCCTCGGCCTGATTGTGCTGGTCGCAAACGACGCACACCCTGTCACCCTGCTGCCAGGCCTTGTCCACCAGGCGGACCGCGTGGAGATTGCGGTCCGCTGGTGTGGCCCCGGCCAGGATATGGAACCAGTAGGACCTGGCCTGACCCGCTTCGGGGCGGGGGGCTGCGCCGTTACTTTCCGGCATGGGACATCAGGTAATCCATCAGCAGGGGAACGGGCCGCCCGGTAGCACCTTTGGCCTTGCCGGAGTTCCAGGCGGTGCCGGCGATGTCCAGGTGTGCCCAGCGGTATTCCTTCGCAAACCGTGACAGGAAACAGGCCGCTGTGATGGTGCCTGCCGGACGGCCGCCGATGTTCTGCATATCGGCGAAGTTGCTGTCCAGCTGGCTCTGGTATTCGTCCCACAGGGGCAGGCGCCAGGCCCGGTCACCTGCCCGTTCGCCAGCGGCCAGGAGGTCGTCAGCCAGTTCGTCGTTGTTGGACAGCAACCCGGTGGCATGGTGGCCCAGGGCGATGATGCAGGCGCCAGTCAGGGTGGCCATGTCCACCACCACTTCCGGGTTGTACTTCTTTACATAGGTGAGGGCATCGCACAGCACCAGGCGGCCTTCGGCGTCGGTGTTCAGGATCTCAATGGTCTGGCCGGACATGGAGGTAACGATGTCACCCGGGCGGGTGGCGGTGCCGCTGGGCATGTTCTCGGCGGCGGCGACAACGGCCACCACGTTGATTTTCGGCTTTGATTCAGCGATGGCCTGCATGGTGCCGAAGACGGCTGCGGCGCCACCCATATCGTACTTCATCTCGTCCATCCCTTCGCCCGGCTTGAGGCTGATGCCGCCAGTATCGAAGGTGATGCCCTTGCCCACGAGCACGTAGGGCTTGTCCTTTGACTTGCCGCCCTTGTATTCCATGACGATCAGGCGGGCGGGCTGGGCGCTGCCGGCGGAAACAGACAGCAGGCTGTTCATGCCCAGCTTCTTCATCTGCTTTTCGTCCAGCACCTCGGTCTTGATAACGTCGTGTTCCTTGGCAAGCTGCTGCGCCCTTTCGGCCAGCCAGGTGGGGTGACAGACGTTGGGCGGGGTGTTGCCCAGGTCGCGGGTGAAGTTCATGCCGCGGCCGGTGGCCAGGCCGAGGTTGAAGGCATCCTTGAGGGCTTTGCCGGCGCCGGAGGCGACAACGGTGACCTTTGCCAGCTTGCGCTTGGCCGGCTGCTCACTCTTGAAGCCGGTGAAGGCGTAGAGCTGTTCTTCCAGGGTGCGCCCGATCAGGCGGAGCTTGCTGGCTTCGGAGGTCACTGCGTCGTCACCATTGAGTGGTGTATCAGCAAGGGCGATGACAGCATTCCTGGCGGCGCCATCTTTCAACACCGTGGCCATGGCAATCAGCGCCTTGCGGTAATCCGCAGGCTTGCGGTCCTTGTCAGCGCCGGTGCCAACCACCAGCACCCGGCTCCAGGGGGCGTCGTTCACCGGAAGCATCAGGGTGGAGCCGGCCTTGCCAGTCAGGTCGCCGTTCTTTTGCAGGGCCTTCAGTTGCCCTCCCAGGGCCTCGTCTGCCTGGGTGGTGCTGGCCGGCCAGTCGCCTTTTTCGGGGACGGCCACGACCAGGCAATCGGTTCTGGAACTGCTGAGGGCTTTGCTGCTGAGCGTGAAATTCATGGCAACTCCTGAGTGTCATTGGCAGGTGCCGGAGGCACCGGGATTGAATCAATGCTTATAGCATCGGGGTCTGGTGCCGATTTATCAAGCGGGTAGCTGCAATTCGCGCGGCTGCGCGGGGCCGCCGGAATCTGTGCCGTACCCTGTCATTTGGAAGCGAGGTTCCATAGAATAGCGCGCATCAGACGGGACACTAGCCCTGCAAGCCCTGAGAGGCCGTTCTTGAGTATCATCTTTCGTTATCTGACCCGCCAGACCCTGACCACCATGGCCGCCGTTTCCGGCGTGTTGTTGCTGGTGTTCATGAGCGGGCGCTTTATCAAGTACCTGGCAGAAGCTGCCGCCGGTGAATTGTCCGGTGATGTGCTGTTTGCCATCATGGCCTACCGCTTTCCCGGCTTCCTGGAACTGATCCTGCCGCTGGGCTTTTTTATTGGCATCCTGCTGGCCTACGGCCGTATGTACCTCGAAAGCGAAATGACCGTTCTGTTTGCTTGCGGGGTCAGCGACCGCCAGGTGCTCGGGCATACGCTGATCGCCGGCTTTGTGGTGATGCTTCTGGTCGGTGCCATGAGCCTGTGGATTACGCCCTGGGGCATGAAGAACGTCGAGCGCATCTTTGACGAGCAGAGCCAGGCGACGGAATTCGAAATGCTGGCCCCGGGGCGCTTCCAGAGCCTGGAGTCGGGGGGGCGCGTTACCTACACCGAGTCCCTCAGTGACGACAAGCTAAGGCTGCAGGGGGTTTTCATGGCCGAGTATTCCGAGGCTGACCAGTCCCTGAGCCTGGTGGTGGCGGAAGAAGGCTCGCAGTTTATTGACGACGACACAGGCAGCCGTTTCCTGGTGCTTGAGCAGGGGGCCCGCTTCCAGGGATTGCCCGGTGAGCTGGACTACGACGTTACCGAGTTTGAGGCCTATGGCCTGAAGGTCGCTGAATCGGCGGTCCTGGGCAGTGAGGACGAGGAGGGTATGTCGACCCTGGCGCTGATGCGCTCGGACGACCCTGAGCTGCGGGCACTGCTGCACTGGCGCTTCTCGTTACCGCTGATTGTGCCGGTCGTGACCCTGCTGGCGGTCCGGCTCAGTCGGGTGAATCCGCGCCAGGGTCGCTTTTTCCATCTGCTGCCGGCCATGATGATTTACATCCTGTACCTCGGTCTGCTGATTGTCGCCCGGGACGCACTGGCCTCTGGTCGTGTGCCGGAGTGGATCGGTATGGCCTGGGTGCACCTGTTGTTCCTTGGTCTTGGCCTGTGGCTGCAATTTGGTCCCGCCTGGGGACGCAAACGTCGGCTCGAGCGCGAGGGGGGTGTCCGTGCGGATACTTGATCGCTACATCATGGGCAATGTCGGCGGCGCCATCTTCCTGGTCATGATGGTAGTGTTGTCGCTGGATGTGGTGTTTGGTTACATCGCGGAGCTGGAAGACGTGCGGGCGGATTACCAGGCGCTGGAGGCAGCCTTGTTTATGCTGTTGACCCTGCCCCGCCGAATCTACGATTACCTTCCGCTGGGGGCCTTTATGGGGTGCCTGGTGGGTCTTGGGGCCATGGCCAGTTCGTCGGAACTCACCGTTATCCGGGCAGCCGGTGTGTCCATTCGCCGTATCGTCTGGTCCTCGATGAAACCGGCCCTGGTGGTGGTACTGATCGGGCTGGTTATTGGTGAGTACGTGGCTCCGCCCGCCGAGCGGCTGGCCCAGAGCCAGAAGGCCGTTGCCCGGGGTGGCGACGGCAATATTGCGAATGCCGAGGGGGTCTGGCACCGAGAAGGGGACACCTTTATACACCTTAATGCGGTCACGCCTGACGGCAACCTCCAGGGCGTGGCCCTGTTCAGAATGGATGACGACCGCTGGCTCGCGTCCGCGAGCTTTGCTCGCACCGCGACGTTCCAGGGTGATCACTGGCTGTTGCAGGATATCAGGCGGACACGGATATCACGGGAAGGTACCGAACGAGAGGTCAGTACGGAAGAGCGGTGGGAGAGTGGACTGACGCCCGACGTACTGAGTGTTTTGGTGGTGAAGCCAGAGAACTTGCCGCTGACCGGTCTGTATACCTACGCCCGCTACCTGGATCAGCAGGGGCTGACTTCCGCGCAATACTGGCTGGCGTTCTGGAAGAAAGTGCTGATGCCAGTGGGTACCGCGGTGATGGTGATCGTGGCGATCTCGTTCATCTTCGGTCCGCTCAGGTCCGTGACAATGGGGTTCCGGGTCTTCACTGGTCTTATTGTAGGGCTGCTGTTCAAGTACATGCAGGACCTGCTGGGGCCCATGAGCGTGGTGTTCGGCTTCAACCCGGTGCTGGCCATCCTGGTCCCCATCGTGATCAACGGGCTTATTGGTGCCTGGCTGATGCGCCGCGCAGGGTAAGGGGAGGCGCAGCAGGCTCAGGCCTGCTTGCGGACCTCCTTGGGCACGTGGACAACCACGCTGCCGGAAACCCGGTCTGTCACGGAAAGGCCGTTGATGGGAGAGAAGAGCGCGACAATTAACGGTACTGTCAGGAAAAGGGTAACCGGGCCAAGGTAATAACCGGCCACCAGGGCGATAAAGATGGCCACAGCGGCGGTGCCATAACGGAGCAGGGCCTGGGTCCAGCTGACGGATGTGCCGTCCAGGTTCTCGATGCGGATGCGCCACACCTGCATGCCGAGGGTTTGACCAATACGGGTCCAGAAGTAGGCAAAGAACAGGTAGAGCACCAGGAACAGGACAAAGGTCAGCCCGGGATCGCCGGACAGTTCGCCTGCTTCAGCCATTTGTTCGTACTTGTCCCAACCAGTCAGCCAGCCGGCGAGCATGGTATAGAGCCATGTGGCGACCAATAGCACCGCAATACTGATCAGGCCGTCGTAGATAATGGCAAGGGCACGCTTCAGCGCAGTGGCGGGCGGAAAGAGTTCCTCGGCGTCGTGAAAGCGTCGCGGCATGGGGTCTCCTGGGCGGGTTGTACGTTTTTCCTGATTTTCAGCGTGTGCTAGAGTAGCCGATTTGCACACGCATGTAAGTATCCGACTTCAATCGTGGACCCGCCGCCTTCTTCGGCGGGTTTCTGGAAAGGTATCAAAGGTCTATGAAAACCGCAGAGTTGCGTCAGGCGTTTCTCAAGTATTTCGAGCAGCAGGGGCACACCATCGTACCGAGCAGTTCGCTGGTACCCCATGATGATCCCACCCTGTTGTTCACCAATGCGGGTATGAACCAGTTCAAGGATGTATTCCTTGGCCGCGAACAGCGGGACTATGTCCGTGCCACATCTTCCCAGAAATGCGTGCGCGCTGGCGGTAAGCATAATGACCTCGAAAATGTCGGTTACACCGCCCGTCACCACACCTTCTTCGAGATGCTGGGCAACTTCAGCTTTGGCGATTATTTCAAGCGTGAAGCCATCAATTTCGCCTGGACCTTCCTGACCGGTGACCAGTGGCTCAAGTTGCCGACTGAAAAGCTCTGGGTCACCGTGTACGCAGACGACGACGAAGCCTACGATATCTGGAACAAGGAAATCGGCGTGCCCGCGGACCGCATTGTCCGCATTGGCGATAACAAAGGTGCCCGCTACGCCTCTGACAACTTCTGGCAGATGGGTGACACCGGTCCCTGTGGTCCCTGTACTGAAATCTTCTATGACCACGGTCCTGACGTCGCCGGCGGCCCCCCCGGTAGTCCTGAAGAAGACGGCGACCGCTACATTGAAATCTGGAACGTGGTTTTCATGCAGTACAACCGCCAGGCCAACTGCGACATGCTGCCGTTGCCCAAGCCCTCCGTGGATACCGGCATGGGGCTTGAGCGAATTACTGCCGTATTGCAGGGCGTGCACAGCAACTACGAGATTGACCTGTTCCAGGACCTGCTGAAGGCCGCCTCGGAAGTGCTCGGCGGAGCCGCGACTACGGAGGCCTCCCTGAGGGTAGTGGCTGACCATATTCGCTCCTGTGCCTTCCTGATCGCCGATGGGGTCATGCCTTCCAACGAGGGTCGTGGATTCGTTCTGCGGCGCATAATTCGCCGCGCGGCCCGCCACGGTAACAAGCTGGGTGCGACCCAACCCTTCTTCTACAAACTGGTGGATGCGCTGGTATCACTGATGGGCGAGGCCTATCCGCAGTTGCGCAGCAGCCAGAAGCAGATTGAAAAGGTGCTGCTGCAAGAAGAGGAGCAGTTCGCCAAGACCCTGGACAAGGGACTGCGGCTGCTGGAGCAGGATATAGCGGACCTGAAGGGCACCGAAATTCCTGGCGAAACCATCTTTACCCTCTATGACACCTACGGTTTCCCGGTGGACCTGACCAACGACATCGCCCGCGAGCGTGGCCTGACCCTGGATTATGAGGGATACGAAAAAGCCATGGAGCAGCAGCGGGAGCGTGCCCGGGCGGCCAGCAAATTCGGCATCGATTACAACGCTGCCGGAATTCACATCGAAGGTAGCACAGAGTTCACCGGCTATGAGTGCATCGATGGTCACTCCAGCATCCGGACCATACTGGTGGATGGCGAGGAGAAGGCAGCCGAAGCCGGTGATGAGGCTGTGGTCGTGCTTGAGCGCACGCCGTTCTATGCCGAATCCGGTGGCCAGGTGGGTGATACCGGGCTGCTGACCTGGAGTGGCGGTCGCTTCCAGGTAAACGATACCCGCAAGGATGGTGACAACCACCTGCATATCGGCACCGTTGTGGAAGGAGAGTTCTTCGCAGGCCTGGAGGTGGATGCCCGCATCGACCACCAGCGCCGGGAAAACACCATGAAGAACCATTCCGCTACCCACCTGATGCATGCCGCACTGCGTAATGTTCTGGGTGAGCATGTGAGCCAGAAAGGTTCACTGGTGGACCCGGACAAGTTGCGGTTCGACTTCTCCCATTTCGAGCCGGTGACGTCGGAGCAGCTCCGCGAGATCGAGCGCCAGGTCAACGAACAGATCCTGTCCAACCACCCGGTCCAGACGGACCTGATGGATATGGATAGCGCAAAGGAAAAGGGCGCCATTGCCCTGTTCGGAGAAAAGTACGGCGACACGGTGCGGGTACTCAGCATGGGGGCGGATGACTATTCCGTCGAGCTGTGCGGGGGCACCCACGTAGCCCGTACCGGTGATATTGGCTTGTTCCGGATTACCTCCGAAAGCGGTATCTCCGCCGGGGTGCGCCGTATTGAGGCCGTCACCGGGTTCGGTGCCCTGCGCTGGGTGACCGAGACGGAAAGTACCCTCGACCGGGTGGCAAAAATGGTGCGTGGCACAAGGGACTCTGTGGTCGAGAAGGTGCAGGGTGTCCTGGACCGCAGCCGCCAGCTGGAAAAGGAAGTGGAGCAGCTCAAGGGCAAGCTGGCCAGCTCTGCCGGAGCTGACCTGGCCGGCTCAGCTGTTGATGTGGCGGGGCTCAAGGTGGTGGCAGCCCAACTGGACGGAGCCGACCGCAAGTCACTGATGGACACCGCCGACCAGCTCAAGAACAAGCTGGGTGAGGGTGTGGTAGTACTGGCCAGTGTGGAAGATGGAAAGATTACCCTCGTTGCGGGGGTGACCAAGTCGGCAACTGGCCGGGTCAAGGCCGGGGACCTGATGAAACACCTTGCCGCCCAGGTCGGTGGCAAGGGCGGCGGGCGTCCAGACATGGCCCAGGGAGGAGGCAGCGATGTGGCGGCCTTGCCCGAAGCGCTGCAGGGTGTTGCTGGCTGGGTTGCAGAAAAGGCCGGGTGAACCCGACACAGTAAGTGCATTTAGGCTACTGTCATCTGCCGGTGAAGTAGAGGTATAATTTCGCGATTTTTCGGCCGGGCACCCCTTGTGGTGCCCGGTGTCTGTTTTGGGAAGACCTGCCACCGGATTGGGCTGGCAGGTTACTGGTTATCCCCCCGGGGTACGACAGGTGCCCCGCCAGGAAATTTGGGAAGATCATGGCACTGCTGGTTCAGAAATTCGGAGGTACGTCCGTCGGCTCCACCGACCGGATAGAAGCCGTCGCGGAGAAGGTGTGCCGGTTCCGCGAACAGGGGCATGATGTCGTCGTTGTGGTTTCCGCCATGAGTGGTGAGACCAACCGCCTGATCGCCCTTGCGAACGATATTATGGAATCACCTACGCCCCGGGAGATGGACGTTCTTGTGTCCACCGGCGAACAGGTAACCATTGCGTTGCTGTCGATGGCGCTTCAGAAGCGGGGCTGTGATGCGCGCTCCTATACCGGAGCCCAGGTCCGTATCCGCACCGACAGTTCTCATACCAAGGCGCGAATCCAGGAAATCGACGAGCACAACATGCGGGGTGACCTGGACAAAGGTCGGGTGGTTGTGGTCGCCGGATTCCAGGGTGTGGACGAGAACGGCAATATCACCACCCTGGGGCGTGGCGGTTCCGATACTACCGCTGTGGCCCTGGCGGCTGCCTTGAAAGCGGATGAGTGCCAGATCTATACAGACGTAGATGGGGTATACACCACCGACCCGCGGGTCGTGGACTCAGCGCGCCGCCTTGATCGTATTACCTTTGAAGAAATGCTTGAAATGGCGAGCCTTGGCTCCAAGGTTCTGCAGATACGGGCCGTCGAATTCGCCGGCAAGTACAATGTTCCGTTGCGGGTGCTATCCTCCTTTGAGGAAGGCGAGGGCACCCTGATTACCTTTGAGGATGATAACGCCATGGAACAACCGGTTGTTTCCGGAATTGCCTTTAACCGAGACGAAGCCAAGCTGACCATTGCCGGTGTGCCTGATACACCGGGTGTAGCGCTGCGTATATTGAAACCGGTAAGCGAAGCGAACATCGAAGTGGACATGATTGTCCAGAACGTCGGCGCGGATAACCAGACAGACTTCACCTTCACTGTGCATCGCAATGATCTCCGTCGCACCCGGGCGATCCTGGATCAATTGGCGAACGAGCTGGGCGCCCGTGAAGTGAATGGTGACGACGCGATCGCCAAGGTGAGTATTGTCGGTGTTGGTATGCGCTCCCATGCCGGGGTGGCGACTCGTATGTTTGAGGCGCTCTCCAACGAAGGCATCAATATTCGTATGATCTCCACCTCTGAAATCAAGGTATCGGTGGTGATCGATGAAAAGTATCTTGAGCTGGCAGTCAGGGCGCTTCACAGTGCGTTTGACTTGCATAAGGCCGAGACAGAGGCCTGAAACGGCGGATAAACAGGTCGGTCCGCCAGGGTCTCGCCACAAAACGGGAACCAAATCGACTCGGGGTCGTCACATAGTGCCTGTAGGGGATTATTCGACTTTCCGGTTTGGTATTCCCGGTATAAAGTTATAACTAATTGTTCAAGTCGGAACAGGTAGCTCTGGAATAGGGAGTAAAGGACATGTTGATCTTGACCCGCCGTGTTGGCGAAACCCTGATGGTCGGTGACGAAGTCACCGTGACCGTCCTGGGTGTAAAAGGTAACCAGGTACGTATTGGTGTAAACGCCCCGAAGGAAGTGGCGGTTCACCGTGAGGAAATCTACCAGCGCATCCAAAGTGAGAAGGGTGAGCCGGAAGATGGTCCTGAGCCGGGTAATCACTGAGCTAAGGCTGGCGCCCTGTTTGCAGGGGCTAGGCTGATCAGAAGACCGCTGCGACCCCCGGGTGTGGCGGTTTTTTGTTGGTGTAACGGCGGCGGATCAAACGAGTCAGAAAAAATCCTTGTCAACCCTATGAAAACAGAAAAATTATGGTAGTATACGCGCCGTTGTCACGGAGAGGTGGGTGAGTGGCTGAAACCAGTTCCCTGCTAAGGAACCGTACGAGCAATCGTACCGAGGGTTCGAATCCCTCCCTCTCCGCCATTTCTTCTATAGAGAATGAAGGGATAAAGGCAACCGGTCGGCGTAGCAATCGACCACCAGAAAAGTCTGATGCGCGGC
Source organism: Marinobacter bryozoorum (assembly GCF_023156245.1). GTDB lineage: Bacteria > Pseudomonadota > Gammaproteobacteria > Pseudomonadales > Oleiphilaceae > Marinobacter > Marinobacter bryozoorum. Next base: position 142,306 of record NZ_JAKZAH010000004.1, read on the forward strand.
TGTAGCTCACCGGAGCGCCGGCCGGCTGGATAAAGCACCTGGCGACGAACCAGGCGGTCACAGGGATGACCGGAAATTTCGTAATTGCGCGGCTGTAGCTCAGCTGGATAGAGTACCTGGCTACGAACCAGGCGGTCGGAGGTTCGAATCCTCCCAGCCGCGCCACTTATTACACAGTCACGTCGTGAACCCGGAGCAAACCACAAACTCCGGAGTACGACGGGATCAGAACCTGTAAAGGTTCGCCAAAAGTTTTGCGCGGCTGTAGCTCAGCTGGATAGAGTACCTGGCTACGAACCAGGCGGTCGGAGGTTCGAATCCTCCCAGCCGCGCCATTTAAAGCTAAACGCCGCAGTCTGGAGCACCCCCTCCGGCTGCGGCGTTTTTCGTAGTGCACTGGGAGGATTTGAACCGATAGAGGTTCGACCGGAGTGCGCACTGCGCACGGAGGAACGTCGGAGCGAAGCGACGACGGCCCCGAAGGGGAAGGGCCGCAGGCCCGCCTAATCCTCCCAGCCGCGCCATTTAAAGCGAAACGCCGCAGTCTGGAGCACCCCCTCCGGCTGCGGCGTTTTTCGTTTCCCTCCTTTCTGTGTTTGGTTACCCCTTACCCTTGTCGTAAACAAAAACTCCCTTGTGTAACTTGAGTGTCATAAATACATCAATATGTGTTTATCAGGTATTAGCAGAACGAAGTTTCCTCCCCTTTAATAACAGGGGCCTGCATAGAACTATATTTCACTATGCGGAATCGTATGCTGGCCGCTATAAAAACAACGAACCCCGGAGGTTATCTTGAAAAAAAACAAACTCGGTATCGCCATTACAGCCGCCACTCTGAGCGCACTGATGCTGACAGGCTGCGGTGATAGCAGCAGTGGGAGTGACGACGAGGGTAGCGAACCAGAAGTATCGCGGGTACACGATACCCGTACTTTTACGCCCGCATCTGATATCTCGTTTGAGGCGTCAGGATCAGCTTCAGCCTACTATGGCATCTACGAAGGTGTTCAAGGCCCTGCAGTCTATGCTGCCGAAATGCCAGACAACTGGAACGGTGGCCTGATCATGTATACCCATGGCTATCGCGGGGAAGGCGCTGAACTTGCCGTTTCAGTACCGGACGCTGCCTGGCGGGCCACTGTGCTGGGCGCGGGGTACGCCTGGGCGGCCTCTTCCTATTCGGCCAACTACTATGATGTACGTGCGGGGATAGAGGACACCAATAAGCTCGCGTTGGAAGTCATGGACTATATCGAGGCTGACTTTGGTGAAGCTTACGACAGTCCTCAGCAGGTTCTCATCTCCGGCTACTCCCTCGGGGGGCACACAGCTGCCGCTGCGGTTGATCGTGAGAACATGGAACGTACGGCCTATAAGGTCGATTATCAGGGCGCGTTGCCTTTCTGCCAGGCTGAGCAAAACCAGTTCCAGTGGCTCGGTGATTACACCCGTGTAGTGCAGGAGTTGTCAGGGTTCGGCGATACGCCGGACGGAGAGTATCAGCAGACATTGCCCAGCATGCTGGTGGCCCTGTTTGAAACTGACGGCAATGGCAATATCACCTGGGAGCCGGCAAACCAGAATGGTGAGCGGGCAAAGCAAATCGCGATGGACCTGACCGGCGGAGAGCGGCCAGTATTCTATGATTACGGATTTCCCAATCCGGGACTTCAGGGTGCTGTCCTAGGAACCGGCGGCCGCGGTGGTGATATCAACGGCATACTCGCCAAGAGCTATTTCGATAATATGAATCGGGAGTATCGCTGGACTGACGAAGACACCATGACCGCGGAAGAGGCAAGCTTCAATGAAGCTATCAGGCGTGATGCCGCTGACGAAGGGGTGAACCCGCTCAGGGATGATGGCGTTCGCTGGCTACCGCTGGTTGAGGGTGATTTCGATGTGCCAGTTCTGACCCTCCATACCCTGGGTGACTTCTATGTGCCATTCAGGCACCAGCAGCTCTATCGTGAGGGTGCCATTGAGAATGGATCTGAAGACCTGCTGGTCCAGCGGGCAATCAGGGCGCCGAGCCACTGTGACTTCACAGGTAGCGAAATCAGTACGGCGTTGATTGACTGGCTGACCTGGGTGAATGGTGGTCCCAAGCCCGGCGGGGACGAGGTCCTTGACCCGGCCGTCGTTGCTGATCCTCAGTACGGCTGTGACTACACCATCAACGACGCAAGTCGAGATCGCTCAGCGTTGCCGAGCTGTGATATCTGAAGGTAACCGTGGAAGAAGAGGGCGCCGAACTGGCGCCCTCTTTATAGGGGCGGTGCCGGGCCTGTCAGTTTCCATTCACCGGGCCACGCGGGTCTTTTACCACATCAGGTCATCCGGAATCTCATACCCCGCATAGGGGTCATCCTCATCCTTGTCGACCTGACTGTTGCGGTCGTGTAGCACCAGGACAGCTTCTTCGTCTCGCTCCATAATCTTGCGCGCGACTGCCTCGGGTACAACTTCATAGCTTTCGTTCACGAAAACCACTGCCAGGCGGCCCCGGGCCAGCTGGTCGGTCATGGTGTCGTCCACCAGGATTTTCTTGATCTTCTTGCCGTGAACAAACTGGTAGTCCACCTCGCAGCGACTGCGGTCAAGGCGGTTGCTTTCCACCAGCTGGCGAATCTGGGCAGCGATAGCCTTGCGACGGGCTTCCTCGTTGCGCTGCTGGTTCAGCTGACGATCTCTCTCGGCCTTTTCCTGCCGGGCCTGCTGGGCCCGCAACTTGCCTTCGTCAGTCTGAGCGGCGCCCTTGGGTTGTTGTTTGCGCTGCTTTTTCTTTTCCTTCTGCAGTTGTTTGAGCTTTTTCTCGTCGGCCAGACCGGCCTTGAGGAGTTGATCCTGTAGTGAAGCCATGGTGGGTCCTGCTGATGTTCCTGATTCCGATGTGTAATTGCGGTATTATACGGGGCTCATGGCCTCCGCCGTAACCTCCCGTCTTTCCGGATTTCTCCATCATGTCGTTTCAGATCTCAGGCCTGTCTCAGGCCATGCTCGATAATCTCTCGATCCTGGGTTTCACTGAGCCAACACCGGTGCAACAGCAGGCCTTGCCGGCAGTACTTGCCGGCAAGGATGTGATTGCCATGGCGCGTACCGGGTCCGGTAAAACCGCCGCCTTCGGTATCGGCCTGGTCGAGCGACTGGAAGTCCGCCGGTTTTCGGTCCAGGGCCTGGTGCTGTGTCCCACACGGGAGCTTGCTGACCAGGTGGCGAGGGCAATCCGCGAACTGGCTCGCAGCCAGCATAACGTCAAGGTGCTTACCCTGTGCGGCGGAACGCCAATCGGCCCACAGATCGGCTCATTGAGTCATGGCGCCCATATCATTGTTGGCACCCCGGGCAGGGTTAAGGATCACCTGGACAAGGGCACCCTGACGTTGGACGGACTGCGCACGCTGGTGCTGGATGAGGCCGACCGGATGCTGGACATGGGGTTTGAGGAGGCAGTCAACGCTATTGTCGCCCGGTGTCCGGAGCGCAGGCAGACGCTACTGTTTTCTGCAACCTGGCCCAAGCATGTACGCCGACTGAGTGAACGTTACCAGCAGAACCCGGTTTCAGTCACTGTGGAAGAGCATCCGGAAGCGTCGGCACCCTCGATCCAGGAGATCTTCTATGAGGTTGCAGACGGCGAGGAACAGAAAGCACTTGCGGGTTTGCTGTCAACACGGCAGCCGTCTGCATGCCTGGTGTTCTGTGCGACCAGGCAGCAATGTGATGACGTGGTTTCGTTCCTCGGCCAACAGGGCTTCACCGCCGCGTCCCTGCACGGGGATATGGACCAGAAAGACAGGGATCAGGTTCTGATCCTGTTCGCCAGCCAGAGCTGCCCCATCCTGGTGGCAACCGACGTGGCGGCCCGGGGGCTGGATATCGATGACTTGCCCCTGGTTGTAAATATGGAGCCCGCCCGCTCTCCGGAAACCCATACCCATCGCATCGGTCGCACGGGGCGAGCTGGTAATGAGGGCCTGGCGGTCACTTTTTTCAGCCCGGCACGGGCCCACAAGGTCACGCGACTGGAGCAGGCTCGCGGGTCTGAGATCGAGCCACTGGATGCCGGCGAATTACTGACTGCCGCGCCGGCGCCATGGCAGCCCGCCCGTGTGACCCTGTGTATTGCCGGAGGTCGAAAGGAGAAGGTCCGCCCCGGGGATATCCTGGGGGCGCTGACCGGCGAAGCAGGCCTCCCCGGTGGTGTGGTTGGCAAGATTACCATCCAGGAATTCCAGAGTTTTGTTGCGGTGGATTCGACCGTGGCCGACAAGGCACTCAGGCGGCTTGAGCAGGGTCGGATCAAGGGGCGCCGATTCCGGGTGAGGACGGTCAGGGCAGGACTTTGAGGGAAGCGGCAAGCCGGAAAACCTATACGGGGTTTTGCCCATTGTTTTTCCGCGAATACTGCAAAAATGCGGGTTTGCGGGGTGCAGTTTAGTTGCTCCCCTAAGGATAAAACGGTAAATTACGCAGGATTTTGCCTCCGACAATGGTCTTAGTCCCGGCCTTTGCTCACGACTGAACACCGCTGTCAGAGGAAAGTCATTTCATTCAACACAGGTAGCACATGTTATGAGTGAGCTGATGTCACAGGCGATCGACCTGATGATCGCAGGCATGGGTTTTGTGTTCGTATTCCTGGTTATCCTGGTATTCGCGACACTGTTCATGTCCAAAATCATTGGCCGATTCGCGCCGCCCGAGCCGGCTACACCGGCCAGGACGCCACGTGCCAAAGCGTCTGCACCCGCTGCGGTTGATCCCGACACGGCGGAAGCAATAAAGAAAGCGATTGCACAATACCGGTCACGCCACAAGAAGTGACCGGAGCAGAACACTAGAACCTTTTAACAGAAGGCTGACACGATGACTGACACCAAGAAACCACTGGGGATTACGGATGTTATCCTGCGGGATGCACATCAATCCCTGCTGGCCACCCGCATGCGTCTTGACGACATGCTGCCGATTGCCGAGAAGCTCGACAAGGTCGGCTTCTGGTCATTGGAATCCTGGGGTGGAGCCACATTCGATTCCTGCATTCGCTACCTGGGCGAAGATCCGTGGGAACGGATCCGCGAGCTTAAAAAAGCCATGCCTAACACCCAGCAGCAGATGCTGCTGCGTGGCCAGAACCTGCTGGGCTACCGCCACTATGCGGATGACGTGGTAGACCGGTTCTGTGAGCGCGCCGCCGAGAACGGCGTTGACGTGTTCCGGATCTTCGACGCCATGAACGATCCCCGTAATATGGATCGTGCCATCAAGGCGGTTCGCAAGACCGGCAAGCATGCTCAGGGCACCATTGCCTACACCACCAGTCCGGTACACACCGTCGACATGTGGGTAGAGCTGGCCAAGGAAGTGGCTGATATGGGCGCAGATTCCATCGCCATCAAGGACATGGCGGGCATCCTGAAGCCGTACGTGGCCTATGAGCTGGTCAGCCGCCTGAAGAAAGAACTGGATGTACCCATCCACATGCAGTGCCATGCGACCACCGGTATGTCCACGGCCACGGCTATCAAGGCCGCTGAGGCCGGTATCGACAACGTGGATACCGCCATCTCTTCCATGTCCATGACCTATGGCCACTCGCCCACCGAGGCAGTCGTTGCCATCCTCGAAGGCACAGACCGCGACACTGGCCTGGACCTGGAGCTGCTCGAGGAAATCGCCAGCTACTTCCGCCAGGTGCGCAAGAAGTACGCGAAGTTCGAAGGCAGCCTGCGTGGCACGGATTCCCGTATCCTGATTGCCCAGGTGCCCGGTGGCATGCTCACCAACATGGAAAACCAGCTCCGTGAGCAGAATGCTACCGACAAGTTCGATGAGGTTCTGGCGGAAATCCCCAAGGTACGCGAAGACCTGGGCTTTATCCCGCTGGTCACCCCGACTTCCCAGATCGTTGGTACCCAGGCGGTACTGAATGTGCTGACTGGTGAGCGCTACAAGTCGATCTCCAAGGAAACCGCCGCCATCCTCAAGGGTGAGTACGGCGCTGCCCCTTCAGACTTTAATAAAGAGCTTCAGGAGCGAGTCCTGGACGGTAAGGAGCCGGTCACCTGTCGTCCGGCGGACCTGATCGAGCCGGAAATGGACAAGCTCACCGACGAACTGAAAAAGCTGGCTGATGAGAAGAACATCAAGCTGGCTGACCAGGAAGTGGATGACGTCCTGACCTACGCTCTGTTCCCGCAGATCGGTCTGAAGTACCTGGAAAACCGTAACAACCCGGATGCGTTCGAGCCGGTACCCAGCGCCGACGACGTGGCCCCGGCCGCAGCGAAGAAAGCTGAAGGTCCCGAGACCTACACGGTGAGCGTTAACGGCAAGGACTACGTGGTTGCCGTGAGTGAAGGTGGTGAAATCAGCCAGATCGAAGCACAGGGCGGCGCGGGCGGCTCATCCGCACCGGCGGCTTCTGCCCCGGCCCCGGCTGCTGGTGAGGGCGAGCCCCTGCTGGCACCGCTGGGTGGCAACATCTTCAAGGTTCACGTATCCCCAGGGGATCAGGTGGAAGAAGGTGATGTGGTGATTATCCTCGAGGCCATGAAAATGGAAACCGAGGTTCGCGCCAACAAATCCGGCACCGTCGGTGAAGTCTTCGTCAAGGTCGGTGATGCCGTATCCCCTGATGATGAAATGCTGACAATCGCATAAGGGCCAGCATTCCATGGATAAATTACTAACCCTCTGGACAGGCAGTGGCCTGTTCAACATAACGCCCGGCCAGACGATCATGATCCTCGTCGGCCTGCTGCTGCTGTTCCTTGCAATTCGTAAGGGCTTTGAGCCGTTGCTGCTGGTGCCGATTGGCTTCGGCGGCATCCTGGCGAACATCCCGGAGGCGGGGCTTGCCCTGACTGCGGCGGAAAATGCCATCCACTTCGCACTCAAGGATGGCGGCACGGAGATCCTGGCAGCGCTGGCAGCGCCTCTGGATGTGGCTTACCAGGCCGGGCAGGCAATCACGCCCGAGCTCAAGGAAGCGTTCAAGGTAGCCGTAAAAGAGGCCAGCTATTCCGAGATGGCCATGGCCAACTCCCTTGCCCAGGATTTCGGGTATGGCAATGGCATGCTCTATAACTTCTATTCGGTTGTTATCGGCAGCACCATTGGGCCGCTGGTCATCTTCATGGGTGTTGGTGCCATGACGGACTTTGGTCCGCTGCTGGCCAACCCGAAAACCATGCTGCTGGGTGCTGCTGCGCAGTTCGGTATCTTCGGTACCGTCCTCGGCGCTGCATTGCTTGACTGGCTGGGCATCCTGGATTTCACCATCCTGGAAGCCGCTGCTATCGGTATCATCGGTGGTGCGGATGGCCCGACGTCCATCTACGTATCCAGTGTGCTGGCTCCCCATCTGCTGGGGGCGATTGCGGTGTCGGCCTACGCCTACATGGCGATGGTGCCGATGATCCAGCCGCCGATCATGAAGCTGTTGACCTCCAAGGAAGAACGGGCCATGAAGATGACCCAGCTGCGTCCGGTGAGCAAGAAAGAGAAGATCGTCTTTCCGCTGGTCGTACTCATTGCGGTCGTTCTGTTCCTGCCGGATGCGGCGCCGCTGCTGGGTATGTTCTGCTTCGGTAACCTGATGAAGGAATGTGGTGTTGTTGAGCGTCTGAGCGATACTGCCCAGAATGCTCTAATCAACATCACCACGATCTTCCTGGGTCTGTCCGTTGGCTCCAAGCTGATGGCGGACAAGTTCCTGGATGCCCAGACCCTGGGTATCCTGGCGCTGGGTATCGTGGCCTTCGGTGTGGGTACCGCTTGTGGTGTCCTCATGGCGAAGCTGATGAACGCCATGGTAAAGGAGAAGATCAACCCGCTGATCGGTTCTGCCGGTGTCTCTGCGGTGCCGATGGCAGCGCGGGTATCCAACAAGGTTGGCCTTGAAGCCAATCCGCAGAACTTCCTGCTGATGCACGCCATGGGTCCGAACGTGGCCGGCGTTATCGGCTCTGCGGTAGCTGCCGGTGTCATGATCAAGCTGCTTGGCTGATTGTAGTAGCTGGTAGTCTGAAAACCCCGAAAGACTCCGAGTCTTTCGGGGTTTTCTTGTTTTGGCCTCGTGGTTTTCTTGGTCGGCAAATTTGGGTGCCTGGCCTGCGGGCATGGGTGGCCCTTTCTCCGCTGCAATTCACGGTCCGTCCTTGGACCGCCTTGCACCGCGCCATCCATGGCGCTGCTACGAAAGGGCCACCCATACCCCCAGTCCGAAGGGAGTATGTTCGTGCCTGAAAATAATAAATGATGAGTGAAACAGTAACGCCCTGAGGTAGTAAACGGGTTGGAGTCCGAATCCAGCGGGAAGCCACTTGACTCAGCTATCCATTTTTATAACTTTCGGACACGAGTGGAATTTGTAGGGCAGTAGGGTGGGGGATGCTTTCGTCGCAGCGCCAGGGATGGCGCGGAGCAAGGCCGGCCCAGGGATGGGCCGTGAATTGCGGCAGAGAAAGCATCCCCCACCCTGGTGCCCCTCCACCAAAACCTGCAAGCTGGGGCCAACAGCCAACAGCCAACAGCCAACAGCCAACAGCCAACAGCCAACAGCCAACACTAGCAGTAACTCAAGAAGCCGTAGGAGCTACTGAAAGTCCCGCGAAGGCACCGGCAATGTCTGAATCAGGTGGCTGAGGTCCGTAAGCTTCCCGGCCATGATATGAACAATGTCCCCCTCCCGTTCCACAATGCCTTTTACATGCAGTAACCGGGAAGTCAGCAATGGCTTACGTTGCTGCCGTGCCGTGTTGAGCCAGACCACCACATTGATATTTCCGAATTCGTCCTCGAGGGTAACGAACGTTACGCCAGAGGCAGAGCCGGGACGTTGACGGCCGGTGACCAGGCCGGCCACCTGGACCGGGCGGTTGGGTTCGGCGGTTTTCAGTTGCTGTGCGTTCAGGCAGTTACGCAGATGGCCCTGTTCTCTCAGCAAGGCCAACGGGTGGCGCTGCAGGGAGAGCCCCTGGCTGGCGTAGTCTGCCAGAACATTCTGACCTTCTGACGGAGCAGGCAGGTCAACCCTGTCGCCGCCGGGTAAATACGCCTGATCGTCCCCGTCTTCTGAAACCCAGAGAGGCGCCGCCTCTTCATGGCCCAGCAGCTCCCAGTAACTCTGGTGCCGGTGGCCGCTGATTGCGGCAAGGGCGTTGGACCCGGCCAGCAGTTCCAGGTCTCGTTGGGGCAGGGCCGTGTACTGGCGGAGTTGCTGCACGCTGGTATAGCCGCCGGGGGGTCTTTGCTGACACAGGGCCTCGGCGCTTTGGCGGTTCAGCCCGCGCACTTGTCGCAAGCCAATACGGAGGTGACCATCGGGACCTTCCAGGGTGTAATCCCAGTGGCTGTGGTTAACATCCACCGGTAAAACCACAACGTCATGCCGGCGCGCATCCTGGATCAGCTGGGAAGGCGAGTAAAACCCCATGGGTTGGCTGTTCAGCAGGCCGCAATAGAAAGCCGCCGGATGGTGACGCTTGATCCAGGCCGAGACATAGACCAGCAACGCAAAGCTGGCGGCGTGGGACTCGGGAAAACCATAGCCGCCAAAGCCACAGATCTGGTGGTACAGGCGTTCGGCAAAGTCCTCGCTGTGGCCCCGTTCCCGCATGCCCCTGATCAGCTTTTCCCGGAATACTGTCAGGTCACCATGGGACTTCCACGCGGCCATGGCACGTCGTAGCTGGTCGGCTTCGCCGGCGGTAAAACCGGCGGCCACCATGGCCAGCTTGATCACCTGTTCCTGGAAAATGGGCACGCCCAGGGTGCGTTCCAGCACCCCCCGGACTTCCTCGTTGGGGTAGGTGACCGCCTCCAGACCGTGTTTACGTTTCAGGTAGGGATGGACCATATCGCCCTGGATGGGGCCGGGGCGGACAATGGCGACTTCGATCACCAGGTCGTAGAACTTCTCCGGCCTCAGCCGGGGCAGCATGTTGATCTGGGCCCGGGATTCCACCTGGAAGACACCGATGCTGTCGCCGGTGGTGAGCATGTCATAGGTGGCCTTGTCTTCCCGGGGCACGTGCTGGAGGGTAAAGGGCTCGCCCTTCGCTTCACTGATCAGGGTCAGGGATTTGCGGATGGCCGTCAGCATGCCCAGGGCCAGCACGTCCACTTTCATCAGTCCCAGGCTTTCCAGGTCATCCTTGTCCCACTGGATGACGGTGCGGCCGGCCATGGCGGCGTTTTCAGTGGGTACCAGTTGCGACAGGGGGCCGGAGCTGATGACGAAACCACCCACATGCTGCGACAGGTGGCGGGGAAAGCCCAACAGGGTATTCACCAGGGTAAAGAACTGGTTGGCAACCCGCTTGTGGCGGGTCAGGCCCTTGTCGAGGATCTGGCTTCGCCAGTCGGTTTCCCGGTCCCGCCAGTCGATGCCATTGAGCAATTGTTCCACCTGGGCCGGGTCGAAGCCCAGGGCCTTGCCCACGTCCCGGATGGCGCTGCGGGGTTGGTAGCGGATGACCGCGGCCGCCAGTGCGGCCCGTTCCCGGCCGTAGCGCTGGTAGATGTACTGGATAACCTCTTCCCGGCGCTCGTGTTCAAAATCCACGTCGATGTCCGGTGGCTCGTCCCGGTCTTTGGAAATGAACCGTTCGAACAGCAGCTCGATCTGGCGGGGGTCTACCTCGGTAATGCCCAGGCAATAACACACCGCCGAGTTGGCGGCGGAGCCCCGGCCCTGGCAGAGGATGCCCTGGCGGCGGGCAAAGCTGACGATGTCGTGGATGGTGAGAAAATAGTGCTCGTATTCCATCTCACGGATCAGGGCCAGTTCCTTGCGAATCAGGGCCTGTATGTGTGCCGGGGTGCCTTCCGGAAAGCGGCGCTGTTCGCCCTGCCGGGTCAGGATTTCCAGCCAGCTGGCGGGAGTTTGCTCTGGTGGCACCAGGTCGCCGGGGTATTCGTACCGCAGTTCACCGGGGCGAAAGGTACATTGCTCGGCAATTACCAGGGTTTCGTTGATCCACTCCTCAGGGAAAAGCCGGTGAAGGACCGGCAAGGGCCTCAGGTAACGCTCGCCATTCTGGAACAGCCGGTGGCCGGCCTGTTCCAGGCTGGTGTTGTGGCGAATGGCGGTGAGTACGTCTTGCAGGGGTTGGCGCTGGCGGTCATGCATATGCACTTCGCCGGTGGCGACCACCGGGCGCTCCAGCTCTCTGGACAGGGCACGAATGCGGTGTAGTTGTTGCTCTTCGCCGCACGCCAGGGCGCGGCTGGCGGCCAGCCAGAACCTGTCGGGAAACCGGTTGTGGAGCCCCTGACCGGCTTTCAGGGCACAGGTAAACGAGGCCTCCTGTGCGGTAGGGGCCAGCCACAGGCACAGGCAGTCAGTCAGGAGATGGCTGTCCAGGTCATCGGTAAACAACTGGTACTGCCCCTTGGAAGCCCGGCGACGACCAAGGGTGATCAGCTGGCAAAGCTGTCCGTATCCCTGGCGGGTACAGGCCAGGAGGATCAGCCGGGTTGGGGGATGATCGGGGGTGTCAGGCTCCAGTTCGAAGTAGCTGCCGGTGATCAGGGCAACGTCACTGTGTTTGAGGGCCTGCCAGGCCCGTGGTATGCCGGCCACGGAACAGGCATCGGTAATGGCCAGGGCACGGTAGCCGTTTGCCAGTGCCTGTTCCGCCAGTTCATGGGGGTGGGAGGCACCGGTCAGGAAGGTGAAGTTGCTGAAACAGTACAGTTCGGCGTAACTCATGGTCTTTCGCGTTATCCAAACCAGCCATGGACAAACCAGCCTTGCTGGTTGTCACGGTAGATCCAGGCCAGCTGACCTTCCGGCAGCCGGGCGATGTAGTAGTCCCTCAGAACCCGCTCGCCGTCCCACCAGCCACCACTGATGCGCTCCGGCCCGCCCAGCCACTCTTCCGGGGCCGCCTGCAAAGGGGCAGGATGGGGTAGCAGCCAGAGGGGGCGCAGGGGAAGGTGCTCCGGTATGGGGTCCCGGCCCCGGCGAGCCAGGCTGCGGGCGCTCCAGGCCCTTTCCGGCCGGTGGTCTGCTGCCGGTGCCAGGTGTGTCAGGGCCTGCTCGCCAAGCCGGGCCTGCAGCCGGCTGACCAGGGTGTGCCAGGCTTCCCCTGTGTCCGGGGTTTCACCAAGCAGGTCCGCGGATGACGCTGTATGTCGGTCCAGGAAGCGGGTTACCCGCAGTTCCAGGGCTTCCACCGGCGCCTGCAGGGGGTATTGCTCCAGGCGAATCCGCAACAGGTTGAGAAAGGCCTCGGCCCGGTGTTCCGGGCCGGTGCTCCGTATACGCAGGCGGCTGGGCTCCTGACGGTAGTGATACAGTGTGAGTAACAGGGTGTCCGCGCCCTGCTGGCGCCATTGCAGATCATTTTCCAGCTCTGCCAGGGTACGCTGCAGGGCAAACAGCAAACCCTGGGCTTTCTCCACAGGCAGGCCGAAGTCCGCCCTTTGCCGGAAGTCGCGGGGTGGTTGCCAGCTGGTTTGAGGGTCAGGGCGCTGGCCGAGGATGCGCTGGATATGAGCCAGGGTTTCCGGCGCCAGCCGACGGGCGAGTTCAGCCGGCGGTAGTTGTTGCAACTGGCCCAGCCTGGTTAGTCCCAGGCGATTGAGTCGTTGCAGGGTGCGCCCTTCAAATTCTGTGTGGGTCAGGGGCAGGGTAGCCAGGTGCGCGGTCATCTCTTCATGGCTATCGGTAAAACAGTCCACGCCGGCCCGGGCCAGCAAGCGGGCTGCCAGCGGGGTCGGTCCGGTGGACAGGGTGGCGTCCAGCTGGCGCTCTGCCAGGGCCTCTTGCAAGGCTTTCCTGAGAGGCAGCAGGCCACCATACAGACGCTTCACACTGCCTGCGTCTGCCAGCAGGCCATCCGGCGGATACAGGGTGATCCGGTCCATATGGTGGTACAGCCAGTGGGCCTGTTGTTCCAGGATGCGGGCCTGGCGGTCGTCGTCGGCATGGAACATGACCAGCTCCGGCGCCAGGTTTAGGGCGGTCTTGAAGGCGGTGCCGGGCCTGACACCAAGCTCTATGGCCCGGGGGCCGGCCTGCAATACTCGCCGTGAACCCTGGCAAATAACTGCCAGGGGGGCATCAGCCTCCATGGCACGGGCAACATGGTTCAGCAGCAGGTGGTGAAAGTGCAGGTAAAGCCAGGGCATGGTCTATCCGGTCCAGGGGCCATGGATGACAGTACGGGCTTCGGTCATTTCCTGATTGATCCGGGTGCCCATGGCGATTGTGCAACCCTGACCGGGCCAGCCTCCGCGACGTTTGAGGATGTTCACCTGAAGGCCCAGGCGGTCGTCTGGAACCAGTTCCAGCCGGAGTGCTGCCGGTGAACTCTGGCAGGCCTCCCGCCGGTTGCGGAACAGTATGCAGGTGCTTTGCCCGGCCTCGGCGGCCAGTTGCAGGCGTCGGATGTCCCGGGCAGCCAGGGTTTCTGGCCAGGCCAGAACCAGTCCTGTGGCCGGTGAGCGCAGGCAATTCTCCAGGGTCCATAACAGGTCTTGCTGGTGTTCTGTCTTTACCAGCACGACCTGGTCCAGGTCGACCTCCTCCCGGGCGAGGGCGGGGGCATAGGGTGTAAACGGCGGGTTTACCCAGAAGACGCATTGCCGCCTTGCCGTCACTCGTTGCAGCAGGGGTAAAACCAGGTGAAGTTCACCAATGCCAGGGCCGTCCAGCAGGCATTCACTGAGAGCGCCCCGGGGCCAGCCAAGGCCCCCGAGCTCTCGGTCCAGGGCGGCAAAGCCGGTATGCTCCGGGGTTTGCTCTGTTGCAAGCTGGCGGTGCCCGCGCCAGAGGCGGGCGTCGTCGAACAGGGAATTCAGCAGGTCACTCATCTTTTCATTCGGATACTGTTTAAATATACAGTATTATGGGCGAGGTAGATTTTCAAGCAGCATGCATGTACTGATCGTGGATTCTTGCTGACCGGCCTTGTGGGTGTGTATAACGATCAGTGACCGATACCAATACCAATGAAGTTCAGGGAGGGTTTATGGGCAGATTGGCTGAGCAGCACTGTGAAGCTTGCCGGGCTGACGCCCCGCAGGTTTCTGCAAAAGAGCAGGAGGCGTTATTGATGCAGTTGCCGGACTGGGAGTTAGTGCATCACGGGGAAGTGGCACAGTTGCAGCGTGTGTACTCCTTCCGCAACTTCGTTCAGGGTCAGGCCTTTACCAACCGGGTGGCGGAGCTGGCCGAAGCCGAAGGTCACCACCCGGCGATTCTGCTGGAGTTTGGCAAGGTTACGGTGCGCTGGTGGACCCACAAGATCCAGGGCCTGCACCGTAACGATTTCATTATGGCGGCCCGTACGGACGGTATCTACCAGGTATAGGCGTTGCGCGGCAGCCATCATCCGGGCGCCCCGGCCGGCGAACGGCCTGCATAGGGCTCATGGAACCAGCAATACAGGGCTGAGACTCTCCCGGACCACGGACTCGGATGTATGCCCCAGGGGAAGCTGTTCCACCGGGGTAGTGCCCCGCTTGCCGATCAGTGTCAGGGCCGGACGGCTGTCTCTGATCAGCTCCAGTAGTTCCCGTGCTGGCTGGCCATTGAGGATACGGGCGTGCACGGAGGATTTGCTGTTGGCAATGTCGTGTACCAGCTGATCGACCTGGTCCGCTTCCTCTGGCGCATCCTCGGGGCGTACCCAGACCACCCGGCCTTGCTGACCGTCGTTAACCAGTTGCCGGAACAGGTCCAGGGCCCGCCCGGCATTTCCGGAGCCATCGGTTGCCAGGAATATCGGTGACTGATCAGACGAGGGTTGTCCCTCTACTGGCAGGACGAGTAGAGGTTGCCGGACCATCCGGGCAAGGTTCATGGTGATATTGCCCATGAACAGTTCACGGCCTGCAGAATGATGGGTGCTGCAACAGATAACACCGTCTGCCTGCAAGTACCGCGTCAGTTCCGCGATGCAGGACGCAATGAAGCCATGGCGCACCGCGACATCGGTTTCCACGCCCCAGTCACCCGCATATCTTTTCGCCAGGTCCCTGAGCTTGCCTTCCACGGCCCCTTCGCTGTCTTCGATGTGTTTACGGGTATGGGGTTCGATAACATAAGTCAGGGTTAACTTGTTGATACCCAGGCGTTTCAGTAGAGGGGGAAGCTGAAGGATGGCCTGTTCCCAGCCGTCGGAGTAATCCACGCTCAGAATCATATGGCTCAGCATATATGCACTCTCCGGAGTAAATGCCTTTGCAATTTTCTTTAAAGCTAGCACAAAGTGCTGTCAGTGCTATTGATTCCGGTCAGGGTGCCTGCGAAGTGGGTGTGAGCGTGGCTTCATGGATGATGGTTTTTCATTGGCATTGCTATGCCGCTAAAATGGCGCCAATACAGCTGATTGTATATTCACCCCGCTGCGCCCTCGTGCCAGGGGGAGTGGTGTTACATCAGGACCAGTGACCCTTTCGGAAGCCGTTTCATGACCACTGAAGATGCCAGGTACCGGGGCCGTTTCATGGCCTTTGATTCCATCACCACCCGCTGGGCGGACAATGACCTCTATGGCCACGTCAATAACGTGACCTATTACGCCTGGTTTGATACCTGCGTGAACCGTTACCTGATCGAGCAGGGCGGGCTGGATATCCACCAGGGGCAGGAAATTGCCTACGTGGTGAGTTCGTCCTGTGACTACTTCAGCCCGGTGGCCTACCCGGAAAAGGTTGAGGCCGGGCTGCGGGTGGAGAAGCTGGGTAACAGCTCGGTGACCTACAATATCGGCATTTTCCGTGAAGGCGAAGAACAGGCCTGTGCCGTCGGGCGCTTCGTACACGTCTTTGTCAACCGGGACACAGACCGGCCGGTGCCCATCCCGGCCGGTGTGCGGGCGGCACTGGAGCAGTTGTCTCAGTAACCCCGGGCAGACGAGGTGCTGCGGCGGGGGTCTGCAGCCCCCCAGCGGCGCCCGTCAGCGTCGATCAGTACGCTCTGGATAGCTCCCATGGCGGACCGGGTTTCTACCGTGTGGCCCATGGACTCAAGCAGGTCGATGGTGTCCGGGCTGATCCCCTGTTCAATGCGAATCTCATCCGGCAGCCACTGGTGGTGGATCCGGGGCGCCTCCACCGCAGACTGGATATTCATGCCGTGGTCGATCACGTTCATGAGCACCTGCAGGGTGGTAGTGATAATCCGCGAGCCGCCCGGGCTTCCCGTGACCAGGAAGTTCTCGCCGTCCCGCCGGACAATGGTCGGAGACATGGAGCTGAGCATGCGCTTGCCTGGCTCGATTTTGTTGGCCTCGCCCCCGATCAGTCCGTAGGCGTTGGCCACGCCCGGCTTGGCACTGAAGTCGTCCATCTCATTGTTCAGCAGGAAGCCGGCGCCGGCCACGGTGATACCTGAGCCATAGCTGAAGTTTATGGTGTAAGTGTTTGAAACAGCGTTGCCCCAGCGGTCCACGATGGAGAAGTGGGTGGTTTCGTTGCTTTCGTAGGGTGCAGGGTTCCCCGGTCCGATATCCTTCGAGGGGGTGGCCTGGTCCGGGTCGATTTCCTGTCGCAGTGAATCGGCGTAGTCCTTGCTGGTGATGCCGTCCAGCGGCACCTCAACATAGTCCGTATCCCCCAGGTACTCGGAGCGATCGGCGTAGGCCCGCTTCATAGCCTCTGCCATCAGATGGATTGTCCGGGCGGAGTTGTGGCCATAATTTCCCACGGGATAGTCCTCAAGGATGTTGAGGATCTGCACGATATGCGCGCCCCCGGAGCTGGGGGGAGACATGGAAAAGATCTCGTGCCCCCGATAGGTGCCCCGGACCGGCTCGCGAATGACCGGTTGGTAGCCGGCCAGGTCTTCCAGGGTAATCAGGCCTCCGCCACGCTGCATCTCGGCCACGATCAGGCGGGCGGTTTCACCCTCGTAGAAATCCCCGATGCCGTGGTCCGCGATACGCTGCAGGGTGGCGGCCAGGTCGGGCTGGCGGAAACGCTCCCCCGGCGCCGGTGGCTTGCCATCGTCGCCGTAGAAGGCCTCCCGGGTGGCTGGCCATCGGATCAGTCGGTCCCTGGCCTGCTCCAGGCCCTCGGTGAAGCGGTGGGGGACTTCGAATCCGTCCCGGGCCAGGCGGACTGCCGGAGCCAGCGCCTCTGCCAGGCTAATGGTGCCGTATTGTTCCAGCGCCAGCGCAAGTCCGGCGACCGTACCCGGCACACCGGAGGCCAGGTGGCTGAAGCGACTGCGCTCCGGCACCACCTCGCCATCCTCGTTCTGATACATGGTTTCGGTGGCAGCTGCCGGTGCCGTCTCGCGGTAATCAATGGCCTGCACCGGACCGCCGTCCCCCGGGGCATAGAGCATAAAGCCACCGCCGCCTATATTGCCGGACCGGGGCTGGGTTACGGCGAGGGCAAAGCCCGCCGTCACGGCGGCGTCCACCGCATTACCGCCATTGCGCAGCACCTCCAGCGCAACCTCGGTGGCATGGGGGTGGCTGGTGGCCACCATGCCGTACGCTCCGGGCACCGGATGGTGGCGCTCGCCTTCAAGAATGGCCTGGGCGCTGGCCGCGCCTGCTACGAGGCTAAGCCATAGCAGTGCGACAATGCGCAGGTGCCAGGAGGCAGTAGGCATGGTGGTCTCCTTGTGTCGTTAAGGGATTTGTGGGGAAACGGGGCCATCACCTTCGTTCCGGCCACGGATTAGGCTATGATAGCCGGTCATTTTCTTTTGCGCTGAGCGGAAAGCAAAGCCCGTCTGCGCATCTTCCAGTCGCATTACAGGACAGGTTCATGGAACACACATACCGTCTGGTGATTTCCTGCCCGGACAGGGTGGGCATTGTTGCAAAAGTCAGTAACTTCTTGTCCACCTACAATGGCTGGATAACCGAGGCCAGCCACCACTCGGACAACCAGGCCGGGTGGTTCTTCATGCGCCACGAGATCAAGGCCAGCTCCATTCCCTTTGGGCTGGATCAGTTCCGCGCTGCGTTTGAGCCCATTGCCCGGGAATTCGACATGAGCTGGCACGTCGCCGATTCTGCGCGACCCAAGAAAGTCGTGCTCATGTGCAGCAAGGAATCGCACTGCGTAGCCGACCTGCTGCATCGCTGGCACAGTGGCGAGCTGAACGTGGATATCGCGGCAGTTATCTCCAACCATGAAGACCTGCGTCGCATGGTGGAGTGGCACGAGATTCCCTACCACTGTATCCCCGTCAGCAAGGAGAACAAGGCTGAGGCCTTCGCCGAGATTGATGGCCTGTTCCAGGCCTATGAGGCGGACGTGATCGTGCTGGCCCGGTACATGCAGATCCTGCCTGCCGCGCTGTGTGAAAAGTATCCCGGCCAGGTGATCAATATCCACCACTCGTTCCTGCCGTCCTTTGCGGGTGCTCGTCCCTACCACCAGGCCTACAGCCGAGGGGTCAAGCTGATCGGCGCCACCTGCCACTATGTCACCCAGGACCTGGATGAGGGGCCGATCATTGAGCAGGACGTGATCCGCATCAGTCACAGCGATGCTATCGAGGATATGGTCCGGCTGGGCAAGGATGTGGAAAAGAATGTGCTGGCCCGGGGACTGCGTGCCCACGTCGAAGACCGGGTCATCACCTATGAAAACAAGACGGTGGTTTTTGACTGAGCCGGTTACCCGAATGTGGTAACATCGATAGCTTGTTTATAACCACCAAAACGACTTCCAGCAAATTCAAAGGAACCATTCTCGATGGGTGAGTTAGCCAAAGAGATCCTGCCGGTCAATATCGAAGACGAGCTCAAGCAGTCCTACCTGGACTATGCCATGAGCGTCATCATCGGCCGGGCGCTTCCCGATGTCCGCGATGGCCTCAAGCCGGTACACCGGCGCGTTCTCTTCGCCATGTCCGAACTGGGCAACGACTGGAACAAGCCGTACAAGAAGTCCGCCCGTGTGGTGGGTGACGTTATCGGTAAGTACCATCCCCATGGCGATTCTGCGGTCTATGACACCATCGTAAGGATGGCGCAGCCGTTTTCATTGCGTTATCCCCTGGTGGACGGGCAGGGCAACTTTGGTTCCATCGACGGCGATAATGCTGCTGCCATGCGTTATACCGAAATCCGCATGGAAAAGATCGCCCATGCCTTGCTGGCGGATCTTGACAAGGAAACGGTGGATTTCGTTGATAACTACGACGGCACCGAACGGATACCGGAAGTCCTGCCTACCCGTGTACCCAACCTGCTGGTCAACGGCTCTTCCGGTATCGCCGTGGGTATGGCGACCAACATCCCGCCCCACAACCTGACCGAAGTGGTCAACGGCTGCCTGGCCCTGATCGACAACCCGGACACCACCATCGATGAGCTGATGGATATCATTCCCGGGCCGGACTTTCCGACCCAGGGCATCATCAACGGTCGGGCCGGTATCGTTGAGGCCTACCGTACCGGTCGCGGACGTATCTACATTCGTGCCCGCCACGAGATCGAGCACGACAAGAAAACCGGCCGCGATGCCATCATCATCACTGAGCTGCCGTATCAGCTGAACAAGGCCCGCCTGATCGAGAAGATTGCCGAGCTGGTGAAGGAAAAGCGCCTGGAAGGCATCACCGAGCTTCGGGACGAATCCAACAAGGAAGGTATACGGGTAGTGATCGAGTTGCGCCGGGGCGAGAACCCGGATGTGATCGTCAACAACCTGTTTGCCCAGACGCAGCTGGAAACCGTATTTGGCATCAACATGGTGGCGTTGCTCAACGGCGAGCCCAAGACGCTGAACCTGAAGGAAATGCTGGATGCCTTCGTGCGTCACCGCCGGGAAGTGGTCACTCGTCGTACCATCTACGAGCTGCGCAAGGCCCGGGAGCGGGGTCATATCCTCGAAGGTCTTACCGTCGCCCTGGCCAACATTGACGAGATTATTGAGCTGATCAAGGCTTCCCCGTCCGCAGCGGAAGCGAAGGAAAAGCTCATGGACAAGGGCTGGTCACCGGGTGATGTGCTGGCCATGCTCGAGCGGGCCGGTGAAGATGCCTGTCGCCCAGACGACCTGCCGGAAATCTATGGCCTGCGGGACGGCCTGTATCACCTGTCCCCGGAACAGGCCCAGGCGATCCTGGACCTGCGTCTGCATCGTCTGACCGGCCTGGAAACCGAAAAACTCCAGAATGAGTACAAGGACATCGTCGAGAAGATCGCTGACCTGCTGGATATCCTGGGCAATCCGGAGCGCCTGCTGCAGGTGATCCGTGACGAGTTGGCAGCCATTGTCGATGAGTACGGTGATGAGCGTCGTACCGAGATTGTCAGCTCCCGCCGTGACCTGACCGTCGCAGACCTGATTGACGAAGAAGACCTGGTGGTGACCATCTCCCACAGTGGCTATGCCAAGACCCAGGCGGTGGAAGACTACCAGGCCCAGCGGCGGGGCGGCCGTGGCAAGGCGGCGACGTCGATGAAGGACGAGGACTTCATTGAAAAACTGCTGGTGGCCAACTCCCACGACACCATTCTGTGCTTCTCCAACCGTGGCAAGGTTTACTGGTTGCGGGTGTTCGAGATTCCCCGGGGCAGTCGTGGCTCCCGCGGCCGGCCCATGGTCAACATCCTGCCGCTGGACGACGGTGAGCGTATCACCACCTTCCTGCCGGTGCGGGATTACCCGGAAGACCACTATGTATTGATGGCCACTTCCAACGGCGTGGTCAAGAAGACGCCACTGCCGAACTTCTCTCGACCCAGGTCCAACGGCCTGATCGCCCTGAACCTGGATGAAGGAGACACCCTTATCGGGGCCGCTATCACCCAGGGCGATGCGGAAGTCATGCTGTTCTCCACCGCTGGCAAGGCCGTACGCTTCCAGGAAGACCAGGTGCGTCCGATGAGCCGGACGGCCCGCGGTGTTCGTGGTATCCGGATGCCTGATGGCCACCACGTAGTGTCGCTGATCATCCCGCAGGAGGGCGGAGTCATTCTGACCGCCAGTGAGCATGGCTACGGCAAGCGCACCGCCATTGATGAGTTCCCCACCTACAGTCGTGGCAGCCAGGGCGTTATTGCCATGCAGTGCTCGGAACGTAACGGCAACCTGGTCACCGCGCTGCAGTTGTTTGACGGTGATGAAATGATGCTCATCTCCGACAAGGGCACCCTGGTGCGTACCCGGACTGATGAGGTGTCTGTACTCAGTCGTAATACCCAGGGTGTGCGGCTGATCCGTCTCAGCCAGGAAGACGAGCGCCTGGTGGGTGTGGAGCGGATCGCCGAGAGTGACGACGAAGACGAAGACGAAGAGGCGGAAGCCGGAGAGGATTCCGCAGTGGACAGTGGCAGCGACGACAACAGTGGAGAGTCAGCCGATGAGTAGGGCGTACAACTTTTGCGCCGGCCCGGCGACACTGCCGGAGCCCGTACTCCGCCAGGCCCGTGAAGAAATGCTGGACTGGCGTGGCACAGGGATGTCCGTGATGGAAATGAGTCACCGCAGTGACGAATTCGTGGAAATCGCTGAAACTGCCGAGCAGGATCTTAGGGAACTTGCTGGAATTTCAGATGATTACGCCGTACTCTTCATGCAGGGTGGCGCTTCCAGTCAGTTCGCCACCATTCCCCTGAACCTGCTGGGGGACAATGGCCGTGCCGACTATGTAAACACCGGTATCTGGTCGAAGAAAGCCATTGCCGAGGCGAGCCGTTACGGAGACATTAACGTGGCGGCTTCCAGTGAGGATAGTGGTTTTACCACGGTGCCCCTGCAGGAAACCTGGAACACCCGGTCCGATGCGGCCTACCTGCATTACACGCCCAACGAGACCATCGGTGGCCTTGAGTACGACTTTATTCCCGAGAGCGGTCATGTTCCCCTGGTGGCAGATATGTCCTCCACCATGCTGTCCCGACCGCTGGATGTGTCTAAGTTTGGCCTGATCTATGCCGGTGCCCAGAAGAATATCGGCCCGTCCGGCCTTGTGGTGCTCATTATCCGCAAGGACCTGCTGGGCAAGGCACGTGCGGAAACCCCCACCATGATGAATTACCAGGTCATTGCCGATAACGGTTCCATGTACAACACGCCGGCGACCTATTCATGGTACCTGGCCGGGCTGGTGTTCAAGTGGCTACAGGAGCAGGGTGGCGTCGAGGCGATTGCAGAGATTAATCGCCGCAAGGCCACCAAGCTGTATGGTTTCATTGATGACAATGACTTCTACGCCAACCCCATTGATCCCCGCTTCCGTTCCTGGATGAATGTACCGTTTACCTTGGCGGACGACGCCCTCAACAGTGCGTTCCTGAAGGGTGCGGACGAGCGTGGCCTGCTGAATCTGAAAGGACACCGGAGTGTGGGTGGTATGCGGGCCAGCATTTACAACGCCATGCCCGAGGCCGGCGTGGATGCCCTGATCGACTATATGGCCGGATTTGCGAAGGAGCATGGCTGACCATGAGTGACGAGCAGACCCGTCTGGGGGAGTTGCGCGACCAGATCGACAGCCTGGACCAGCAAATCATGGACCTGATCAGTGCCCGTGCCAGCTGTGCCCAGGAAGTGGCCCACGTGAAAATGGCGGCCAATCCAGGTGATGACGTGTTCTTCTACCGCCCGGAGCGTGAGGCCCAGGTGCTGCGCCGTATCAAGGAGGCCAATCCCGGCCCGCTGGCGGACGAAGAAATGGCCCGCCTGTTCCGGGAAATCATGTCGGCCTGCCTGGCGCTGGAGCAGCCCATGCGCATCGCCTTCCTGGGGCCGGCCGGTACCTTCACCCAGGCTGCAGCGCTCAAGCACTTCGGTCACTCGGTCATCTCCGTACCCATGCCCGCCATTGATGCGGTGTTCCGGGAGGTGGAGTCCGGTGCTGCCCAGTACGGCGTGGTGCCGGTGGAAAACTCCACCGAGGGTATGATCAATCACACCCTGGATATGTTTATCTCGTCACCGCTGAAAATCTGCGGTGAGGTGCAATTGCGCATCCATCATCACCTGATGCGCTCTCCGGACAGTGATGACAAGCCACTGACCCGAATCTACTCCCACCAGCAGTCCTTCGCCCAGTGCCGGCAATGGCTCGATGCCCACCAGTATGGCGTCGAGCGTGTCACCGTCAGCAGCAACGCCGAAGCGGCCCGCCGGGCAGCCAGCGAGCCTGGCACGGCGGCTATAGCCGGTGACATGGCGGCCGAACTCTATGGCCTCGAAATCATGGCAGGCAAGATCGAGGACCGGCCGGATAATACCACCCGGTTCCTGATTGTCGGCCGTGAATCTGTAGGGTCCAGTGGACAGGACAAGACGTCCATCCTGGTCTCCATGCGTAACCGTCCGGGTGCACTGTACCAGCTGCTGGAGCCGTTCCACCGTGCGGGCATCAGCCTTACACGCATCGAAACCCGGCCTTCCCCCAGCGGCACCTGGGCCTATGTCTTCTATATTGATTTCGAGGGCCATATGGAGGACGCCACTACCAGCAAGCTGCTGGAAGACCTCGAAGAAGACGCCGTTGAGCTCAAGCGCCTTGGGTCCTACCCGGCCGCTGTGCTCTGACGTGCCAGACCACCTTCGTGTCTGTACTGGCAGCGATTAACCCGGAGGATTTAGGACCATGTCTATCGACTATCAGTCACTGGCGGTTGAAGGGGTACGCAGCCTGACCCCGTACCAGCCCGGCAAGCCTATTGAGGAGCTGGCGCGGGAATACGGCCTGGAGCCGGATGAGATCGTCAAGCTGGCCAGTAACGAGAACCCGCTGGGCCCGAGCCCCATAGCCATGGAGGCCGCCCGTGAAGCCCTGGAAGAGATGTGCCGTTACCCGGACGGCAATGCCTTTACCCTGAAGCAGGCCCTGTCCGGGTACCTTCAGGTGGCCGCCAGCCAGCTCACCCTCGGCAATGGATCCAACGACGTGCTGGAAGTGATTGCCCGCTGTTTCGCCGGACCGGGTGATGAAATCGTCTATGCCCAGCATGCCTTTGCTGTCTATCCGCTGGTTACCCTGGCTATCGGCGCAAAGGGCGTTGAAGTGCCGGCGAAGAACTGGGGGCATGACCTGCCAGCCATGGCTGAGGCGATCACCGATCAAACACGCCTGGTCTTTGTGGCCAACCCCAACAATCCTACCGGCACCGTGGAGGGCGAAAAAGCCATCCGGTCTTTCCTGGACCGGGTGCCCGAGCGGGTCCTGGTGGTGCTGGATGAAGCCTATTGCGAGTACCTGGCCGGCACCGACGACGACGTCGACGGCATCGGCCTGTTGCAGGATTACCCCAACCTGATTGTCACGCGGACCTTCTCCAAGGCGTGGGGCCTGGCGGCCCTGCGAGTGGGCTACGCGGTGTCATCCCCTTCCGTCGCAGACATCCTTAACCGTGTACGGCAACCGTTCAACGTGGATACGGTGGCCCAGGCAGCGGCCACTGCAGTGTTGACTGACCTCGAATACCTGGCCCGGTCCCGGGATGTTAATCGCAAGGGGCTCGAGCAACTGACAGCAGGCTTTGCGGATCTTGGGCTGGACTGGATTCCTTCGGCTGGTAATTTCGTTGCGGTCGACGTGGGTGATAATGCCCAGGACGTTTTTCAGGGGTTGCTGGAACAGGGTGTGATCGTTCGCCCTGTGGCCGGTTATGGCATGCCACGCCATCTGAGGGTGTCCGTTGGGCTGCCGGACGAAAACCAGCGTTGCCTGGAGGCCCTGAAGCGGGTGCTCGAGCGCCGTGGATCCTGAGTTGGCCGCGACCCCGGACACCGCTCGTCCGCTGTTTCGCCGGGTCGCGGTGATCGGCCTTGGCCTGATCGGCGGATCCCTGGCCCTCGCCGCCAGGCGATCTGGCCGGGTAGGAGAGGTTCTGGCGGCGGACCGCAGCGAGGCTGAGCTCGCCCTGGGAGTGGAGCTTGGTGTCATTGATGGTTACGGTACTGCCAGCGAAATCGTAGCCGGTGCCGACCTGGTAGTGATCGCGGTACCGGTAAGGGCCACGGTGGCCGTGCTGCAGGAGGTGAAACCTGTGCTGGCGCCGGGGACGGTGCTGACCGATGTGGGGAGCACCAAGGGCAGCTTTGTACAGGCCGTGAGTGAAGTGTTCGGCGCCTGGGGACACCGGGTCATTCCCGGTCACCCGATCGCCGGCTCCGAGAAAAGCGGGGTGAGGGCGGCCCGGGGGGATCTGTTCGAGGGTCACAAGGTTATCCTGACGCCGCCGGAGGGTGTTGATGTCCATGCCCTGGAGCGGTTAACTGCGCTCTGGGCCGCGTGCGGTGCCACGGTGCTGACCATGGACGTGGACCGGCATGACGAAGTGCTGGCGGCTACCAGTCATCTCCCCCATCTCATTGCCTTCTCCCTGGTGGATACCCTGGCCGGAGAAGACCAGAATATGGAGATCTTCCGCTACGCAGCGGGAGGCTTCCGTGATTTCACCCGGATTGCGGCCAGTGACCCGGTCATGTGGCACGACATTTTCCTGTCGAACCGGGAAGCGGTACTGCGGGTGATTGATCATTTTACCGAGGACCTGGCCGGCTTGCGCCAGGCCATTGAAGACCAGGACGGCGCCGCGTTATTGCGGGTATTCACCCGCGCCCGTGCGGCACGCAATCATTTTTCCAAGATGTTATCAGGACAGGCGTACGTGACAGACATGAGTCAGAAACCCGTGAGATTCCGGCTGCAGCCGGGCGGAAGTGTGAGTGGCGACATCCGGGTACCCGGCGACAAATCCATCTCCCATCGATCGATTATGCTCGGCGCGCTGGCCGAGGGCGTCACCGAGGTCGACGGCTTCCTGGAGGGGGAGGATAGCCTCGCCACCCTGCAGGCGTTCCGGGATATGGGCGTCACCATCGAAGGCCCGGACGACGGCCATGTTCGTATTCACGGGGTTGGCATGCAGGGCTTGCAGGCCCCCCGCGGTCCGATTTACCTGGGCAACTCCGGTACCGCCATGCGCCTGTTCTCCGGCCTGCTGGCAGCGCAACCCTTTGATTCCGAGATGACTGGTGATGACAGTCTCTCCCGGCGGCCCATGAACCGGGTGGCAGATCCGCTGCGGGCAATGGGCGCGGTGATCGACACTGCTGAAGGTGGTCGTCCACCGTTGAAGATCCGTGGCGGGCGCAAGCTGTCCGGTATTCATTACGACATGCCCGTCGCCAGTGCCCAGGTCAAATCCTGTCTGCTGCTGGCCGGGCTCTATGCCGAAGGCATGACCTCCGTCCATGAGCCGGCGCCGACCCGGGACCATACCGAGCGGATGCTCGAGGGTTTCGGCTATCACGTGCACCGGGATGGAGCTACGGCCAGCATTATCGGTGGCGGCAAGCTGACCGGCGGTCATATCGATGTGCCTGCCGACATTTCGTCAGCCGCCTTTTTCCTGGTGGCGGCCAGCATTGCCCCGGGCTCTGACCTGACCTTGCGCCATGTGGGTATGAACCCCACCCGTACCGGGATTATCACTATCCTGAAAATGATGGGTGCGGATATCGAAGTTTCCAACGAAAGGGAGATCGGTGGCGAACCCGTGGCGGACCTGCGTGTCCGGAGCGCCCATCTTCAGGGAATCGACATCCCGGAGGAGCAGGTTCCCCTGGCCATCGATGAGTTCCCGGTGTTGTTCATTGCGGCTGCCTGTGCCGAGGGGCGTACTGTGCTCCGGGGCGCCGAAGAACTGCGGGTCAAGGAAAGTGACCGTATCCAGGTCATGGCCGATGGCCTGGAGGGTGTGGGCGTGGAAACGACGGTAACGCCGGATGGCATCATTATTGATGGTGGTCAGACCATCGCCGGAGGCGAAGTGGACAGCCACGGTGATCACCGGGTTGCCATGTCCTTTGCCGTCGCATCCCTGTGTGCCAGTGGCGAGATTGTGGTGAATGACTGTGCCAACGTGGCGACCTCATTCCCGGGCTTTGTGGAGCTGGCCACCCGCACGGGCATTCACATCCAGTCGGAGGAGGTCAACTGATGCCTTCGGTGGCGGGTAACCCGGTACCGGTGGTCGCTGTGGACGGCCCTGGTGGCTCTGGCAAAGGAACCGTGACCCAGATGTTGGCGCGCCGGCTCGGCTGGCACCTGCTGGATAGTGGTGCGCTCTATCGCCTGACTGCGCTGGCGGCCCGGCGGCAAGGCGTGGACCTGGCCGACGAAGTTGGGCTGGTGGGTGTTGCCGCGGGCCTGGATGTTTCGTTCCAGCCGACGCCGGAGGGTGAGCCGGTGAGGGTGTTCCTGGATGGCGATGATGTTACCCGGGAAATCCGCACCGAACAGACAGGTGACGGCGCCTCCCGCGTGGCAGTGATCCAGGCGGTGCGGGATGCACTGCTGCAGCGCCAGCGGGATTTCCGCCAGGCGCCAGGCCTGGTGGCGGATGGCAGGGACATGGGCACCGTGGTTTTCCCCGATGCGCCGGTCAAGGTTTTCCTCACGGCAAGCGCTGAGGAAAGGGCCCGCAGACGCTACCTCCAGTTGAAGGAGGCGGGCATGGATGTTAACATTCAGAACCTTTTAGACGAGATCCGGGCCCGCGACGAGCGTGATATGAATCGCTCGGCGGCCCCGCTTAAGCCTGCAGATGATGCGCAAGTCATTGATTCTACGGGTTTAAGTATAGAGGAAGTGCTATCGAAGGTTATGGCCCTTTTGGGTCAGGCCTGATTGCACCTTTTTGCTATTTCTGGTGTATTTTTGAGCAGTTCTGCGCTGGAAATAGTGGTTGTTAAAGGATCCGGCAATGGCGTGAAAGCCAGCCCCTTGCCATGACCGGATTATTGCTAACAGACCGTGCTGCTGGCCGCACGGATGAAACTTGCGTTGATCACATAGGACACATAATGAGCGAGAGCTTTGCTGATCTTTTCGAAGAAAGCCTGAAAGAAATTGACATGCAACCGGGTTCCATCGTCCAGGGAACCGTGGTGGATATCGACAACGACTGGGTCACCGTTAACGCCGGACTGAAGTCCGAGGGCGTTATCCCCGCCTCCCAGTTCCTGAACGAAAAAGGCGAGTTGGAAATTGCAGTCGGCGACGTTGTCGATGTAGCTCTCGACGCGGTTGAAGACGGTTTCGGTGAAACCCGTCTGTCCCGCGAAAAGGCCAAGCGTGCCGAAGCCTGGAAGGTTCTGGAAAAGTCCTTCGAGGCCGAAGAAGTTGTCAAGGGCATGATCAACGGCAAGGTCAAGGGTGGTTTCACCGTCGACCTGTCTGGCATCCGTGCCTTCCTGCCAGGCTCCCTGGTAGATGTTCGTCCGGTTCGCGACACCGCGCACCTGGAGAACAAGGAACTGGAATTCAAGGTTATCAAGCTGGACCAGAAGCGTAACAATGTGGTGGTATCCCGCCGCGCCGTTCTGGAAGCTGAGAACAGTGCCGAGCGCGAAGCGCTGCTCGAAACCCTGACTGAGGGTATGACCCTGCAGGGTATCGTCAAGAACCTGACCGACTACGGCGCGTTCGTTGACCTGGGTGGCGTAGACGGCCTGCTGCACATCACAGATATGGCCTGGAAGCGCATCAAGCATCCGAGCGAAATCGTGAACGTGGGTGACGAGATCACCGTCAAGGTTCTCAAGTTCGACCGTGAGCGCAACCGTGTTTCCCTGGGTCTGAAGCAGCTGGGCGAAGATCCCTGGGTGAACATCAAGGACCGTTACCCGGAAGGTGTCAAGGTCACCGCCCGTGTAACCAACCTGACCGACTACGGCTGCTTTGCCGAGCTGGAAGAGGGCGTTGAAGGTCTGGTGCACGTGTCCGAAATGGACTGGACCAACAAGAACATCCATCCCTCCAAGGTTGTTCAGGTGGGTGACGAAGTTGGTGTCATGATCCTGGATATCGACGAAGAGCGTCGTCGTATTTCCCTGGGTATCAAGCAGTGCGTACCTAACCCCTGGGAAGAGTTCTCCGCGAACTTCAACAAGGGCGACAAGGTATCCGGCAAGATCAAGTCCATCACTGACTTCGGTATCTTTATCGGCCTGGACGGCGGCATCGACGGCCTGGTTCACCTGTCCGACATCAGCTGGAACGAAACTGGCGAAGAAGCCGTTCGCGAGTACAAGAAAGGTGACGAGGTTGAGACCGTTATCCTGTCTGTTGATCCCGAGCGAGAGCGTATCTCCCTGGGTATCAAGCAGCTCGAAAGCGATCCGTTCGCCGAATTTGTGCAGCTGAACGACAAGGGCTCCATCGTCAAGGGTACCGTTTCTGCGGTAGACGCGAAGGCTGCGACCATCGCCCTGAACGACGAAGTTGAAGCCGTTCTGAAGGCCTCTGAAATCAGCCGTGACAAGGTGGAAGACGCCCGTAACGCGCTGAAAGAAGGCGAAGAAGTCGAAGCCAAGATCATCAGCATCGATCGCAAGAACCGCGTGATCAACCTGTCCGTCAAGTCCAAGGACGTTGAAGACGACAAGCAGGCGCTGGAAAGCGTACGTAGCAAGACCGCTGAAACTTCTGGTGCGACCACCATCGGTGATCTCATCAAGGAGCAGATGCAGCAGCAGAACGCTAACAAAGAGTGATTCATTCCTCTTGAAGGCAAAAAAACGGGCCCTAAGGGCCCGTTTTTTTTGTCTTTTTTTCAGGTTTGGCTAAACTAGCAGTGTCCTCGTTGTCTGGATCAGTCGCCGCCCGGGGTAGCTGGAACCTGATCAACCGGCGTGAACGAGGTTTGTGAAGCCGAATTTCGGCATCTGTATGGTTCGGGCAACAGGGTTGTGCCTGCCGAACCCGTAATGATGACCAGGGCTTCGTAATAAAAATGAAAAGGGATGGGCCTCATGACAAAGTCTGAACTGGTCGAACTGATTGCTTCGAAGCAGACTCAGCTGTCTGTGAAAGACGTGGAACTGGCAGTTAAAACCGTTATTGAACACATGTCGCAGTCACTTGCTGACGGCCAGAGAATCGAGATTCGGGGGTTTGGCAGTTTTTCTCTCCATTATCGGGCAGCCCGTACCGGGCGGAACCCCAAGACCGGGGAGGCCGTGCAGCTGCCGGCCAAGTATGTGCCGCACTTCAAGCCGGGCAAGGAGTTGCGAGAACAGGTCAATGACAGCATGAAGAAGGGCTACTGACTGCTTCGTGATTGATTCCGCTCAGGTGGCCGGACACAGTTTCGGGTAGAATGGGCAATATTGAAAATTGAATTCCCGATTCCTGGAGCAGGGGTGCTATGGCAGGGTTTCAGAAGATCATCCTCCTTCTGGTTGTCATACTGGTAGCCATTCTGGTGCTAGTATTTTCCATGAACAATCAGATGGCTGTATCGCTTAATTTCCTGTTTTTCGAGACCCAGCCCCGTGGAGTCGCGGTCTGGCTGATCCTTGGTTTCGTCTTTGGCATACTGCTGGGGGTTGTCCTGACCCTGATGGCGACGGTGCGTGTTTCCGTGTCCCGCCGGCAGCTGCGTAAGCGCCTCGACAAGGCCGAAAAGGCCCTGGAGCAGAACAGAACCCCTGAAGACCGGACTATTTGATGGATATGGTGTTTCAATGGCTGCTGCTGACAGCTGCCGTTGCTGCCGGCTGGTTTGTGGGTCGCTATTTTCGCTCTGAGGACCGGACGGTACGGGACATATCCGATGAGTCCTCGGTTCGCGAGCGACTCCAGTTCCTGTTTACCAACTATTCTGACCAGGCGGTAGAAAACTTCGTACAGTCCCTGGCCGTCAACAAGGATACGGTGGGGCTCCACCTTTCCATCGGTGCCCATTTCCGCAACAAGGGCGAAACTGACCGCGCTATCCTTATTCACCAGAACCTTCTTGCCCGACCTGAGTTGCCGGCGCATTTCTCGCCACAGGTTACTATTGAGCTGGCCCGGGATTACCTGGCGGCCGGCTTGCTGGATCGCGCAGAGGCGCTCTTTCATCAGTTGATGGATGATCGTGAGTATGGCGAACGGGCGGCAGCCCAGCTCATTGAGCTATACCAGCAGGAAAGGGAATGGGGTAAGGCGGCCCAGGTCGCCCGGACCCTGATGGAAAACCGCCTCGACCCTCAGCTGGCCCGCCAACTGGCGTATATCACCTGTGAGCTGGCGGACGACTGCCTGCACAGGGACGATCGCTGGGGGGCACAGAAACTGGCCAAGGAAGCGCTTGGCATTGATTCGGGCTGTGTTCGTGCCAGCTTTATCCTGTCTACCCTGCAGGCTCGTCAGGGCAATTACCGGGAGTCGGCCACTCAGTGCCTGAAAGTCTTCGACCAGAATCCGGAGTTCGGGCCTGAGGCGGTTGACCGGTTCATGAAGCTGGAGCGCGCCCACGGTGATGTCGGACGCAACGCCAGGAAGCTCCGCAAGCTCTATGAGCAGCATCCCGGTACCAGTCTTCTGTTAGCGCTGGCGGAGGCGGTAGAGCACGCGTCCGGGCGCCAGGCCGCCATTGACCTGCTACGTAATGAGCTGGAAACCCGTCCCAGTGTTCGGGGGCTTTTAAGGCTGGTAGAGCTGTCTGGCTATGAGCGAGGGCTTGCTACCGGTGAAGGTCGCCTGGTCAGTCGTATCGGCCAGCTGATTCTCACCAACCGCCCGGTGTACCGCTGTGTAAACTGCGGCTTCTCAGGCCAGCAGCTGCACTGGCTGTGTCCCAGTTGCAAGGAGTGGGAAACGGTGCGTCCAATTCAGGGGGTTGAGGCAGAGTAGGGCGATTTCTGCCATAATCCCCGCCCGATCGCCCTCCGGCAAAGCCGGTTTCCCCTCGTTCGGACACAGGAGTCACCTCCAATGCAGGATTCCCTCGGCCCACGCATCATCGTTGCCCTCGATTTCCCCTCTGAAGCCCCGGCCCTGGCCCTGGTAGATACCCTTGATCCGGCCCTGTGTCGCCTGAAGGTTGGCAAGGAGCTGTTCACCCGCTGCGGCCCGGATCTGGTGCGCAAACTGCAGGATCGCGGTTTCGAGGTGTTTCTCGACCTGAAATTCCATGACATTCCCAATACGACATCGGCGGCGGTAGCGGCTGCGGCGGATTTGGGTGTCTGGATGGTGAATGTCCATGCCTCCGGTGGCGAGAAAATGATGGTGGCCTGCCGGGAGCGGCTGGAATCCTTCGGTGCGGATCGTCCGTTGCTGATCGCGGTGACGGTGCTGACCAGCATGGGGGCCGAAGACCTTGCCGGTATCGGCGTTGCTGACTCGCCTGCTGACCAGGTGAACCGACTGGCAACTCTTACGCGCAATAGTGGGCTGGATGGAGTGGTGTGCTCGGCCCAGGAGGCTCCTGCGCTCAAGCGTGACCAGGGCGCGGAATTCAGGCTGGTAACGCCGGGTATCCGCCCGGCTTCCGCCGAGCGGGGTGATCAGCAGCGGGTTATGACGCCTTCGGCGGCCATTGCAGCTGGCAGTGATTATCTGGTGGTTGGGCGACCGATTACGCAGGCGGCTGATCCTCTGGCTTCCCTGCGGGCCATTGTCGCTGAGATTTCTTGATCTGGCTTCTGTGACTGGCCGTGTAGCCTGATAAGCCGTGCCGGAGGGCTCAGGTCGATACCCTTTTCCGGGGGACGCCCCGCAAGTACGTCCCTGTAGGGCTTGACGAGCGCCGTCCATGGCGCTCGACACCCCCGGAAAAGGCTCTCAACCCGATCCCTCTTTGACTCTTGAGATAACGCTTTGGCTCAATGTCTCGGGGTACTAAGCTCCTCATTTGACCAAGGCGTTATCACGTAGGTTCAGGAGTGGCGGGTTGAGAACGTTTTTCGGGAGCGTCGGCAGCCAGGGATGGCTGCCGTCGAGCCCTACAGGGACGTACTTGCGGGGCGTCCCCCGAAAAACGTTATCGGCCTGCCGCTCCCGGCACCAAACCAGAAGGCTACCAGGTCAATCACCCAAGGCAGATTTCAGGAGACCTGAGAACGAAAAAAGCCGCGTCTGCAAAACAGAGGCGGCTTTCCGGAATAAGTGGCTCCCCGAGCTGGGCTCGAACCAGCGACAAACGGATTAACAGTCCGTTGCTCTACCAACTGAGCTATCGGGGAACAGTCGATGTCGACGAGGCGCGTATATTAAAGAGCCGGTACCCCCTCGTCAACCCTTTCAAAGACTTTTTGGCACCCTCTGAAGAATCCCCGGAGGGTGCCAAAAGCCGGACCTGGATGTTCAGGCGAGTGCCTTCTTCAGGCGGGCAACCGCCTCCTTCAGAACGTCCATGCTGGTCGCGAAGCTCAAACGCATATGCCCCGGCGAACCGAATGCCGAGCCCGGAACCAGTGCCACGCCAGCGCCCTTGAGCAGAACCTCTGCCATTTCCACATCGTTGGAAACATTCGGGGTTTTCTCGATGGCGCCCTGGAAGCTGGGGAATACGTAGAAGGTACCGTCACCTTCCAGGCATTCGACGCCCGGCAGCTCGTTCAGGGCTTTTACCAGGTAATCGTGACGCTCCCGGAATGCCTTGACCATCTCGCCCACACAGGCCTGGTCGCCATCCAGTGCCGCCTGGGCGGCAGCCTGGGATATGGAGGCCGGGTTGGAGGTGCTCTGGGACTGGATCTTCTTCATGGCGCCAATGATCCGGGCAGGGCCTGCGGCATAACCAATACGCCAGCCGGTCATGGAGTAGGCCTTGGAGACACCGTTGAGCACGAAGGTGCGGTCGTACAGCTCCGGGGTGGCGTTGAGGATGTTGCAGAACGGCTTGCCGGTCCATAGGATCGGCTCGTACATGTCGTCGGTAGCGACCATGATATCCGGGTGCTTCTTCAGTACCTCGCCAATGGCCTGCAGTTCTTCCATGGTGTACGCCATGCCGCTGGGGTTGGACGGGCTGTTGATAACGAACAACCGGGTACGGTCGGTAATGGCGTTTTCCAGCTGCTCCGGGGTGATCTTGAAGCGGGTGTCAGCGCTGGTTTCGATAATGACCGGCTTGCCCTCGGCCACCAGTACCATGTCCGGGTAGGAAACCCAGTAGGGGGCAGGGATAATGGCTTCGTCGCCGGGGTTCAGTGTGGCAAGTGCCAGGTTGAAAAAGCTTTGCTTGCCACCACTGGATACCAGTACCTGGTTCGGCTCGTAGTCCAGACCATTGTCCCGCTTGAACTTCGCGATGATCGCTTTTTTCAGCGCGGGAGTACCATCCACTGCAGTGTATTTGGTCTGACCGTTACGGATGGCCTCGATGGCCGCTTCCTTGATGTGGTCAGGGGTATCGAAATCCGGTTCCCCGGCACCCAGGCCGATAATGTCCTGGCCGGCGGCCTTGAGTTCCGCTGCCTTGTTGGTGACGGCGAGGGTAGGGGATGGCTTGATGGCCTGTACACGGGTGGAAAGTTGAAGGTCCAAACTTGCGCTCCTTAAAGATGCGTCTGAGAGGGCTGCAGCTGCCATGGGCGACACAGAGCCGCAAACACGGGCTGTTTAACCCATGAATGTTACCATGAGAGATTCGCAACGATAAGTTTCCCGCGAGGGTGGAGGTAAATCAGTGTCCAGGTTCAGAGTGGATTCTCCCTACAAACCGGCCGGTGACCAGCCGAAGGCCATCGAGGGCCTGGTGGATGGCATCGAGTCGGGGCTGGCCCACCAGACACTGCTGGGAGTGACCGGTTCGGGGAAGACTTTCACCGTCGCCAATGTCATCGAACGGGTACAGCGTCCTACCATCGTCATGGCCCACAACAAGACCCTGGCAGCGCAATTGTATGGCGAGTTCCGGGAGTTTTTCCCGGACAATGCCGTTGAGTACTTCGTGTCCTACTACGATTACTACCAGCCTGAGGCCTATGTGCCATCCTCCGACACGTTTATCGAGAAGGATGCCTCGGTGAACGAACACATTGAACAGATGCGCCTGTCCGCCACCAAGGCCTTGCTGGAGCGGGATGATGCCATTATCGTCGCGACGGTTTCCTCCATCTACGGCCTGGGCGATCCCCAGTCCTACCTGAAGATGATGCTTCACCTGGACCGGGGCGACCCGATCGATCAGCGCACTGTTCTGCGTCGCCTGGCGGAACTGCAGTACACCCGCAATGATGTGGAATTCCACCGTGCCAACTACCGGGTGCGTGGGGACGTCATCGATGTATTTCCGGCGGAATCCGAGAAAGAGGCCATCCGTATTGAGTTGTTCGATGACGAGGTAGACAACCTCAGCTACTTCGACCCCCTGACCGGGGAAGTGCTGCGGCGGGTTCCGCGCGTCACCATCTACCCCAAGACCCACTATGTAACGCCCCGGGAAACAGTGCTCGGTGCGATCGAGAACATCAAGGTGGAGCTGGATGAGCGACTCAAACAGTTGCGGGACAACAATCGACTGGTGGAAGCCCAGCGGCTGGAGGAGCGCACCCGCTATGATATCGAAATGATGCTGGAGCTGGGTTACTGCAACGGCATCGAGAATTACAGCCGCTACCTTTCCGGCAGGAATCCCGGTGAGGCACCGCCCACCCTGTTCGACTATATCCCCCCCAATGCCCTGCTGGTGGTCGATGAATCCCATGTGACCATTCCCCAGATTGGTGCCATGTACAAGGGCGACCGCTCCCGCAAGGAAACCCTGGTGGAGTACGGGTTCCGGCTGCCCTCGGCGCTGGATAACCGACCCATGCGTTTCGACGAATGGGAGCGCATAGCCCCGCAGATGATCTTTGTGTCCGCCACTCCGGCGAAGTATGAAGAGGAACATGCCGGGCAGGTGGTAGAGCAGGTGGTGCGTCCTACCGGCCTGCTGGACCCGGAGATCGAGGTGCGCCCGGCCTCCACCCAGGTGGACGACCTGCTGGGAGAAATCCGCGAGCGGGTTGCTGTGAACGAGCGGGTGCTGGTGACCACCCTGACCAAGCGCATGGCGGAGGACCTGACCGACTTCCTGATGGAGCACGATGTGCGGGTGCGTTACCTGCACTCGGATATCGACACCGTAGAGCGGGTCGAGATCATTCGCGACCTGCGCCGGGGCGAGTTTGATGTGCTGGTGGGCATCAACCTGTTGCGGGAAGGCCTGGATATGCCTGAGGTGTCCCTTGTCACCATCCTGGATGCGGACAAGGAAGGCTTCCTGCGGTCGGAACGCTCGCTGATCCAGACCATCGGCCGGGCGGCCCGGAACGTTCACGGCAAGGCAATACTCTATGGCGACCGCATTACCGGTTCGATGCAAAAAGCCATCGACGAAACCGAGCGCCGCAGGGCGAAGCAGACGGCGTTCAACGAGGAGCACGGTATTACCCCCCAGGGCCTCAACAAGAAGATCGCCGACATCATGGAAGGGGCTGCCGGTGGTGGTGGCCGTGGTCGTCGCCGGGCAGACCGGCCGGGTCAGAAAGCTGCGGAAGAGGCGGAACAGTACCAGGTTAAGGCAAAGGGCAAGTCGCCGGAGGAGTTGCTCAAGGAGATCACCCGGCTGGAAGATGATATGTACAAGGCAGCCTCGGACCTGGACTTTGAAACCGCGGCCCGGATCCGTGACGAGATTTCCGAGCTGAAGGAAGCGGCCGTTCGCATGGGTTGACGCTGATGTCCGTGCCGGATAGCTGTCCCTGATCTTGCATTCCCCGGAGGGGCTTGCCAATCTTGGAGGGCGTGCGCACTCGCGCACCTGGCTTGTCCACCCATTACGCGGTATTCCGGCATGAGTAACCTCAAGCACACGCTTTTCTGGATGTCCCTTTTCCTCGCTATTGTGGTGGCCGTCTGTGCTGCCATCTACCGGCCGCTGGAAACGGCCTTCATGGCGAACTGGGTTTTCAATTCGCTGATCCTCCTTGTTCTTCTGGTTGGCATTGTACTCACCTACCGCCAGGTCCTGGTGTTGTTCCCGGAGTTGCGCTGGGTAGCCCAGTTTCGGACCGGGCATTCCGGGCTGTCGGTCTTACAGGAACCCCGCCTGCTCAAGCCCCTCGCACGCCAGCTGGGGGAAGATACCAAGCGTGATCAGTTCCGCCTGTCCACCCTGTCACTGCGCACCGTGCTGGATGGCATTCATAGCCGCATGGATGAGCAGCGGGAAATTACCCGGTACTTCATCAGTCTGCTGGTATTTCTGGGGCTGCTGGGGACCTTCTGGGGCCTGCTGGGGACTATCAATGCGGTGGGTGCAGTGATCGGTGACCTGAATATGGATCAGGGCGACTTTGGCGCCGTGTTTGCCGATCTCCAGGGTGGCCTGCAGGAGCCCCTCAAGGGAATGGGAACGGCTTTCAGTTCGTCATTGCTTGGCCTGGGTGGCTCGCTGATTCTGGGGTTCCTGGATATCCAGGCCGGCCATGCCCAGAACCGGTTCTACGATAACCTGGAAGAGTGGCTGACGGGTGTGACCGACCTGGTTGGGGGTGTCGACAGTATGGAGGCCCAGCCGGCCCGGGCATCCGGGGACCTGGATCGACTGGCGGCGGAAAATCAGCGGCTCCGAGACCAGCTGGCGGACCGGGAGTAAGTGCCCATGATCGGCTATCGACGCCGCAACCGCAGCGCGGTGAACATCTGGCCGGGCTTTGTGGATGCCCTGTCAGCCCTGCTGATGCTGGTTATCTTCATGTTGCTGGTCTATGTGGTCAGCCAGCTTTATCTGTCACAGACCCTCTCCGACCGGGATACGGAGTTGGCCAGGCTGAACAGCCGCCTGCAGGAGATCTCCGCATTGCTGGGCCTGGAGCAGGGCAAGACCGAGGCCCTGGAGCAAGAGATGCAGCGGGTCCAGAATCAACTGGGGGCATCACTGGCCCTGAACGATGAACTGGAAGTGGAGCTGGAAGAGGCCCGCGACGAGTCCCTCGGGCGGCTTAATGACATCGAGGCCCAGTCTTTGCAGATCGCGGATCTGGAGGATTCGGTGACCCTTGCCCGTGAACAGCTGGATGAGGAGCAACTGCTTTCAGCTGCCCAACGGGCTATGTTGCAGCAGTTGTCCAATCGTATAGGTGAACTACAGGCGCAGTTACGGCAGATTGCCAGTGCACTGGAAATGCAGGAAGCACAAACCGCAGAAAAGGAGGCCGAACTGCAGGAGGTCAGCCAGCGACTGAATACCTTGCTGGCAGAACGGGTTAACCAGCTACAACGGTACCAGTCGGAGTTCTTCGGTCGCCTGCGGGAGATTCTCCAGGACAACGAGAACATCCGGGTGGTGGGTGACCGGTTCCTGCTGCCGTCGGAATTGCTGTTCGGTTCCGGGTCGGCGGATCTGG
Source organism: Marinobacter bryozoorum (assembly GCF_023156245.1). Lineage (GTDB taxonomy): Bacteria > Pseudomonadota > Gammaproteobacteria > Pseudomonadales > Oleiphilaceae > Marinobacter > Marinobacter bryozoorum. The sequence goes on from NZ_JAKZAH010000004.1 coordinate 180,382, forward strand.
GGCCATCTGGCCGGGCTGAGCTGGACAAGCTGGCAAGCGTACTGCTGGATGTCGCTGAGCGCATCCCCGGTGACATCGACTGGATTCTTCGTATTGATGGCCATACGGACCGGATCCCGATCAACACGCCGGAGTTCCCTTCCAACTGGGAGCTGTCTACCGCCAGGGCTGTGGCGGTAGTGCGCTACCTGGCGGACAAGGGCGTTCCGGAGGGCCGCATGGCAGCAGCAGGTTTTGGCGAATTCTTCCCGGTAGCCGAGGGTGGCTCGGCAGAGGCCCTGCGTCAGAACCGGCGCATCGAAATCAAGCTGACCGCCCGTTAAGGTTGCTATTACCGGCCCGCTTCGGGCCGACAATCACCGCGGCCTGCAGGGGCTGGTTGCGTCCGTAGCGAGACATACGGTCGAAGATGCGACGATCAACGGGAAGATACTGGTTGTCAGCAATGGTCTCACCTTCTTCCACGTCCACTTCGGGATCATGCAGATAGACGAACTGGTCGTCCACGGCGCAAACGGTTACCCAGTGGGGCACGCGACTGCGGTTCAGTTGCCAGGTGCTGATTAGGATCACCGGCACCTGCCCGGCCCGCAGGGCTTTTTCGATTTCTTCCAGGGTCAGCGGATCATGGTGCAGTTCGATGCCGGTCTGGCCGATATCGTGCAGGAAACCTTCATGCACCAGTTCCAGTACCCGCTTCTTGTCGTCATTGCGAACCGTCTCCCTGAATAACGGGCCCTCCTGGCTGATCCAGGCAGTTGCCTCGAATCCCCGGTGCCAGGCGGCCAGGGCCAGGCCGTGAGGGCCACAGCCGCCGTGACCGGCGAGCATGAAAATCGTGGTGGCCTCACGCCAGATTCGCAGTTCTTCCAGGGTCGTCAGCGGCTGGCCATGGTCTACTGCCGCCATGGCCATCAGCAGCGAGGCGGGACCACAGGTAAAGTCCGTGGTCTGGGGGTAGTAGGGCACTTCGGGAAATTCAGCCGAGGGCTCATAGAACAGGATTCGCCGTTCAAAGCGTAACGCGTCCCCGTGATCCTCGTAATAGTCCCGCAAGGTCCCGAACTGGCGGTATCCCAGACGCTCGTATAGCGCGATGGCGCCGTGGTTGTCCGTGCGCACTTCCAGCCGCATGAGAATGCGCCCGGCCTCGGCGGCCTGTCGCTCGGATTCGCGCACCAGGGCCTCGCCCAGGCCATGGCCCCGACGTTCCGGCGCGACGGCTATGGAATAGATCCGTGCAAGCCGGGTATTGGCTTTCATCAGCACCAGGCTGTAGCCGGCCAGTTGACCCCTGTGTTCTGCCAGGAGCAGCCGGTCCCGGGGCATGTCGATAAAGCGGCGGAAACTGCGCCGGGAAATACGGTCATCCAGGAAGCAGCGGTTCTCCAGGGCGACCAGGGCGTCAATGTCCGCCGGGGTGGCATTACGGAATGTGGTTTCGGTCATGGTGAAAACCGCGCAGGGGAGGGTGAAAACGCCGCTATTATGTGCCACGGCGTGCGTACCGGATAGCGTCTCCCCATGCGTAAAAGCACGCATCCGGTGAAGATTGCTGAAACCTGTGACTGGTACTACTGTAGCCAACATCGCGTTCACGGGTGAACGCCGTTGCCTGCACTGGCCGGAGGGCCGTTTCTGATGTCACGTTTGCTGCTTGTGGTGGACCATGCCCGGGACTGGGCGCCTTACTATCCCAGTGAGGACCTGCTGACCTTCGACCAGTATCTGCAATTCTCAGCCCCCGCCCACAGCCGGGTGCGGGTGATTAACCTCTGCCAGAGCGCCCGCTACCTGAGTCAGGGCTACTATTGCTCACTGCTGGCCGAAGCCCGGGGCCACCATGTGGTTCCTTCGGTTATGACCCTGAATGATCTCGGGCGCAAGGGGCTGTTCTCGCTACAGCTCGACGAGCTCGATCCGTCAGTGATCCAGTGGCTGGACCAGGCCGCCAGGGAAGGGGAGCCGGACAGTAAGGGCGGGCGCAGCGTGCACATGCGCACTTTCTTCGGCCAGGCGGAGGTGCCGGAGCTCAAGCCGGTGGCGAGGGCGCTGTTCGAACGCTTCCCCTGTCCGATCCTCGAAGTGGCGTTCCGCCATCGCAAGGGCAAGGGTTGGCAAATTGATGCCATGAAGCCGGGGGCTCCGGCGGATCTTACAGAAGCCCAGCAGGACGCCTTTGCTGCGGCTCTGGATCGTTTCAGCAGCATTGTCTGGCGCAAACCCCGTACCCGTCGTCGCTACCGCTTTGACCTGGCGATGCTGGTGAACCCGGAGGAGGATATGCCACCCAGTGATGAGGTGGCACTGAGCCGGTTCGAAAAGGCCGGCCGCAAGCTGGGTATCAACGTAGAGCGAATTACCCGCCGGGATTACATGCGCCTGCCGGAATACGACGGGCTCTTTATCCGCGAGACCACCGCCATTGATCACCATACCTACCGCTTTGCCCGCAAGGCGGAGGCGGAAGGGCTGGTGGTGATCGATGACCCGGTATCCATCCTGCGCTGCACCAACAAGGTCTTCCTGGCGGACCTGCTGAAGACCAACAAGGTGCCTACGCCCCGTACACTGATCCTGTCGAAGGACCAGAAAGACGGTGCGTCCAGGGTCATCGAGCAGCTGGGTTTGCCCGTGGTGGTCAAGATCCCGGACGGTGCGTTTTCGAAAGGGGTGCTGAAGGCCCGGGATGAGAAAGAACTGAAGGAAGCCCTGAAAACCCTGTTCCGCCAGTCCGCGCTGGTACTGGCCCAGGAATACCTGTACACCGACTATGACTGGCGCATCGGCGTACTGGGCGGACGTGCAATCTACGCCTGCAAGTACTACATGGTGAAAGGTCACTGGCAGATCTACCAGCACGGGGAGGCCAAGCAGGTGGACAGCGGTGACTTCGATACCCTGCCCACCTATGAAGTGCCAAGGAACGTAGTCCAGGCGGCCCTGAATGCGACCAGGCTGATTGGCAATGGCCTCTATGGCGTGGACATCAAGCAGTCCGGGAACCGGGTGGCAGTGATTGAGGTGAATGACAACCCCAGCATTGACTCCGGTGTGGAGGACCGGTTCCTGGGAGGGGAGCTTTATACGCTCGTCATGCAGGAGTTTCTCTCACGCATGGAAGCCAAGCGCCGCTAGTGTCCCGTTTGGTTAATTCGCTGATCTACTGAGCCACTGAGAGCCTTGAGAGCTAGGCGCGGTGGCGAAGGT
>NZ_JAKZAH010000040.1 GCF_023156245.1 Marinobacter bryozoorum
TCAGGCTGTGGATGCCGTGCGCAAGTCTGAAGTACGCCACGACGCCCGCCTGAAGCGAACCAAATGGGCCTGGCTCACGGACATGGCCCGCTGGAGCAAAAAGCAGGATGAGGCCGTCTACGACCTGACCCGCTCCAACCTGAAGACCGCTCGTGCCTGGCGCATCAAAGAGGCCTTGCGTGACATCTTCCAGGCCAAGCCTGGTCGTGAACAAGCGGAAGGGTTACTGAAGCGATGGCACTCCTGGGCCAGACGCTGTCGGTTGGAACCGATGAAACAACTAGCTGCCACCATCAAGCGACACTGGGCCGGAGTCCTACAGGGCTTTGAAAGCGGCTTGAGCAATGGTTATGTCGAAGCCATGAACAGCCTGATCCAGGCGGCCAAGGCCCGTGCGCGCGGCTACGGCACGGCGAGCCACTTCATTGCCATCTGCTTTCTGATTGCCGGCAAGCTCAAGCATCTGCCAGCAAACCCGTTCCAGACGCCATTACAGAGAATGGTTGCAAGCTAATGTTCCACACAAAACGGAAGAGACCCATATTTAACCTTCTGGAAAATATGATCTTTTCCGGGTCGTGACATCAAACATGCGCCAGTGATGATTATCCGGCTGTTTTACAGGCGTCCGGATGACCTATAGAGGGATCCTGCTACGCGGCTGTGTATGATAATCGGGGTATAGTGGCCCTGTGAGTCACAAAGGAGGCAATCAGTGCCGGACCTGTTTTCTGACCTGGCCAACAACCGGGAGTCGCTGGGCCCGGGCACATGGCTGTTTCGCGGCTATGCCCTGGACGTCGGTGACCAATTATTGGAAGCCATAGGCCGTATCGCAGAAGTATCACCATTCCGGCGTATGAAAACCCCGGGTGGGCGTGAGATGTCGGCTGCCATGACCGGTTGCGGGGCCCGCAGTTGGGTTACCGACCGTCGGGGGTATCGATACAGTGAGCTGGACCCTGAGACGGGGCGTCACTGGCCGGCGATGCCAGCCCTGTTTTCCCGCCTGGCGGCGGATGTCGCTGACAGGGCAGGGTATCCCGGGTTCGGGCCGGACGTCTGTTTGGTCAATCGCTATCAGCCGGGCGCACGCATGGGGTTGCACCAGGATCGGGACGAGCAGGATTATCGCTGGCCGGTGGTGTCGGTCTCGCTGGGATTGCCGGCGACCTTTCTGTGGGGTGGGCTGCGACGGGGCGGTTCACCGGCAAGGCTTGTGCTCGAGCACGGCGATGTACTGGTTTGGGGGGGAGAAGACCGGCTGCGATACCATGGCATCGCGCCGGTCCCCGATGGCCGGTGTAAGGTCACCGGCCATGTTCGTTACAACCTGACTTTCCGCAGGGCGCTTTAATCAGGTGCGGCTGGTCACTTCCAGCAGGTGGTAACCAAACTGGGTTTTAACCGGGCCGATAACGGTGTTCAGTTCGCTGTTGAAAACGGCCTTGTCGAACTCCGGTACCATCTGGCCCGGGCCGAAGGATCCGAGATCTCCGCCGTTGCGACCTGACGGGCAACTGGAGTGCTGCTTGGCAACCTCGGCAAAGTCCTGGCCATTCTCAATGGCCTGCTTCAGTTCTTCGCACTTGGCTTCGCTTTCCACCAGGATGTGGCGGGCTGTCGCCTGGGTCATGTTCAGTATCCCTGTTCTGTGAATGAACCCGGAATGCTGCCCTTCCCGAAGGCGTCTGGCAAGTGTTTTTAGAACCTGCCAGCTGAATTCCTGGTACCTCTGCCAATTCGACCCTGAATCATCCTGGCCTTGCGCGAGCGTTGCCGGCCTGGTCAGCCTGCGGCAGGTCGATTCGGTCGGATGTGGAGTACGATCCACTGCTGGGCGTGACGGATCCCGCGTGCCACCGCCTTTGCAGTATTCCTGGCGGCCATCCGGGTATAGGCCCGGCGCAGCTCTACGGCGTTGTGCAGTACGGTGGAGGGGACGGGGTTAACTCTGGCGCGATCTTGCATACGTCTTACCTCCTGGTTGCATGGTTGTATTGCCTGATCGGGGCTGTGCAGCGGAGAAGGTAGCTTCCTGTCCGTCAGCACATGAGCATTGTGCGAGTTCTTATGCGCAGTTTAAATACGTTAAACTGCATAGTTCCGTTGCAGATATGCAGTAACAAACATCAATGACAGGACACCACCGATGGACTGGGATTACCTGAGATATGTGCACGCCCTCGCTAATGGCGGGACCCTGGCCAGGGCCGGGGAGTTGCTCGGTGTGCACCAGACCACGGTGCTGAGGCGGCTGGACCAGATGGAGGGCGACCTGGATACCCGGTTGTTTGAGCGAAACCGTGATGGCCTCGCCCTCACGCCGGCCGGTGAACTGGCGTATCGGGAAGCTGAGCGGCTGGCGATTGATATTGAAAACCTGGAGCGCCGGCTGGCAGGGCAGGAAACGGATCCGGAAGGGCGGGTGCGGGTTGCCACTACCGACAGTTTACTTAACGGACTGCTGGCGCCTCTGCTGGGCGAGCTGGTGGCGTCCTACCCGGGTCTTGACGTCGAGGCGGTTACCAGCACCGATGTGGCGGGACTGACGTTGAGGGACGCAGACCTGGTGCTGCGCCCCACCAATCAGCCCCAGGAAACCCTGGTCGGGCACCGGGTAGGCACCATCGAGTCTGCAATCTATGGCAGCCAGGGCTATGTTGAAAAGCAGCCCTTCGATGAATCTGACCTGCCAGGTGACCACGTATGGGTAATACCCGACGAAAGCTTTGTGCACCTGGCTACCGGGCGCTGGTACCGCCGCAATCTTCGGCGCGCCGGCTCGACGCTCCGGTGTAACAGCCTCTATGGCATGTTCAGCCTTGTCAGCAATGGTGGTGGATTGGGAGTCCTGCCCTGTTATCTTGGGGATGCGGCCCCGGAACTGGTCAGACTTTCTGACCCATTGGAAGGTGAAAGCATAGACCTGTGGCTGCTGGCCCACCAGGACCTCCGCAAGATGGCCCGGGTGAGGGTCGCGATGGATTTCCTGGCACAGCGGCTCCGGGACCGTCAGCGGCAGCTAGAAGGCCAGCCCTGACAGCCATCTTCGGCACTGGCTTTGCCTTTACCACCGCTGGCCAGTGGTAAAGTATCGGCGATATTGACTAACAGGACAGGAAGATGACGGCCCTGCGCCCCTCAACAAGAAGCGTACCCATGCCTCGTAGCGGGCCAGAGCCGGTGCCGGTTGCTCCGCTGGAGGCGGCAGAACGCCTGGCGGAATTCATTGATGACCACCCCCGGCTGATGGTGCTCACCGGTGCCGGGATCAGTACCGACTCGGGCATTCCCGACTACCGGGATGCCACCGGTGCCTGGAAGCGCCGGCAGCCGGTACAGCACCAGGCCTTCGTGGCGGACGCGAGTTTGCGGCAACGATACTGGGGACGTAGTTTGCTGGGCTGGCCGGTGATGCGTAATGCCAGGCCGAACCGTGCCCATGGTTATCTGGCGGAACTGGAAGCCAGGGGCCACGTGGGATTGCTCGTCACCCAGAACGTGGACCGGCTGCATCAGAAGGCAGGCAGCAGGGCGGTTGTCGATCTGCATGGCAGGGCGGACGAGGTGGTCTGTCTCAGTTGCGGCTATCGGTGCAGCCGAGACCAGGTGCACGACTGGTGTGCCCAGCTTAACCCGGACTTTCTTCAGTTCCGTGCCAGTGCCGCTCCGGACGGTGATGCCGACCTGGAAGTGGATTTTAGGCGCTTCCGGATTGCTGACTGCCCTCGGTGTCAGGGAATCCTGAAGCCTGATGTCGTCTTTTTCGGAGACTTTGTACCCAGGGACCGGGTCAGCCGTGCGATGGAGTGTCTGGGTTCAGCCGACGGTCTGCTGGTGGTCGGTTCGTCCCTGATGGTGTATTCCGGCCTTCGTTTTTGCCGTTATGGGCGGGACTGGGGCAAGCCCATGGCCGCGCTGAACCTGGGGCGCACCCGGGCTGACGACATGTTGAATTTGCGGCTCAACGCGCGTATTTCCGAAACCCTTGAGCTTTGCCTGCAGCAGCTGGATTCCGTCTGACAAACAAAAAAGGCCCGGCAGAAACTGCCGGGCCAAGACGACACTCTGCAAGCAGAGTGTTACCCCCAAAGGTCGCCGGGCTTCCTCCCGGCTTGAGCGAGCCGTCCATGGCTGCTGTGTTCTTCTAGAGCCCCCGGCTCAGAACAGCCTGGGTGACTGCATCATCGATAGAGCAGATCGGGCTTTCATGGCCAACCCAGGCATCGCCGCCAAAGTAATGCTGGAAGATCTTCTCAGCCGTGCGTGTGGCCAGCGCCTGGGTACTCAGGGTCGGGTTCGGGCCACCCAGGGAGTTGGGCAGTGCCGAGTTATCGGCAATGAACAGGCCCTGGACAGCCCGCGCTTCGCAGTTTTCGTCGAGTACCGAGTTGCGGGCGCTGTCACCCATGCGCATGGATGACTGCAGGTGCAGCAATACCGGGGCCCAGTCATTACGGACAATCTTCCGGGCACCGGCGGCACGCAGGATTTCCGCGGCACGGGTGGCAAGGTAATCCCGGTTACGCTGGGTTCGACGGGAGCGCCGGCGCTTGTCGATGCTGACCCGGGCGACGGGACCGTGGTCGTCGTTGAACACGCGGGACACATCCACCTTGTTCTGGTACTCCACGTCGGCGTCCGTCAGCACCAGGATGCTCATCTGACGGTTGATATCAGACATCATTTCCTTGAGCTCGGTACCATACAGCCGGCCTGCTTCGCCGTCCCAGGCTCCCTGGCCACCAAGGCCGTTGGTATAGGTGCCACGGATGCCGCTGTCGCTGTTGGTCAGGTTGTTGGCCTGGACACCGGGGGTGTTAGCGGTGTTCTGGATGGCACCGTAGCCCGGGAAGTCGGCACGGGAGGAGCAGGAGGTGCCCCTGGCGCCACCAACATCATGGTCAAATATGCCGGTCACCCAGTCCAGGGCGTGGTCGGTCAGGCCCCGGCCCACCCAGCCATTGGGGTCGGGAAGGTCGCTGTTCATCCATAGCCGCGGATTCTCGATGCAGCCGCCGGCCATGACCACGACCCTGGCATCTTCCGAGTGAACCTCACCGGTGTTAACGTCACGCCATTCCACGCCGGTGGCCCGCTGCATGCGACGGCCCCACTGGCGATCCGACAGAATGCGGGTGACATAGGCATCGCTGACCAGGGTGATGGCCTTGCCGCCCGGCTTCCACAGGTCAGCCGTCAGTGCCATCGGCGTGTAGCTGTTATCCGTGGAGCGGCGGGCTTTCAGATTGCGGGGCGCGCCCTTGGGCAGCATGCAACCCTGGAAACAGTGACCGCAAAGGGTACAACCCGTAGCGTTCGGGTAGTTCAGCTGGGACGGATCGCTGGTTCGGCCAGCGGTACCGCCGGGCTGCAGGATCGCGTTCTCCTGGGGGCGGAAGCCGGCGTGGGTAATGTCCTTGCCGGTAATCGGGCTCAGCCCTGCCGCCTCGGCCGCCTGGAAAAAGGCTTGTTCCTTGGTGCCCATGGCTGCTGTCTGCACCGGCAGGGTCGCCTCGGTCCATTCGTAGTAGCGACGCATTTCGTCGTACCCGAACGGGAACTTGTGGCGGTGATCGTACATGCCACGGTCGCGGCCGCGGTAGTCCGCGAATACGCCGGGCATGGCCCTGGGGCTGTTGCCATAATAGTGGAGGGTAGTGCCGCCGACACCGGCCACCTGGGAGAAACTGCCGGGAGTGGTCAGCTCACGGAACCAGGCGGGCTTGGCCGGATCGGCCGGGCCGAACCGCAGCTTGCCGGTCAGGGAGCTGTTCATGTGGTTTTCCAGCGCAGACCATTCCTGCTCCGGCTTTGCGTGCCGGGCGCCCGCTTCTAGTACCAGGACATTCAGGCCGCGCTCGGCCAGTTCCTTTGCGACCACCGGGCCACCGCCACCGGCGCCAATAATGATTACATCACGCATCAGACACTCCTCCGTCCCTGGTAATAACCGATAAAGTCATCGCTGCCGATACCGCTGGGCGGCGCATCAGGCGCGTACTGGCTGAGTACCCAGCCGAGCGGGCGCTGGACCACTTCGCGGGTCTGGGGGTTGAAGACGGCGAACTCGCAGTAGCTGCCGAAGCCGGCGATACGTAGCATGAACGCAACCATGGACGAGAGGACGCCTGGTGTTGCCTCCCGGTAATCCCGGTCGGGGATGTTCCAGGTGATAGCGCGTTTGAGCCAGGAGTGTTCGCTTTCCAGCTCTTCGAATACTTTCGCTTTCTGCTCCCAGCTCAGGTTGGCGAACGGGGACGGGAACGGCCCATCGACGCTGCCGGCCACCCGGGTGGCTGCAAGGTTAATCAGCAGGGCGACCAGCACAGAATTGGACACCTCGCCTTCCAGGTAGTCTGTAAACGAGCTATTAAGGTTTTCAAGGAGGTATTCGCCGTTTTCGCCCACATCTTCCGAGGCCATCTCAGGAATATCCATGGGCTTAACGGCGAGGTACGTGGCAATGGAGGCCAGCAACTGGTTCATGAAGCCGGCGGGTACCGGAACCAGGAGGTCGGTGCCACCGGACAGGTAGAGGTCTGCACGGGTAGTGATGCCGCCGGGGTACGGGGTGCTTACTCCCTGGTGCTCGGAATAGGGGTCATTGCCCGGAACGCCAAAAGCGATCATGGCGAAGAAGGTATCGTTTCGCAGCTGATCCAGTGCAGTACGAAGTTGCTCCACCGTCCATTCTACGGGTGGTGCATTTTCCTGCGGGTTGTCACGACCCCAGCGGCCTCTGCCTTTCCCTCTCCCTTTGCCACGCCCCCAGTGGGCGAAAGCCATGCCGGGATTGAGTGCAGCGGCGGCGCCGAGTACGCCAGAGCCGATCAGTAGCTGTCGCCTCCCGGAGCTGATCGGCGAATTCGTCGGTTTGGTTTCAGACACAAGCACCTCCCTCGCGGTTTATCCGGGCCCACGGCTGTGCCGGCCGGGGTCCTGTTCTTATTGGGAAAACTGTCTTCCCTGCAGTGGCGAAATAGTGTTTCTCCAGTGGCGGTACCCGACCGGCCGCGAAGCTGGTCAGTCAGGCAACGGCTTGGGAGATGGTAATGCCTGTTTAAGACAAAACCAGTAAATGTCTCGAAAAATAAGACACGCCTAACACTAATTACGGGTAGTTGAGACTCAGTTTGCATTTGCACCGCGAACACCGGTGAGTGGGGAAACCCGGTCGGCAAGAAATGTGTCGCTCAGGTAGTCAGATTCCTCAGGGGCCTTTACGGAAACTTTACGGGTTGCCAAACATGGGTTTACACGGCCGGGGGTAAGGTGTGGCTATGGCCGTAGTGGCCTCGCAAGAGCAACAGGAAAAGGAGATCAACCATGAAAACCCTGCTGATTGCCGTGTTAACTGTTGGCCTGCTGGGCGCGAGTACGCTTGCCCTGGCAGACCCGGGGCGCAGTGAGGCCGGACTTCTCAAGGCCCATGACCGCCATGACGGGTACCTGTCCCAGGGCGTGCAACGTCTGCAGCCGGCCCACCGTGGGCGCGGGCACCAAAGGCATCGTCATTATCAAAAGGGGCCTAAATGGCACCAGGGGCACCGGTATCACGACCGGCATTACCGGGACGACCGGCGTCGCTATCGTGAGGGGCACCACAAGCACCCCAGGTATCAAAGGCACTACAGGCACTACAGGCCGTACCAGGACCATTACCGCCGTGGTTCGTTCTTCGGAATTGGCGATGGTAAGAGCGGGGTAGTCATCTGGACGAAATAGAATGCCACCCGCGTTCTGACCTCGTACTCGCATCGCCACAAGGCGTGGTATCGAGGTCGGACGGCCTCTTTCCGGGTCATAGCTAACCTTGCTTCTTGCCATTGATTGTCTCTAATTTAAAAATCCTCCATATCGGTCTATTTTTGTACAAATGATGGTCGGCAGTTTAGCCGTCAATGTGCAAAAGAGTTTCAGGAGGCACAGATTCATGGAACTGGTAAAGCAGTCTGGCAAGGTATCACTGTCTGGACGCAGTTCGCTGCAGGCGTATCTGGGGGAGCTGTTGGCACAGGCGGGTATCGAGGTGGGTGGTGACCGGCCCTGGGACATGCAGGTGAATAGTCCGGATGTGGCAGAGCGAATTTTCACCGAGGGTAGCCTGGGCCTCGGGGAAAGCTATATGGAGGGTGCCTGGGAGGTTCAGGCGCTGGATGAGTTTATCCACCGGGTGCTAAGGGCAAAGCTCCACAGGGAAGTCAGGCCCACCCGGGTGCTGCTGCATTACCTGAAGGCCCGGTTGTTCAATCGCCAGACCGTCTCCCGCGCAAAGGAGGTAGGTAAGCAGCACTATGACCTGGGGAATGACTTCTACCGGGCCATGCTGGACCCCCGTATGACCTACACCTGTGGCTATTGGCGGGATGCCACTACGCTAACGCAGGCACAGGAAGCAAAGCTGGACCTGGTCTGCCGCAAGCTTCAACTGGAACCCGGAATGCGGGTACTGGATATCGGGTGTGGCTGGGGCAGCTTCATGGCCTACGCCGCCGAGCACTATGGCGTCGAGTGCGTGGGGCTGACGATTTCCCGGGAGCAGGCGGACCTGGCCCGGCAGATGTATCCCGACCTGCCCCTGGATTTCCGCCTGCAGGATTACCGGGATGTTGACGAGACATTCGACCGCCTCGTCAGTATCGGTATGTTCGAGCATGTGGGTAACAAGAATTACCGGACCTATATGGAGGTTGCTCACCGGAGCCTGAAAGATGGCGGCCTGTTCCTGCTGCACACCATTGGCAAGAATGAACGGGCGCCGCATTCCGATCCCTGGATGGACAAGTACATTTTCCCCAACGGTGAGCTTCCATCCATCGGACAGATCGGTGATGCGGTAGATAACCTGTTTGTGGTGGAAGATCTGCACAATTTCGGTGCCGACTATGATCGCACCCTGATGGCCTGGTACCGCAACTTCGAGGCGGCCTGGCCCCGTTTTGCCGGGGAGCTTGGGGATCGCTTTTTCCGCATGTGGCGATTCTACCTGCTGTCCTGTGCCGGCGCCTTTCGCGCACGGGATCTGCAGGTTTGGCAGTGGGTCCTGTCGAAGGGCGGCCATGAAGGCGTCTACCCGCGTGTAACATGATTAATGTCCCGGATTCCCGGAATTTGCGTTGCTCTATGGAACTGTAACCCGCCCTGTGCGAGGCTGTGGCGCTATTCGGGGTAACCTGTGTTGTGCGCCCACCGGGTTGTTGACACCAGGATACCTCGCTCCCCAGTTAGCGTGATCGAGGAGTATCGTTAATGGCGGCCGGTCCGGTAGATTCCCGCGAATTCCTGTTTCAGCTGTTCGACGTGCTGGATACTGGCGCCCTGGTGGCCCGGCCCCGGTACCAGGAGCATTCCGTTAACTCCCTGAGGGCAGTGGTAGACACCTTTACCCGCCTTGCCGAAGGCCGAAGTGGAGCCGGCGATGGCCAGGCAGAGGCCCTGGCCGATGGCTCTGTTGGCGTGGTCCCGGAGGCGATACTGACCCTGGGTAATGGTCTGTACCAGGCTGACGGACAGCACAGTCGCTTGTTCAGAACCCGCTCGGAAGACCTGGCAGGCAGACCCATGGCCGTTGCGCTGTCTGTCTGGCAGAGCTTCCGTCGTACCTTGTCCGGCGCAGGGAAGGCGCAGCTGGATACGCCAGAGTCGGCGGACCTCCGTGGTCGCCTGCTGCAGGCCAAGAGCCGCTCAGAGGCTGGCCTCGCCATGGTGCTTTATAGCGCCTCGCTGGTGGAGGACATTCAGAGCCATCCGAACCCTTCCCGCCGGGAAACCGGGGAGCGCCTGCTGGCCTTCCTTGAGCCGGTGCTGGCCTGGTGGCCACTGCACGCGGCCTGGCAGGCTTCCGTTGCGCTCGGGGGCGCGATGCAGGCTCCTGACCCGGAAACCGCCAACCGCCATGCCCGGGAGTTCCTTGGGCAGCGAGTATGGGCCCACCAGAGCCACGGCCTGCAGTTGTTTCTGCAAACCTTGCAGAAAGACCTGGAAGCCGCGGTTACCGAAGATACCCGGCAATGGGCGCTTTCGCTCAGTGAGACCCTGCAACGGGCGGTAAAGGTGACCCAGTCGCTGGGCAGGGACCTGCAGGCTGGTTCCTCGCAGCGGATACTGGCTAACGCGGGGCGTTACCTGCACCTGTTCGGAGAAATGCTGGCGGGTTGGATGTGGCTGAGACAGGCCAATGCAGCGGCCCGGCGACTACCGGACGCCGGGCCTGAGGAAGAGGCCTTCCTGCTCGGCAAGATGCAGGCTGCCCGGTACTTTTTCCACTGGACGCTACCGGAAGTGGCCCAGGACCTGGTGTTGCTGCAAAACCAGGATACGACCTGCCTGGATATGAGGGCAGCCTGGTTCTGAGTACTTGCCCCGATAGCGTGGCAGTGTCAGGCAAAGACGCCGATCAGGATGATGCCGAGGATGATGCGGTAGGCCACGAAGGGCATCATGCCGATGCGCTTGATAAACGCCAGGAAATAATGAATACACAGGTAGGCCGAGATACCGGACAGGGCAATTCCGGCAGCCATGGCTTCCCACTGGACGGGTTGCGAGGTTTCTGCCAGTGACTTGATCTGCAGGCCGCAGGCCAGCACGATCACCGGAATCGACAAAAGAAACGAAAAACGGGAGGCGGCTTCCCGGTTCATGCCCATGAGCAGCGCAGCGGTGATGGTGATACCGGAACGGGACGTGCCGGGGAAAAGGGCAAGGGCCTGGGCGCAACCGATAACCAGGACGTCTTTCCAGTTGATCTGTGCCTCGGTGCGATGGCCGCGGCGGCGCAGGTCGGCCCAGGCCAGCACAATGCCAAATACGATCAGGCCAGCGGCCAGGTACAGGGGCGATCTGAGTACGGTTTCAATGGTGTCCTTGAAAGCCAGCCCTGCCAGTCCTACCGGAATGGTGCCAAATAGTACTGCCCATGCAAGGCGTGCGTCTTCGTCCGGCTGGCGGGTCCGCAGAGAACGGAACCAGCTGCCCGTCATGGTGATGAGGTCACGACGGAAATAAAGCACCACCGCCAGCAGGCTGCCCAGGTGCAGTGCGACGTCGAACGCCAACCCCTGGTCCTGCCAGTTGGTCATTACCGGTACCAGGATCAGGTGGGCCGATGATGATATCGGCAGGAACTCGGAAATGCCCTGTACCAGGGATAGGATGACAACCTGAAGCCAGTCCATGGTAAGTCCTGTTGGCGGTAAGATCGGGTGGTAGTCTGTCGAAAGCCGGCTATTCTAAACAAAAAGAGACAATAACAAACAGTGAACAGAAGGACACAGGCAAGGGTATGGCCAATCCGAGACCGGTACTGGAAACGTCCCTCCGCGAAAAACTTACCGACTATATGCTCCAGCAGCAAATCGTTGAACTGGTTTACCGTGACTCCTCCGGTCAGGTTCAGGTGGTACATTCACGTATAAGAGACCTTTTCACCCGTCCGGGGGGAGACTTCGTGGCCCTTGAAAAGGGCGTTCTGCTGGCTGTGGACCATATTCTGATTATCGATGGTCATAACCTGAACGGTTATTGATTACCGGTAATGCCAGGGCAATGCAAAATACATTCATCCTGTCCTAGTATCGTTGTTGATCACACATTGGCGTGAACCACGTCCCGCAAAGGGCGTCGTGATGCCGTGCTCTCACCAACCAAAAGGGATGACCAATGAAAAAGCTGACGCTGAGTTTCTTCACACTGATGCTGCTTCTGGGGCTGGCCGGTTGCAGCGATGACAGCGACGAAGGTGCCGATTTCGAACAGGCTGCCGATAACGCCGAAGAGATGGCTGAAGATGCAGCCAGCGCAACCGAGGAGACCTTTGAGGATGCGACCGGCACCCAGGAAGGCCCGATAGAAGGGGCAGCGGAATCCGCCTCTGACGCCGCCGATGAAGTCGGCGAAGAAATCGACGAAGCCGGCGAAGAGATTGGTGAATCCATGGAAAAGGCCGGTGAGGAAATGGAAGAGGCCGGGGATGAAATCGTTCAATAAATAGTTATTGCTGAGTGTTGAATGGGCAGCCACCCGGTCAGGGTGCCTGCCCTTTTTTCGTCATGGAACTGCCGATACATCCGGTGGTCACGGTTTTGTCTGCTAACTGACAAATAAGCGTCACAGAACCGTAAGATTCCGTTGTCATTCTCAGGTTTCCACCCATCCCGATGATCAGATGTGAGAGAAACCATGAAGGACCACCACGAACTCAGCCAGATCAAGCTTGACCCGGAACACGAACCCGTCAGAAACCACACTGACAACCTGCCGTTTCATCAGGTGCTGGCTGCCCGTATGCAGCGCCGGACGGTGATGAAAGGTACCATGGGTGCTGCCCTGGCCGGTTTCATGGGGCTGTCCCTTGTCGGCTGCGGTAGCGACAGTGACGATGACGACGAGTCAGGCGATCCTGCTGAGGGTGGCGGTTCCGCTGCACTTACCCTGGGCTTCGAGCCCGTTTCCCCCACAGATGCCAATCAGGTTACGGTGCCAGCCGGCTATACGGCATCCGTGTTCCTGCCGTGGGGCACACCGCTGGCTGGTGGCTACCCGGAATTCGATCCTCAGGGCAACAACACCGGGGCCCAGCAGGAGCAGCAGGTGGGTATGCATCATGACGGCATGCATTTCTTCCCCATCGACGTGAATGAAGGCGGTAACAGTTCTGCCGAGGGGCTGCTGGTTATCAACCATGAGTACATCGACCAGGGCGCAGCCCACCCCGCAGGACCGACGACCCTGGCGGACGGTAGCCGGCCAGCGGATGAAGTTCGCAAGGAAATTGCCGCTCACGGTGTCTCCGTGGCCCATATCCGCCGCAGTAGCGATGGCATCTGGGACCTGGTGCACGGCAGTGCCTACAACCGCCGCGTAACGGGCGGAACCCCTATGGCATTGCAGGGTCCGGTACGCGGCTCTGAAAAGGTGGTCACGCCCTACAGCCCGGACGGAACCCGCACGCGGGGTACACTCAATAACTGCTCTATGGGGCCGACACCCTGGAACACCTACCTGACCGCCGAGGAGAACTGGCACGGTTACTTCGTGTGTCGTGATGAACCCATGCCGAAAGAGTATGCCCGTGCCGGCGTAGGTACCGAATCACGGTACGACTGGGAACTGGCCGATAACGGTGCCGATGAATACGTGCGTTTTGATGCGACCCGAACCGGGGGTTCTGCCACTGAGGATTACCGGAACGAGCCCAACACTTTCGGTTTCATGGTGGAGATTGATCCCTTTGATCCGGAAGGCACGCCCCAGAAGCGTACCGCCCTTGGCAAGTTCGGCCATGAGGGCGTGATCTTTGCGCCTGCCGTGGAAGGGCAGCCCGTCGTATGCTATTCCGGCGATGACCGCCGCTTCGAATACATCTACAAGTTTGTTTCTGCGCAACCTTACCGGGCTGACACCGCTGATGGCAGCCTGCTGGATACCGGTACATTGTACGTGGCCCGCTTCAACGAAGATGGCTCCGGTGAGTGGCTGCCGCTGTCTCTGGATGATGCGGGATTTGTGGAGAAAATGAACGCTGCCGTTGGCTCCAGGGTCGGCGACATCCAGTTTGATGAGGCCTTCTCGGACCAGGCCGATCTGTTGCTGAACACCCGGCTGGCTGCCGATATTGCAGGGGCGACGCCCATGGACCGTCCGGAGTGGGGCGCCGTGGATCCGGAAACCGGAGAGGTATACTTCACCCTCACCAACAACTCACAGCGCACTGAAGATGACGTCAATGCTGCGAACCCCAACGGCCCGAACCCCAATGGCCACATCATTCGCTGGGCAGAGGCGGGTGGCAACCATGCCGCGACGACTTTTGACTGGGATATCTTCGTCTTTGCCGGGGAGAGCGGAACACAGACCGTCGTCGGAGACAGCGTCCTGGTGGAACTGGATCAGAGCAACCTGTTCAACAGCCCGGACGGCCTGTGGTTCGACGGCGACCGGCGCCTGTGGATCCAGACTGACGGACGCTGGGGCGAGCCCTGGGGCAACAACATGATGCTGGCGGCGAACCCGGATACCCGGGAGATCAAGCGCTTCCTGGTGGGCCCCACCAATTGTGAAGTGACCGGGGTCGTTACCACACCGGATCAGACTTCCATGTTCGTGGGTATCCAGCACCCTGCTGCCTGGCCCGCCGATGCCGCTGAGGGCCACTCACGTTCATCGGTAGTGGTCGTCACCCGCGAAGGCGGCGGCGTTATCGGCGCCTGATCCGGATTAAGGCAGCTCTCCAATAAGGCCGGCCGGCATACGGGCCGGCCTTTTGCGCTGAGCGGACGCTGAAAGAACGGCTGGCCTGTAAAACCACGTAAAATGTAGTTGATATGTCACTAAAGTCGGATTCCCTGATGACCATTTTTTCGTATGCTGATATGACCAAAATATAACCAGAACAACGATGGCGACGTCAGAATGGGCATTTCGAAGCGGTTTGCAGGGCTGGCCGGGCTGGTAATACTGCTGGCTACAGGTAGCGTTGCAGGCATCACAGTTCAGTTTACTGAGGGCTCACCCTCGTCAGTTTTCCTCGTAACCCTCTTTGCGGCCCTGGTCATGGGAAGCTGTTGGTGGCGCTGGCTGATTGTTCCCTACCTCGACGCAGTCAATCAGCTCTCTCAGGGCAAGCTTTCCGCGAATCATCCCTTCCATGCCCGATTCCAGCCTATGCTGGAGGATGCCGCCGCCGGGCAGGCGCTGGCCGAGGCCCTCTCCGGATCCGCAGACCAGAATGCGGTGTCGGCGGCCGAGGTATCCTGGGCGGCGGACCAGCTGAAGCAACGACTGGACCGCCAGGTCATCGAAATCCGGCAGATGGCGGATTACGCCAGCCAGGTAACCGAAACCGTTCGCGAAAGCGCCCGCAAGGCTGCTGAGGCATCGGAAGTAGCCCAGGGGGCAAGCCGGCTCAGTGGTGACGGCCGTGCCGCATTGGGGACCGCCCTCGCCGATATCCGGGAGGTATACCAGCAGTCCGAGCAGAACCTGGGCCTGATCCGCGACCTGGATGGCAAGTCGGACCGGATCCAGGGTGTGACCTCGGTTATCGAGGCCATCGCCGAACAGACCAATCTGCTGGCATTGAACGCCGCCATCGAGGCGGCCCGGGCCGGGGAGCAGGGGCGCGGATTCGCCGTGGTGGCTGACGAAGTACGCCACCTGGCGGCGCGCACCACCGAAGCCACCACCGAGGTAGCCGGCGTGCTGGCGGATATCCGGGAGTCCACGGCGCGAATCCTTTCGGGCGTCGAGCAGCTGGCCTACACCGTTGACCGGGGGCTCGAATCTGTCCAGTCGGTGTCCGGCAACCTCGAACAGATCGGCCAGCAGGCGGACTTGCTGGAAAGCGAGGTGGACGGTATCGCCGAGGGAGACCGGGAGAACGAACGCAATCTTGAGCAGATCCTCCAGGGCGTCGAGACCCTGCGGGATGAAATGGCCGAGAGCGATCGCGGGGTGGGCGACCTGGCTACCCAGGCTACCCGGCTTATGGACCTGGCCGAGCAGGCCAATGCGTCCTTTGCGGCCAACAGCAGCGCCAGCTATCACCGTTTCTTCTACGAACAGGCCGCCAGCGCCGCTGATGCCATTGGCAAACGGTTTGAAGAGGCGTTGCAGCTGGGTGAGCTTACGCAGGAGCAGCTGTTCGACCGCAACCGGCAACCGGTTCTGAATACCAGCCCGGCCAAGTATCACAGTGGCTTCGATGCCTTCACCGACAAGGTGCTGCCGGCCATACAGGAACCGGTAGTGGCCTCTCACGACGCGCTGGTATTTGCCATTGCCACGGCGCCAGACGGTTATGTGCCCACCCACAACCGGGCCTTTGCCCACGAGCCCACCGGTGACCCGCAACAGGACCTGGTCCGCAGTCGCAGCAAACGATTGTTCAACGATCGCACCGGCGCCCGTTGCGGAAGTCACACTGATACCATGCTGCTGCAGACCTATCGCCGGGATACCGGTGAGATCATGCACGACCTGTCGGTGCCGGTGTTCGTGAACGGCCGCCACTGGGGCGGCTTCCGTCTGGGCTATCGGCCTTCCGGACATTGAAGTGATTGCGGTACACCCTATACTGGTCGTGCATTCCCAATGACAGGATCGGCCCTTGAACAATCAGGACAGTAACCAGGAGTACATCCCGGCCCGCCGTCGCCAGCAGCCGTACACGGAAGACCCCTTGTGGAAGGTTGTGGTAGTGGTCTACCTGCTCCAGGCCCTGGCCATACCCACCAGCGGCCTGATGGCGGTGGCGGGTGTGATCATCAATTACCTCAAGCAGGATGAGGCCCGTAACAGTCCACTGGAAGCCCACTTCCGCTGGCAGATCCGCACCTTCTGGATTGGCTTGCTTTGGGGGGTGATTGGTACCGTTACCACGTTCCTGATTATCGGCTGGTTTATCCTGGTGGGGCTGGCTATCTGGTACATCTACCGGGTGGTGCGGGGTGCCCTGGCGCTGAATGACGGCAGGGCACCCTGAACCCTATTGCTACCCTTCGGAATCCTCTGACACCTCTTTCAGCCGCAGGGCACTGATGGTGCCAGCCAGTCCCATCAGGCCAAGGGCCAGGATCACGGCCACGTCTGAAATCATGGATATCAGTGCGGTCAGACCGCCAGTGGCCAGCAGCAGCAGACCGATGACCGAGTTACTGACCGAGGTATAGTCCGTCCGTTTGTTCCCTCCCGCCATATCGACCAGGTAGGTTTTCCGGCCCAGTCGTACGCCGGCGTGGGCAATGCTGAGCACAAAGAACGCGACCGGGTAGAACCACATACCACCAAAGTCTTCGCCAGCCAACATGGCGGTCACCCCGACCAGCAGGCAGGTTCCGCTTGCGACGCTGGCACCGCGAATCATGACTTGCCGGCTGCTGGCGTCGGCCATCCAGCCCCACACACTGGCGCTGATGGAACTGGCCAGGCTGCTGGCCAGCAGGAATACCCCCAGCAACCATGCCGAGTCGGCCTGGTTCTGTGCCAGCAGGACGAAATAGGGGGAGGCCAGGGCGGAACACAGAAGCAAGGCCCGGGTGATTACAAAGTGCCGGAACGGAGGGTCCTCCCTCAGCAGCCCCAGGTTGCTGAAGGCGTCCTTGATAGCATTGCCACCGCCACTGGTCTCGCCTTCGTATTCGTCCACCGAGGCAAACAGCAGTCCGGCGACGACCCAGAGCCCTCCTGCCAGCAACAGCAACACGCTGTAGAACAGCATGGAGGGATCGCCACGATCCCAGAACAGCAGCGCGGTAAGGATTGCCGTAGCGGTTCCGCCCAGGGTAGTGGCCAGCCCGGACAGTCGGCCCCGGCGCCCCTTGGGAATGCACTTGCCCTGGACATCCTTCATGGAAACTGAGCAAAACCCCCGGGCCAGGGAGAACACCACCAGCGCGGCCACCACCGCGCCCCCGGCAGTGTAGCCTTCCAGGAACCAGACACTGGCAGCCATGGCCATCACGCTCATGGCCTGGCCGAAGGCGCCCAGGGTCCAGAACCACTTGCGAACGGGCTTGCGCCGCACCCAGGCGCCAATGAGCATCTGCGGCAGCATCGATCCGGACTCCCGGATAGGCACCAGCCAGGCCACCAGGGCAGGGGCGCCCACGGCATTGAGCAGCCACGCCAGTACCGTTTTGGGGCTGATCAGCAGGTCGCCCAGCTTGGTGAGCACATTGCTGGCCAGGATCAGGAAGAAGTTGCGGGGCACCTCCCGGCAGGCCTCAGCGGGGAGGTCACTGCAGGTGCGGGCGTCCTCCTCGTTGGCGATCAGTGAGTACAGTTGCTCGGCAGGGTGATTGGCATCCGGTTGTCGGCTCAAGGGCAACCTCTATTGTCGGGTGGGCATTAATGGGTAGCATAGGGTACCAGCCCCTGCCGGACTTTCGTATCTGTCGGTGGGCTTGCCTGGGCGGTGCAGCGTGGGGCCTAATGGCGAGCCGTATCGTTTGAATCCCGGAGCCCTTGCAATGCTCAGCTATCTCCATGAATTCCATGCCGGCAACTTTGCCGATGTTCACAAGCATGCGTCACTGACCCTGGCAATGACCATGATGCAGGCCAAGCCCTCGGCCATTGCCGGTTTTGATACCCACGCCGGAAGTGCTGAGCATGACCTGGCCGGTGACCGCGCGAGCAAGACTGGTGAAGCGGATAGCGGTATCCAGCGGGTCTGGCGGCTGCGTGACCGGTTGCAGGCGCGGGACTGGTCGCCAATGCTGGCAGAACTGGCACGCTTGAACCCGGATGAAGGCCCGCTGACCCGTTACCCCGGGTCACCAGCCTGGTTCAGTTGCCTGCAGAGGGCGCAGGATAGCCTGACCGCTTTCGAGCTGCATTCCGGCGAGTCTTCGCGATTACAGGAGTGGGCACGCAAGCGGCGGGTGACGGTGCAGGTGGGCGATGGCCTGGAGGGGCTGCTGGGAGCTTTGCCACCCAGGGCGCCCCGGCTCCTTGTACTGATCGATCCCTCCTATGAAATCAAGGATGACTATCGGCTTGTATCCAGGACCCTGGAAAAAGCCTGGGCCCGTTGCCGCCACGGGGTGTTCCTGGTCTGGTACCCCATGCTCACGAGTGGCCTGCACCAGGTGTTGCCGGATCACCTCGGTGGGTCTGGTATTCGCAAGGTCTGGCACAGTGAACTGCTACTGAATGCGCCGCCGGAGCGCGGCATGACCGGATCCGGAATGCTGGTGGTTAATCCGCCGTGGGGGTTCAGTGAACGGCTGGATGCAATGATTGGGGAAGTCTCAGGACGTGACGGACTGTATGTGAAACACAGGCAAGGCTGGCTGGTTCCCGAGTAAATCCGGCGGAGTACCGGGCATCTGTCACGGCTTACTGGTCCGTGGCCAGTGCCTGAATCCGTTCGAGAATACGCTGCCCACGTGCACCACTTTGGTTGCGGTAGGCATCAACGGCCGGTTTGCTGGCCTCCTGGAAAGCTGACCGCTGCTCGTCAGAAAGGGTATGAATGCCGACCCTGCCGGATTGACGCAGCTGCTCGACGCTGCGCTGGTTGTACTCCCGCTGAACCTCGTCAATAAACCCGGGTAGCCCGTTGCTGGCCTCGTCGATCCACTGGCGATGAGTGCTGTCCAGGTTCTGGTACCAGTCCCGGCTACTGATCACGCTGGTGACGAAGCGCGTTGCCCGGGGCAGGGTAATATCTGACTGAACCTCCTGGAACTTCATCTCGGTCACGGCAAACGCCGGGTTGCTCTGACCGTCTACCTGGCCCAGCTGCAGGGCTTCATGGACCTCTCCATAGGGCATGGTTATGGGTTCTGCGCCCCAGGCTTCAAACACCGTTCCGTGCATGGGCGCCGTCATGGTTCTCATGCGCAGGCCGGAGAAGTCTCCTGGTTGCAGCAGGGGGCGGTTGGCCGTCCACGTCATCCAGCCTTCCGGCACCAGTGACAGCAATTGCAGGCCGGCATCTGCCCAGGCCGCTTGCAGCAGCTCACCCAGCTCCTGGTCTGCGAGGATTGTGCGGGTTGCCTGGTCATCGTCCGGGAACACGAAGGGCAACAGGAAAATGCCGGCCTCCGGAACCTTGTCCGCCACGTGTCCCGACGAGGCGAACGCCAGGTGCACCCGCCCGTCAGTGACTAACTGCGTCAGGTGTGGTGACGTGCCGATGGAGCCGTAGGGGTAGATTTCAACCTGAACCTGCCCGTCAGAGATGTCCTCCATGCGGCGCCGGAACTCCTGCGCCCAGGCGTCCTGCACGCTGCCTCCGACTTCTTCCAGCGCAAAGCGCCAGGTTTCCGGTTCCGGATCTGCCGGGAACAAACCTGTCAGTCCGTCGTCGTTATCACTGCAGGCCACCAAGAAAAGCGTGCTGGCCATCATCAGAATCAGTGACGGGGCGGATACGGCTGTCATCGGGAAACTGTCTCCTCAGGGAATACTCGGTTCGTGATGTACAGGTTATCCCAGGAGGCTGCAGGGGGGGAAATTGTGCGGGTCGGAAGTGATAACCTCTTGCGTCCACCAACAAAAAGCCCCGCGCACAGGCGGGGCAGGGGCTTCTGCGGGTGAGCTTCCCTGTTACATCAGTGCATCGACACGGTTACGAACGCTTGGTTCACTGTTATAGGCCGTAGCGATGGCGTTGTAGGTCGGGATGTCGAGGCCGGCATCCTCGATCACGGAAACCATCTCGTCGTTGGCTTCCATCTGTAACTCCTGGGCTTTTTCCTGGGAGTTTGCTTCTTCGATCTTCGCCATGTACTCGTCACGGATACCGTTAATACCGTCCTGGGCTTCCACGAACTTGCGCAGTTCCGCGTCGTTGAAGTTGGTTTCAGCTTCACCGGAAGCGGCAGGGTTGCTGTAGCTGCTCTGGTCGGTCTCTGCGGGCTGGCTCTGCGATTGGGCAAAGGCCGCAGGTGCGCCGACCAGCAGTGCGATGGATACCGTTGCAGAGGTAAGAAGCTTGTTCACTTTCATGGTCTATCTCCTTGCTCAATGATGGGGACGGGCCCCTATAGAAACCAGTTTGTGTATGGTCACCGGAACACTATCAAAGGGCATGCCAATCCGGGGGAGGATATGAAAATAGCTATATATCAGCGTCTTGCGATTTAAGTCGCGTGACGGTGCGTTAATCTGAATTGAGGCATATTGCCACATGTGACACTCTATTGTGACATTTGTGCATGACGGAGTTCGCACATGGGGCGATTGTCCGGGCGGGCCGGTGAGGTATTTCATTCGGTACGTCTGACCTTGTTTCTGAGTATTGTGGTGCCCCTGATGCTGGTGGTGGGGGCTGGCATCTTCTTTGCTGTGAGTGCGATTGAAGACAACCTGGACCAGCGCCTGCGGGAAGACCTGGAGCTGGTTGCAAGGGCGGCCAGCGGGCCTCTGGCCCGGGCCATGGAAGACGGCAACGAAATCGTACTGGACGAAACGCTCCAGTCTATTTTCCGTATCGGGCGGGTTTACGGAGCTTCGGTCTTCGATGCTGACGGCTTACAGGTTGCCAGCCTCGGTGTGGCGGACTCCAGTATCCGCACGAGTCGCAGCGCCAATGAGGTGATCCGCAGTGGAGAGCGTGGGGGCACCTTCCGGCGGGTGGATGGCGTGTCGGTGTTTTCCCAGTTCACCCCGTTGATCGCGGAGGGTGGCCGCATCATTGGCCTGTTGCAGGTCACCCGCAAACGCAGCGACTTCCATCGCCTGGTCTCTTCCGCCCGGATCTGGGCCGTGGCCCTGTGGTGCGGGGTGCTGCTAGTGGTCAGCCTGGTGGTGGTATTGGGGCACTACGGCGCCGTCGGCCGTTATGTGAACCGGTTGCTTGAGGCCATGAAGGGCATGGGGCCAGGCCAGTGGCATATTCACCCGGAGGCCTCCGGCCCCAATGAAATCCGGCAATTGCATCACGGGCTCCGGGACCTTGGTGATCGCATGGCCCGGGCGGAGGAAGAAATTCGCCAGCGGGTCGAGCGGGAGCGGCAACTGGGTGAGCAACTGGAGTACCAGGAGAAGGTGGCCATGATCGGTCGTGTGGCGGGAGGCGTCGCCCACGAGCTGGGTGCGCCCCTGAACGTCATTCAGGGGCGTGCCTCCATCCTTGCCCGCCAGGACCTCGGTCCGGACAGCCAGCGTCACCTGGATGACATCAATCACCAGGTCCGGCGTATGACCCGGATTATCGAGCAGTTGCTGGACTGCTTTCGACACGTGCCGGATGCCCGCAGGGCGATAGACCTGGCCCCCATGCTGAAGGAAATCGTGGCCGGCATGGCGGAGGACCCCCGGGCCGGTGATGTACCGGTATCGCTGGCCCTGCCGGAAGGTGAGGTGCTGGTGAATGCGGAGCCGACCCGTCTGGAGCTGGCCTGCCTCAACGTTATCCGCAATGCCTGTGAGGCTGCTCGCAGCCAGGTAAAAGTGACGGTAGAGCAGGCCGACGGTTTCTGGGCGTTGCATGTGGATGACGACGGTCCGGGCATATCGGAAGCACTGCGGGACCGGATTTTCGAACCTTTCTATAGCACCCGCCCCGCCGGTGAAGGCACGGGGCTGGGCCTTGCCATGGTCAAAAGCGTGATCAAGGAGCATCAGGGGCAGCTTGCCGTGGGTGACAGTGAACTGGGTGGGTGTCGCATGACTTTGTCATGGCCCGCCGCCAGGACCAGAGGTGGTGAATGAGAACATCGGAGACCCTGTTACTGATCGAGGATGACGCCAGCCTTCGCACCCTGTTGCAGGAGGAACTGGCACTGGATGGCTACCGCATGCTGGCCGCAGCCAACTGCGCCGAGGGTGCCGCGATGGCGGTGTCGGAATCGCCGGACCTGGTGATCTCGGACCTGCGGCTGCCCGACGGCGATGGCCTTGATGTTTTGCGTAAGTTGCAGGCCGAGGGCCGGGTGGTGCCGTTTATCATCATCACCGCTTTCGGCACCGTGGATCAGGCCGTGGAAGCACTGCAGGCCGGGGCGGATGACTTCCTGACCAAGCCTCTGTCTACCGAGCACCTGCGGCTGAAGGTGCGTCGCCTGCTGGCCCATGCCGCACTGAGCCTTGAGCTGGCTCACTATCGTTCCGCGTCGGGAGAGCCGGCGAACCTGGGCCTGGTGGGTGAAAGCAGCGCGATGGACAGGCTGCGGCAGGAAATCCGGCAGGTGGCCCGCAGTGAGGCTGCCGTACTGATCAATGGTGAAAGCGGCACTGGCAAGGAGCTGGTTGCACGGGCAATTCACCGGGAAAGTGACCGCAGGGATGGCCCGTTTATTCCGGTCAACTGTGCCGGTATTCCCCCGGAACTGATGGAAAGCGAGTTCTTTGGCCATGAGGCCGGCGCCTTCACCGGGGCCCGCCAGGCACGCAAGGGCCTGTTTGCCGAAGCCAGCGGTGGCACCCTGCTGCTGGACGAGATCGGAGAGATGCCCCTGGCACTGCAGGCGAAGTTGCTGCGGGTACTCCAGGAGGGTAGGGTCAAGCCAGTGGGTGCCGAGCGCGAGGAGCCGGTCGACGTTCGCATCGTCGCTGCTACCCATGTGGACCTGATGGAGGCGGTGCACCAGGGAGATTTCAGGGAGGACCTGTACTACAGGCTGGAAACACTGATGTTAACGGTACCGCCGTTACGGGAACGGGGCGATGACGTGGAGTTGCTGGCGATGCATTTTCTCCGTCAGTCGGCGGATCGTCACAAGCGGGGCTTTCTGCGACTCGGGGAATCAACCCTGAACACGCTGACCGACTATCCCTTCCCGGGGAATGTCAGGGAACTGGCCAGCGCCATGGAGCGGGCGGTGACCTTCTGTGACGGTGACGTGGTACAGCCCGAACACCTGCCTGCCCGTATTCGCAAGCGCCAGGCCAGCCTTCCCGGTCGCACAGTGGACGATCTCGGCAAGGAACCCACCGCGTCCTGGCCGACCCTGGAAACCCTGCAGAAGCGTTATGTGAGCCAGGTTATGGAACGGGTACAGGGTAACAAGCGCCGGGCGGCGCAGATTCTCGGTATCAATCGTCGTACGCTCTACCGCTGGCTAGAGCAGGGTGATAACGAATGAAAGACCAGCGCCTGGCCATGATGTCCGGACTGGGGGCGGTACTGTTGTGGTCCACCGTGGCCACCGCCTTCAAGCTGACCCTGGGTTATTACACGCCGCTGCAGATGCTCTTGATCGCCTGTCTCGCCTCCGTCGCCGTGCTGGCATTGTTGCTTGCGGTGCGGGGGCAGCTGGGGGCGGCTTTCCGGTTGCCTCGCGGGCAGTACCTCCAGTCCGTGGGGCTTGGGCTGATCAACCCTTGCCTGTATTACCTGCTGTTGTTCGGGGCGTTCGATCGACTGCCGGCCCAGGAGGCTCAGCCCATCAACTACACCTGGGCCTTGGTGCTTGCCTACTTGTCGGTTCCGTTTCTCGGCCACCGGCTCAGACTCAGCGATATCCTCGCGGGACTGGTTTGTTACGGGGGCGTTGTGATCATTGCGACCCGGGGGAACTTCGCCGAACTGACATTTTCCGACCCCCTGGGTGTCGCACTGGCTATCGGTAGCACGCTGGTGTGGGCCGGGTACTGGATCCTGGCCACCCGGGACCGGCGTGATCCGGTTACCGGCCTGTTCCTCAACTTCCTGTTCGGGTTGCCGTTCATTGCCGCGCTGACCTGGTGGCAGGACGGGTGGCCGTCCATTGCCAGTGGCGGGTTTGCAGGCAGTCTTTACGTGGGTGTCTTCGAGATGGGGGTCGCCTTCGTGCTCTGGTCCCGGGCCATGAAGCTGGCCTCCAATACCGCCCGGGTCAGCAATCTCATTTTTATTTCTCCGTTCCTGTCGTTGGTGTTTATCTACTTCATTCTTGGCGAGGTGATCCTGGTGTCCACCTGGGTCGGGCTTGTCCTGATTGTGGCTGGCCTGTGGCTGCAGCAGCTGGGGGCGAGCAGATCGACCCGGGGGAAGGTCCATGGCTGACTGGTATCTCTACATTATCCGCACCGCCGGCGACACGCTCTATACCGGCGTGACCACAGACGTAGGCCGGCGCTTTACGGAGCATTGCAGCAGTGGGCCTCGCTGCGCCAGAAGCCTCCGGGGTAAGGGGCCATTGCAGCTGGTGTTCAGCCAGCCGGTGGGAGACCGCTCCCGGGCGCTCAGGCTTGAATGGCACGTCAAGCGGTGGCCCCGGCGGCACAAGGACGAACTGATTGCCGGGGCGCGGGTGCTCGAACTGTAAGGCGCGCAGGCTAACACGTAAAAACCCCGTAAATTCCGTAACAACGGCGGTGCTCCCGGAGGAGTATGTTATTCTGCTGGTATTGAGAGGCGACCCTGGTGGTCGCGCCAGCTATCTGAAAACAGGCGCATAGACCTACGTGTACTGGAAAAGCGACAAGATTGGCCTTCCGGAATGGGAAAGTGATGTAGTCCGGGATGCATTGCCGGACTTCGCGCCCGATGAACACCATGACCTCAGTAGTGATATGAAGGCTTACTGTCGCTTCTACGGGCTGGACCTCTGGGTGGAGTACCCCGAGGTGCATTATTTTCCGGGCCTTGTGCAGGCCGGAGGTCATGATGTGGCGGTGCATTTCTACCGCCAGCCGGAAGGTAGGGGCACCAAGGGTACGGTGTTTATCCTGCATGGTTATTTCGATCATGTCGGATTGTACAGCCAGCTGATCGAGCGATGTCTGGGGGCCGGCTATGATATACTTGCCTGGGACCAGCCAGGTCATGGGCTATCCAGTGGAACACCAGCGGCCATTGGCAGTTTTATGGAGTACCAGGCAGTGCTTAGCGACCTGCTCGCAAGGGTTCGCCCCAGTGCCGCACAACCCTGGTATGCGGTAGGACAGAGTACGGGTGGTGGCATACTGATCGACTACCTGTTGTCGAACCACCATAGCCGCGACACATCGGCGTTCACGACAGTCGTTCTGCTGGCGCCGCTGATACGACCGTTTGGATGGCTGGGTGCCCGGGCCCTGCATACGGTGGCCAGGCCGTTTCTGAGCCGTTGGAAGCGGGCGTTCTCGGAAAACAGCGCCAACAGGCAGTTCCTGAAGTTCCTGCGGGAACATGATCCCCTGCAGGCCAGGGCTGTCCATGTGGACTGGGTCAGTGCGCTAAGGCAATGGGTGCCGCATATTGAATCGTCACGGCCGGTGGATTTTCCGGTCACCGTGATTCAGGGAGAAAAGGACCGTACTGTCGACTGGCAGCATAATTTGCGGATTATCAGAAACAAATTCGCGTCGGTGGAGGAGCTGAAACTTCGCGAAGGGCGACATCACCTGGTAAACGAAGCTCAGGATTTGCAGGCCACCGTGTTCAACGGCATCATCGATGCCTTTGATCAGGCCCACAGGGCGCAGCATGGTGGTCGGGCAACGAAGAACGGTTAACAAAAGAGGAGAACTAACCGTGAAGAAGACTCTGATCGCATTTTCAGTGGCTGCATTTGGTTTGTCCGGCTGTATGACCTATGACCCTTACACAGGGGAGGAGAAAACCTCCAACGCAACCAAGGGTAGCGTTATTGGTGCCATTGGCGGTGCCGCTGTGGGTGCAGCGACCTCCAGTAGCAGCGACCGTGGCAAGGGAGCCCTGATCGGCGCAGCTGGTGGTGCAGCCGTCGGTGGTGGTATCGGTTACTACATGGATCGGCAGGAAGCCCAGCTTCGACAGCGGCTGGAAGGTTCGGGCGTAAGGGTGGTGCGTAACGGCGACCAGATTGAACTGGTGATGCCGGGCAACATCACGTTCAACACCGACCAGTCCACCATTCGTCCCTCCTTCACCGGTGTCCTGGAATCCGTGGCCCTTGTGCTGAAGGAGTTTGACGAGACGGTTATACAGGTCGACGGACACACAGACAGTACCGGTTCAGACAGCTATAACCAGCTGTTGAGTGAGCGCCGGGCTGGCTCGGTTCGAGACTTCCTGCTGAACCAGGGCATTGCTCCGGCCCGTACCCGCGCTACCGGCTATGGTGAGCGTTATCCTGCGGCCAGCAACGATACCGCCGCCGGGCGCGAGCAGAACCGTCGGGTAGAACTGACACTGGTTCCCGTTCAGCGCTAAGAGCCTGGGGCTGACCCGGTCGGTGCCCTGTCAGGGAATGACGTCCGGCTGGCGACTGGTGTGGCTGTGAGCGCCAGGAAGGCGCCTTGCCGCACTGGTTAACAAGGCGGGATAATGGCGGGGCCCTCGGTCAGAGATCACTCAGGGGGACGCCCACTTTTTGTTCCCGATTAAGCAGTGAGATAAGGAGAATCGCACGCTCCTCGCCGTCGTAGGCCTGGAAAATCGCATCCACACCGCGAAAAGGGCCGTTCCGGATTTCGATCTTCTGCCCTTCTTTCAGCCCCCCTCTCTCAGTGACAGCTTCTAAACCGGCACGAATGTCGGCGATAATGTCGTCGTCGACTACAGCAGATTTGCCGCCAAAACCAATTACCCTGAGCACGCCCCGCGTTGAACGCAGTTTTCCCCACAGTGGGTCGCCGGGCTCAAGGTTGATAAAAAGATAGCCGGGGAATAGTGGTTCCAGGCGTTGCGTACGCTTGCCCCTGACGACTCTTTCCACGGTGATCTTTGGGTAAAAGCAGCATGCCTCCTGCGCCTGCAGGTTTTCTACCGCGCGTTCTCCCTGTGCTGGCTTGTGCTGAATGGCGTACCAGGGCATGTTGCTCCTCTTGTATCAATCCAAAACCGTTTGCAGTAACGCGCTCACGACCTGTCGGCGAGCGGCAGCTTACTGACAGGACGTCGATAATCCAACACGCAGGTTTACTACTTTTAATAATGAAACAGAATGTTCTTTTTGTCATATCCGTGAAAGTCCGGGGTAATGTGTACGTTTGAGACCTGGTGTGTCACTTGCCCAACGCGCTGACCGTCTGCGGGATGTGATCCGGATCTTGCTGTAATTGAAGAAGTTTTACGGTTGTTGTGGACAATGCCTGAAAATGCTGTAAGCTATAGATCAGGTGTAGAAGTTCTGAATGTAATGAACGCTTTGGTACGCCATTGGTTGAGTTTAAAACCCCGATCTCTTCAACAGCCCCGGTCCAATGATCGGGGTTTTTTGTATCCGGAGCACGAAGCTTTTCCTCGCCAATGTTGATCCGTTCCCTTTTCAATCGCATCCGACAGCAACCCAGGCTGTATCGATCGTTGATGCTGGCTGTAGACCAGTTGCCTTGGATGCGTTCAGCCTTGCGAACCGTTGTAAACCGGACCTCTGTCCCAACCCCTGATCTGGGAATCACAGATCCCGTTACGCGGAGGATGCATCAGATCGACGCCCCGATGACAGGGGGCAAGCCTGGTGCGGAAGATCTGCGGTTTATCGCAGGCGGTTACCAGGGAGTGCTTGATCGTGCTTTCCCGCAAGCGGAGGGGGGCTCCCTGCTTCTGGTCGATGTGTCGAGCATTGTCCGGTTTGACCCGGGGACCGGAATACAGCGGGTAGTTCGTCGGGTGTTGCAGGAACTGATGACTTCCACAGAGCTGCCTTTCCGTGTGGAGCCGGTCTACGAGTATCAGGGCAGGTATTACTTTGCCCGTCGTTTCGGTCATCGGATACTCGGGCTGTCATTGCCGGACCAGGCCCGCCGCTGGCGTCCGGACGCCCTGGTTGAGCCGCAGGAAGGTGATGTTTTCCTGGGCCTGGACTGGGCCCAGCCGATGGTGAAGTCCGCAGAGCAAACGCTGACTGGCTGGCGTAGTGCCGGAGTTTCACTCCACTTCGTGGTGTATGACCTGCTCCCGCTTCAGTTGCCACAGTATTTTCCTCGCCGGTTTGGCAGGGAAATGGAGGAATGGTTGTCGCGAATCGCCGGTCTGGCAGATTCGCTTCAGTGTATTTCACAAAGTGTTGCCAGTGAGGTGTCAGCCAGCCTGGATGCTCTGGGTTTCTCGCAGGCTGGCCCCGTGGTTGACTCGTTTCCGTTGGGGGCGGACTTCCTGAATGCCGCCAGGGTGCCGGGCGAGCCGGTCCCGGGCCTGACCCTGGGTGAGGATGATCGGCTGGTGTGTCTGATGGTAGGTACGCTGGATCCCAGAAAGGGGTATGCCCAGGCGTTGGCGGCTTTCGAGGTGTTGTGGCAGGAAAGGGCGCCAGTGAGGCTGGTCATCGTCGGGCGACCGGGAGCCATGAACGCCCGCCTTGCCGCACGCCTGAGGCGGCACCCGCAATCCCGGGGCGACGCGCCGGCGCTGGCCTGGCTGGAATCTGCGCCGGACGGACAACTGGCATGGCTCTATCAGAAGGCAGACTTCCTGCTTGCTGCCAGTGAAGGGGAAGGATTCGGGCTACCCCTGGCAGAGGCGGTAGCGTATGGGGTTCCGGTTCTGGCCCGGGGGTTACCGGTATTCCGGGAAGTGCTGGGAAGCAATGCCGAGTACTTCGAGGGCGGGGATGCCGCATCGCTTGCGGATAGCATTGGCAGCTATATCGACCGGCTATCAGCGGGAGAGATCCCGGAACCCGAGGCTCCCGATATTCGTTCATGGCATGACTGTGCCCGGATCCTGGCTGGAAACCTCTCTGCATTCGTGGCCAAGCCCGCTGGGAAGGTTTGACGACTGAAGGCGTTAACGTATCGTCAGATACGGGTCAATGTTGGTGTGTGTTATGCTTTTATGACATGACCGCCAGTTACAGCAGGGTAGTTTGCCACTATGTTCCAGCTCCGGATGAGTTCAAGGCCCATCGTTTTTGTCCATAAATAAGGATATTCATGTTCGACAAATTCCTGGAACTCCCGCGATACATAAAACGGATCATTACGCTTCTGTCCGATGCATTTATGCTCGGAGTCGCCCTGTTTCTTGCCCTCTGGCTTAATGCAGACCCTGCAGCGGTGTTCCCTTCGCCAGCCCTCTCTGGTTCCCTGGCGGGCTTGACCATCGTTTGCTCTATTGGCGTGTTTATCAAGCTGGGTCTGTATCGTGCGGTTATTCGATATCTCAGCGACCGCGCGATACTGACCATCATGGCAGGCAGTGTATCGTCGGTATTGATCCTGTTGCTGTTCAGCCTGGTACTGGACGTCGTGCTGGTGAGTGGTGTTTTCATCCTGTATGGCGCCCTTGCGTTTCTCTTTGTCGGCGGAACCCGGCTTGGCGTTCGTATGCTGATCAACCACCCGGGGCATCGTGACAAGAAACCGGTCGGGATCGTTGGTGTGGGTGAAACAGCCAGGCAGCTTGCCTCTGCCCTGGCACAGGGTACGGAATACCGGCCAGCGGCCTTTTTCACTCTGGATCCGGTTGGCCACCTGTCACTGGTCTCGGGAATTCCTGTTTATAACATCAGCGTAGCCAACCGCGTAGTTCGCGAGCAGGCTCTGGGCCGCCTTCTGCTGGCAGTTGACAGTGACTCTCCGAGCGAGCGACAACGCATCCTGGCGAGGCTGGAGCCGCTGATGGTTCCGGTACAGGTTGTTCCCTCCGTCTCCGGTATGGTCAGCGGGCGAGTCAAGGTTGCGGATATTCGAGACCTCGATGTCCAGGACCTGTTGGGCCGGGAGCCCGTGCCGGTAGACCAGGCATTGCTTCATGAGGGTTTGAAGGGGCGGTCAGTGCTGGTGACAGGGGCTGGCGGTTCGATTGGCTCGGAGCTATGCCGGCAGATTATCGCCGAAGGCCCGTCCTCACTGATTCTGTTCGAGCAGTCCGAGTATGCGCTGTACCGGACAGAACGTGAACTGCAGGCGATTTGTGCCCGGGAAGACCTCTCGGTACGAATCCTGCCAGTATTGGGCAGTGTATTGCACCGTCGTCGCTGCCTGGATGTTATGCAGGCTCACCGGGTACAGGTGGTCTACCATGCCGCGGCCTACAAGCACGTGCCACTGGTTGAGAGCAACCCGATCGAAGGGGTTCAGAACAACGTGTTCGGCACCTGGTACGCTGCCGAAGCGGCAATTGAGGCCGGGGTAGAGCGCTTTGTACTGGTGTCCACCGACAAGGCGGTTCGTCCTGCCAATATCATGGGGGCGAGCAAGCGACTGGCCGAACTGGTGCTGCAAGGCCTGGCAACCCGTGAAGCCTGGCAAGGTGACGGGACGACACCTTCGACCATTTTTACAATGGTGCGCTTTGGCAACGTGTTGGGGTCATCGGGTTCAGTGGTTCCGCTTTTCCGACAGCAAATTCGCGAAGGCGGCCCTGTCACGGTTACCCACCCCCACATCTCCCGTTATTTCATGACTATACCGGAGGCAGCCCAGCTGGTATTACAGGCCGGGGCCATGGCTCGCGGAGGTGAAGTGTTCGTACTGGATATGGGCGAACCGGTCAAGATTGCCGACCTGGCCTGCAAGATGATTCACCTGATGGGGTGCACTGAACGAACCCCTGACTCACCCAATGGTGAAATCGAGATCGTGTTTACGGGCCTGCGGCCCGGCGAGAAGCTGTACGAGGAGCTCCTGATTGGTCACGATCCGCAGGGCACAGACCATCCCCGTATCATGATGGCCCGTGAAGCATCGGCCCCCTGGCCATACCTGGTCAAACTTCTTGACGATCTGAAAGACAGTAGTCAACGGTTCGATCGGGAGCGGTTGGTGAGCCTGCTGCTTCAGGCTCCGCTGGGTTACCATCCACAGGAGGCTGAACTGGTCTCTGACGGTATGTCCAGGGCTGGGAGTGCTGTTGCCCGACGTAGCCCTGATAATGTCCGGCCTCTCGGGGTAGCCCGGAAGGCACAGTGAGTTCAGGAGCCGTTTGCGTGGACTACCCCCTGGTTAGCGTCATTATGCCGGCCTTCAATGCGGCCAGGTCAATCAGAGAAGCGGTAGAGTCAGTTCGCAGGCAAACGTTGTCATCATGGGAGCTGGTCATCGTTGATGACGGTTCCTCTGATGATACCGCTGGAATCGTCAAATCTCTGGCAGCGGTGGATGCCCGGATCCGGTTGTTGACTATGGACCGGCCGAGCGGAGGGCCGGCCGCACCAAGAAACCTGGCGCTCAAAACGGTAAGCGGCAGGTTCGTGGCATTTCTCGATGCGGATGACATCTGGCTCCCGGAAAAGTTAGAGGTACAGGCCCGCATCATGTCGGAACAGGGTGCGACCATAAGTTGCACTGGTTACTATGCGTTTTCGGATGACAGGCGTCTGGGGACACTGGTGCCTCCCGGTTCAATAAGCTACCGTGACCTGCTCAGGGCGAACAGCGCCGGCTGCCTCACCGTTATGCTGGACCGTGGTTCTATCGGCGACATCGCGTTTCCCGATTGTGGCCACGAAGATTACGCGCTCTGGCTGGAGCTGGTTCGTGCCGGACACCAGATAGTGGGCATTCCAGACATCCTGGCGGGTTACCGGGTGTCGGCCATGTCTGTATCGGGCCGAAAGTGGAACAACCTGCGGTATTTCTGGCATATCTACAGATACCGGGAGCGATTCGGTCCGGTAGCCTCGGCTGCTTTCTGTGTGCGCTATGCGTTGGGAGCCCTCCGCAAATATGCTGTCTGAGCCTGAAAGCAACGAGACTTCACCCGGGAGTTCAGTCCCCAGTGGCAAGGTATTGGTAACGGGCGCTGGCGGTTTCGTTGGTCGTGGGCTTTGCCGCCAACTTGTTGCAGTCGGGGTCCCGGTCGTGGGCCTTGTAAGGACCAAAACCCGCTTGCTTCCTGCTGAGGCGGAGCAGCTTGTCTTTGACCTGGCCTCGGCTCCGGTTCCTGCGAGTTGCCTTGGCGATATCACGCATGTCATTCACCTGGCGGCAAGGGTCCATGATCAGCAGGGTAGCATCGTGGATACGAATCGTCGTATAACCAGAAATCTACTGGCGAACATCCACGGCAGCCGGGTCGAACGCTTTCTTTATGTAAGTTCCATCGGTGTTCTGGGGCCTGGCGGCGGCGCTATTAACAGGCCGCTTCGGGAGGATTCTGAAAATCCGGAACCGTTAACCCGTTATGGTATGAGCAAGCTGGAATGTGAAACCCTGGTTCGAAACAGCCTTGCCGGGAGTCCCGTGGCGTGGACTATCGTGCGGCCTCCCGTGATATACGGTTATGGTGCCGGGGGGAGTTTTGGGGCATTGTCCAGACTGGTTCGTTCCGGGCTGCCATTGCCTTTTTCCACGCTGGATAATGGTCGTACGATGGTCAGCCTGAATAACCTGGTCAGTCTTCTGGTTCGGTGTTTGTGGCATCCGGCTGCCCGGAATGAGCTATTCCATGTCTGTGACAACGAAACTCTCTCGATGGTTGAGCTGATCAGAACCCTTGAATACCAGTCCGGACGCCGGGCAAGCCGACTGCTGCCTTGCCCTCGATGGCTTCTTCGCTGGGCTGGTAGTCTTGTCGGTCGGCGGGCGATGGTGGAGCAGTTAATGCAACCGCTGTGGCTGTCAGCAGAGAAGGCCGGCTCGTTGCTTGGCTGGTCGCCGGTTGAGTCGGTTTACGAAGGCCTGGAGCGTGGCATGCTTGCAGAGGATAGGGGGCAGCACGTTGAGTGATCCGGATTTTAGTCCACCAGGTTGGCAGCGTTTCCTGGACCTTCTGGTTGCGGTGCCGCTGCTTCTCGCTGTCTTACCCGTCAGTATCGTGATCTATCTGATTGGCCTGTATGACACAGGGTCACCATTGTTCCGCCAGAAGCGGGTCGGGAGCGGTCAGCGAGAGTTTGTTATGTACAAATTTCGCACAATGTCCGTGTCAGCGCGCTCTGTTCCGACTCACCAGATGGATGTCTCCCAGATAACCGGCTTCGGGCATTTCCTGCGGCGTACAAAGCTTGATGAGTTGCCTCAGCTCTGGAACGTGGTCCGTGGGGAAATGAGCCTGGTCGGGCCGCGGCCATGTCTGATTTCTCAGTATGAACTGATCGAAGCGAGAAGCAGGCTGGGCCTTGGCAAGGCGAGGCCCGGTATTACCGGGCTGGCCCAGGTCAGGGGGATTACCATGGAAAATCCGGACTACCTTGCCAGGATCGATGCGCTGATGCTTGATCAGCTTACACCCGGGAAGTATTTCCGCCTGATCATCCAGACGGCTTTGCCAGTGAGGCGAGCGGGCTAGTGTCCCGTTTGGTTAATTTGCTGATCTACTGAGCCACTGAGAGCCTTGAGAGCTAGGCGCGGTGGCGAAGGTT
>NZ_JAKZAH010000041.1 GCF_023156245.1 Marinobacter bryozoorum
TTCTCATCGGATTCTCCGGTGCTGAAGAATTTTTACGTATTATGCCAGAAGGTGGCTCCTGCCGCGCAGACTCCTAGAGCCGAAATCAATTGCCCCACCCCCATCTTGATGTTATTTGTGATGCAAATTTGTATCAATTATAAGGATCGTTCCATGCGTACCACCGTGACCATAGATGACGAACTTTATCAGAAGGCGCTCGAGATGGCGGATCCCGGAATGGACAAGGCGGAGCTGTTTCGGGAGGCCATGCGTACATTCGTGCGGACTCGGGCCGCCAAGCGTCTGGCCGCGCTCGGCGGTGCGGCGCCAGACATGTCAGAGATTGCCCGCCGCAGGGAAAAACCTGATTCATGAACGTGTTGGTAGACACCTCCGTCTGGGTCAACCACTTTCGTGTCAGCAACTCCGATCTCGTCGCGTTACTGTTATCTGATCGGGTGCTGACACACCCCATGGTCGTTGCAGCGCTGGCCTGTGGAACCCCGCCCGCGCCCCGCTCCAGAACCCTGGCGGATATCGATCTCCTCCAACCCGCCAGTCAGGCCAGCGTGGCAGAAGTCAGGGAGCTGGTGGAACGTGATAAACTCTATGGGCTGGGATGTGGTCTGGTAGATATGGCGCTACTGGCCTCTACCTTGATTACACTGAACGCCTGCCTCTGGACCTTCGACAAATAATTGGCAAGGCTCGCCGAACGCTTCGGTGTTGATTTCACCTTCCGGTGACACCCAGTTGATTATAGACAGGCACTCGATAGAGAATAGACAGGCACTCGATAGAGAAGAGTCAGTAGCCCCGCTCGATAGCCCCCATAGCTTCCGTTATACTTCGTCTGTACCTATCGAAATGAGTACTCGTAACATTGAATAGACCTACCTGCTGGATAATCGCCGGACCGAATGGTTCAGGGAAAACCACCTTCGCTCGAGATTTCCTGCCCCAGGTGGCAGGTATCTCCCGGTTCATCAATGCTGATCTTATCGCTGCAGGCCTGTCGCCATTTGCGCCAGAAAAAGAACTGGTGACCGCCAGTAGATTATTTCTTAAGCAAATTGACCAATGCATCCAGTCTCGTGAAAATTTCAGTTTTGAGACCACATTATCCGGTCGCTCCTATCTGGGGTTGGTCAAGCAATTAAAGTCCAATGGTTGGCGAGTAGAACTAACTTACCTGGCACTACCGACTCCGGAGCTGTCCAGGCTCAGGGTTGCTGAGCGCGTATATCATGGTGGTCACAATATCCCGGAAAAGGACATCCAACGCCGGTTCCCCCGGAGTTTGAGGAACCTTCTGCATGAATTCAGTTCCGCTGCCGATCACTGCACCTGCCTGATGAATAGCGACAGACCACCAACGCTTGTGTTTGAAAATCAGGGAGAAAAGCGGATAATCCATAATAAAGTGCTTTATCGCCTTCTCATTGCTGAGTCACGAAAATGACCCCCAACACCGATAGTCAGAAGATTACAGCGACCGCCATTCTCGAAAGCCTTTCTCGCGCGGTTGAGCGGGAGCTCGAGCGGAAACAACGACTTGGCCACTATTACGTGACCTACGAGGATGGTGTCGCCAAGTTTTACGGTGATGATGCACCCCGCCAGAAAGAATCCTGATGTCCACAAAGTGCTCGTGCAAACACTAACGTAGCCCGGATATTGCACAGTACCTCAGCCGCTTACGCAAGCGGGCGACCCGCCCTCGGCAGGCCAGTACCCCAACAACCTTGAAGATGCCACCGCAAGGGTCGCGGAGATAGACACTGGACCGTGGACAGGCACTCGATAGATTGCAGGTCACCATGTGGCCCATGGATCAGCAATTTGCTGCCCCGAACCAGCAAGGGCCGCAATTGCGGCCCCTGGTAAAAGCGGATGGCGGATCGACATCCGTGGAGTATCAGTTGTTATAGCCGTCTTCACTCGGGTCATAGGTGATTCGGTACACTTTGAACGCCGAGGTACCGAAACCGCTGGCACCTGTGAAGGTAATGCGACCCTCGTCTTTGTAAACCGCTTCCATGCGTGCTGCGTCGTTGCCGAAGTAGAATGGAATAAAGCTTTTGCCGGTGATGTAGGCGTTGGTGTCAGTAGGGGCCCAATCAGGTCATAAACCTGGGCCCGAGGCATGCCGATGTCAATCTTGGCAAACTTGCTGTCGTCGGGGATGTCACCAACGATGCCGCCGTTTGGTGCCTTGCCGCCGGAGCTGGCGCAACCCGCGAGAACCGCACTGAATGCGATGGCCATCAATGGGGAGAATTTTCGCAGCCATGGACAGGCACCCGATAGAACCCGTTAGAAAGATCTCACAACATTGATGTAGTATAAAAATGCGGATGTAGTATAAAAATGCGCATAAAGTAAGCGCATCATTCCGCTCGAGAGGAGGAGCCATGAAAGACGTACAAGCTGCGAAAATCCCGCGAAAGCCAACCAACTTGTCGCTGAATAGTGCGCTTCTTGAAGAGGCAAAAGCGTTGGGTATCAATATTTCACGGACGGCAGAGGCTGGAATATCAGAAGCCGTGAAGTTGCATAAAAGGGAGGCGTGGTTAAAGGAAAATGCCAAGGCCGTGGCAAGCTCGAATGCCTACGTTGACGCAAGTGGTTTGCCTCTGGCGAGGCACCGTCAGTTCTAATGGCCCGTTTTGACATCTTTACCAACATGGAGGGGAGTGGCTATTTGCTGGATATTCAGGCTGATATTCTCAGTGGCTTGAACCTGTGCCCGCGCATTCTACGAGTCAATTCCGTGGAACGGAATGACTCGCTAGTCAAGCGGGCTGTTTGGTCTACCTCTCAGGCAGGACGGTCCTGCTGCTCAATATATGCTTTCAGCGTTTCCAAGCTGGCTCCGCCAGCGCTGACCACGCAGTAGCTGCGGGACCAGAAGTAGGGTTTCCAGAAGTACGGCTTCAGGTGCTCGGTGTATTCGGAACGAATACGCCGAGCACTGACCGTCTTCAGATTACCCGCCAGCCGGGAAACCTCCAGCGCCGGGTGCGCGTCCACCAGTAGGTGGACGTGATCCGACTCCCCGGAAAATTCCAACAGGTCACAATCCCACTTCCTCAGTACATCACGGAAAATACTTTCCAGTCTGGAAAGTATTTCACCATTGAGGCACTGGTGCCTGTACTTAATCACAAATACAATATGGTACTGGAGTCTGAAAGCCGCGTGGTTCTTGGTTCTAAAGTCTTTACTCATATTTTTACCTAAGCTAGTATTTAAAATATGAAGATTACCAGGACCGAAAAATGGACGCTACGGCCCGACGCCGCAGACCGCCAGACGTTGCACGACACCGTAGCGCTGTACCAGCGCTACGTGCGTGCGCTGTCGACGGTCTGCATGGCCCATTGGCCAACCATCGGCGTCCTCGCTGGTAACGACGTGATAAAGGTGGTGGAGGGTTTGATCCACCCGACGGCCAAAAGGCCGTCGGCTCGGTACCGCTACTTCCAGAACCGTTTCTACAAGTTCCCCAGCTACCTGCGCCGAAGCGCCATCATGGACGCTGTCGGTCAGGTACGCTCGTTCCTGAGCCGTTACGATCACTGGCAGACCGCCAGTGATCGTCGGCATAAGAACGAGCGTCCGCCTCAGTTCGGCGTGAGTAATACCTTCCCCTCGTTGTACAAAGGTCAGTGCATCAAGTACACCGAAGACCTCAGCTCCGCTGAGATCAAGGTGTACAAGGGTGCTGACTGGGTCTGGCTGCGGGTTCCAATAAAGAAAACCGGTAAGCGGGCTGCTGACCTCAACCAGAAGCGGGTTTCACCGCAACTGGTGGTCACGGCCAAGAAGGCGTTACTTGCTGTTCCTCACGAACAGCAAGTAACCCTTGGCCCGAAAAATGCCGAGGTCGTGAGCGCGGTCGACCTCGGGGTGAATACGTCAATCACGGCGTCGATTGTGCGCTCAGACGGCACTGTGCTTGGACGGCGGTTCATCCGCCGTCCAAGCGACATAGACCGTCTGCACAAACGACTGTCGATGATCCGCACCGCCGCAACCAAAACCAAGAGAATGTCCCGTGGCTTCGCCGCCAAGTGGTACCGAAAAGGCTTCAACATCGCCAAGGACAGTGCGCACCAGATGACCCGCGAACTCGTTGAGTTCGCGAGGTCTCATGGTGCCACGACCATGGTGTTCGAGCACCTGAAGGGCTGGCGTCCGAAAGGCCCCTGCCGGGGCCTTCGACGCAAGTTCCACACATGGCTTCACCGTCGCATCGTCGAATTCACCGAATGGAAGTGGCGCGAGCACGCAGGCCGTATGGCCTTCGTGGCGGCGCGAGGCACCAGCAAGTATGCCTTCGATGGTAGCGGTGAGGTGACGCGGAGCGTTAACGGGAACTACTCTGTGTGTAGATTCAATAACGGCAAGGTGTACAACTGCGATCTGAACGCAACGTACAACATTGCCGCTAAGTTTTTCCTGAGAGGTCGTGAGGCTGATCAGTTGGAGCCGGGCCGAAGCCCCGGCTCCAAGCCGAGAATACCGGTCACGTTATCTTTGCTTTGGACGGCTCCCGCCGCCCAAAGCCCTGCGTAACGTAAGATACCGCGACTCGATTTTACGCAGTAAAATGAGTCGTCGGAGTATTCGTTACCCGGGTTGTCGTGCCATTGTTGCCGAAAGCTTCGGCGCCTTCCCCGGCGCAGCGGCTAAACCCCGTATTCAGTATTGAGGGGCAGGAACTGATAATGGCCACTCAGTTCATGGCGGCAGTCCCCGAAAGAGAATTACATTCCTGGGCTGGAAACCTCTCCGGTCAGCAAGATGAAATCACGGCTGCGTTGGACATGCTATTTTTCGGATTTTGAGAATTCGATGGCAGGAATCATGGACAGGCACTCCTGTTGACGCCCCCCATGGACAGGCACTGCTTAGAGCAGGCAAGGAAAAGAACAACCAGGGCAATTGACCAGCAACTTGATGGGGATGCGAACATTGGCAAACCTACTGCCACTAGACACTTCTTCAAACGTTC
This sequence comes from Marinobacter bryozoorum, assembly GCF_023156245.1. Classification (GTDB taxonomy): domain Bacteria; phylum Pseudomonadota; class Gammaproteobacteria; order Pseudomonadales; family Oleiphilaceae; genus Marinobacter; species Marinobacter bryozoorum. The sequence continues at coordinate 5,003 of NZ_JAKZAH010000041.1, forward strand.
CCCCTGACCTGAGCACCTCGTGGTAGCTTGGTGATTCGCTGCGGTAAAGCCGCGGCACTTTGCTGACGCGCCCGGAGTCCGAGCGGGCTATTCCTGGCGCGAATCCGGACTAATAAGCAATATGAATTTGTATGCAAGCCGCGGCATGAATAATCTGCATAAAACCCAACAAGCCGGAGGAATCATGGCCCTACCAGAACTCGAAACAACCCAATACGAAGTAAAAGACGGCATTGCCACCATCACCCTGAACCGCCCTGAAAAGCTCAACGCCTACAACGCGAAAATGCGGGAAGAATTGCTGGCGCTGTTTGATGAAACCGATGCCGACGACAACGTGCGGGTCGTTGTCATCACCGGCGCTGGCCGTGCTTTCTGCGCCGGCGCGGACCTGTCGTCTGGTGGTGGCACCTTTGACCGCAAGGCGCAGTCCGGTGACCTGTCGCGGGAGTCCCTGCGGGTGGGCGATGTGTATCGCGATGGCGGGGGTACCAATACCCTGCGTATCTACCAAAGCCTCAAGCCGGTGATTGGTGCCATCAACGGCCCGGCCGTGGGTATCGGCGCGACCATGCAGTTGCCTATGGATTTCCGCATGGCGTCGACTACGGCCCGGTTTGGCTTCGTGTTCGTGCGCCGGGGCATCACGCCGGAGGCGGCTTCCAGCTGGTTCCTGCCCCGCCTGGTTGGTATGCAGGCCGCCGTGGAATGGACCATGACCGGACGTATCTTCGGTGCCGACGAGGCGCTCAAGCATGGCCTGGTCCGGTCTGTGCACGAGCCGGACGACCTGCTGCCGGCAGCGTATGAGCTGGCCCGGGAAATCGCGGACAACACAGCGCCGGTTTCCGTGGCCCTGGCACGGCAGATGATGTGGCGTATGTCCGCGGCACCGCACCCCATGTACGCCCATCGTATCGACAGCCGGTCTATCCAGGCACGTGGTGAAGCGGCCGATGCCCATGAAGGCGTCAGTTCCTTCCTGGAAAAACGCCCGGCGGAGTTCCCGAACAAGGTTTCCACGGATATGCCGGAGTTTTTCCCCTGGTGGGAAGAGCCGGTTTTTGAGTAAGCGTCAGCCCTTGCCTGACCAGGGCTGAACCCGGTGTCTGCGCGATGGGAAGACCTGTCGCGCAGGCAGCCGGCGCCACGAAAAGTGTATGGATGGCTGCATTCGCACCAGCCCGACACGGAGTTGTTCAAGTTTTCACCGGTGCTGCCGATAACCCCTGTAGGTTATCAAGAGGTCAGCCATCGTGATTTCATCCAGTCAGATTTCCCTCAACGCGAACAGCACCCGTCAGGTTTCGATGCTGGATGCCAGCCAGCTACGAGTCAACCAGGGCGCTTCCGCGCCACTGCCGAGTGAGCAGCAGGCCAATGGGACGCAGTTGTCCCTGTTCCGGCAGGCGGCATACCGCTACAGCAGCCAGGAGCAATTGGCATTCAACAGTACCAGCCAGGTCAGCGGCAATGATCGGCAGGCCACGTTTACCAGCGCTGAACTGGTAGAGAAATCCTCTGAGCTTTTCCTGCAGGGTCAGCAGGCCCTGACGGTCAGCCGGGCGGCTTTTGGCGAAGGCGCCGGGGCAGAGGCCAGCGGCGGGTTGTCCGTAACCGCCGGCCAATACACCTTCTATTCAGAGAGTGAGAGCCGCAGCTTTGCCTCCACTGGCAGTATCACCCTGGACAATGGCGAAACCATCGACTTCACCCTGTCACTCCGGCACTCCCAATCGCGAAGCTACGAGTACTCGGAGCTGGTGCAGATCCAGGAACGCCCGCTGACGGATCCGCTGGTGATCAACTTTGGCGCTTCCACCGCCCGCCTGAATGACACCCTGTTCGAGTTTGACCTGAACGGCGACGGTAAGACCGGCGAGTATGCGTCCCTCGGAAGTGGCAGCGGCTACCTGGTGTTTGACCGCAATGGCAACGGCAAGGTCGACGATGGCAGCGAGCTGTTCGGGCCACAGTCCGGTTCCGGTTTCAGCGAACTGGCCAGCTACGATGACGACGGTAATCGCTGGATTGATGCCAGTGACGAGGTCTTCGAGTCCCTTTCTGTGTGGATACAAACGGCAGAGGGCGGCCAGCAGCTGCGCTCCCTGGCGGAGGTCGGTGTCCAGGCCCTGTATGTGGACAGTGCGGATGACCGCTTTACCCTCACCAACCCGCAGGGTGTGCCCCTTGGGCAGATCAAGGCCTCGGGTATCTATCTGACCACGGACGGCGAGGTGCGTACGCTGGAAGAACTGGACCTGGCCGAGCAAAATACGCAGCCGGCCCCGTCCGTCGAAACATCGCTGGGCGTTCGCAATGACGGAGAGCCCGGCGGGCGTGATGGGCAGGCCAGGGGCGAGGTCGTAGACGCGCGGGTTGAGGCCATTCAGAAGGCCCTGGTAAAGCTCAACGAGATTCGGGAAAAGCAGCAAGCCTTTATCGAAAAGGCAAAGGAGACCGGGGAGAACGATTCCCCCCTGAAGGATTATTTCAGCATTATCGACCGGCTGCGCCTGGAACTGCTCAGCAGCCAGGACGAAAAGAAGCAGGCAGCAAGCCGCTACCTGGAGTTCGCCAGCGACTGACTTCGGTACTGGCAGGAATACAAAAAAGGCCTCCGCAGCGGAGGCCTTTGAGGTTCTGTGGTTGTTACTCGAAGGTCCTTGGTCGTACGGTGTCCGGCTTCAGGAAGTCCTTTTCACCGGTATTGGAATGATCACCCAGCACCTTGCCATCGGTCTCCCGGGCCTGGCCGTACAGAGAGTGCTTGTGGAAGGTCGGCCCGTATTTCTCCAGGGTCTCCTTGATATCCCCTGTGTAGCGCGGGTCTTGCGGGCGTTCCTGGTTGCTGATGTAGTAGGCGATGTCCCAGGCTTCCTGGTCACTCAGTGACAGGGGCTGCCCAAGGGGCATGTTGTTCTTGATAAAGCCGGCTGCCGTAAAGACGCGGACCATGCCGGCACCCCAGTTGTTGGAGCCATCCCCCCAGGGTGCAGGGAAGACCGTCTTGCCGTCCACCTGCAGGCCCACACCGTTTTCATCGTGGCAGACCGCGCACTGCTCCTGGTACAGCTTTTCACCATTGGCGTAGCTCAGCTCTTCCGGACGGTCCGGGGCGGGGAAGCCGCGGCCGTAGATGGGCTTGTCGGGGTACATCTCAACACCCTTCGCCAGCCACTGGTGATAGGCCGCCAGGGCCAGCATGTTGTCACTGCCGTACTCCGGGGGCTTGCCGTTCATGGAGTAGGTGAAACAACCAGCGATGCGCTCTTCCAGGTTGTTGACGTGGCCGTTCTTGCCACGGAAGCCGGGCAGGGTGACCGCAGCCGGCCATACCGGGGCGCTGAACGGCATGCGGCCTTCACCCAGGTGGCAACTGGAGCAGTTCATGTCGTTGAACACGTTCTCGCCGCGCAGTTGCTGGGTATCGGTAAACAGGTCATAGCCACGGCGGATGACGCGTTTGAACTCCGGATGCGTATCGGAGTCTTCCAGGTCCTGCATGGTGGGCGGAATGTGCACAAGCTCATTGTCTTCGGGAGCGGGGTAGCCCAACTCGGTCAGGGTGTTTACATAGGCTTCGGTGCGTTCGCTGGCGACAACACCCCCGGCAAACAGGAGTGAGCCGGCCAGCGCTGTGATGGCAAAGGACGTTTTCATGGCTTCATCTCCTCTCAGTTGGACTGCGGCGGCTGGGTGGACAGCCAGGCGGCAACGGCGCGGATATCTTCGTCACTCATGCGCCGCGCAATCGTACCCATCAGGTCCTGGGTGTCGTTCGTGCGGGTGCCCTCCTGCCAGGCTTTGAGCTGGGCCTCGATATAACCGGCATGCTGGCCGGCAATGCCCGGGAAAACCTCACCGGCGCCCTGGTTGCCTGGTCCGTGGCAGCTTTTGCAGGAGACAATGTAGTCCGCCCAGTCGCCGCGCTGCGCCAGCATTTCGCCGCGCGCGAGGGTGGCTTCGTCCGCACTGTCACCACCCTGGCCCTGGCCGGGGGTAAGCTGGCTGTAGTAGGCCGCCACATCGGCGATCTGTTGTTCCGAAAGCATGTTGGCGAAGGGTTTCATGGTCGCGTTCTCACGCTGCCCGGACTTGTAGTCCTGCAGTTGCTTGGCAATGTAGTTCGCGTTCAGTCCCGCCAGTTGCGGCCAGGATTCGCCATTGGGGTTGTTCTTGCCAGTGCCATCAGCCTGGTGGCAGGCAACGCATACGCCGGCAGCTTCCTTACCTTTCTGGGGATCGCCCTCAGAGGCGGCGGAGGCCCAGCCGGGCAGGGCAGCTGCGCCTATGGCGAGTAAGGTGATGGGCAGGAATTTCACGATCAGCTTCCCTCTCGATTATTGTCAAAAGATGCAAACACCAGTGTGCGCCAGAAGTGTGTTCTTTTCATGGCGAACTGGCATTTGTTTGATAATGATCAATTATAGACGCCAGGCCGGGATTTTGCTGTGTGGGTGGCTGGTCCAGCAACGAAAAAGGGGGTGCCGCCTGGCACCCCCTTTCAGCTTGTCAGCTTGCAGCAGTCTGCTCAGAAAAGAACACGGCAGCGGATGGTGCCCTTCACCTTGCGCAGTTTCTCCAGCGCCAGCTCGCCATAGGCTTTGTCTACGTCGATAACCACGTAGCCAATTTCTTCCTTGGTCTGCAGGTACTGACCGCAGATATTGATGCCGTTCTCGGAGAACACCTGGTTGATCTCGGACATAACGCCCGGCACGTTCTCGTGGATATGCAGCAGGCGGTGCTGGTTCGGGTGCGACGGCAGGGCCACTTCCGGGAAGTTGACGGAGGAAACGGAGGTGCCGTTGTCGCTGTACATGGCCAGCTTCTCGGCCACTTCCTTGCCGATGTTTTCCTGCGCTTCGATGGTGGAACCACCAATATGGGGCGTAATAATGACGTTATCGAACTCCCGCAGGGGCGACACGAACTCCTCGTCGTTGGACTTGGGCTCGACCGGGAACACGTCGATAGCGGCACCCAGCAGCTTGCCGCTACGGACGGCTTCCGCCAGGGCGTCGATATCCACCACGGTGCCACGGGAGGCGTTCATCAGGATGCTGCCGGGTTTCATCTGGGCGAACTGCTCAGGACCGAACATGTAACGGGTAGCTGGGGTCTCGGGCACATGCAGGCTGACCACGTCGGCCAGGTTCAGCAGCTCCTTCAGGGAGCCTACCTGCTTGGCATTGCCGATGGGCAGCTTGGACACCACGTCATAGAAGTAGACGTCCATGCCCAGGGATTCTGCCAGTACCGAGAACTGGGTCCCGATATTGCCGTAACCAATAATGCCCAGCTTCTTGCCGCGAATCTCGAAGCTGTTCTTGGCGGTTTTCTGCCAGCCACCGCGATGTGCCACGGCGTTTTTCTCCGGGATGCCACGCAGCAACAGGATGGCCTGGGCCAGCACCAGTTCTGCCACGCTGCGGGTGTTGGAGAAGGGCGCATTGAACACAGCCACGCCGCGACGGGTAGCGGCCTGCAGGTCCACCTGGTTAGTGCCAATGCAGAAACAACCCACCGCAACCAGTTTCTTCGCGGCTTCGAATATGTTTTCCGTAAGCTGGGTGCGGGAGCGGATGCCGATAAAGTGAGCATCGGCGATCTTCTCGATCAGCTCTTCCTCTCCAAGGGAGTGGGTCAGGTATTCGATATTGGTGTAGCCCGCGGCGTTCAGGGTATCCAGTGCAGACTGGTGAACACCTTCGAGTAACAGGATGCGGATCTTGCTCTTCTCAAGAGACGTTTCTGACATGGGTAAGCTTCCAGACCTTCTATTGCGTAGTATGAAGCGCCGGGTCGTCCGGGCTCACAGAACAGGGGCGGTATGATACCATAACCAGAGATTTTCACAGCCGGCCCGTTCACCTGGATCAATTCATAATCCGGTGTGCTGGCCCCCTGTCTGGCCCGATTGAGAGACCCCGTAAACCATGACCCCGGAACAGATCATCGCTGCCCTGAAAACCCTGGTGGATGACGGCAAGGTACTGACCGACCCCGCCGACCTGGACGCCTACGGTAAGGACTGGACCAAACAGTATGCGCCCCGGCCATTGGCTATCATTTTGCCGAAAACCACCGAGCAGGTGCAGGCCATTGTGCAGTTTGCCAACGAGAACCAGGTGGCACTGGTGCCCTCCGGCGGTCGCACAGGCCTGAGTGCCGGTGCCGTTGCCGCCAACGGCGAAGTGGTCGTGGCCTTCGACAACATGAACCGGATTCTCGATTTCAACGCCAGTGACCGCACTGTGCGCTGCCAGGCCGGCGTGGTCACCGAGCAGCTGCAGACCTTTGCCCACGATAACGGCCTGTTTTACCCGGTGGACTTCGCCTCGGCCGGCTCCAGCCAGCTGGGGGGCAACCTGTCCACTAACGCCGGCGGTATCAAGGTAATCCGCTACGGCATGAGCCGTGACTGGGTGGCGGGCCTGAAAGTGGTCACCGGCAAGGGGGATATCCTTGAGCTGAACCTGGACCTGGAAAAGAACAACACCGGTTACGACCTGCGGCATTTGTTCATCGGTGCCGAGGGCACGCTGGGTTTCATCACCGAAGCCACCATGAAACTCACCCGTCAGCCCACCAACCTGACGGTGATGGTGCTGGGGCTGTCGGACCTGACCAACACCATGGATGTGCTGCAGACGTTCCTGAAGAACATCGACCTGACTGCCTACGAGTTCTTCTCTCACCAGGCCATGAAACATGTGCTGGGCCACGGCCAGGTGCAGGCGCCGTTTGACACCGAAGCGCCTTACTACGCGCTGCTGGAATTCGAGGCGGTGTCGGACCAGGTGATGGAAGACGCCATGGCCCTGTTCGAGCAATGTGTGGAGAACGGTTGGGTGCTCGATGGCGTCATCAGTCAGAGCGAAACCCAGGCCAATAACCTGTGGCAGCTGCGGGAGCGTATCTCCGAGTCGATCGCGCCGCGAACCCCCTACAAGAACGATATTTCGGTGGTGGTTTCCAAGGTGCCGGACTTTCTCACCGAGATTGACCAGGTGGTGACTGAGCATTACCCGGACTTCGAGATTATCTGGTTCGGCCATATTGGTGACGGCAACCTGCACCTGAACATTCTCAAGCCGGAAGACATGGCGAAGGAAGAGTTCTTCGACAAGTGCCAGCAGGTGAACAAGTGGGTGTTCGATATTGTGCAGCACCATCGGGGCAGTGTATCCGCCGAGCATGGGGTGGGGCTGGTGAAGAAAGACTACCTGCAGTACACCCGCAGCCCGGTGGAAATCGAGTATCTACGGGGGATCAAGCGGGTTTTCGATCCTAACGGGATTATGAATCCCGGGAAGGTCTTTGACCCCGCATAAAGCCCACTGAGCTATTGGATGTGATAGCGGGTAGTGGTGCAGACGGCCTGCCCGTCAGACAACGTGAAGAATCGCTGGAGTAGAGATGAAAGACCATGTGGTAGTCCTGACCGGCGCGGGCATCAGCGCGGAAAGCGGCCTTTCCACCTTCCGCGATGCCGGGGGCCTGTGGGAGCGTTATCGCATCGAGGATGTCGCCACCCCGGAAGCCTTCATTCGCGATCCGGAGCTGGTACTGGATTTCTACAACCAGCGTCGCCGGCAACTGGCCGACGTCGAACCTAATGCGGCCCACCGTGCGCTGGCGGAGCTGGAGCAGACCCACAGGGTGACGATCATCACCCAGAACGTCGATGACCTGCATGAGCGGGCCGGCTCCACCAACGTGGTGCACCTGCATGGTGAACTCACCAAGGTTCGCAGCTCTGAACACCTCCACCTGGTCTACGATCGGGGCTACGATGAGATCCGCCTCGGCGATACCTGTGAGCAGGGTACCCAGCTGCGCCCCCATGTCGTCTGGTTTGGTGAGGCGGTTCCCATGATCGAGCAGGCAGCGCAGATCGTGCCGCTGGCGGATCATCTGCTGATCGTTGGCACCTCGTTGCAGGTTTACCCTGCTGCGGGCCTGGTAGAGCTGGTGGATTTCGACGTGCCGGTAACGGTAATCGACCCGGGAGAGGTGCCGGCCATGACCCGGGCCCGGGTGTTTCGTGAACCCGCCAGTGTCGGTGTCCCGCGCTGGGTTCAGGGGTTGATGGGCTAATAACTCCCTGTCGTTGAACGCCTTTTGTTCGATTTTCCGGCATGGCAGCATTGCCGCCCATGGCTAGTGTCCCGTCTGGGTAATTCGTTGACCTACTGAGCCACTGAGGGCTTTGATAGCCGCGTTGCGTTCACTACGCTACATGGCCGCACAATTAAAGATTGTTAGCGCTCCTCCTCCCTCTTCATTTCCTTGGCTAGACTGGCATTCAGTCACCGCTGCACTGGCGGTGGAACCAGCCATCAAAGTGAAGGGGGCTGCCATGAAAACCACCATGCATATGTCCGGTGAGGTTGTGAGCCACAAGCTTGCGGCTGAGTGTGGCACCGAGACCGAGGCGCAGAAGGTGGCAGAGGACCTGTGTCGGTCGACCAGTTTGAGCCGCCAGCAGATTCGAATCATTCGCCCCGGTGATCCCCGCCAGGGAGCCGCCCTGGAGCCGGAAGACCGGGGTATCTGGCGCACTGCCGTTCGTTCCCACCTGTGGTTCGGGCTGGCAGGCATGGGTGGCGGCCTGTTGTTGTTCCTGATCCTGATGGCATCCGGCATTCCGTTCATTGCCCAGAACGCCGTCTGGGCCGGTGCACTGTGCGTGGTATTTGGCGGCGTAGCGGGTCTGTTGTTGGGAGGCCTGTTTACCCTGCGCCCCGATCACACCGTGTATGCGTCGAAAGCCAGGTCAGCGCTTCGCAAGGGGCAATTCGTGGTATCCGTTCATGCGCGGGGGCGCGATCAGCTCAATGAGGCAAAGCGGTATCTGGATGCCCGGCATATCCATACGGTGCAGAGTTTCTAGGCTCAGTAGGTTAGCGAATTAACCAGGCGGGACACTGCCTTTCGCGGACTGACCGTGACCACGGCGGGGTCAGTGGTCCCTGAGGTAGGTGTCCAGGTGCTTTCGAAACGCAGCCTGCACGCCCAGTTGTCTCAATATCCAGTAGTGCCCGGCCACCATGCGGTCGATAAACATGCTGTCCACGGCGGGCTGTAACCGGTCAAGGTAACGGAATACGGTGTGTGTATGGGCGGCGATCTGCCGGTGCAGGTCGGACTGCCCGAAATCGTAGGGTTCGTCACCCTGAAAAGGTTCAATCAGCAGGTTGCGCCACATAGCGTAATAGTCGGGACTGATGGCGGGCTTTTCTGCCACCCTCGCGCCGAGGTTGACCAGGTGCTGGTCCAGTGCCTCATAATCCTCTTCCAGTGCGGCAATCAGTGCCTGCCGGTAATAGGTAACCACCGCCGGCTTGAGGGATTTTACGCAGCCGAAATCATACAGAATCAGGGTTCCATCCGGCCGGAAGGCAAAGTTGCCGGCATGGGGGTCGCCATGGATGCACTGGAAGTCAAACAGCTCATCCGCCATGGTGATAAACAGCCTTTCGCCCAGCAGGTTGATGGTGGACTGATCGTAGTGGTCGTTGGTGACCTGGCTTACGTGGTCACCCTCCGCCAGTTCCATGGTGAGGATATGGCGGGTGGAATGGCTGTCGATAACCCGGGGTATCAGTACCCAGGGGTGGCGCTCATGGTAGGCCCGGAAACGCCGGATATTGCTTGCCTCGTTTTCATAGTCCAGTTCTTCCTTGAGCCGGACCCCGATTTCCTCGAACAGCCGGTCGGCACTCTCCCTGGGCATTCGCAGCAGCCCGCCAAGACGCAGGGCCATGCGTAGCTGTTTGAGGTCCGAGTCGCAGGACTCATCCACTCCCGGGTACTGTACCTTGACGATTACGTCACTGCCGTCTTTGAGTTTCGCCTTGTGGACCTGGCCGATGGATGCAGCGGCGTAGGGCGTTTCCTCCAGGTCGTTGAAGAGCTCGTCCACCGGCGCGCCAAGCTCAGCCTCGATTTGCTTGCGGATAATGTCGAAGGGCATGGGCGGGGCTTCTTTCTGGAGCCGCTGCAGGGCCTCGGAAAACTCCCTTGGCAGGAAGTCCTGGGTCTGGGAAGCCACCTGGCCCACCTTCATCACGGCACCCTTGAGCTCACCGAGGGTGTCCACGATTTCATCGGCCATACGGGCATAGTGAAGGGAGCGCTCCTCGTCGGATTCGCGACCGAGGAACTGCCGGGCACGGGAGCCGGCAAACTGGCCGGCCACCGAGGCGGTCATGCCGGCCAGCTTGAAAAAGCGTCCGCGGCGGGAGGTGACGGGTTTCTTGGCCATGCCTGGGGTTCGGATACCAGCGAAGTGTTGGTTGGTTACTCTACGCTGGTTTGAACGTGAAACCTACCATCCAGTTCCAGGGACAGTTGCTGGCCGCTGTGCAGGGTGCCCACACCCGCCGGGGTGCCGGTCAGCACGACGTCGCCCGGTCGCAGGGTGAAGGTTTCGGAGATATGGGTAAGCAGCTCAAGGACCGGGGTGATCATGTCGCCGGTATGGCCCTGCTGGCGTTGCTCACCATCGATGGAGAGCGAGAAGCGCAGGTCATCCAGGTGGTCGTCATTGCGCAGGGGGACGAAGCCGGACAGCGGGCAGGCTCCGTCGAACGCCTTGGCCCGCTCCCAGGGGTGGCCGTTTGCCTTCAGTTCGGACTGCAGGTCCCTCAGGGTCAGGTCCAGGGCCAGCCCGATGGCGGCAATGGCTTCCAGGGCCTGTTGCCGGCTTGCGCAAGTGAGTGAGCGCCCCACCAGGACAGCGAGCTCGGCCTCGAAATGGACGTCACCACGGCCCCCGGGCAGCCGGATCGGGGCCGTCATGGGCACCAGTGCGGTGGCGGGTTTGATAAACAGCAGCGGCTGTTCCGGCACCGGGTTGCTCAGCTCTGCCGCGTGGGCGGCGTAGTTGCGCCCGACGCAGACTATTTTACCCGGCGGCCATTCTATCGGGCTGCCGTCCTGCCAATGGTGCTGGTAAGCCATGATGACCTCCGGGGTCAGTCGCCTTCAAACTCGCACACAGTATAGACACTGAGCCCCTCATCCCGCAGCTTGCCAGACCCGCCCAGGTCCGGCAGGTCGATCATGGCGGATACCTCGACGATTTCCGCGCCGATCTGCCGGATCAGCCGGCTCGCGGCCAGCATGGTACCGCCGGTGGCGATCAGGTCATCCACCAGGACGACCTTGTCGCCCGAGCGGAAGGCGTCCTTGTGCAATTCCACGGACGCCGTGCCGTACTCCAGGTCGTAGTCTTCCACCAGGGTGTCGAAGGGCAGCTTGCCTTTCTTGCGCACCAGCACCAGTCCGGCGTTGAGCTCATAGGCCAGGGGTGAACCGATGATAAAACCACGGGCATCAATGGCCGCAATGGCGTCTATCTGCTGGTCATGATAGCGGTGCACGAAGGCATCCACCAGCTTGCGGAAGGCGGTGCGATCCTGCAGCACGGTGGTGATGTCCCGGAAGGATACTCCGGGCTTGGGCCAGTCCGGCACGGTGCGGATGGCTTTCTTGATGCTTTCGGAAAAATAGTCCATGGCGAGTCTCCGGCGCCCTCAGGCGTCGAGGAAAATGAATTTGAGAATGAACACGATGGCAATGATCACAACGCTGGCGTTCAGGTGTGACCAGCGTCCGCTCAGGGCCTTGAGGGCTGCGTAGGTGATAAAGCCTGCCGCGATACCATCGGCAATGGAGAAGGTCAGCGGCATCATCAGTGCGGTTACCACGGCCGGTGCGGCGTCGGTCACATCGTCCCAGTCAATCAGCTTGAGGCCACCGGCCATCAGCACAGCCACATAGAGCAGGGCAGGGGCTGTTGCGTAGGGCGGAATAATGGCAGCGATGGGTGAGAACAGCAGGCAGGCGAGGAACAGCAGCGCAACGACCACCGCGGTCAGTCCGGTGCGACCACCGGCGGCAATACCGGCGGTGGATTCCACGTAACTGGTCGTGGTGGACGTGCCCAGGGCTGCACCGGACATGGTGGCAACGGAGTCAGACATCAGCGCCCGGCCCAGGCGAGGCAGCTTGCCGTCCTTGTCCAGCAGCCCGCCGCGCTGGGCGGCGCCGATCAGGGTGCCGGAGGTATCGAACAGGTCAACGAACAGGAACGCAAAGATGACCGAGATCATGCCCACGTTCAGGGCACCGGCGATGTCCAGCTGCATCAGGGTGGGTTCCAGGCTCGGGGGCGCGGACACCAGGCCTTCGTACTCCACCATGCCCAGTAGCATGGCCACAACGGTAACCGCCAGGATGCCGATCATCACCGCGCCAGTGACATTGCGGTAAGCCATGGCGCAGATCGCCACGAATCCCGCGAAAAACAGGATGGCCTCCGCCGTCTTGATTTCACCCATGCTCACCAGGGTGGCAGGGTTATCAATTACGATGCCTGCGTTCTTGAAGGCAATAAAGGCGAGGAAAAAGCCGATGCCTGCGGAAATGCCAAAGCGCAGGGAGAGGGGAATGCTGTTGATAATCCACTCCCTGATTTTGAGAACGCTCAACAGGAAGAAGATCAGGCCCGACAGGAACACCGCCCCCAGGGCCACCTGCCAGCTGTAGCCCATACTGCCCACCACGGTGAACGAGAAGAAGGCGTTCAGCCCCATACCTGGCGCCAGGGCGATGGGGTAGTTGGCCCACAGTCCCATGATCAGCGTGCCGATAACCGCGGCGATACAGGTGGCCACGAAGACCGCGCCGAAGTCCATGCCGGTGCCGGACAGGATGGAGGGGTTGACCACCACGATGTAGGCCATGGTCAGGAAGGTAGTGATGCCGGCAATCACTTCACGCTTGACGGTGGTGCCGTGGGCCTGCAACTGGAACAACTTTTCGAGCATGGGGGCAGCCTCGATGCGGACGGAATTTGATCAATGGTTAAAGGGGCGCAATGATACCTCAGGATAGCCCGTCAGACCACGGAGCTCGTCAATCGAGAATTTGTCAGTGAGGGCCGCGCTGTAGCCGGATATCAAACCGCACGGTAGCTATCCCGGCGATCATGGCAAACCGCAGCCGGATGATGCCGATCAACCGGGATGATGTTTTTCCATAAGCTATCTTTATTTGATTCATGACCGGTGTCGGGTTAGCTTGATCCGCTATCCACACCAACCAACAACATCCATACGCGGATAAAGGATCGGAGCAACAACATGCGTGCAATTCTCTGCAAAGAGTACGGCCCGGCGGAAAAGCTGGTCATTGAGGACATTGAATGTCCGGAACCTGCGGGCAACCAGGTGAAGGTGAAGGTCAAGGCTGCAGGCCTGAACTTCCCGGACACGCTGATCATTGAAGGCAAGTACCAGATCAAGCCGGAAATGCCCTTCTCCCCGGGCGGTGAAATGGCCGGGGAAGTGATCGCCGTGGGCGACAAGGTCACCCGCTTCAAGGCTGGCGACCGCGTAATTGGCATGACCGGCTATGGCGCCTTCTCTGAGGAAATGCTGGTGGAAGAAAACCGCCTGCTGCCGCTGGTGGAAGGCATGAGCAATGAGGAAGGCGCGGCCTTCACCATGGTTTACGGCACGTCCTATCACGCCCTCAAGCAACGCGCCAACATCCAGCCCGGCGAAACCCTGCTGGTGCTGGGCGCCAGTGGCGGCGTAGGCCTGGCAGCGGTTGAGCTGGGCAAGGCTATGGGCGCCCACGTGATCGCCGCGGCCAGCACCGATGCCAAGCTGCAGGTGGCAAAGGAAGCCGGTGCTGACGAACTGCTTAACTACAGCGACATCGACAAGCCCCTGAAAGATGTCATCAAGGAGATGACTGGTGGCAAGGGCGTGGACGTGATCTACGATCCGGTAGGCGGTGATTTCACTGAGCAGGCCCTGCGCGCCATGGCCTGGAACGGTCGCCTCCTGGTCATCGGCTTCGCCGCCGGCGAGATTCCGAAGATCCCCGCCAACCTGACCCTGCTCAAGAGCTGCTCCGTGGTCGGCGTATTCTGGGGGGCCTTTACCCAGAAAGAACCGCAGAACCACGTGCAGAACATGAAAGAGCTGTTCCAGATGCACAGCGAAGGCAAGATCAAGCCGAAAGTCAGCGAAGTCTTTGCCTTTGAAGACTATGTGAATGCGCTGGCGGCGCTGAGTGGCCGCACGGCGACCGGCAAGGTGGTGCTGAAAGTCAGCGACTGACCCCGGGGTTGGCTAAAGGCCGACCACGCCAGAGGTGCAGGCGCGGGGCGAGAAAGTTCGTTCCGCGCCACTGCGACCTTAATACTCCTTCTGCTGTAACCTCCCTTGTGATGCGATGGACCGGTGTGAAATCCTGTGCATTGCGACGTTGATCTTTCCTCCAGATTCCCTAAGCTATGACTCCACATGTCCCAGCACATCCGGAGCTGCCCCCTTCCTATGAGCCAGAAAACCTATAACGCCGACTCGATTGAAGTCCTCAGCGGCCTGGACCCGGTGCGCAAGCGTCCGGGGATGTATACCGACACCAGCCGCCCCAATCACCTGGCCCAGGAAGTGATCGACAACAGTGTGGACGAAGCCCTCGCCGGCCATGCCCGCCGAATGGACGTGGTGCTGTATGCCGACGGTTCCCTGTCGGTGGAGGATGACGGCCGGGGTATGCCGGTGGATATGCACAAGGAGGAGGGTCTCCCGGGGGTGGAGCTGATCCTCAGCCGGCTCCATGCCGGGGGCAAGTTCTCCGAGGGTAACTACAACTTTTCCGGTGGCCTTCACGGGGTTGGTGTGTCCGTGGTCAACGCCCTGTCCACCCACCTGGAAGTCACCATCAAGCGGGACGGAAACCTCTACCGGATGACCTTTGCCGATGGCGAAAAGGCGTCGGAGCTGGAAGTTGTGGATACGGTAGGCAAGCGCAATACCGGTACCCGCCTGCATTTCATGCCGGACCCGAAATACTTTGACTCGCCGAAGTTTTCCATCGGTCGTCTGCAGCATAACCTGCGGGCCAAGGCGGTACTTTGCCCCGGCCTGACAGTTACCTTTACCCAGGAACAGACCGGCGAGAAAGACGAGTGGTATTACGAGGATGGTCTGCGGGATTACCTGCGCAGCGAACTGGCCGACATCGAGGCGGTGCCGCTGGAGCCGTTCACCGGTCGCTTTGCCGGCAACGCCGAGGAGGTAGACTGGGCGGTGCAGTGGCTGCCTGAAGGGGGCGAATCCGTTACCGAGAGCTACGTTAACCTGATTCCCACGGTCCAGGGTGGCACCCACGTCAATGGCTTCCGCACCGGCCTGCTGGAGGCCATGCGGGAATTCTGTGAGTTTCGCAACCTGCTGCCCCGGGGCGTCAAGCTGACCCCGGAGGATATCTGGGAACGCTGCGCCTATGTGCTCTCCTTCAAGATGCAGGACCCGCAGTTCTCCGGCCAGACCAAGGAGCGGCTGTCTTCCCGTGAGGCGGCGGCGTTTATCTCCGGGGTGGTAAAGGACGCTTTCAGCCTGTGGCTGAACCAGCACACCGACATAGCCGAGGCCCTGGCCGAGCTGTTTATCAGCAATGCCCAGCGGCGCCTGCGCGCGAGCCGCAAGGTAGCCCGCAAGAAGGTGACCTCCGGGCCAGCCCTGCCGGGCAAGCTGGCGGATTGTTCCGGGGCGGATGCGAGCCGGTCCGAGCTGTTCCTGGTGGAAGGCGACTCCGCTGGCGGTTCCGCCAAGCAGGCCCGTGACCGGGAGTTCCAGGCTGTGATGCCCCTGAGGGGCAAGATCCTGAATACCTGGGAGGTGGACTCCTCGGAGATTCTGGCATCCCAGGAAGTGCATGATATTGCCGTGGCCATCGGCGTTGACCCGGGCTCCGATGAGCTGGCCGGGTTGCGTTACAACAAGGTCTGCATTCTGGCCGATGCGGACTCTGACGGTTTGCACATCGCCACCCTGCTGTGTGCGCTCTTTGTCCGGCACTTCCGGCCGGTGGTGGATGCCGGGCATGTATTCGTGGCCATGCCGCCCCTGTACCGGGTGGACCTGGGCAAGGAAACCTTCTATGCGCTGGACGAGCACGAAAAGCAGGGCATCATTGACCGGCTGGCGGCGGAAAAGCGCAAGGGCAAGATCCAGGTCACCCGGTTCAAGGGGTTGGGTGAAATGAACCCGTTGCAGTTGCGGGAGACCACCATGGCACCGGATACCCGCCGCCTGGTGATGCTGACCCTGGAAGAGGGCGACGACACCATTGAGCGGATGGATATGTTGTTGGGCAAGAAGCGGGCAGGCGATCGCCGCAGCTGGCTGGAGGCCTACGGCAATATGGCAGACGTGGCGGTCTGAATGGTTTTGTCAGGCGCTGGCCAGGGGCCCCTGGTCAGCCAGGATATCGCAACAAAGCACCCGTAACTGTCCATTGAACCGGTACCCCAGTGACAGGGTGACACACATGTAGACCCCGGTAATGGACAGGTAGGGGCTGGTCACCTGCATCCGGTTGGGCTGGGCCAGCGCCTGCTTCAGGTAATGCTGGCGGTACCAGTCCGCACTGCTGGTGTTCTCCAGTGGACGGTATTTCGGATCGAGTTCGCCGCATGCGCCTTGCCCGGAGGCGGTGTCATCGATCTGCACTCCCCGATCGTCAATCAGGTAGCAGCGGGAGACGGTATGGTGGGCCAGGATGCCCGCGCAGGCATCTGCCAGCGAGTCGCCGCCTTTCATCTTCTCAATGGCATCCAGGAAATGACCGGTAAAAAACTCCGCCAGTTGCTGGGTCGGGTCCAGCCGGATCCGGTGTCGATTCTTGTAGTCCCCCATCAGGCGTTCGAAATCCGCCACCTGGTTGGTGATGCCGTCCAGTTCCACGCGCGGGTGGCAAAAATAGAACCCCTGCACGAAGTCCACCCCGGCATCGATGGCGATCATGGCCTGGTCGTGGTTTTCCACGCCTTCAAGCAGCACCAGGCAACCGGACTGGTGCAGTAACGATACGATACCGTTGAGGATCTGGCGGGCCTTGGGGTCACTGCTGGCACGCAGGGTCAGGGTTCTGTCCAGCTTGACGATGTCCGGGGACAGGTTCCAGATACGCTCGAAGTTGGAGTGGCCGGCGCCAAAGTCATCAATGGCGGTCAGGCAGCCCAGCTCTTTGTAATAGTTGACGGTTTCCCGCAGGCGGGCAGAGTCATCGGTGGGTTGTTCAACAATCTCCACCACGATTCGGTGCGGGGGCAGGCCTGACCGGCGCAGAAGCTCTCCGAAAAAGGAATCGTACCGGTAGCCTGACGCCACCACTCTCGGCGATACGTTAAGGAACAGCCAGTTTATATCGTCTTCGAAGGCGGCGTAGTTCCGGATATGGAGCAGCCGGCAGAGTCGGTCCAGCAGCATGTTTTCCTGGTCAGTATCCGGCAGGCCGAAAAGCTGGGCCGGGGGAATACTGGCGTTATCCGGGTCAAAGGCCCGGATCAGCGCTTCGTAGCCGATAATACGCTTGTGGGAGATGCTGAAGATGGGCTGCAGCGCGGTTTTCAGGATGAGCCCATGGAAGCGGCCAGTCCACTGCTGATCCTCCTGGTTCAACAGGGGAACCAGGAGCTCCAGGTCGGCACCGGACAGCTGTTCTGACAGATAGGTCATAGTCTGAATTCTGGGCGACTCTTATAACCCCGGGCAACTGTCCGTGGGGCCGTGGTTATGTTACCGGAATAAGTGATTCACTTCCGGATAGTGCCAGAAGTTCTCGGTTGGCGCCAGTAAGCGATGTCAAACAATGTAACGATGTGATGTGAGTGAGCTGGGGATGACGACTTCGGTAACTCAGGTGGTGCGCAGGGAAACGTATCAGCAGGCCCCTGGAGTTCCGGCAGGGGCGCCACCAATAATGAAGGGCGGAAGTCCGCCCTTGCATGGTTATCAGTTGTTGCTTGGTACCACGACGGATTCGTCAAATTCGAATTCCATGGTCTTCTCCCTGTGCATTTGGGCGTTCCGCCCTGTGAAAGTGATGGCTCTATTATAGGTTTTCCAAGGTGGTTCTGAATCCGTAAAACCCACATACGACCAACGGGGTAGGTGCGCCTTTTGAAGCCATCCTTCAGAAAAACTGAACAGGGCGGGCAGAATATTGCGTTTGGTTTCCGGCCGCCCGGTTCCTATGCTGGTGGGTATCGGGACCGACACCGGCTCATGCAAATGTGGCGGGTCCATCCGGGCAAGCCTTTCGGAAGCCATCAGGGAAACAGGTTGATCATGCAGTTACGGAACTCGTCCAGACGATTTGGTGCAGTCCACGCTACCCTTCACTGGGTTGTGGCCCTGGCCGTCTTCGGGCTTTTTGGCCTGGGTTACTACATGGTCGATCTTACCTATTACGACGAGCTGTACCGGCTGGCGCCCCATGTGCATCGCAGCATCGGCATTTTGCTGTTCCTTACGCTCACCCTGCGCCTGGCCTGGCGGCTGGCGGATACCTCTCCCGGGCCGCTGGCAACCCACTCCCCGGTTGAGGTGGTCTCTGCGCGGGTGGCCCACGGCCTGTTGTACCTGCTGCTGTTTACCGCCATGGTCAGTGGCTACCTGATTTCGACAGCCGATGGCTCGGCTGTCCGCGTATTCAATTGGTTCGAAGTGCCGTCGGTGACTGGTCGCATTCGGGGAATGGAGGATGTGGCCGGGGATGTGCATTACTGGGTGACCTGGGCACTGGTGGTACTGGCCTCCGCCCATGGCCTCGCGGCTATCAAGCATCACCTGGTGGACCGTGACGACACCCTTCGGCGCATGCTACCGGTCACCCTGAAAAAACGGCCCTGAGCAGGTTTACCGACCATCCTGGTCAATGGAAACACCAAAGGAGATAAACGTTATGAAAAAGACCCTTCTTGCCTCTGCAATGACCCTGGCTGTTGCTGGCCAGGCCCTGGCTAACGAACATAGTGGTACCTACGCCTTTGATACCGAGGGAGCGCACCAGTTCATTACCTTTGAAGTGTCTCACCTGGGCTTCAGCACGCTGTACGGTCGCTTTAACGACTTTGACGGGGAGTTTGTGTTTGATGCGGAGAACCCCGAAAACAGCACCGTCAACGTAACCATCGACACGGCCAGTGTGGACTCCAACCACGCCGAGCGTGACAAGCACTTGCGCAGTGACGACTTCCTTGCTGTTGATGACTATCCGGAGGCCACCTTCCGCAGCACCCGTGTCGAACTGGACGACGACGGCGATGAGGCCGAGGTCATCGGCGAGCTGACCCTGCGTGGCGTTACCCGTGAGGTTACCCTGGATGTTGAGCTGCAGGGCCATGGTGAAGACCCCTGGGGTGGTTACCGTATGGGCTTTGATGCCGAAACAGAGATCAGCATGAAGGATTTCGGTATCCCCATGGACCTTGGCCCTGCCTCCGATACGGTAACGCTGGAAATCTCGGTTGAGGGTATTCGCCAGTAACGAAAGGTGATGACAGCCGGAGCTGCATCCGGTCAGGGAGAAAAGGAGCCCTTACTTGGTAGGGGCCCCTTCTTCATTCTGGCGGCAGAGTCTGAGCTGCCGGAAGAACTGGCCGACGAAGATCACCAGGGCAACCAGGATGCCCGCAATCAGGAACGGTCGTGTCAGTACCAGGCTGCCACTGAGTGAGAACTCCACCAGGAGCATCAACGCCAGGGCCAGTGCGCCGTTAATCGCGGCGGTAAGAACCGCCTGGCGGCATGCCTTGAGAGTCAGTTTCATAGTGTTCGCTCTGAGTGATGGGCCGGAGTATGGAGCTGTTCCGGTATTCAGATGTCGAATCCTTAATCTACAATCCTCGACGAGAATACGGTGACCGGTTGGCCGGAAACATGCGGGAATTCCGCTATTGGAAAAAACCTCCGGGGATTGCCCCTGCAGAATTGGTCTATTGCGCCTTGCCTCCATATAATGACCCTCGCCATACGGAACACCGCCGTGCGGCAAGCATTACAGTGACCTGCCTGTACGTACCTGTAGCGGCCCAGAGACCGGGTGCGGGGCTGGTCGCGGGAGAACCCATTTCCGGAGCAAGGGGCATTCATGCCAGAGTTTCAGACCACCGACGAAGGTTTTGAGCGGGTTTCGTTAAGGGACTACACGGAAAAGGCCTACCTGGATTACTCCATGTACGTCATCCTCGACAGGGCGCTGCCCAACGTCGGTGACGGACTCAAACCCGTGCAGCGGCGCATCATCTACGCCATGTCGGAGCTGGGGCTCAAATCTACCAGCAAGTACAAGAAGTCGGCCCGTACCGTCGGTGACGTACTGGGCAAGTTCCACCCCCATGGGGACAGTGCCTGCTATGAAGCCATGGTGCTGATGGCGCAGCCGTTCTCCTATCGTTATCCGCTGGTGGACGGGCAGGGCAACTGGGGCTCGCCGGACGACCCCAAGTCCTTCGCGGCCATGCGGTATACCGAGTCGCGCCTGTCGAAGTTCTCGGAAGTGCTGCTCAGCGAGCTGGGTCAGGGTACCGTGGACTGGGTGCCCAACTTTGACGGCACCATGGACGAGCCCTCCACCCTGCCGGCCCGCCTGCCCCACGTGCTGCTTAATGGTACCACCGGCATCGCCGTGGGTATGGCGACGGACATCCCGCCCCATAACGTGCGTGAAGTAACCGCCGCCTGTGTGCGCTTGCTGGACAAGCCGGACGCGGATGTGGATGACCTGTGTGAACACATCAAGGGACCGGACTTCCCCACGGGCGCTGAAATCATCACACCCCGCAAGGACCTCCGCCAGATGTACCACACGGGTCGCGGTAGCCTGCGTATGCGGGCCCGCTGGGTGCGGGAGAGCGGTGACGTGGTGATTACCGACCTGCCGCACCAGGTATCCGGCAACCGGGTGCTGGAGCAGATTGCCCAGCAGATGCAGACCCGCAAGCTGCCCATGGTGGCGGACCTGCGGGACGAATCCGACCATGAAAATCCCACCCGCCTGGTGATCGTGCCGCGCTCATCCCGGGTCGATGTGGAAGGCCTGATGGCCCACCTGTTTGCCAGTACAGACCTTGAGAAAACCTACCGGGTTAACCTGAACGTCATTGGCAATGATGGCCGCCCGGCGGTGAAGAACCTGCACACCATGCTCACCGAGTGGCTGGCCTACCGCAAGACCACGGTGACCCGTCGCTTGCAATACCGGCTGGACAAGGTGCTGGCCCGGCTGCATATCCTGGAAGGTCTGTTGATTGCCTATCTGAACATCGATGAGGTGATCAGCATCATTCGCTACGAGGATGAGCCCAAGGCGGAATTAATCAAGCGCTTCGGGTTGTCGGCGGAACAGGCCGAAGCCATCCTCGAGTTGAAACTGCGCCACCTGGCCAAGCTGGAAGAGATGAAGATCCGTGGCGAGCAGGACGAGCTTGCTGCTGAGCGGGATGAGCTCCAGGCCATCCTGGGCTCCGAAGACCGCATGCGGGAGCTGATCAAGGATGAACTGCTGGCGGACGCGGAAACCTACGGTGACGACCGCTGCTCTCCCATCGTTGAAAGGGGGGAGGCCCGGGCCTTCTCCGAGGCCGACCTGGTTTCCAACGACCCGGTGACCGTGGTGCTCTCCGAAAAAGGCTGGGTGCGGGCAGCCAAGGGCCATGACATTGACCCGGCAGGCCTGAGTTACAAGGCTGGCGACCAGTTTGCACTGGCCGCGAAGGGGCGCAACAACCAGAACGCAGTCTTCCTTGACTCTACCGGCCGGGCCTATTCCCTGATGGCCCACAGCCTTCCCTCGGCCAGGGGGCAGGGGGAGCCACTCACTGGTCGCATCAACCCGCCTTCCGGTGCCACCTTTGCCGGGCTGCTGATGGCCAATCCCGACGAAAAGTACCTGTTGGCCACTGACGCAGGTTACGGGTTCGTGGCCAGTGCGGCTGACCTGATCAGCAAGAACCGCAACGGCAAGTCGGTGGTGACGATTCCGAAAGGGGCGAAGCTGATGGCGCCGGTACCGGTGCCTCGCCGGGAGCAGCCCCTTTACCTGGCGGCGATTTCCAACGAGGGGCGGATGCTGGTCTTCCCACTGGAGCAGCTGCCGGAGCTGGCTCGGGGCAAGGGTAACAAGGTCATCAGTATTCCCTCGGCAAGGGTCCAGAGCCGGGAAGAGTATGTGGTTGCCCTGACCCTGTTCGGGCAAGAGGATCACCTGGAAATCCGTGCTGGCAAGCGCAAGCTGGGGTTGCGTTTCAGCGACCTGGAACACTACCTGGGTGAGCGGGGGCGGCGCGGTCACAAGTTGCCCCGGGGACTGCAACGGGTAGATGGTATTGATGTGATTGCTGCAGCCGGCACTGATGAAACGGCTGCCGGAGACGAAGACAGTGAGTGAACTGGTCCTGATCAATGTGTCCGGTCGTGACAAGCCGGGCCTGACTTCCGAGATCACCGGTATTATGGGGCGGTATGACGTCCGCATCCTGGACATTGGCCAGGCGGTGATCCATGACTACCTGACCTGGGGCATCCTGGCGGAGATTCCCGATGAGTCACAGGCCTCGCCGGTGATTCGGGAGCTGCTGTTCCGGCTTCACTCCCTGGACCTGCAGGTACGCTTTGCGCCGATCACCGAGGCCGAATACCAGCAGTGGGCGGAAGGCCGCAACCGGGCCTGTTACATGGTGACCCTGCTTTCCCGGGACATCAAGGCGGAGCAGATCGCCCGGGTTTCCGAGATCACCGCCCGCCATGGCCTGAACATTGACAATATCACCCGCCTGTCGGCGCGACCGTCTCTGGACCAGGGTGATAACCGTATCGCCTGCGTCGAGTTCTCCGTCAGGGGCACGCCCGAAGACCTGGAAGACCTGCGCTCGGACTTCCTGAAGATCGCCGGTGATATGAATGTAGACATCGCCTTCCAGGAAGATTCCATCTTCCGTCGTAACCGTCGCCTGGTGGTGTTTGATATGGATTCCACCCTGATAGAGGCGGAGGTCATTGACGAACTGGCGCTGGAAGCCGGCGTGGGTGAGCAGGTCTCGGAGATCACCGAGCGGGCCATGCGTGGCGAGCTGGATTTCAGTGAGAGCTTTGCCGAGCGGCTGGCCTTGCTCAAGGGGCTGGATGAGTCGGTGCTGGAGCGCATCGCCGCCCGCCTGACCATGACCGAGGGGGCCGAGTACCTGATCCGTACCTTGCGCTCACTGGGCTATCGTACGGCTATTCTGTCCGGTGGCTTCAATTACTTTGCCCGGCACCTGCAGGCGCGGCTGGGCATTGACTATGTCTATGCCAACGAACTGGAAATCGTGGATGGCAAGGTCACCGGTCGGGTGGCCGGGCCGATCGTGGACGGCGCTCGCAAGGCGCAGTTGCTGCTGGAAATTGCTGAGCGGGAGAAGATCTCACGGGAGCAGGTGATTGCGGTCGGCGACGGGGCCAACGATCTGCCCATGCTGAGCCAGGCCGGGTTAGGGGTGGCCTTCCGTGCCAAGCCCCTGGTGAAGGAATCTGCCCGCCACGCCATTTCGACGCTGGGCCTTGATGCCATTCTCTACCTGTTGGGCTACCGCGAGTCCGAGACCCGGCTGGCCTCGCCCCGCTGAGCACGGCAGCGGTTGGTCAGTAACCGCCGGGACGGTCTGTTGCCCTGCGGTTACTGATCGCCAAAGTCGTAGTTCATCTCCGGTACCGGCGCCTGCAGGTAGTAACCCTGGATGTAGTTCACGCCGGCCTGCCAGAGCGTTGCCAGCACCGCGGCACTCTCCACCAGCGGAATGATGGTGAGCTTGCCGTTGCTCTGCAGTGCCTGGACCATCTCTTTTACCTTCTCTTTCGCCTCCTCGCTCTTCTGGATTTCCTCCGTGAAGGACCCGTCGATCTTTACGTAGTCCACATCCACGTGCTTGAGGGTGTTGAACGGGTTCAGGGCGCAGCCGAACTGGGACAGGGCAGCCTTGCAGTGCAGCTCTTTCAGCGCACGGGTGAAGTCCCTGGCCTGCTTGAGGTGATTGTTGGCGTCGCCTTCCCGCATCTGGAAGATCAGTGAGTCGCCGGGCAGGCGGGCGGCCTTCAGGGCCACGCTCAGCCACTGACTGAAGGTCTTGTCCTGCAGCGTTTCCGCGGTAACGTTGAGGAACAGGCGGGTATCGTGCCCGTGGCTGCGATGCCGGGACAGTTGCTTGATGGTCTGCAGTACCACCCAGCGGTCAATCCGGCTGGCCATGTCTGACGGACCCGCCGGTGGCAGGAAGTCATAGGGGGACACTTCGTTGCCGTCCTTGTCGAGCATTCGCACCAGTGCTTCGTAGTGCTCCTCGCCTTCTCCCCGCAGGTTGATGATCGGCTGGAACAGCAGGCGGAAGCGGTTTTCTTCCAGCGCGTTGGCAATGGCGTCAAGGGAGTTGGAATCATCCAGCTTTTCGTACTTGGCCGGGTTATAGGCCACCACGCCGTTGCCGTTCTCATGGCCAGGCTGCTTGCGAACCGCGCCATGGGCAATGTGGGCCCGGCCCAGCAGGTCGGCTGCCTTGGGGGCGTTCTCTGTGATGGCAGCCACCCCGATGGATACCGTGACCTGGGCGGAGCGGCCCTGGATGTCGAACAGGTGGTCGTCAACGGCCTTGCGAACCGACTCACACAATCCGGTCATGGCCTGTTCTTCGAACGGCTGGGCCAGCAGGCAGAACGCATCGTCGCTGATCCGGGCCAGCACCATGTCTTCTCCGGCCTGTTTCTCCAGCAGTGCTGCGAAATCCCGTAACAGCAGGTCGATTCCAGCGATGCCCAGATCGTTTTTCAGGCTGACAAAGCGATCGATGCCGATGTAGGCCAGTGCACCGGTCTGGTTCTTCTCGCCGGCAGTGGCAATGACCCGTGTCAGCTGCTCCATCAGGTACTGCCGGTTGGAGAGTCCGGTCAGTAAGTCCTGGTTGCTGATCTCGCGGATCTTTTCCTGTAATTCGGCATCATTGCTCTCAGGCTGGATGATCACCTGGATGCAGGCTTCACCATCGTAGGTTGCCGCTGACACCGTCATGGTAATGTCGATGTCCCGGTCATCACTGCGTCGGGCGACCGCGTTGAGGGTCATGCCGTCTTCCCTGGACTCGGCAAAGGCTTTCATGAACTTGCGCAGGTCGTCCCGGCTGCCCGGGGCCAGGGTATCCAGCTGTGGGATGCACATGAGCTCATCCAGGTCGTCATAACCCAGAAAATCCATGTAGGCATGGTTGGCATAGACGTGCATGCCATCATTGACGTAGGCGATGGCGTCCTTGGAGCTTTCCAGCAGCAACTGGCAGCGTGCCTCGGCCTCCCTGAGGTGAGACTCCAGCACCCTGCGACGGCGGCGCTCATCCAGGTTGGCCAGTTCGCGGCGGATAACCAGCACCAGGCGCTCGGTTTCGCCAACCGGGCATGTATCCTGGGCACCGGCTTTCATGATGGCGAGAGAGCGGTCCAGGTCCTCTGTTTCGGTCAGCAGGACAAAGGGAATGTCCTTGTCGAGCCGGCGGATGGTGGCGAGGGCATCGTCCGGAACGAACTCCGGGTGATTGTCCCTGGCCAGGAACAGGTCCCACTGGCCGGTGCGGATAGCTTCGTCCAGGTCTTCCGCCGAGGTGACCCGGTGGGCCCGGGTTGCACGACCGGAATTGCGCAGCAGGCTGACCAGTGATTCCGCATCGTTCTGGGACGGGTCCATGATCAGCAGGTGGACGGTGCTCTTTTGCTTCTGCATTCGCTGGCGGTCTCGCTCTCTGTCTTCAATGGGCCATCCGTGACTAGTGTTCCGTTTGGTTAATTCGCTGACCTACTGCGTGACGCTGGGGCCTCTGGCCAAGGCGCCAGTCCGAAGGTGTGGTGGTT
>NZ_JAKZAH010000042.1 GCF_023156245.1 Marinobacter bryozoorum
GGAGCCGTATGCGGTAATACCGCACGTACGGATCTGTGCGGGGGGTGCCTCGTGAGAGGCATTCCTACCGCAACTAGACCTGTGGTTGCTATTACTGGCAAGCATCGCCGTGCTCTGGCCAAGCTGGCCGTTCTTTGTTGCCGCCTGGCGCGCGCTGAAAAACGGCGTGCTCAACATGGCTGTGCTGGTCGTTCTCTCGGTGGGTACTGGCTACCTGTTCAGCGTCGGTTCCACGCTCTTTTTCCCGGGTGTGCAGTTTTTCGAGGCGGTGGCGGTGCTGCTGGTGTTCATCCTGCTCGGCCATTGGCTGGAGATGCGCGCCCGTGCCGGTGCCTCGGACGCCATCCGCTCGCTGATGGATCTCGCGCCGCCCAAGGCCACTGTGTTGCGTGATGGCCAGGAACGGGAGGTTCCCACCGCTGAGGTTCTGAAGGACGACATCGTCGTGATCCGCCCCGGCAATAAGATTCCGGTGGACGGTGAGGTCTTGGAGGGCGACTCCCTGGTGGATGAGTCCATGCTCACCGGCGAGTCCATGCCGGTGGAAAAAAAGCCCGGCGACAAGGTGATCGGCGCCACCATTAACAAGAGCGGCAGTTTCAGGTATCGCGCCACCAAGGTGGGGTCCGATACGGCCCTGGCACAGATTGTCAAACTGGTTCAGGAGGCGCAGAACTCCAAGGCTCCGGCGCAGCTGCTGGCGGACAAAGCGTCACAGTGGCTGGTGGTGATTGCCATCGTGATCGGTCTGCTCACCTTTGCCGTCTGGTTCTGGTGGATTGGCGAAAGCCTGCTGCTTGCCGTGACCCTGACCATCACCGTATTTGTCATCGCCTGCCCGGACGCCCTCGGCCTTGCCACGCCCATGGCCGTGATGGTGGGCACCGGCCTCGGCGCCAGGAACGGCATCTTGTTCAAGAATGCCTCTGCACTTGAGGATGCCACCCGGCTGGATATTGTGGTCTTCGACAAGACCGGCACCCTGACCATGGGCGAGCCGCCATGGGCGAGCCGCAGGTGGTCGAGGTGGTCGTGGTGGCGGGCAGCACCGAGGAGGCGGTCCTCGCACTGGCGGGGACGGTGGAGCAGGGCTCGGACCATCCTCTGGCCAAGGCGATACAAAGTAAGGCCGAAGGCTTGCAGCTCGATCCGCTGACCGGCTTCACCAACATCGAGGGCAAGGGCGCGCGGGCGGAGATTGGCAGCAAGACCGTGCTGCTCGGCAACCGCCGGCTGATGGACGAAGAGAAGGTCGACATGGCGAGCCTGAAGGACGAGGCCGCGCGTCTGCAGAGCGCGGGTCAGACCGTGGTGCACGTCGCCCAGGACGGGAAGCTGGTCGGCCTTATCGCCATTGCCGATGCGCCGCGCCCCACCGCTACTGCAATGGTCAAAAAGATGCGTGAACGCGGGGTGGAGGTGGCGATGCTCACCGGCGACAACCAGGCCACCGCCGAGCGCATCGCCCGGGAACTCGGCATTGAGATGGTGATCGCCGATGTCCTTCCGGGGCAGAAAGCAGACAAGATCAAGGAGCTCCAGGCTCAGGGCAAGAAGGTTGGCATGGTGGGCGACGGTGTCAATGACGCCCCGGCACTGACCCAGGCGGAGGTAGGTTTTGCCATTGGTGCCGGCACCGACGTGGCCATCGAAAGCGCTGACGTAGTGCTTATGAAGAGCGATCCTTACGACGTGCTCGGCGCCATCGAGCTGTCGCGCGCTACCCTGCGCAAGATGCACCAGAACCTGTTCTGGGCGGTGGGCTATAACGTCATCGCCTTTCCCGCGGCGGCAGGCGTGTTCTATCCGTTGGTGATAAGCCCAGAAGTAGCGGCGCTCGCAATGTCTGGAAGCTCCGCTCTTGTTGCGGTAAATGCACTCCTGTTAAAGCGCACCCAACTGGACGGCTTAGGGTAGACGAACACTTCCAATTGGAAAAATTGATGTTCATCAAGCCCACGCTATTGAGCGACTCTTTTTGCATCTTTTGTTGGGGTTTTTCAGTGTGAATTCAGGCTTATGAGTTTAAGTGGTAGGTAATTGCTGTTTGCTGACATGATTAATGACAACAAGGGGGAACGGGTAAATGGACATCAAAACCTTTGGAGAACTTATTAGCTGGACACGGGATTTGCATGCTCACCTTGCAAGGTGTATGTCACATTGCGCTACGAAGAATGAAGAGGAGCGAGCACGGGCGCTGCTGGACTATCTGGCGACCCATGAATCGGAAATGGAACGTATCGTGAATGAATTCAAGTCGCAGGGCGATTTCAAAGCATTGGAGACAAGGGTCTACGACTACCTGTCTCACCATCCCATTAAGACCCACAGAACCTGCGATGAGCCCTACGCACAGCTGGATTTTGAGGGCATATGCAGAGAAGTATTCGATTTCCATGATCAGATAGAGGACCTTTATCGCACCATGGCCGACAAAGCCGAGATTCCCGAGGCGAAAGAATTACTGCAATCGTTGCTAACCATGGAAGAGAACGAAGCTATGCGATTGGCCAGGCAGATAGGGCGTATGAACGACCTCTGATCAGAACACTGAAATTATTCTTCGACGCAGAAAAGGATGTTGATACATGGTGGCGTCTTCCAGTCAGTTACGGGTTTTCAAGATGGGTATCAATACTCATCAGGAGCCTGTCGTCTACATGCGTGATGATTGTGATGTGTGCCTTTCAGAAGGATTCGCCGCCAGTTCCAGGGTGGGAATTTCCTCGCAGGGACGTTCCATCATCGCAACTCTCAATATTTCGTCTGATGAAACGGTTCCCAAAGGGTATGCGGGGCTTTCAGATATCGCCATAGAGCGGCTCGGGGTGGCTCAGTCTGACCTGGTTTCAGTACATCATGCGCCCTATATCGAATCCTTGAGTCTGGTTCGTCGGAAAGTATTCGGACACAGCTTGCTTCCGGCTGAGATGGCCCGCATTGTCTCCGATATCTCCGCACACAAATACAGCGATGTCGAAATAGCCTGTTTCCTGAGCGCTTGTGCGGGTGGCAGATTAGGTTTCGATGAGATTGTTGCTTTGACCCAGGCGATGGTGAATTGCGGACAACAGCTCGATTGGCCAGGCGTGGATCGTGTGTTCGACAAACACTGTGTTGGAGGCCTGCCGGGCAACCGGACCACGCCGCTGGTTGTGTCGATCGTCAGCGCAGCAGGCTTAGTAATGCCTAAAACCTCCTCCCGTGCCATCACCTCACCGGCGGGAACAGCGGACACCATGGAAGCGCTGACCAATGTGAGGCTTGGGCTGAACGAGATTCGCCGTGTGGTCAGAGAAACCGGTGCCTGTCTCGCCTGGGGTGGGGCGATGAACCTCAGCCCGGCTGATGACCTGTTGATTCGCATCGAGAGAGCGCTGGACCTTGATGGTGAGGGCCAGCTCGTGGCCTCGGTGCTGTCCAAGAAGATTGCTGCCGGTTCCACCCATGCGGTGATTGATATTCCGGTGGGGGAGACGGCCAAGGTTCGAACGCCCGGCGATGCCGACCGGCTGGCCTCTCTTTTCACAAGCGTTGGGGCGGCCTGTGGGCTGAAGGTACGCTGCATCGCGACAGACGGCAGCAAGCCGGTTGGTGCAGGGATCGGGCCGACAGAGGAGGCCCGTGATGTTTTGGCCGTGTTGCAGGGAAAGCGGGGTGCGCCGGAGGATCTACGGAGCCGCGCCATCATGCTGGCTGGCCATTTGTTCGATCTGGCTGATGGTCGTGGCGTGAAAGAGGGGATGGTCAAAGCAGAACGACTACTTCAAAACGGCTCTGCCTGGGGGCAGTTCAAGCGTATAACAGAGGCTCAGGGAGGGCAGAGGAGCTTAGGTGAAGCCCGTTTTAGGCGCCCAGTTCTGTGCTCGGAATCCGGAACAATCGTGTCTATCGACAATCGTCGGCTTGCCCGTGTCGCCAAGCTGGCAGGCGCACCTGCCAGCTCTACCGCAGGGCTGCGGCTACTGGCGACCGTCGGTGATAGAGTCACTAAGGGAGAGCCTCTCTATGAATTGCTCAGTGACAGTCCGGGGCAGCAGGATTATGCGCTGGCGTTTAACGATATGGGGCCGGCAATCT
Source organism: Marinobacter bryozoorum (assembly GCF_023156245.1). GTDB lineage: Bacteria > Pseudomonadota > Gammaproteobacteria > Pseudomonadales > Oleiphilaceae > Marinobacter > Marinobacter bryozoorum. The sequence goes on from NZ_JAKZAH010000042.1 coordinate 4,084, forward strand.
TCACTGTAAAGCGAGAGGAATGATTGTGGGCATTACTGAAAAAAGTGTGTTGTTCAGCCTTGCTCCCCATCCATTACGGGAAAAACTTTGTGATCGGCTCAATCTGGAGCCGGGAAGTTTGGAGGTGCGGAGGTTCCCTGATGGTGAGTCCTACTTACGTGTGCTCACATCAGTCAAAGGTGCGAACTGCGTAATATTGGCCGACCTAACGCATCCAGACACCAAATACCTTGCTCTCCTGTTTCTCTTTGAAACTCTCCGGGAACTCGGTGCCAGGTCGATTGGGTTGGTGGCGCCCTATCTTTGCTATATGCGCCAGGATCGACGCTTCGAAGAAGGGGAGGCGGTCACTTCCAGGGTGTTTGCCCAGTCTTTGTCTTTACATATCGACTGGCTGATCACCGTTGATCCACATTTGCACAGGTACCAGTCTCTTGACGAAATCTACAGCATACCCACGCAAGTTGTTCAGGGAGCACCGGCGCTGGCGGATTGGCTACGGGGGCAAAACGGTCTGTTGCTGGTAGGTCCGGACGCGGAAAGTGAGCAATGGGTATCAAGTATCGCGCAGGCCAGTAACCATCCTTATGTCATTGGCACCAAGCAGCGTCTGGGTGACCGGCGCGTTGAAGTCACCTTGCCGGATATCTCGGCGTATAACGGCCGGAAAGCCGTCATCATTGATGACGTTATTTCCAGCGGCCGCACCATTGGCGAGTGTGTCAGGGCACTTAAGGCACAAGGCACGGAGGCCATCCTGTGTGCGGCGGTGCATGGCATTTTTGCGGAGGCCTCGGACACCTACCTTCTGGGTACCGGCCTGCAGACGCTGGTGACCACCAACACGGTTCCACACAGCAGCAATGAGATCGATGTCAGCGAGTTGCTGGTGCCGCCGGTCAGGCATTTTCTCAATCAGGTGGAGGATGAGCGCCGATGAACATTACATTTCTGGGTGGCACGGAAACCGTGACCGGCTCCAAGTTCCTGGTTGAAACCGGCCAGACACGTGTATTGGTCGATTGCGGCCTGTTTCAGGGGTACAAGTGGCTGAGAAAGCGCAACCGGCAACCGTTGCCGCTCGATATTGCCTCGCTGGATGCCGTGCTTCTGACCCATGCCCATCTGGATCATTCAGGCTACATCCCCGTGTTGTACAAGCAGGGCTTCCGGGGGGCGGTTTATACCCATCATGCCACCCGAGAGCTATGCAGCATATTGCTGGCCGATAGCGGCCATCTTCAGGAAGAGGAGGCACATTACCTCGGCCGCCATAAGCTGAGCAGGCATGAGAATCCGGAGCCCCTGTATGATCAGGAGGATGCAGAAGCCTGCATGGAGCTGTTTCAGTCGGTGGACTTTCACCAAGTGATCCAGCTCGGTGATATACGCTTTCATCTGCGACCGGTCGGGCACATTCTCGGGGCGGCCTGTGTCATCATCGAGGCGGAAGGTAAATGCGTCGGTTTTTCCGGCGATGTGGGCCGCCTCAATGATATTTTCATGAGGCCACCGGCACCCCTGCCAGCACTCGACATGCTGATGCTGGAATCAACATATGGCGATCGTCGCCACGAAGACGTGGATTTGCTGTCACAACTGGCGGACATCGTTAACGAAACGGTCGACAAAGGGGGCAATATACTGATTCCGGCCTTTGCCGTGGGCAGAGCGCAGGTCTTGCAGCATATGCTCACCGACCTGATGAAGGCGGGACGAATTCCAAGGTTGCCAGTTTATCTGGATAGCCCCATGGCGATTGATGTTTCTGAGATTTACTGCCGCTACGAAGATCAGCATCGGTTGAGCAGTTCAGAATGCCATGAAATGTGCAGCACCGTTCACTATAGCCGCAGCGTCCAAGACTCCAAGGCGCTGGCTGACCAGGCCTACCCGCACGTAATTATTGCAGGCAGCGGTATGGCAACGGGCGGTCGCATTCTTCATCACTTCAAACGTCTCCTCGGCCAGCACCGTACAACCGTTATCTTTGCCGGTTATCAGGCAGGGGGGACACGAGGCGCCAAAATGGTTGATGGAGCGGAAAGGATCAAGATCCACGGCGACTGGATTCCGGTCAAGGCCCGGCTGGAGGTGTTGAGTGGGCTTTCCGGGCATGGAGATTTCACAGAGATTGAACAGTGGCTGGCTCAAAGTGACTTAGCCCCCGAAACGCCGATCAACTTGATTCATGGAGACCCTGATGCGCTGGAGGCCATGAAGGATCACTTGCGTCAGAACACCCGGTTTGAGGTGGAGGTGGCAAGCTACCAATCCATTTTGCGTCTTTGATGTGAGACCGGGCAAATACCCGGGGTAATCCGGATATTTACGGCGAGGATTTCTAGTAGGCCACCATTAACGTCAGTAGAGTTATCAGGGAGAGATCATGAACGGCTATTCCATTGAGGATTCACATCGAATCCAGCAGCGTGCTGCCCAATACCGGCAGCGTTACCCCCAGTTTGCCAACTGGGCAAAAGGGCGCGGGGTGATCGAACATACCGATTTGACCCAGGTGCGCGTGTTCGACCTGTGCCAGGAACTCGTTTGTGCCGGGCGTTATGACTCGCTCGACGATGCCCTGATTATTTTCGAGGCTGCAGACACCCTCACCAACGCGGCCATGTGGCTGGTAGCCCACATGACTTATGCCAGCAGAGTGGACCTGTCCGGACAGCCGCTGGCGGCGGATGACTTCAAGGAAAATCCTCAGGGGCATACCGGTGGTTCGCTGAACATGGTGCCTGCCTATCTTGGCTACACGGCCGCCAACGCGTTGGCGGGGCTGACCCGTAGCTGGCTGATGGGGCAGGGGCACTGTGTGGCGGCTATCGAAAGCGTCAACATACTGCTCGGCAATCTGCATCCAGAACAGCAGGCTCGGTACACGCTCGACGAGGTGGGGCTGTCCCGGCTGGTGAGTGACTTTTACAGCTACGCCGTCACTCCGGATGGCACACCGGGGGTTCCCCTGGGCAGTCACGTCAACCCCCACACTGCCGGCGGGCTGATCGAGGGCGGATATCTGGGCTTCGCTGAACTGCAATACACCCACATGCCGCTGCCGGGGGAGCGTCTGGTCGCGTTTCTCAGTGATGGGGCATTTGAGGAGCAGCGGGGCAGCGACTGGGCAAGCCGCTGGTGGCGAGCCGAGGACTGTGGCCTGGTGACCCCGGTGATGATTGCTAACGGGCGCCGCATTGATCAACGGTCAACCATTTTTCTGCAAGGGGGGACGGACTGGTTCCGGCAGCACCTGGAGCTCAATGGCTTTTACCCCATACTCATTGATGGCCGCGATCCTGCGGCCTTTATCTGGGGCATCTTCGAGGCCGAATCGAGGCTTCAGGCGTGCAGCGAACAGGTCAGCGCCGGCCACATGAGGTACCCTGTAAAGCTCCCCTATCTGATTGCCGAGACGGTCAAAGGCTATGGTTTCTATGGTGCTGGTTCAAACGCGGCGCATGGTACCCCGCTTCCGGCAATACCGAGATTTGATGAGGTCTCGCGCAGGCACTTTAACGAATCCATTGCCCGTTTGTTTGTGCCCGAGATCGAGATTCACGGCGCCCGCGACGTGCTGGCAACTCACCGGGCAGACGATCGGCCTGCGGAAAAGGATCATCCGCTGAGTTGTCGTGACGTCAAGCTGCAAACTGTACCCGAACCGGTCTGGTTGCAAACGGCGGTATCAGAGTCGCCCATGGTGGCGATTGATCGGCAGTTTGTTGCCCTTGTAAAGGCCAACCCGGCGCTTCGTATTCGCCTGGGGAACCCGGATGAATTGCGTAGTAATCAGATGAACCAGTCGCTTGACCTTCTGAAGCATCGCACCCTGACGCCCGAGCCCGGCCTTGCGGAATCCCTTCACGGCTCGGTAATCACAGCCCTGAATGAGGAGGCCGTTGTCAGCGCCGCTCTGGGTAATAAGGGAGGTATGAATCTGGTGGTGTCCTACGAAGCGTTTGCCATGAAAATGATTGGCGCTCTTCGGCAGGAAATTATTTTTGCGCGACACCAGAAAAGTCTCGGTCGGCCCGCCCGATGGTTATCCGTGCCGGTCATTGCGACGTCGCACCTCTGGGAAAACGGCAAGAACGAGCAGTCTCATCAGGACCCGGCCTTCGGCGAAGTCCTGATGGGAGAAATGAGTGACACTGCCCGCGTTGTCTATCCTCCCGACTGCAATAGTGCTGTGGCGTGCCTTAACGAGTGTTTTCGAACCCAGGGGCAGTTCTGGGCCATGACGGTTCCCAAGGCAAAACTGCCTGCCGTTTTTGACGGCCGTCAGGCTGTGCAATTGCTCCGGAATGGTGCCATCGCTCTTGGTGAAGCCGGTGATGTGCAGTTGATCGCTGTCGGCGCCTATCAACTCCGGGTTTGCCTTGAGGTTGCCGAAGCGCTGGCTCAGAGAGGGCTTTCGAGTGGTGTGGTCTGCCTTCTCGAGCCCGGTCGATTCCGGAGTCCCCGGGATCCAATCGAGTCAGGACATCAGTCTGGTACTTCTTACAGGGCCGAGCTGTTTCCCCACGATACAAAACTCAGAGTGTTCGTCTGCCATATGCGCCCAGAGGCATTGCTGGGAATCTGCCGTCCTCTCGATCTCGGACCTGACCGGACGCTGGCGTTTGGTTATGAAAACCATGGTGGCACCCTGGATACATCGGGGCTGCTGCAGGCCAACAAATGTGATGCACATCCGATAGTGCAGGCGATCCTGTCAAAAAGTGGCTCCTCAGGCGCTGATAAGGCGACATTGTAGCGATGGAGCGCGAGGATCGATTTACAACAGTCTTTACGGGGAAAAGTAAAGCGTTGGTGATCACCGTGCTGATTCTCACACTAAAACAATCCGGGCGGCAACCGATTCAGCTAGCCGCCCGACATATAGGTAAATCATGCTATGAATGAATCGTTCAATCACGCTGGGGCCTGGGGCATCACACTGATCGTTATCGTTCTGGTGTCCTGGTTCTTTTACCGTTACTTCGCGCCGAAAAACTGGCGGGAATGGGCCGGCGCCGGAGTGGTGCAGGCCTTCATCATTGCACTTTATGCGGAAATGTACGGTTTTCCGCTCACTATTTATCTGTTGGTGCGTTTTTTTGGCCTCGACAGTGAGTATGTCAGCGCCAGCCTGTGGTCGACCCTGATAGGGCTGGGCGAAACCGGGATGTTGGTCTCAATGTTGCTCGGCTATGCGCTCGCGTTCACCGGGATCGGCCTCTTTATTCAGGGGTGGCGTCAGGTCCACAAGGCGCGAGGTGAAAACCGTTTGGTGAAAGACGGCCTGTATGCGTATGTGCGGCATCCGCAATATACGGGGCTATTCATCGCTCTGTTTGGAGAAGGGGTGGTGCATTGGCCAACGTTATTCTCGGTCGGCCTTTTCCCGGCCATCGTGCTTGTCTACACATGGCTGGCTCGGCGTGAGGAACGGCAGGTGCTCAAGGAGTTTGGTGAGGAGTACCGTGCCTACCAGCGGCAGGTGCCAATGTTCATCCCCCGTTGGGGGCGGTGGCGTCAGCTCGCCGCTGCGTCACATAACGGCAGCGATGATGAGGCAGCGTGATGTATTTCTTACTGCGAATTCTCATGCCTACATGGATAGATGCACCCCATATTACCGTAAGCCTGCGATGGATAATTCCGGGCCCTAGAATGTTTCGTTATCGCAGAACAGTTCATATAGAAGCTCAATGATACGGCGCGCTTTGTCTCCCGCCAGAGAATAGCGCATGGTTCGTCCGTCACGGCGCACATTGACCAGGCCATCTTTGCGCAGTAGAGCAAGTTGTTGGGAAACAGCCGCTTGGCGCATATCCAGTGTATCGGCGAGTTCGCTCACCGCCCGCTCGCCTTCCACTAGTTGGCAGAGGATCATTAATCTGCTCTTTCCGGAGAGTGCTTTTAACAAGTTAGTAGCGTGATCAGCCGCTTCTGACATCTGGTTGCCATTCATATATTCATAGCTCTGAATTCGTGAATATGTTAGTTTTTCCGAAACATACTTGGTCAACAAGTTAAGCGTTGCTTGTCCTCTGGCAAATTTCGGCTTCCTTATAGTTAGTCGCCAAGCAGACAACCCAAATACCGTGTAATTTCGACGGGGCGCGCAATCTGTTGGATCTAGAGCGCGTTAGTATAACAGGAGAGAGATATGTCCATTGATCGTCTTGTACTCGCATTCGCAGGATCTTTTATCCTTGTAAGTCTTGCGCTCTCCCAGCTCCACTCGCCTTACTGGCTGTGGTTCACCGCGTTTGTGGGCGCCAACATGCTGCAGGCTGCCTTCAGTGGATTCTGCCCTCTGGCGAAGATCCTCAAGGCCTTGGGCAAGAAGCCCGGCGCCGCCTTCGATTGACGCACGGAGGCACTGTAAATGTCTGAAAAAACCGAGAGTTCGTGGCTACAGTTCGCCACTGACCGTCCTCGCCTGACCGTTTGGACCATGGTGGTCGTCACGCTGATGCTGGTGGGGCTGGCGGCGTTGCCGAGCCTCTGGCCCGAGCGATTTGGTCTGCTTAATCCGCTAACCATCGATACCGACCCAGAGAACATGCTGTCCGGCGACGAACCCGTGCGCGTTTTCCACGACGACATGAAGGAGCAGTTCTCGCTTTATGACATGGTCGTGGTGGGTGTGGTCAACGAGAGCGACCCCGACGGCGTATTCAACGTCGGCTCGCTGCGGCGCCTCTATGAGCTGACAGAGTATGCCAGTACGCTCAGGTGGCCCGATCCGGACAACCCGGGCCGGCAGGAGGGCGTGGTCGAGGAGGATATGCTCGCGCTCTCTCGGGTCGACAATATCGAGCAAGAGGGGGTCGGCTCGGTTCGTTTCAGCTGGCTCATGCCAGAGCCGCCGGATACCCGCAACCAGGCGCTCGCTATTCTTGAGCGGGCGCAACGTATCCCGCTGTTCGACAATACCCTGGTCAGCGCCGATGGCAAGGCAGTCGCTCTTTACCTGCCGCTGACCAGCAAGGACATGAGTTACCGAGTCCGCGAAGCCCTGCTTGACAAAGTCGCCGGCTGGGAGGATACCAGCGATCAGGTCTACATCACCGGGCTGCCCGTGGCGGAGGACACGTTCGGTGTGCAGATGTTCTACCAGATGGCGATTTCGGCGCCACTGGCAATGCTGGTCATCTTCCTGGCAATGTGGTGGTTCTTCCGCCACGTCCGGCTCATTACCTCGGCGATGATCGTGGCCATGGTGGCGGCTGCGAGCACCATGGCGTTGCTGGTGATCAGCGGTAGCACCGTCCACATCATGAGCTCGATGATCCCCGTATTCATCATGCCCATTGCGGTGCTGGACGCGGTGCATATCCTCTCGGAATTCTTCGACCGCTATCCTCACCATCGGGAGCGCCGCCGGGCCATCCGGGAGGTCATGGGGATACTGTTTAAACCGATGCTGTTCACAACCCTGACGACGATGGCCGGGTTTGCGTCACTGGCACTCACCCCGATCCCGCCGGTTCAGGTGTTTGGCATCTTTATCGCGATTGGCGTCTTTCTGGCGTGGTTGTGCACGGTAACCTTTATTCCGGCATACATCATGCTAATGCCGGAGCGGCGGCTCACCGGCTTCGGTCACGCCGTTGGGGACCCAGATGGAAATACAGTCATGGGGCGCTGGCTGCATCGCCTCGGCGAGGGCGTGGTCGGCCACGCCAGGGCGGTGCTGGTGGTTACCATGGTCGTGGTGGTGGCTGCGAGCTATGGCATCAGCCAGATCCGTATCAATGATAACCCGGTCAAGTGGTTCGAGCCGGAGCATCCCATCCGGGTGGCGGACCGAGTACTCAACGAACATTTCGGCGGCACCTACATGGCCTATCTGGCGTTGGTTCCGGAGGGTGGTGACGTCATCTTGGCCGACTATCGGCAGACATTCCTTGATCGCCTGGCATCACACCAGAAGGATGTGCAGGCGCAGGAAGACGCGACCGTCGCCGTCTTCGAAGAACTGCGTGCCATGGCGAGAGAGGTAAGCGGGGACACTGACTCGGCGAAGGCATTTCTCGATGAGCTGGATCAGCGCGTCGGGGTGCAACTCGATGCGGCATCTGACACGCGCTACGATGCCTGGCTCGAGGCACAATCCTTCGTCGATGGCGAACGCCAGCGCAGCGAGACCTTCAAAAGCCCCGAAGTCCTGCGCTACATCGCCAGGCTGCAGCAGCGGCTGGGCGAGACCGGTGTGGTCGGCAAGTCCAACTCCGTCGCCGATGTGGTCAAAACTGTCCACCGCGAACTTCTGGGTGGCGATGCCGAGGCCTTTCGCATTCCGGACCGTCCAGCGGCGGTAGCGCAGACCCTGCTCACCTACCAGAATGGCCATCGCCCTCAGGACCTCTGGCACTTCGTTACACCCGATTACCAGAATGCCAGCATCTGGGTTCAGCTCACCAGCGGCGATAACCGGGACATGAGCCGGGTGGTCGAGGCGCTCAACGACTTCATCGCGACTAACCCTCCGCCTGCATCGCTCCAGGCACGCTGGTTCGGTCTGAACTATATCAATGTCGTCTGGCAGGAAAAAATGGTCAGCGGCATGGCCATGGCCCTGTTCGGCAGTTTCGTTGTTGTGCTCCTGTTGATGGCCCTATTGTTCCGCTCTCTGCTCTGGGGCCTGCTGTGCATGATCCCCCTGACCGTGACCATCGGGGCCATCTACGGTCTGATCGGCATTGTCGGCAAGAATTACGATATGCCGGTCGCCGTGCTGAGCGCCCTGAGTCTGGGGCTCGCCGTGGACTACGCCATCCACTTCCTGGCCCGTACCCGCGCCACTCAGGCCGAGACCGGCTCCTGGCGTCGCTCGGTGGCACCGATGTTCGGTGAGCCTGCACGAGCAATAACCCGCAACGCCATCGTGCTTGGCGTTGGTTTCCTGCCGCTGCTGGCGGCGCCGCTCGTGCCCTACCAGACGGTGGGGGTGTTTATCGCGGCCATTCTGTTGACCGCCGGCCTGAGCACACTGCTGATCCTGCCGGCGCTGATAACCCTGCTGCAACGGTGGCTGTTTCCCGGTGCCCGCAGGGCCGTCCCGAATTCGCAAAAGCAAGAGGAAGGCGTGCAATGAGTAGATACTGGCTTGTTACCCTGTTCCAAAAGCTGGCCCTGATTGCAATGGCATTGGGCATCACGCCCATTGCCCTGGCCCAGGATGCCGGCGCTGCGCCCGAGGTGGAGCGCATTGTCAACCGTGCCAATATGGTCTCCTACTTTCAGGGGCGTGATGGCCGCGCCAGGGTCGCTATGACCATCACGGATAGCCAGGGGCGTACCCGTAGTCGCGAACTCACCATTTTGCGGAGAGACGGTCCGGAGACAGATGCCGTTGAGGGGGGCGCCTATCTCGGCGAGCAGAAGTACTATGTCTATTTCCGACGACCGGCGGATGTGAGCCAGATGACGTTGCTGGTTTGGAAACACCAGGACCGGGACGACGACCGCTGGCTGTACCTGCCGGCGCTGGATCTGGTTAAGCGAATTGCCGCTTCCGACAAACGCACCAGCTTCGTCGGCTCGGATTTCTTCTACGAGGACATCTCCGGGCGCAGTATTGATGCCGACAGCCATGAGCTGATTGAAACCACGGATAACTACTACGTAGTGCGCAACAAACCCAAGAGGCCCGGGGAGGTTGAGTTCGCCTACTACGATGTCTATATCCACAAGCAGTCGTTCCTGCCGGTTCGCACCGAGTATATCGACGACAGTGACAACCTCTACCGGCGTTACACCGCGCTGGCGGTGGAGAAGGTGCAGGGTTACCCCACGGTCGTCAAGGCGAGGATGGAGAATCTGCGTAACGGTGGCACTACGGAGCTGACCTACAGCGGCATTGACTATGACCTGAGCCTGCCGGAAGACGTGTTTTCGGAGCGGTATCTGCGCCGGGCACCGAGGGAGTACTTGCAGTGACCACCGGTGCACTGAGGGCAGGAGGGCGTGGATGAACACCAGAAGCCTGCTCTGGGGCATGTTGCTGGCGGGTATCGTTCTCGGTGCAGCGCCCGGGGCGCTATGGGCGGCCGCGCCCGAGCTGCCGGAGGGGCTGGGTGCGCCAGCCAGTGATACCGCAGAACCGGCCCTGCCAGCGGGCCTCGGGGGTGAGACCGGAGCAGAACAGACCACCGACCGATCGGCTGCGGCGGCGCTGCCATTTCGTCTGCGCGGCTTCTGGGAGGCCCGCGGCGGAACCCGGCTGGGCGATGATCCTCACCAGCGCGATCTCTCCATCGCCGAAACCCGGTTGCAGCTCGAGGCGGAGAAGTATTTCAAGGGAGTAACGCTGCGCCTTACCGGCGATTTTCTCTATGACGACCTGGACGATGATCGGTCGGTGGACCTGGAATCGGGTGAGGGCGCGTTCGACCTGCGCGAGGCCAGCCTGGTGTTTTCGCCGAGCGCGGATACCGATGTCAAGCTGGGGCGCCAGATACTAACCTGGGGAACCGGCGACCTGGTGTTCATCAACGATCTGTTTCCCAAGGACTGGGTCTCGTTTTTTATCGGCCGCGATGTGGAGTACCTCAAGGCGCCCTCGGACGCGCTGAAGGTTTCGGCTTTTTCCAGCTGGGCCAATCTTGACCTTGTCTACACCCCCCGGTTTGACGCGGATCGCTTCATCGACGGTCGCCGTCTCTCTTTCTTCAACACAGGGCAAGGGCGGCTGACCGGGCGCAATGCGGTTGTACTGGCGGGCCGCCCGGCGGACGCGTTCGAAGACGACGAGTGGGCCGCCCGGCTGTACCGTAACCTTGGCGCCTACGAGGTCGCGCTCTACGGCTACGACGGCTTCTGGAAGAGCCCGGCCGGGGCTGATCCGGCCAGCGGTCGGGCCAGGTTTCCTCCGCTGTCGGTGCTCGGCGCCAGCCTGCGCGGGCCGGTGGGGGCCGGCATCGGCAACGTCGAGCTGGGCTATTACGATTCCCGCGCAGACCGCGATGGCGACGATCCCACAGTACGCAACAGCGAGCTGCGCCTGCTGCTCGGCTATGAGCAGGAAATTGCCCGTAACCTGACCCTGGGCCTGCAATACTACCTTGAGCGCATGGGCGAGTTTGAGGCCTACCGGCGGGCCTTGCCCCCGGGTGCCCCGGTGCGGGACGAGAATCGCCACGTCCTCACCCAGCGGCTGACATGGCTGACACACAGCCAGAATCTGGAGTGGTCGTTGTTCCTGTTCTACTCGCCCTCGGACCGGGACGCGTACCTGCGCCCCCGGGTGGGCTATCAGGTTGATGACCATCTCTCTGTTGAAGCCGGCGGAAACCTGTTTTTCGGCGCCCAGGAGGAAACCTTCTTCGGTCAGTTTGAGGACAACAATAACCTGTATCTGGGGGTACGCTATGGGTTCTGAAAAGGTTAGGTGTTGATATTGAAGGGCTGGCTACTATAGGCCTCACTCGGTTTACCCAAAGAAAAGGAAATGTATATGTCTTACACAATGAATCGCGTAATTCAGAATGTGGATTTCGAGACAGTGGATGAGCGAACCCGCAAGGCCCTGGCCGATCAGGGTTTCGGGGTTCTGACAGAAATTGATGTTAAGGCCACCATGAAAAAGAAACTGGACAAGGACATGCTCGCCTACCGAATTCTCGGTGCCTGCAATCCAGCCATGGCTTGGGAAGCCATTGGCGTGGAACCCCGGGTAGGCGCTATGTTGCCGTGCAATGTTATCCTGCGCGAGACCCCGGAGGGCGTTGAAGTCAGTGCGGTTGATCCCGTGTTATCCATGACAGCGATCGAAAATGAGCAACTCAAGCATATTGCGGGTGAGGTGAGAGATAGGCTGTCTGAGATTATCAAGGCGGTCTAACTCGACTCGCACCAAAGCACTCGCTGTGTCTTTAATCATTGCCGCACCGGGTGTCTGGGACCTTGGTTCGGCATACCAAGCAAGTTGAGCCCCGATCTAAGCCGGCCCACGTCAAAGCCACTTGCGTAGCAACAGGCCAAGCGTGTCATACACGCCTTTCATGAAGCCGCGGTGTTTCCAGGCGATGCCAGTGATTTCACTGGCATCCAGCAAATCAGTTACGAACTCGTTTCTTAACTGGCCATTCAAGGCTTCGTTTGTGGAAATCAGCGTCAGTTCATAGTTAATAAACAAACTTCGGTAGTCGAAGTTTGCGGTTCCTATGCTGCCCCAGGCTTCGTCAACGAGTAGTACTTTGGAATGCAACAGCCGGGGCGTGTACTCGAATATGCGAACGCCGTGTTCCAGTAGTTCTCCGTAAATGGCGCGGGCAGCCCATTGTGCGGGGGTCGAGTCGGTCTTTTCGGTGGTCAGAATCCGCACATCGACCCCCCGGCGGGCCGCGAGAGCAAGCTGTTTGCGTAATCCACGATCCGGTACGAAATAGGGCGTCGCCAACCAGATTCTGTCTGACGCTCTGGCCAACCGGTCTTTGATGGCACACCGTAGCTGGATGCGACAGGTTCGTGTTGTATTGGGAATGATCCGGCTGTCGCCGACGGTGTGACTGTCTGGGTTCCATTGCGTGTCACCACACCAGAAGGCGTTGAACAGAGTGTCAGATACTGTGGCCAGGGGCCCGTTGATGCAGACATGCATATCGCGCCATCGCTGGGGGCCGTAGAAGCGCCTTGAACCCTCGCGATGAATGTTGAAGCCGCCGAGGTACGCTGTTTTGCCGTCAATGACCAGCAGCTTGCGATGGTCGCGACGGTTGTAACGCATCGGTTGCCGCCAACTCCAGCGGTGAAAGCGCTGAAGACGGATGCCGGCGGCTCTGAGCTGGCGTCGGTGCTTTCGGGTAAGAACGCTGCTTGAGCCCAGCGCATCAACGTGAATGCGCACGTCGAGGCCGTGGCGGGACTGCTTCATCAGTTCATCAAGCAGTTCAGTCCCCACCTCGTCCGCCGCCAGGATATACGAAGCAAGAAAGATACGCTGGGTGGCAGCACGGACCGAGCGAATCATCTCCGCATAGAGTTCGTCTCCCTCACCGAACAGCCTGAACACATCCTTCACGGCCCCGTCCTCGGGTTCACAGGCGGCGTCGCCGGGGTTGCCGTTCATATCTATAAGCCAACAGAGCCGATACCCAGGCTGTCATTGGTGTTTCTGATCGACGTTTCCGCATCGTGTTCGGCCCCGGTCAGTGCGCGTATGGCATCGATGGTTTCCGGAACAACAATCGCCTGGTTGTCGACCATATAGGCATAAAACAGCTCTTTGCCCTGCACTTTGAGCATGTCTTCCCAAAGCGCGACTTCATACAGGCTGTCGTGAGGTCGGCCAAGGTCGGCCATCAACTCCTTGACACTGTTGATCGCGCTTAGCCCGTCGCTGTTCCGGAGGAAAACAATGCGGGAGGAGGTGCGGAACGCATCGAGCACTTCGTCCTTACTCGCCTCACGTGTCAGTTGAACGGACCAGTAGTGCAGGTGGGCCAGTGTCTCCGGAACCTTGACCGCCATGGTTACCACATCCAGGTCCGGGTCGACACTTTGGGCGTCCGGGCCCTGGTGACTGGGAATCTCCGGCTCTGGCACGACGGTATTCATGATCCCGCCCTGGTGGCTCTCCCAGGGATCGGTGGCCCGGCGCAGAAGGGTTCCCCGTGCCCGGTCCAGCAAGCCGTGGCGTTTGAGCGCTGACAGGGTACGAATGATCGACGTCGTGTTGCACGATACGACGCGTGTGCAGTCACGGCCGACAGCGCTGGCGTAGTTGGCCTCGGCAACGAATGAATGGCCCGTGCTTTGATGTTTCTCGCCGCCATGAACGATGAACCTGATACCGAGCCGCCGGTAGGTTTCGATATTCTTGCTGGCCAGGTGTTTCGGTGTACAGTCCACCACGATGTCCGCGGCTTCAAGTAAGTCATCCAGTGTGCCGGAAACATCAAGCCCGGCTGCGCCCATGGCAACGGCGTGCTCTTCAGTCGCGCCGTACAGGGCATACCCTCTACTCAGCGCGGCCCTCACTCGCCAGTCCTGCGCGACATCAGCTACGCCAGCCACAGCCATGTCTTTTTGTACCGCAACGGCTTGCGCTACCCGTTTGCCGATAACGCCATAACCGTTGACCGCGACGCGAATAATTCTCTGACCGACCATCTTTTGTATCTCCAGCTTCTGAAAAGGGGCGAGCGAACTGTTATGTTGCTTAAGTGACCAGATTATAGACAAAGACTGAATTTCAGCTGAAAGTCCGGTTTGACGTGTACCTCAGGGCAATGGCTTTACCGAAAAGTTGATGGTGATCAAAAAAATGCAAAGCGCAGAAGTGCTTTTCAGGTTCAGTTCAGCCGGGTGTAGTGGAATGGGGTGCAGTAGAGGGCAACTACATTGCTTATGACCAGGTCGAACCTTGAGAGGCTCGAATGGTATGAAACCATCGGCAAGCAGAACCTGTTTTTTGCCCTAGTCTACAACAGTGCGGCTGAGCCTGTGGCTGCCGGTGTGCTCTACCGATTCCTTGGCATCCTGATAGGACCTTCCTTTGCCACTTTTGCAATGAGTGCATCCTCGTTGCCGGCGGTGATGAACGCTCTGCGTCAGCGTCGAGAGAAAGTCTTAGGCACGAAATGGACAGATAGACAGATAGAACGCTGGACCTCCCACTGATACTCCTGTTCCGGGGCTCTTAGTGGGTTGGCCAGAGTAAGAATGGGCATGGCTAAGGAGAGATAATGAAAATTGTGTTCTTTGAGGCAGAGAAGTGGGAGTGCGATATTTTGCAGCAGGCCTGCTGCAATCATGAGGTTGTTTTCACGGACGAGGAACTCGGAACAGGCAACGTTGGGCTATACAGGGACGCCGATATCATCTCCCCCTTCGTTCATTCGGTCCTGAACCGTTCGGTCCTGGAGTGTTTTGAGCATCTGAAGTTCATTGCTACCCGCTCGACCGGATACGACCATATCGATTTGGAGTATTGCACCAGAAATGCGATTCCAGTCAGCAATGTGCCCGTCTACGGTGACCAGACGGTAGCAGAGCATGTTTTTGCGCTGCTCCTTGCCATTAGCCACAAGATTCCAGAGGCGACCAATCGCACTCGCAAGGGGGATTTTTCTCAGAAAGGCCTGCAGGGGTTTGACCTGCAAGGCAAAACCCTGGGAGTGATCGGTACCGGGTCTATCGGAAAGCGTGTTGTAGAAATAGCGCAGGGGTTTCGCCTGAACGTTCTTGCCTGCGATCCCAGGCCGGATGACGTATTCGCGGATCAATACAACGTGTCTTACGTCGATTTGGATCGTCTTCTTGAGCAGTCCGATGTGGTGACGCTGCACGTACCTGGCAGCAAATCGGCCAAGCATCTTCTGTCGGACAGGGAGTTCGCCCGGATGAAGCGCGGGGTTGTCCTGATTAATACCGCTCGCGGCTCCGTTGTTGATACCCAGGCTTTGCTGTACGCGCTGGCGGATGGGAAAGTGTCGGCTGCCGGTCTTGATGTACTGCCGGATGAGCCCTCCATCAGGGAGGAGGCGGAATTGATCCGCTCCTTTTTTGACAAGAAACATGATCTGGAAACGCTGTTCGCCAACCATGTTCTTCAGCACATGAGAAACGTCATCGTCACCCCGCACAGTGCGTTCAATACGAAAGAGGCTGTCGAAAGAATCCTCACGACCACCGGCGAAAACATTGTTGGCTTCATTGAGGGTGCACCCCGCAATCTTGTGAACAAACACTGAGCCAGGATGGTTTTTTATGCCGATGCTCTATACCTATTTGATCTGGGGTGTGTTGTTGGTGCTGCTGTCGGGATTGGTTCTCGTTGTTACCTGCAATAAGGAGATGCTGAGGATGAGACTTGGTACCGCTCTCCTGGGGTCGTGAATTCAGATAATAACTGCAGCATTTTTCGTAATTTATACGAGCATCGCTATTGGCAGACCAGGGCATAATAAAAGGCTAATCATCATGTGGAACGAAAAAGGCAATAGCCATCTCCAACAACCCATCTTGCCGTCACTATTCAGCATTGGCGCCATTGGTTTGACCCTTGCTGGCGCGCTGATCTGGCAGTCTGAGTTTGCGTATGCGCTTGATTATGTTTCCTCGTACGTGGATGGTCTGCTGCGCTGGTGGTATGTGGCACTGGTTGCGTTTCTGACGGCATTTGTTATTTGGCTAGGGCTGGGGCGTTACAAGAACGTGCGCCTTGGTAAAGACTACGAACAACCGGAATACCGGCTTTTTCCCTGGTTGGCGATGCTGTTTGCGGCCGGCACGGGTGTGGGGCTGCTGTTCTGGAGCATCGCCGAGCCAATCATGCACTTTCAGGGTAACCCTTTTACTTCGGAGGGCTTTACTCCCTCCGCTGCGTCTACTGCAATTCAATTGTCGTTTTTCCACTGGGGGCTGAACGGATGGGCTATTTTTGCGTTGGTCGCGATTGCATTCGGATACTTCAGCTATCGCCATGATCTCCCGCTCGCGCCTCGATCAGCGCTGTACCCGTTTATTGGTGAAAGAATCTTTGGCTTTTGGGGGCACGTCGTTGACGCGCTCGCTGTTTTTGCGACTGTATTTGGTCTGGCGACGACGCTGGGGCTGGGAGCCCGTCAGACTGGCACGGGGCTCAAGTGGCTTTTCTCCGTGGAGGCGTCTCTTTGGGTGGAGCTGTCGGTGGTCGCCGTGGTTACTGTAATCGCGACGATTTCGGTGGTTTCTGGGGTCAGGCGGGGCGTGAAAATATTGAGTGAGGTAAATCTTTGGCTAACGCTGATTTTACTCGCCGCCTTTATGATTATTGGCCCCTTTGATTACATGGCAGGGTTGTTGGTGCAGGAAATTGGCGGTTACCTGGATAGTCTATTGATCATGACATTCTATGTTGGCGCCAATGAACCGGGAAATTGGCAATCGACCTGGACGGTGTTTTTCTGGGGCTGGTGGCTGGCCTGGTCACCTTTTGTCGGGTTGTTTATCGCCCGGATATCCCGCGGCCGCACCCTGAGAGAGTTTGTTTTCGGGGTTCTTCTCTTACCAACGCTGGTGACTTTTGTATGGATCTCGGTGATGGGGGGCGCTGCACTCCACAGCGAGCTATTCGGGGGTGGCGGAATTGTTGAGGCGGTCAATAAAGACATCGCCTATGCACTTTTCGCGACCATTGAGCACCTGCAGACGACTGACTCAATTAAATTTTTGATGGGTCTGGTGGCAACGCTCCTCATCGGCATCTACTTTATAACGTCTGCGGACTCGGGCGCATTGGTCGTCAATATCATTTTGTCGGGAGGAAAACTTGAGCCTCCGAAAGCGTCAAGAGCCGGTTGGGCCATTGCCAATGGGGTGCTGACAGCTGTGCTGCTGGTGGCTGGAGGGATTGCCGTCCTTCAGGATGCGGTCATACTTGCGGCTTTGCCGTTCTCACTGGTTATTGTTGCTATGACTGCCGGCCTGTTGAAGGCGCTGCATCATGAGCCCCTGGTAGCACCCAGAGAAGGTTGTAAGCAACATCGGGCTGCTGAGCCATGGACAGGAGCAGATCAAGCATGAACATCACCTGGCAGTATCTGCCCGTAGTGTGAATAGTCACACTTGGAAGACCGGTGCAAACCCGCCTCCTGGCGTGCGAAAGTTGGTTGTCTGGCCCTGATATATCCTCGCGGCAACCAGCAGACTTTTGCCGGCGTAGGTATACAGGCGAATGTCGACCTTTCTGGTGGTCACCGCATCGTCAATTCGTAGAGTTCGTTCTCCAGCGGGGACGAGATCTTGTGCGATATAGCCGCCATCCAGAATGTTTTCGAAAACACGCCGGGTCATCTTGTCGCCCCGGTAGACACCCTTGCTGCCGTGACCTGCAACCGGCTTAAAAAACAATTGGCGCCGAGCGCTCCACAACGCCGCAGCATCTTCACTCGAAACCAGCCGGGTCTTCGGCACGGCGTCTTCCAGGCAGCCCGCATCCGCTAAGCTCAGTCCCCAGTCGAGTAGAGTCTGCGGGGCTGACAACAAGGTCAGGTTTCGCTTATCGGCCAGAATGGCATGAGCTCGGGGGTTGGGAGTTACAACCACGGCGCCGTCCAGATACGCACGTCTTAATGCCGCATGAGCCGTGGCGTCCAGTGAAAAGTCCACCAGCCTGTTGTAAACCATACAAATGGGCTTACCACGGGCTGTCAGTCGCCCATCGGCATACACAAGCTCTGACGGATCGAGTATCAACGCCTCAATTCCTTTGGTCTGGAAAAGTTGTTGGGCCAACTGGAATTCGGGAAACATAAACTGGGTCTTCGGGGCATCATCAACTATCGCCAGGCAGTTGGGTTCCGAAGTGGCATGCTGTCTTTGCCACTCCTGTTTGAACATCGTCAACACTGCATCCTCGAATCCGTCGAGCTCGCTACGGGTTACTGCGGTCTGTTGAGATGGGTTACAGCAGCGATGCTGGGCTCTCGCCAGCACAACGTTCAGGAAGGCACCTCCGGCATTGGTGTTGATCTCTATCAGCCGGGGGCCGTCGGGACCCAGGTGAAAGTCGTAACCCATGAATGCCCCAATGGGGCCCGGATTGAACTGTGCGATTTTGGGTGCCCAGGACAGAACTCGTTCACGAAACGACGGAAGTTCGGTGGCCGATTCGATCGCTTGGACGATCCTTTCCATCGCAGCTATGTCGGATCTGGGAACAAAAATCGGTGTGTTTGAAAAAAGCTGGTCGAACTCGGCGAACTCTGACGGTCCACTTCCAGCATCGATAAGAATGCTTCTGAGGCTCTTGTTGAGCGCTTTACGGTCGAGAGTGATGCAGTAGCAATGGCGATTGAGCTTGTAGGCTCGACTGTCGGCTAATCGTTGGTTTTTGTGGATAGGTTCGGGCATCAGGAGTCCGTTGGTCGAGAGTTTCACTGATTGTAATCGCATACTTGAAATTCAAAAAAACCTATCTCCCATGTGTGATCTACGTCAAATAGATTCATACTTCAGATCTGTTTTCAGGTCTGTTTCAGTTCCGCGTGTTGAGCTATCGCTAGGTAAGTTGGCTCTCTCTACCCATCTTAGACTCTCCCGATAGGTAGCAGACTGGTACTACACGATGATTCAGGCGGCAGAACTATGAAATATAGATCAAAAAAAGGGTGGTTTACCGGATTCGCGATCACCGCTTTGATAGGTTTATCGACTATTGCAATTGCAGATGGCCGTCGAGCGTTTGTACCCATGGGGACAGCTGATTCTGTTGGCATTATTGATCTGAGAAGTCGTCAGGTAATGCCGTCGATTATGGGGACAATCAACACCCATGGCTCGGCCCTGACTCCGGATGGTCACTATCTGGTTGCTGGCAGTCTGACCGCGCACGACAGCGAAGAGCCGATCAGTCGCCCGGAGGGCGTGACGGAGGACGAGCACGCGGCCCACCACGGTGGTGAAGCTACCGCGGCTCCGGAAGACGCCAATACCGGCCGGATCTACGTTGTGGATACCGCCAAGAGCGCGATTACTCGCACTGTAGAGGTGCCAGGGCCCGTGCACCATGTGCTGGTGACCCCTGACGGTCGATTCGCTGTCTCCACTCATCCTATGGGCGGTGGGATCAGTGTGGTTGACCTGGAGTCCGGACAGCTCGTTGAAACCCTGGCCACGGGCCCGGCGCCAAACTACGTAGTGGCGACCGATGACGGTCAGTCTTTACTGGTCAGCAATACTGGTAACGGGACCGTCAGCGAAGTGGATACTCGGCACTGGTTCGTCAAGCGTAATCTTCGCGTCGGCGGTGGGCCTGAGCACATGGTGCTTTCCCCTGACAACGAGAGGGTGTATGTGAATGACGGGGCCTCGGGGGAAGTCGCTGTCCTTGGGCTTTCCAGAGGTGAGGTGCTGGCAAGATACGATGTTGGGCCGCAACCCCACGGCGTGGGACTAAGCACAGATGGCCAGATACTTTATGCGACCAGCGAGGGCGGCAACCAAGTTGTCCGTATCGAGCTGGCCAGCGGAACCCGCGACAGCATGCCTCTGGCGCCGGCCCCTTACCACCTGGCGGTCTCTCCCGTCGATGGCAGCCTATTAATCACCAGTCGGGGCGAAGCCAGGCTCTGGGTGCTTGATCCGGGCTCTCTGGAAATTATCGATGACGTTTCTTTGGACGGGATAGGTCACCAAATATCGCTTGAGGCTTACTAGCCAGTAAGCCCCACTGATAAGCTTTTCCCAAAGGGATTCTATATGGATAAGCGTTTTAAGATTACGTTGGCAATTTTTGCGGTTATCGCTTTGGTTTTACTCTGGGGCGAACATAAGGTTCACCTTCTGGGTGCTCTGCCGTGGTTAATCCTTCTTGCATGCCCGTTTATTCATATGTTTATGCACGGAGGGCATGGGAGTCACGGTGGCCACAACCACCACGATCAACCAGAAGGCAAAAACGGAGGCCAACGCGATGACTGATGCTTCGTCCGACTACGGCCTTTGGGGGCTGGTGGTTCTTAACTCGGTGATCTTTATTTTCTTCGCTTTCAGTTTTTTTAAGCCACAGACCCAACGAGACTGGCGATCCTTCGGCGCGTTCAGCGCGTTTCTCGTGGCATTATTCACTGAGATGTATGGGTTCCCGTTGACACTCTATTTTCTATCCGGTTGGCTTCAGACTCAATACCCCGATGTAAATTGGCTTGCCCACGATAGCGGGCACCTGCTTGAAATGCTTTTTGGTTGGCAGGGTTCTCCCCATTTCGGCCCCTTCCACTTGTTGAGTACGGTGTTTATTGGTGGAGGTTTTTACTTGATTGCCGCCGGGTGGCGAACCTTGTACGCGGCGCAAAAAGAGCGAAAGCTGGCTACGACAGGTCTCTATTCGTACGTTCGGCATCCACAGTATGTCGGCTTTGTCTTGATAATGTTTGGCTTCCTGCTGCAGTGGCCGACTCTGTTAACCCTGGCGATGTTCCCGGTTTTGCTCTGGATGTATTCACGGTTATCGATCAGTGAGGAACGGGAAGCCGAAGAAACGTTCGGGGAAGCCTGGAGACACTATGCAGACAACACTCCCAGGTTTTTGCCGCGATTGCGCGGATTGGGGCGGCAAGCTTGAACAAAAGCTCTACTCATTTGATGGGTAGATAAAGGAGCCGTTGGTGAACCAATCACTTTCGATACGTGCAGTCGCTGGGATGGTTCTTGTCGCCTTTCTTTGGGCGATCTGCTTTCCTTTTATTGTGGTGGGGTTGCCGGACGCGCCACCTTTGCTTTTTGCCGCTTTACGCGCATTGCTGGCAGGGCTCTGTCTGATTCTGCTCGCTTTTACAAAAGGTGGTCGGCCCAGTTATTCACTTCGCCAGCTTCTAATGCTGGCCGTAATTGGCCTCAGTTACACGGGTATGGGGCTTGGAGGGATGTTTCTCGGTGCTGGCAAGCTGGGACCGGGGCTTGCAACGGTTCTGGCCAATGCGCAACCACTGTTTGCGGCGGTTCTTTCGTTTTTTATCGTTCGAGAGGTGGTGACCGGGCGTGTGTTTGTGGGCCTTTTGATTGGTTTTATTGGTGTTGTGGTGCTAGCGATGCCAGAGATGGAGTTTGGTAACGCCAGATTTTCAGGGGCCGTCTATGTTCTTGGTGGAGCCATCGGAACCGCCATTGGAAATGTGCTGCTTAAATACCAGGCCGGCAGCGATGATATCTATTGGTCAATGGGCATCCAGCTTGTCATAGGTTCAGTGTTTCTGGGAATAGCATCCGTGAGCTTGGGCGAGGGCTTCGAGATTGATTGGACTTGGTCATTTACGACGGCCATGTTCGTTCTGGCCATTCCGGCAACGGCAATGATGGTTGTGCTCTGGTATGCCTTGCTCGCCAGCGCGCCCTTGAACAGCCTCAATTCGTTTACTTTTTTAACGCCTGTTTTCGGTCTCGCTATCGGAATGCTTTTGTTCGGCGAAACTTTCACATCACTGGAGATGATCGGGATAGGAATCACAATTGTCGGCTTGGTGATCGTTGTCAAAGCGCCTCGGAAAACAACAAGCGGTTCCGCTGTCGGGGAACAGGCAAAGGTGATCCGTAGCTCATAGTAGAAAAGGGAGTAGTCAATGAGAGTCTGGATTAGCGTTCTCCTTTTGTTTGCCGCATCAGGTCGGCTTATCGCGGGCCCTCCCTCGGCAGTTTCCTTGATTGAAGGCATGGAACAGACTCTGTGGTCCGACAGCAATCACGGGCGTTTCACTATGCGGATCGAGTCTGAGTATTGGACTCGCACACTGGAACTGGAAGCCTGGATGAATCGTCCGGAGCATACGTTGATTCGCATTCACGCGCCCAAAAAAGAGGCCGGCATCGGCTCGCTGCGCATCGGCGATGCCATGTGGAATTACTTGCCCAAAGTTGATCGCACCATCAAGATCCCACCGTCGATGATGCTCCAGCCATGGATGGGCTCCAACTTCAGCAACGACGACCTGGTCAAGGAAAGCTCGTTCGTCGAGGACTACACGCACGAATTGGTCGAAACCGACGATTCCGGTGAGGTGCCTGTGTATCGTGTTGTCTCGACGCCCCGACCTGATGCCTCGGTAGTGTGGAGCCGTCTTGAATTCAATGTTCGGGAGGGCTCGATCCCGGTTTCGCTTGCCTACTACGGCGAGCGCGATCAGATCGTCAAACGCATGACCTATGAGCAGATCGAAACCATGGATGGGCGGCGGATACCCACCCGCTGGACGATGGTGGACGCCGATAACCCCGAGTCCCGCACGGTGATCACGATTGACTCTATTGAATTCGACCTGCCGATCGATGAAGAGGTGTTTTCATTGCGCCGGCTGCGCAACCCACAGTGAGGGGCCGGCATGAGCATCTTCCATGTCTTAAACGAATCGCGGATCTACCGTCAGGACTCAATGTCCGTCAAGGCGCTCGAAGAGGTGTAGGTCGCCATTGAGGCCGGTGAGTTCGCAACGATGGTGGGGCGGGCAAGACCACGCTGCTGAATCGAATAGCCAAAAAAATTTGATATACAGCAATCGAGATGTTGGTTTTAGTATATATTCAGTTTCGATTCAGGTGAATGGTGTTTACTGGGTATGTCGCAAATCGACCTCGTTAAGGAGCTTCGCTACGAAGAGTTTTACCAAAGTAGTCGCAATCTCGTTGATCATGGCCACACCGGCTGTCTGGGCACATGGTTCAGACAACCAGCAGGGGGCTGGTGGAATGATGATGTCCACTGAACAGATGCAGGAAATGCAGCAGAACATGTCCCGCATGCAAGATTTAGCGCCCAAGATGCGCGGAAGCTCCGGACAAAATCGGCAAAAGTTCATGCAGGAGCATATGGAACTCATGCAAGAGCAGATGCAAATGATGCGCGGCGGCATGATGGGCGATCAAGGAATGATGAATGGTCAGGGGATGATGAATGGCCAAGGAATGATGAACGGTCAGGGGATGCAGGGAAGTTCGAACCAAGGAAATCCCGTAATCAAATCAGAAAACCGCATCCAGTTTATGGAAAAGCAGATGGATCAGATGCAACTGATGATGGAGCAAATGCTGGAACATCAGCGGGAGCTTCAAGATCGCGAAAAGTAACTTTTTGACCATTGTTGGGCATACCGATGGGGAGCTCCTCAGGTCTGGTGTCTGAGGGCCTCATCGGCACAGGCCCATGGTGCTCCGTGAAGTTGAGGGACAAAAATACGATGCTCAGGGCAAAAGTCTCATTCTCCGTTCTTTTGGTTGCATTGCTCAGCGGCTGCAGCGACGGGGCCGTGGAGGGGCGCTGGTACACTCAAGCCCAGGTCGAGCGCGGTGCAACTGTATTCGACGACAACTGTGCAAGTTGTCATGGTGGCAATGCTCAGGGCTCCTTCAATTGGAAAACGCCCCTGAAGGATGGCTCCTACCCGCCACCACCGCTCAACGGAACGGGGCATGCGTGGCATCATCCTTTCGATATGCTGATGGGTACAATTAGTCAAGGTGGTGCTCCCATAGGTGGGCAAATGCCGGCCTTCGAAGGAAAACTCTCCAAGGACGACCAGAAGGCCGTTATCAGCTACTTCCAGAGCAAATGGGATAAGCGGATCTATGATGCATGGTTTGAAAGGAGTGGGCTGTAATCTCTTAGTTTTTGGTCAAGGCTCTCGCGACCTCTCAGTGCGGGTCGCCCGGACCAGATCCTTATAGAATTCATGCGCCGATGAGCGCATTTTTTCATTGCGCCTCCTGCGCAACCCACAGTGAGGGCCTAGTATGAGCATCGTCAATGTGGAAAAAACGTCGCGGGTTTACCGTCAGGATTCCATAGCCGTCAAGGCACTCGATGAGGTGTCAGTCACCATCGATGCCGGGGAGTTCACAACCCTGGTGGGCCCATCCGGGTCGGGCAAGACCACGCTGCTGAATCAGATTGGAGTCCTGGATGAGCCGGATAGCGGGCGCATTCAGGTGGCGGGCAAGGAAATCACCGGGCTCAGCCGCAAGAAGCGGACCCTTCTGCGGTTGTGGAAGATTGGCTTTGTCTTTCAGGAATACAACCTGATCGGTGTGCTGTCGGCGCAGGAGAATGTCGAGTACGTGTTGATGCTACGGGGAGTGCCGTTCCGGGAGCGCCGCGCCGAGGCCCAGCGTATTTTGGTGGAGGTCGGTCTGCAAGGGCTGGAGCGGCGGCTGCCCCATGAACTGTCTGGCGGCCAGCAACAGCGTGTCGCGGTGGCGCGGGCGATTGTCAGCAAGCCCGCCATTGTCCTGGCCGACGAGCCCACGGCTAGACTTGGGCAAGGTTTCGTCGCCAAGGCTAACTAAACGCTTGGAGGATAGGGAAATCACTACATCACCTGATTACGCCTTTTCCGTTAACGAGGAGCATCTGTCTATTCCCAGGAAGGTGGTCGTTAATAATGGATCTGTTTTGGACCTATCTCAGAAAGAGAAGGTCGGGTTTTTCTGGGTTAGCTCCCGCTTCAGGGTCAGATATATTAATCAGAGCCCGCTGGGATAATAGTGAGCTCGAATCGGGGTTTACAGTTTTCCCCATGTATGAGTTAAGTTCCTTTATTATTGATTTTTCGTATGTTAAATCTAAATGAGAATCTCGATTATTAATATTGACTAATGAAGAAGATGATAGTCAAGGCGCAAGTCAAATATACATCTATTGACATTTTAAGGTTTGCGGTACGGTAATAAATTTAGCGCCGAGATTCCAGTAAATCAATACTATAGCCAGTCATGCTATTTTCATGACTGGCAACGTTCTTTGTATGAGAAGCAAGCTTCGCTTGTTAGCTCTGCCTAAGCGGAACGTACTAGTCGTCACTTGAATCTGCTATTCCCGCCTCCTTCATCTGCTTGTGTAATTTTTGATGTTTCAGGCAGAGTTCTTGCCTGTCAACGGTTTCCACGGTCTTGTTCGGATAGCTCCTTGCCTCGTTAAACCTGTCGGCTAAGCCAGAATCGGCGTAGGCAAAGGAACTAAACAGTGCTGTCATTGCTATGGCTGTAATGATGCTCTTCATGACGAACTCCTTGATTTGTTGCTCCAGGCCCATGCAACTGGGCCTCTAGTAGATACCGCTGATGCCCACCAGCGGTATTTCTGTTATCATTTGCTGTACGTTACCTTCTGCTCCATTTGTTTCTTCTCTAAAGCACGATGGTAGGCTCGTCCTTCTTCACTTATCATCTGTCTTCGCGCCTCCATTCCAACTTCTGACAATCCATAGCGTGTCATTTTTTTGTGGAGTCGCTGCAGTTCTTTATTCTGAAGAATATTTTCATTTACTTGGTCATTGTTCATTTCATTGTGCAGTTTATTGTGAATCTCTTTCATGTCTTTGTGGTCCGGCATGCTGCCGGCAAGTGCTGACATTGAGAGAGTGGCTGCTGCGGCGAATACTATTAATGATTTCATAATTTCACCTCCTGTTTGGTTGATGGTTTCATTAGATCATTAGTTCCTGAAACCTAACTGAAAAAACAAAAAAAGTTTATTAACGATTTGATAACTTTTGTTAGTGATAAAAATGGCTCTCTTCCATTTCGTGTGGAATCGGTCGCCAGCTACTAATCCGAAATAAAGTAAGCGAACATCACCCGGAGATGTAAGCCAAATCTGGATGACCAAAAAAGGACTGCAA
>NZ_JAKZAH010000043.1 GCF_023156245.1 Marinobacter bryozoorum
TTGCTCATGATTCTCCTCCTTGTGGAGATGATGAATCAGAGCTTAGGCACCTGTCCAAAATTTGGGGTCCACTTCACAAGCCTGTGGAGCTCGCCATGCGCAAAATCGCCGTTATTGGTTCTCGCCACTTTACTGACTACGACCGCCTGGAGCGTGTGCTTCAACCCTGGCTACCTGCACATATCATTTCTGGTGGTGCAAAAGGCGCGGATGCTCTGGCGGAGCAACTGGCCCGAGAAAATAAGCTGCCTATTACCGTGATCAAACCCGACTGGAAACAATACGGCCGTGGGGCCGTCGATTCGTAACCGTACCATCTTTGATACGGCTGATCTGGTGATCGCCTTTTGGGATGGCAAATCCCGGGGTACTGCGTCCGCCCTGAACTATGCGCGGGCCAAAGGTAAAACGGTGATTATTGAATCCTTGGGGGAATGACTCATGCGTTACCGGTCCTTCGCGTCCGCTTTAGACCCTGCTTGAGCGTGTCTTCAATCTCTTCCCGCAACCACGCCGGCTCCAGAATATCGCAATGCACCGCCTGAGCGGTGAGCCACCAGCGCAAGTCCTGGGTGTCGCCCACGGTGACGGCGATTTCGAAGGTCTTGTCATCAATCTCGGTGGTGATCTGATCAAATCCCAGTGGGGATTCGATCAGGTGGTTCAGCACCGGTTTGTCGCAGCGTAGCTTCAGGTACACCGGCTCATCGGATTTCAGAATGCCCATGGCACCGGAGTGGATGTATAAATCCAGATCAAAATCTTCCGGGCGCTCGATGAGCTCTTCCACTACTTCACCGGCCGTCGCCCTGTGCAGCACCAGCTGACGAACCCCTTCCCTGCCTTCGATAGTGCCGATCAGATACACATTCGGGTCCCGGAAGATGAGCCCGAACGGATGCACCACAATCTCTTCCGGCTCCGGCCAGCTGCGAGCCTGATACGTAAGTTTGCACTGGTATTCCCGGAGCAAGGCTTCGGTGACCGCTTCCAGGACATCGGCATCAACAGGCGGGCGCGCACCTCCCAACCCCCGATTGATCACCCTGACCCGGTCTGGCCATTGGCCCAGGGGGTTCTTTTCACGCAACAGCGTGCGGTGGGCTTCATCGAAGTGGGGCTTTAAGTGGGACAGTGCCCTTGGGGGCAGCATTGGTGAGAGGTAGGCCTTCGCCAGTTCAAAGGTCAGGGCTGCTGGCAGATCCAGGGCCGGTATGATGTCCATGGTCGCATTGCGGTCGAACGACCAGCGGTAAGGCCGGGAGTTTTCATCGACCAACAAAGGGAAATCCGCACTCAGCTTTTCCAGATCCCGCTGGATCGAACGCATGGTGACCGAAAAGCCCTGCTCTTCCAGGCGGCTCGCCAGTTCGGTGGTGGTGATGGATCTTGGGTATCGGGGCACCATCCGGAGCATGGTGAGGTAGCGAGCGGCCGTGTTGGACATAGCGGGATCCTTGTCGTGTTGGTTCTTTCATGCGACTGGTTATGTCGCGTTACTGTAGCCAACAATTGCGGATCTAACCACTTATGTGTCGGCGGGAATGAGTTCTGTCTCTCCCGTAAGCTCCAGCAGTTTGGTACTCCGCACCGGCTCGCACACCAGCGGTGCAGAAATATGCGTTCGCATCAGCTCCCGAAAGGCATCCGTCTCGTGAAACTCAGGATCCAGCCACAAATCAAACTCTTCTGGCCGCAGCATCAGTGGAATGCTTTTCGGGTGGATATGACTGAACCTCGGGTGCGGCGACAGTGTGATGACCGTGAAGGAATTCACCTGCTCATCCCCGAAGTGCCAAGATTGCCATAACCCCGCCAGTGCCGTGGCCTCATTCTGCGGGTGAATGTTGTAGACCTGCTTACCCTTCCATTCGTGAAATGCACTGACTGGAATAATGCAACGCTTGGTCGGATACACCTTTTTCCATAACGGACTGCTGGTCAGCCGATCGCTGCGGACATTGAAAGTGTGAAACTTCGGGTTGGGCCGGAAGCCATAACCATTCGGGTTTGGTTCGATCAGAAGCGACCAGATGCCTGGCAGCAGATACCGGTCGTCAGCTGCTTCAATAACGAACTCCCCAATTCCGCCCGGCGGCACGTTGTGCTGGGGTCTGGGTGCGACACCGGGCAGTCCCAGTTGTTCCATCAGCGCTTGGACTTCGGGAGAGTCGGTTACGTTGTACCGTCCGCACATAGCTGCATCCTTGGCCGTTCTTTCTGAGGCAGTGTAGTCAAAGTTTTACGACTTAGGCGACCCACACTGTCGTATCGCTGGATTATCCTGCCTGAAGATCGTCGAAGAGCTTGATTGTATGACCAGCACCACCACCGTTTATGACCTGAGCCAGATACTCAATTACCCGATCCGGGTTGAGGTTAATCGTTGGGATTCAGAGCATCCCCTGCGTTGGGCCAGCTACAACGATGAAGGTCAGATTGCCTCGGGCCAGTTCCTGGAGCCGCCCGGGTTGCCGCTGTTTACGCTGGAAGATGATAAAGGAAGGCGCCTGTGTGATGCTCTGCCGAAACCTGTATCGGCCGTCACTGCGTTGATGCCCGCCATGGACTTTGTGCTCGCACAGGCCTGTGCGGCTTCGGCAGCGGCTCGGCAATTGGCCGAGGACGCTCCTCTACTGTTTATCCTGGCGGTGGATCATGCGCGTGAACAGTCTTGGTCGCTCGAACGGTTTAACGCGTTTCTGGCCGGTAAGCGCTCCGATATTCTTAAAGCAATTGGGCTTCCGGGCAGCAGATCCCTCGTTCGATTAGTCCGTCGCCTGGCCTTGTCGCCTTTATTACCCTGGGAGCTGGAAGATATTCGCGCCGCACTTCAGAACCCCGAGTACTTAGCCTTGATGCGGCACCACCCTCACCTCCATGTGAACCACCTTCGTTTGCTGAATCGCGTTCGGCAACCGTTGTGGCCCGGATTGCTGAATCTGGTTGATGAACACACCTCGGCAGTGGAGCTGTCCTGGCTATGCCGGATGATTCGGGATTCGCTCGCCATGGCCGGCGGTAACGAACAGGCCCTTGCAGCAATCCATTCCAGAGAAACCCTTCAGGCCCAGCATGACCGCCTGGTTGAACGTTTTAACCGGGCAAACAGCCGAAACTCCGAAGAGAAGCGGCAAGACCTGGCGAAGGAGCTTTCTGAGGAGCACGGCGACTATCCGAAACCGCCCCTTGCCCCAATCGATGGTATAGAACCGTTAGGTTCCTGGCTGGAGCTTCTGGAAGAA
Source organism: Marinobacter bryozoorum (assembly GCF_023156245.1). Lineage (GTDB taxonomy): Bacteria > Pseudomonadota > Gammaproteobacteria > Pseudomonadales > Oleiphilaceae > Marinobacter > Marinobacter bryozoorum. The sequence goes on from NZ_JAKZAH010000043.1 coordinate 3,246, forward strand.
GGGGCAACCATGCGCCATTGCGTCGGCAGCTATGACGTGCCGGTCGCGCTCGGGGAAGTGTTCATTTACCGGATGGTCCACCCGGAGCGTTTAACCATATCGCTTGAGTATCAGAATAAGACGTGGGTGGTTGGCGAGGTTCGCGGGGTGTGTAATTCAAGCCCGTCCGAGGGTGCTTTGGATTGGATTCGGCGGTGGGTGAATACTGGTCGCAGCAGTTAGGAAACGCAGACCAGATCTGCTGTGTGAAGACTGAACGATGCGAAGAAATTCAATGTTCAGCGTGGTCGCAAAGCGGACATTCATACGCGCCCATGCCCAACCACTGCCCTGGCATTCCATTGCTCTCGGTACAAGCTTGGAAGTTCCTTCAAAGAATGACTCGCCAAGCACAACTTAGCTGCGAAAAACGTCCGGCCATGTAAATGCACGAGACCGGATGTCGGTGCATTTATCTAACCCGCGTCCCTCTACCTAAACCGCTTCCTGGTTAGGTAGGGGCACAGGGAAGAAAGGGCAACGAGCCAAAGCGAACGCTGCTTTGTTTACGTTGGCCAACTCCCGACCGCCAGCGTTCAGTCAGCAACGATTTTCATCAGGTAGGTATCCATTATCCAGCCGTGCTCGGCTTTGAGCCTGTCTCGCCGGGTCATGATTTCTTGCCCCACGGCTTTAAGAGGCCCGTTAATGAGGCATTGTTTGTCCATCCCCAGGTAGGCGCCCCACCAGATGTAGATGTTGTCTTGCGGTAGTGTCTGGAAGGCTCCCCCGCTGTCCAGCATGACAGCCATCGCGCTGGTTTGTGTGGGCCAGCCGTTTTCCCGCAGTCGGCGGCCTGTGGTGATGTGCACGGGTTCGGCTATGGTGTTTAATGGAATGCAGTGCTCCGCCGTGAGCACCTGAAGGCTGGTGATGCCGGGCACAACTTTGACCTGCACCGCCTTACCTTTGTCACTTAACCGGCTGGCAATGCGCAGGCTGCTGTCGTACAGCGACGGGTCGCCCCAGATCATGAGCCCCACCCGACCGCCGTCGGGGAGATGTTGCTGAATGAGCTCTCCCCAGATTTCCGCAATGCGGGTATGCCAGTCAGCCACTGCCTCCAGATATTGATGGTCCTCCCGCCGGGCTGGAAGGTCGAACTCAACAATCTCCGCGCTGCTCTTCTCGCTCAGCAGCTTGCGGCACAGCAGGCGTCGCAGGTCTATCAGGTCTGACTTCGCATCGCCTTTGCGAGGCAGCAGAATCAGGTCGGCATGATTCAGTGCGTTGATGGCTGCCAGGGTGACGTGGTCCGGATTGCCGGTTCCGATGCCGATGAGGGACAGCTGGATCATGCGTCGTCTCCGGCGGTATCGGCAAAGGGCGAATCGGTGGATTGCGGTCGGAAGCGGCGGTCGTAATTGCAGGCATACAACCGGCTTTCCTGAAAGTCTTCGGTGGCCAGGGCCTCCCCGACAAGGATCAGCGCAGTGCGGTTGATGGCCGGGTCCACCGACTGTTCCAGCGTACCCAGCGTGGCCCGAACGATTTTTTCATCGGGCCAACTGGCGCGCCAGACCACTGCCGTCGGGCAGTCCGCTCCGTAGAACGGTGTCAGCTCTGCCACTACGTGAGCCAGATTATGGATAGACAGGTGAACGGCCAGGGTGGTGCCGGTACGGGCAAAGTTCGCCAGTGTTTCACCGTCGGGCATTGCGCTGGCGCGGCCCTGAGTGCGCGTGAGCACAAGGGACTGCGCAACGCCAGGTAGGGTGAGTTCTTTGCCAAGGCTGGCCGCTGCAGCGGCGAAGGAAGGCACACCCGGAGTGATGGTATACGGGATGTTCAGTTCACGCAGTCGGCGCAATTGTTCGCCCATGGCAGACCACACCGAAAGATCCCCCGAATGCAGTCGGGCGACGTCGAGACCTGAATCGTGGGTCTGCCGGATGTCCTTGATAATATCTTCCAGCGCCAGGGGTGCCGTATTCACTATGCGGGCATCCGGCGGGCAGTGGGCCAGTATTTCTTTGGGTATCAGTGAACCGGCGTAAAGGCAGACCGGACAGGAAGCAATCAAATCCCGCCCGCGTAGGGTCAGCAGGTCCGGTGCTCCGGGGCCGGCGCCAATGAAATGTACTGTCATGGGTCAACTCCCTCCGCCATGGCACAGGTAGCTTTTCGGTCGCTGGATATTTGACGGGCACCCAGCAGGCGAGCTTGACGGGGTCGCTGTTCATTGCGGTTCTGCGCTGCCAGCAGCGCCACAGCTTCGGCCACGCTGCCGGTACTTCTGGCCTGCTCGCTGTAGGACGATTGGGTCAGGGTCTCCGCTACGGGGAGCTGCTCATTGGCGATAATCTGCACGGGCAGGCCGCGTTCGCTCCCCAGATCACGCACCAGCACTGCCTTGTCGGACACCGCCGCAAGGGCATCCACAGCACCAAATTGGCCTTCCAGATGCTCCAGCACGTCACGCAGTGAGGCCAGGGTTGCCCCGGTGCAGCAACCAAACCCTGCCACTTTCATCGGGTCACCCGCCACTGCACGATCGGATAATTCGCCTGCCAGCCCCGGCGGGGGCCAATAGCCCCGGCAGTGGACACTTCAAGCCGCAGCAGGTCGCCGCCCTTCTGGTGTTGCCAATGAACCAGCAGTGTTTCAGATTCCAGCGTCACCGCATTGGCGACAATGCGAACTCCCTCAGGCAGGCACGACCAGAGGGTTTCCAACAAAGCCTGCGACAGCCCTCCGCCAATAAAGACAGCATCCGGCACTGCCTGCCCTTCAAGCGCTTCCGGTACGCGCCCATGAACCACCTGGAGCCAGTCCACACCCAGGGCACTGGCATTGCTCTGCGCACGGGCAGTACGCTCAGCGGACGTGTCAAACGCGATGGCCTGATTGCGGGGATCGGCAAGCAACCACTCAATGGCGATGGAGCCCGAGCCGGTGCCAATATCCCAGAGTCGCTCTCCAGCCTGTGGTGCCAGCGCAGACAGCGTGACCGCACGAACAGGCTGTTTGGTGATCTGGCCGTCATGGTCGAAAAAATGATCGGGAATACCGCTGGTGCGCGGTACGGCCGGGCCTTTACCCGCTACTTCAAGCGCTACCGCCACCGGATGCTGAATATCCATCGGGAGGGCATCGTGACTATGAACAGTACGGATGCGCTCTCGTTCTCCGCCCAACGCTTCCAGAATGTGTAGTTGCGATGGTCCGAACCCCCATTGCTCAATGCAGCAGGCCAGGTCGGCCACTGCGTTTCCATCACGCAGCAGGACAATCAGCCGGTGTTGTGGCTGGAGACATGGCCGAACACGTGTCACCGGCGCTGCGTGCAGGCCCAGGCATTGAAGGCTTTCAATACCCCATCCAAGTTTTGCCGCCGCCAGGCTGAAGGTGGACGGTGCGGGCTGGGCGACCCATTCATCGGGCGAAAGATATTTCGCGAGTACCGTCCCGGCGCCAAACCAGAACGGGTCCCCGGAAACCAGCATGACCACGGGCCGGCCCCGTTCGGCCAAGATGTCCGGAATACCATCTGCGAAAGGAACCGGCCACTCCCGGACCCCGACACTTAGGGCGGGTAAAACCTCTAAATGGCGGCGGGCTCCAAAGACAAGTTCGGCCTGCTCCAGGGCGTCGCGACTTGCCTGAGTCAGCCCGGCTATGCCACTCTCACCCCACCCTATAATCGTCAACCAGGGGCTCTTGCCAGCGTCAGCCATCATGAAAGTCCTGATTCTCGGTGGTACCTCCGAAGCCAATACTCTGGCCCCGGCTCTGGCCGTCCGCAATATTCCGGCCGTATACAGTTACGCCGGGCGGGTGAGTAACCCGAAACCCCAGCCGGTTCCGGTAAGAACCGGCGGCTTCGGTGGCACTCAGGGTCTGGCGGATTTTTTGCGCCGTGAAAACATCACCCACCTTGTGGATGCCACCCACCCCTTCGCCCAGCAGATGAGTCTTAACGCGGTAGCCGCTGCGGCTGAAATCGGCACGCCCTTGTTGGCGCTTACCCGATCGGCCTGGAAGCCCGAACCCGGGGACCAGTGGCAGCGCATGCCGACCATGGAAGCGGCGGTGGCCTCGCTGCGCAGGAAACAGCAACGGGTCATGCTGGCCATCGGCCGGATGCACCTTGATGAATTTGCCGCCCAGCCCCAACACCATTATTTGTTGCGGCTGGTTGATCAGCCATTGGAACCACTGCCTCTGCCCCACCGGACGATCGTGGTGGACCGGGGACCTTTCACAGTGGAAGAGGACCGGGCGCTGCTGCAGCGCCACCGCATCGAGCTTGTGGTGAGTAAGAATGCAGGCGGTGAGGGTGCGGCTGCCAAACTGGTGGCGGCCCGCGAGCTGGGTATACCGGTGCTGATGATCGACCGGCCACTTCTGCCCCCGCGCGATGAGGTTCACCACGTCGAACGGGTGCTGCAGTGGCTTGGTCACGATACCGACCTCGGCGTGTAAACCCAGCGCCTGCCGCCCCCGTCAATCACCCGTGTCTGGCTGGAACCCACCAATACCAGGGTGCGCATGTCTGCCATCTCCGGCGTAGCCTCAGCAAGCGTGGTGACCTGCAAAGTTTCCTGATCGGTGTAGACGGCTCTGGCGAAAATAATGGGCCGTTGAGGGCCACATTCTGCCTGCAGGGTGTCCAGAGCCCGAGCAAAGCCCTCGGGCCTCGCTCTGGAGCGGGGGTTGTAAAACGCCATCGCAAAATCCGCCTGTGCGGCCAAGCGAAGCCGTTTTTCGATGAGTGTCCAGGGTTTGAGGTTGTCGGAAAGATTGATGCAGCAGAAATCGTGGCCCAGCGGTGCGCCAACCCGGGCACTGGCCGCGAGCATGGCAGAAATACCCGGCAGGATGCGGATATCCAGCCCACGCCATTGTTCAGGGCCAGCTTCGAGTGCTTCATAAAGCGCTGAGGCCATGGCAAAGACTCCGGGATCTCCGGAAGAGACAATAACCACTTTGCGACCAGAGGCTGTCAGCTCCAGGGCCTGCGCTGCCCGAGCGATTTCTTCCCGGTTGTCGGAGATGTGACGGGCCAGATTGTCGCGGGCAGGGACCCGTTCCACATAGGGTCCGTAACCCACCACATCGGTGGCTTCGGCCAGTGTCTCACTCACTTCGGGGGTGACCAGCGCCTCCGAGCCCGGCCCCAGACCGACTACCGCCAACCAGCCACTCATGGCCGCCGTCCATTGCCGTGAATAAGCAGAATCGAAAAATAAGGGGCCGCATCGCCAGCTTTACGGAACGGCACAACCCGCTCCTGGTTCATGGCCGCGTATTCGATCAGCCAGGCTTCGTCGGTTCGTCCGGCCCGTTCCAGAGCGCGGCGAATTTTGGCAAGGTTGCGACCAATCTTCATCACTACCAGTGCATCGGTTGATGTGATGCGTTGGAACAGATCGTCCTCGGGTAGTGTCCCCATGGCAACGGTCATTACGTCGTCACCCCAGGTGAACGGCTGGCCCGTTGCGGTCCAGGCCGCTGACATGCCGGTAATGCCGGGCACAACGTTCACCGGCACCCGGTCTTTCAGGCGGGTGTAGAGATGCATGAACGAGCCGTAGAAAAACGGGTCACCCTCACACAGAACCACTACGTCCTCACCGGCTTTGACAACTTCCATAAGTCGTCTGACGCTGGTCTCGTAAAACTCTGCCAACAATTGGTTATAGCGGGGGTCGCTGAACGGTATTTCCGTGGTTACCGGATATTCCATGGGCAGTTCCACCACCGAGTCGCTGAACATACCTTCAACAATGCTGCGGGCGTGGCCAGTGCGGCCCTTTTTTCGGAAATAGGCAATGTGGCGGGTCTGGCGGATCAAGCGGTCCGCGCGCACGCTCATCAGGTCCTGTGCGCCGGGCCCGAGCCCAACCCCGTAGATTTGTCCGATACTCATTCTTTGCGATCCGCTATGGCATTGATGGCTGCGACCGTCACCGCGCTTCCGCCTAACCGGCCACGAACGATGACGCAAGGGGCGACTGCACTTTCCCACAATGCCTCCTTCGACTCTGCTGCTCCGACAAAGCCCACCGGGCAACCAATGATGGCCGCCGGACGTGGGCAATTGGGGTCTTCCAGCATGCTCAGCAGATGAAACAGTGCCGTCGGTGCGTTGCCGATGGCGACAACCGCGCCTTCCAGATGCGGCCGCCACAGTTCCAGGGCCGCAGCCGAGCGAGTGTTTTCCATTTTTTTCGCCCGCTCGTGCACGCCCTCATCGTGCAGGGTGCAGATAACGGTGTTATCGGCCGGCAGTCGGGGCCGGGTAATGCCCTGAGCCACCATGCGCGCGTCGCAGAGGATCGGCGCTCCCTGCTCCAGGGCCGCACGAGCCTTGATGACAACCTCGCCGTGAAAAAGAATATGAGGCGCCAGATCCACCATTCCGGCTGCGTGAATCATACGTACAGCCACCGGCTCTTCATCGCTGGAAAAACGTGTCAGATCCGACTCATGCCGGATGATCGCGAAGGACTCGCGGTAGATAGCCGATCCGTCTGTTTCATAGACGTGGGGCATTATTAAACTCCGAAATAATCACATAGCTGGGACGCGGTCAGTCCGGAGACATCCGGGGTTCCATCCGCCCGTCCATGAAAGACCAGTGAGTAGCGTCCCTTGTCGCCCACTACACAGGTTTCTGTGGGCTGACGCCGGGCACAACCCTTGCTGCAACCCGACACGTGCAGCCGACCGGCGACGGACCCTGCCAGTGTTCGGGCAAGGTTCCGAGTCTGCACCGTTGCCTGTTCGCAATGAGGAGATCCCGGGCAGGCATCGATACTGAGCTCGGGCGCCTGGTTATCACTGAGCAGCCCGTTCACGGGCGCTCCGCTGGCGCCCAGCACCAAAAACCGTCGCCAGGGGGTTACCCTTATACCGCTCACGTTCGATGCCGCAACCGCGTTTTCCAATATTCGTGCCTCAGCCTGCCCGAAGCACAGACCATAAACTGCCCCTGACTGATGGGCCCCCAGTGCAAGAGGCAAACGCGGCACAGCGCTCTCCGCCTGTTCTGGAACCCAGCCTGGCAGGGGTAACTGGTGACTGCGCATTCGCCCAGCCTGCAGGCCGCCGGAATCCACAAACCAATGGGCCAGGCCAATCAGCAAATCAACCGCCGCTTCCGGCGAATCCACCGGAGTACCCCTGGTCCGACCATCGGCGCGAACCAGCAACTGCCCATCGGCGGTGCATTCAACACGAAAATCCGCTGATTCATCAACCAGAATCGGCCGCTCGCCTGCATCAATGGCAAATCCCATTTTGGCGGGCAGTTCCGGAAGATCCTCCAGTCGGTCCAGCAACAGTGAGGTAATCTGTTCTGTCCGGTCCCCCGGCTGCCAGTCTGGAGCCACCATGATGTTGCGGCGGGCTTCCTGCTCCGGGGTTTTGTCCACCAGACCTGCCCGCTCAAGCTCCGCCATCAATCCGGGCCAGCCGTCTTCGGCGACACCGCGGAGCTGAATATTGCCACGGTTGGTCAGCTCGATCATGCCACTACCCCAACGCCGGGCAGCCGTGCACAGTGCCAGGAGCTTATCTTTATTCAAGGCCCCGAATGCCGGCCGAACCCGCACCAGAAGGCCGTCGCCGGATGCCATGGGGCGCCAGACGCCCGGGCACCAGCCTTTCACCCGTGCTTCAGCCATGGCGCCCCCCAGGTGCCGCTGCCCCGACCGTCTCCTGAGACTCATCAATGTCCAGCAGAAGATCCTGTAGGGCGGCGGCATATTCACCAGGTTGCTGCCACAGACCGCGCTGGGCTGCCTCCAGAAGCCGTTCCGCCATTTCTTCCAGGGCCGCGGCATTATGCTCGCGCAGGAATTGTTGATTTTCCGGGTTGAGTACCAGCGCATCGGTGACCTGCTCGTACTGGTAATCGGCCACCAGATCGGTGGTGGCATCGTAAGCAAACAGATAGTCCACGGTGGCCGCCATCTCGAAGCCACCTTTGTAACCGTGCTCACGCATGGCATCAATCCATTTGGGATTGAGTACCCGCGAGCGAATAACCCGGTTAAGTTCTTCCTTCAGGGTGCGGACCCGAGGCTGTGCCGGGTTGGCATGATCTGCATGATAGATGGACGGCGCAGCACCACTCAGGCGTCGGGTGGCGTTGGCCATGCCCCCCTGAAATGCAAAGTAGGCGTTGGAGTCGAGGATATCGTGCTCACGGTTGTCCTGGTTCTGCATGACCGAATCCAGACCTGCGAGCTGGTATTCGAAGTCAGCCCTCGCCGCGACGCCCTGTTCGTCGGACTGCCCGTAGGCGTAGGCGCCCGCCCCGATATAGGCTTCGGCCAGGTCATCCCGCGTTTGCCAGTCACGACCATCAATCAGGCGATTGAGCCCGGTGCCGTAATTTCCGGGGCGATTTCCGAACACTCGGTAACTGGCCTGACGCCTGGCCTGTTCAGGCGCCATACCCTCTGCTTCCAGCTCCGACTGGCGTTCCTGAACCTGGTTACGGATGGTGTTCTCGTTCCCCGGTTCCTGGTAATTCACCACCGCCTGTACGGCAGCATCGAACAGACGCATTACATTCGGGAAGGCATCCCGGAAGAATCCGGATACCCTCAAAGTAACATCCACCCTTGGGCGACCCAGCAACATGGTGGGAATTACCTCTACATCGATAACCCGTTGCGAACCCACCGACCACACCGGCTTCACCCCCATCAGGGCCAGTGCCTGAGCGATGTCGTCGCCTCCGGTTCGCATGGTGGCCGTGCCCCAGATAGAGAGCCCCAGCCGTCGTGGGAAGTCGCCGTTGTCCTGCAGGTAGCGTTCAATGAAGCACTGTGCGGACTTTTCTCCGAGCTGCCAGGCAGCCGGTGAGGGTATAGCCCGGTTATCCACAGTAAAAAAGTTGCGGCCCGTGGGCAGGGTGTCCAGACGCCCCCGACTGGGAGCGCCACTGGGGCCAGGAGGGACAAAATACCCGCCAAGCCCGTCGAGCAGTGACTGGATTTCCATGTCCGCTCCCTGCCTCATGGCGTTCAGAACGGCTTTCCGCGCATAACGGCATTGTTCGGCAGTGGCCGGGAAATTCCGCGCCAATGGTTCCAGAGGCTGCTCATCAATGACATGGTTCTGAACGATTTTCTCCGCCAGAAGTTCCAGCCGTTCCCGGGTGTCCGCGCCAGTGCGCCAGTGGTCCTCAGCCAACGACTGAAGCGCTTCGGGTCGCGGCCCTTGCCAGGGCTCTGCCCCGGCAGCAAGCGGATCAAATTCGTGGCCCTGGTCATTTAACCCCAGGTCCTGCGCCAGATTGTGCAGAATGCCGCGATAGGCCGGTTCGCTGCCCCGTGGCAGGCGCAACAGAGCAACCAATGTGGTGGCCAGTTTGTCGGCGCCGGGAAGCGTGCCCAACACATGCAAACCGTGGCGAATCTGCGATTCCTTGATATCGCACAGGAAGGTGTCGAGCTGGTTGAGCAGGGTTTCCTCGTCGATCGATTCGGCATCACCGGCCTGAGCCAGCTCCTGATCAATACCAGTCTCACGCAGGTGCTCCACAATTGATTGTCTCAACAGGGCTTCGCGGCGGGGGTCCATGCCCAGAGCCTGATAAAACTCGTCGGTGAGCGCCTCCAGCTCGGCCATCGCACCATACAGTTCCGCTCTCGCCAGGGGCGGCATCAGATGATCGATAATCACGGCGTGGGTGCGCCGCTTGGCCTGTGCCCCCTCTCCGGGGTCGTTAACGATGAAGGGATAAAAATGGGGTAACGGGCCCAGGGCGACATCCGGCCAGCATTCAGCGGAGAGCGCCGTGCTTTTCCCGGGCAGCCATTCCAGATTGCCGTGCTTGCCCACGTGGACGACAGCATCGACCTGGTAGTGGTCCCGCAGCCAGGCATAGAACGCCAGATAACTGTGGGGCGGGACCAGCTCGGTGTCGTGGTAGGTGAGCGTGGGGTCATCAATGAAATCCCGCTCGGGCTGGATACCGACAAAGGTTTCACCCAACCGGATACCAGCAATCATCAGGCGTCCTGAACGGCATTTACGATCCTGACGGGGATGCCCCCAGCGAGCCCAAACCGACTGTTGCAGGGCCGTCGGCAGCGTCTGGAACCAGCTCAGATAATCATCCACAGAGATGCTTTGCCAACAGGGCCGTTGGTCCATGACTCCCGGAGCATTGGTGACCGCACCCTGTAGTGCCTCGATGACGCCGTCGCCATCGGCTGGCAGGTCGGCCACTGGATAGCCCGCCTGTTTCAGGCTTTTCAGAATGCGCAACGTGGACGCGGGTGTGTCGAGCCCCACACCATTGCCAATACGGCCATCCCGGTTGGGGTAGTTGGCCAGAATCAGTGCCAGGCGTTTTTCGTGATTGGGTTTCTGGCGAAGAACCGTAAAACGGCGGGCCAGCTCAGCCACAAAGGCAGCGCGTTCGGGCTGCAGAGCATGACGGATTACTGAGAGCTGACACCGTTCGCTGTAATGAGCCTCGGTCTTGAAGCCAATGGCGCGGGTAATCACCCGTCCATCCATCTCCGGCAGCACCACCTGCATCGCCACATCCCGGCTACGCAGGCCATCGGACTGCTCCAGCCAGTCCTCTTCGGTACTGCTGGAGAGCATCGCCTGTAGCACCACGGGGCGGTTCACAAAGAGGTCATCAGCCCCGGTTGCCATCAACGCGTCGACATCCTGCGCGCCACGATTGACGGAAAAACTGGTGGTGTTGACGATCAGGGACGCTCCGGTCTGTTCGATCAGGTGATTGATAAAAGCCAGGCAGGCAGTCTCTTTGAGCGAAGCCACGGCGACAGGCAACGGGGCGAGCCCCTGGCGAGCCAGAGCCTGAATCAAACCATCGAAAACCTCGGTGTTGGCCCCCTGCAGATGACTGCGGTAGAACACCAGCAGGCACACCGGCTGATCCGGATTCTGCGAGCCACGCCACTCTGCCAGGGTGATGTCCTGACCCCGGCCATTGATCGCGCTTACGTACAGCACGGCCTCGGGAATGGCTTTAGGATCACGCCAGGTGTACTCAAGACCCAGGAACTGATCGGCGACAAACCGTAGCAACTGTTCGGCGTTGCCCACGCCCCCCTCGCGCAGATAGCGCCAGACACCCCGCGCAGCTTCGAAGGGAACCGTCGAGTCTTTCAGCAACTCGTCATCGGGTGCATCACACCCGGGCACCAGAATCAGCTGGCGATCGGGGCTTGCATCGGCCCACGCCATCAGCCGCTCGTGGCCATACCGCCAGTAAGACGCGCCACCGAGCAGGGAAACGATCACCAGCCGGGCGCTTTCCAGAACCTTGTGTTCATAAAGGTCGTAAGCCGCCGGCTTGACCAGATTCATCCAGTTGGCCAGGCGCACCGAGGGATAATCGCCGCCTAAATGCTCCGCCGCCTGCGACAGCGCAGCCAGGCTACTGTCCGCGGCAGAGAGGATGACAATGTCGCCGGGGGTTTGCTGCAGATCGACGATGCCCTCGTCGTCTACAAAGCCCCCGGGTTTGGCGGCGAATAGGTGCATAAATTGTTTAGCGTGCTGACACTGTTCCGAAAATGTTAAGTCTGGCGTTCAGCGGTCCCGCGCCTCTTTGAAAAGAGACGTATCGAAACCAACCGGTTACGCCGTTTGCGACTCCGCGCTTGCCAACCTTTCACGGAGCTCGGTCGCGTCAAATCCTTTCCCGATGATCACCAGTTGGGTCTTGTGCTCTTCGTCATGCCCCCAGAGACGGTCAAAGTGGGTGTCCAGGCGCTTGCCCACGGCCTGAACCACCTGCCTCATGGGCTTGCCCGGCAACGCCGCAAAACCCTTCGCGCGATAGATGGGATAATCCTGCAGAATCTGCCTCAGCACGCCGGCCAGGCGGTCCCCGTCTACTTCGCCCAGAGTCACCACGCAGGAATCGAAATGGTCATGGGCGTGATCGTGATGGGCACCCTCGGCGTGGTAACGGTCGTGGTGGTTTTCGATCGCGTCGATGTTCTGTTCGCTGGCAGCGGCGATACCCATCAGGGCTTCCAGTTGCGTGGTGTCGCCAGCAAACGTGTCCTTATCGATAAACAGGGTTTTGACCGCAGCCGGAACCCGTTGCTGAACAACCTGCTCGACCCGCTGCTTTTCATCCTCTGCCAGAAGATCAGTCTTGCTGACAATAACCAGATCTGCCGCGCCCAGTTGATCATCCAGCAGCTCCCGCAGGCTCGGGTCGTGGTCCAGGTTCTCATCCGCCCGGCGCTGGGCTTCCACTTTATCCACATCGGAGGCGTACCGGCCCGCAGCTACCGCCGGGCCATCAATCAGCGTAATGATGGCGTCGACAGTGCAATGCTGGCGAACTTCCGGCCAGTTGAACGCCTGCACCAACGGCTTGGGCAGAGCCAGGCCGCTGGTTTCGATGAGGATATGGTCGATGTCATCACGGCGCTCCACCAGCTTCTTCATTACCGGAAGGAATTCCTCTTCCACGGTGCAACAGATACAGCCGTTGGCAAGCTCGTAGATGCCATTGTCCACTTCATTGCCCGATGCCTCTTCCTCGCAACCAAGGGAGCAGCCACGCAGCAGGTCAGAGTCGATATCCTGTTCACCAAACTCGTTCACGATTACGGCAATTCGCTTGCCGGTGATCTGGCGCAGGATGCTGGCCAGAAGTGTGGTCTTGCCACTGCCCAGAAAGCCAGTGACTACGGTGGCCGGGATCTTGTTCAGTTGCATCATCGGGCTCCTTGAATTGGGTTAACCACAGGCTTGCAGGGTCGGGTCTGCAACAAAAAGCCTGGCAATGGCTGCGGGATTGTTTGGAAAAAACAGGTGTAGATAGGAGGCAGTCAGTTGCCGCTCACGGTAAATGGCCTCTCCCGGAGCGGGATGGCGTTGACGACGACCATGAGCCATGGGCTGCGGAGTGCCGTGGCTGAGTGAACGATGATGAGCATGCCCCCGCACTGGCCCTTCCGGCAATTCGGCGGTCTGCATACCCTGACAGCCCCGGCGACCACGCATGGCGCCTTGCCCGGCCAACAGGCCGAGCATCTCGTGTACCTGATCGTCGTAATCGGTCAGTGTTTCAAGGCAATACAGCAGCCCGCCGCATTCGGCAAGTATCGGTTTGTCGGCTTTGAAAAACGCCTGAATGGCAGAGCGCATGGGCGCGTTGGCGGCCAGTTGTTGGCCGTAAAGCTCGGGATAGCCGCCGGGAAGCCACAAGGCATCGCAAGCCGGTAAGGATTCATCCCTGATCGGCGAGAAGTAACGAAGCTCCGCGCCCATCTGCTGAAGCAGGTCCAGGTTCGCCTGATAGATGAAGCTGAAGGCGGCATCACACGCTACGCCGATGGTTCTGCCGTGCAGCGACGGCAAGGTCGGTTCCGGGTCCACATCCGCCGCCCGAAAGGTCACCGGAGGCAAGTGCAGCAGAGACTCAGTGAGCGACTCGCTGGCCAGGGCTTTGGCTCCGGCTTCGAATCGCAGCTCCAGATCCTCACTCACTTCCGATGCCTGAACCAGCCCCAGATGACGTTCCGGCAGTGCCAGGTCAGGGTCACGGGTCACGGTGGCCAGCAACGGCAGTGTCGACGGTAACGCGGATTCAATGAGTTCCCGGTGACGCTGAGAGGCGCAGGCATTGGCGATCATGCCGACTACCTGCACATCTTCCCGGAATCCCGCGATACCGGACACGAGCGCCGCGGCGGTCTGCGCCATGCCTTTAACGTCCATGACGATCACCATGGGCAGGCCGAACCGGGCCGCCAGATCGGCACTGGAGGGCTCACCATCAAAGATGCCCATGGCACCTTCCACCAGAATCAGATCGGCTTCCAGAGCGGCTTCATAAAAACGCCGCTGACAGTAGGCTTCACCAGCCATCCAGAGATCCAGTTGATCCACCGGCTGACCGGACGCCTGTGCGAGAACCTGAGGATCCAGGTAATCCGGGCCTGTCTTGAATACCCGTACCACCTTGCCCTGATTACGGAGCAGGCGGGCCAGAGCACAGGTTACGGTTGTTTTGCCCTGCCCGGAGGCCGGCGCAGCGATGAAGACAGCGGGGCACTGAACGGTTTTGGTCATCAGAATTCGATCCCTGCCTGGGCCTTTACACCGTCGCGGAATGCGTGGCGCTCGTCCTGCACGGTGCTGATCGTGTCGGCAATGCCCTGAAGGGGACGCGCCATGGTGCGGCCGGTGATAATGACATTCTGGTGTTGTGGACGCGCGCGCAACGCATCTACCACGGGCTCTGGGTCCAGAAAGCCGTATTTGAACATGTAACTCATCTCGTCAAACACCAGCAAATGGTAACTGGGGTCCTGGAGCAATTCCCGCCCCACCTGCCAGGCTGCCTCTGCAGCTTTGATGCTTTGCTCGCGATCCTGGGTTTCCCAGGTGAACCCGTGCCCCATGATGTGCCAGTCCAGCGAAGGGTGGTCACGGAAGAAAAGGTACTCGCCGGTTTCCTTGCGGCCCTTGATGAACTGAATTACCGCGCATTTCTGGCCATGTCCCAGGGACCGCGCAAGGGTCCCGAAAGCCGAGCTGCTTTTACCCTTGCCATTACCCCGTAGCAGGATCAACACTCCTCGCTCTTCCGAAGCTCGCTCGATACGCTGGTCGACCACTTCTTTTTTCTTCTGCATGCGTTGTCGGTAGCTGGCGTCGGTCATACTCCCTCCAAAACCGGCAAGGCCTGATAGCTGGCACCCAACTCACGGGCAATAGAGTTGGCGCGGCCGCGTCTGACCGGCCCCTGTTCCGCATCCACCACCACGCATTGGCCAAGTGATGGCAGATCAGCAACGGACTGGCGTGTTCGGCCATCGGTGATCAGATAGGTAAACACCTGAAGCCCCGGCTCGCGGCGCTGCCACTGACGTATGGCATTTCCCGCCTGACTCAGGGCTTTGCGCAAGGGCGTTCCGCCGCCAGCGTCCAGGGCATCCAACTGAGACAACAGGGTCTTTGGCGCTCTTCGGCGTGGCAACACGGTGGTCACCCGGTCATTGCCGAAGCCCATCACCGCCATCTGGTCCCGGCTGGCGTAAGCCACTCGCGCCAGCGACTGAACAAAGCCCTTGGCCCGACTCAGCAAGCGACGACCCAGTGTTGAACCAGAGGTATCGAGCAAAACCAGATGGACCGCAGTCTGCCCGGAGCGCTGTTTCTGAAACTTCAGATGTTGCAGCGGCCACTGGCCCCGATTGGCAATCAAAGTGGCAAACCAGTCCGGCTTGTCGGAGCGACCGGCGAACCAGCGCCGTCCTTTTTGCACGCCGCTGCGTCTGGTTGCCGCAGGCGACGCATCAGACCGTTTCCCGGAACTGACTGCCCTGTCGGCACCCTCAAGTGGCTTTACCTCGTCCAGCTCGGCCGTTCGTTCCGCCAGGGGCGACATCGCGCCCCACTGGCCCTGGCCCTCGTCCTGGTCCTGACGCTGGTCCTGAGCTGTGCGTCCAGACTCGTATCGGGAACCGCCAGAAGCATTCCCCCCCGGCCCGGAAGAGTTATCCGGCGTAGACGATTCGGACTGACCGGAACGTTCGCTTCGGCGGTGTGCCAGCACCCATGGCTCCACCGCATCCAGGTCTTCCCGGGTCACGGTATCCCTTTCCCTCAGGGCGGCATGGGCCTGAGCGGCGCGGTGCCAGGTGACATCCGCCCGCAACCCTTCCACGGCGGCCCGCTCGCATCTCGAGGCTATATGCTCATAAACCCAGTCCCCGGCAACGACGGAAGGCAGAAGAGCCTGAGCACGCTTGATGCTGTCAGCCAATGCTTGCTGCTGCGGCGCGTAGTCGTCACAAAATGCTGACGAGTCTCGTTCGAAGACCTCCCGCTGACGGACCACGGCAATTCGCTCTGCGCTGGACATGGCCCGGGGCAATTCCACACACAGGCCGAAGCGATCCAGAAGTTGCGGGCGGAGCTCCCCTTCGTCCGGATTCATGGTGCCGATCAGCGCAAAGCGCGCGCTATGACTGTGACTGATACCATCACGTTCCACCACGTTGACACCACGGGCTGCCGTGTCCAGCAGCAGGTCCACCAGGTTGTCGGGAAGCAGATTGACTTCGTCCACATACAGCACGCCGCCATCGGCCGTGGCCAACAACCCGGGACGAAAAGCAGCCTGCTGTTCTGAAAGTACCTGTTGTAGGTCCAGGCTTCCCACAAGGCGGTCTTCCGTGGTCCCCAGGGGCAGATTCACGAAGGGAGACTCCCCCCTTTCATTCGCCGGGAGGAGATCTGCAAGGCCACGAGCGAGCGTGGATTTTGCACTGCCGCGTGGACCGGAAATCAGAACGCCACCAATACGGGGATTGATGGCGTTGATGACCAGGGCTGTTTTCAGTGCGTCCTGGCCAACAATGGCCGAAAATGGAAACTCAGGCTGCGGCGTGTTCATTATTTTCGCACGCGGTTTCAGTGACACGCTTCAGCACCAGCGCACAAAGCAAACCGACCACCAGCCAGAAAAACAGATTGGTCGCAGCAGACACCCAGATGAACTCATGGTGCAATGCATTCAGCGCGCTGACGGCAGTTTCATCCGGATGCTCAAACAGCGGGCCTTCCGGGTGTGCCGGAACAAACAGGTAAGGCAGGGCCAGCAATGGAAGTCCAAGCGCCTTCTTCCAGCCGCGAGCCAGCCAGAGCATACCAAGGCCAACAGCGACCAGCGCCACAGTGGCGATCCACCAGGTCTGGCGTGACTCAACTGCAGCGCTGACTGTACCCGGAATTTCTGGCGGAAGTCCGATGGCCGGAGCCAGAAACACGGCGAGATAGGCCAGAAGTCCTACCAGCAAACCATGAGCGGGCATCAACGTGATCCGGCCATGGGCACGCAACTGATTCATGAAAACCAACAGGATGGCTGCAAAGCCGATAGCGGCGAGCACGTTGGAGAGACCGGTAAAAAACAGACGTTCGTAGCCACCATCGGGAGCCCATGCCGAGCCATCATGGCCATGAGCCTCTTCGGCGTGACCGTGGCCCGCAGAGGCCATCGCCGGCTCGCGGATTTCGAATTGTTCGGCTGAAAGCAGAATGGGGGTTACACCCATGGACTGGGCTGCCGTTAGCAAAAGGCCCGCAACAACACCTACAAGACAGGCTCCAAAGATAAGAGAACGGAACATGGTTTCCCTCCGGAAAATGTACTGAATCGCACCCTCACAGGGGCACGTTATTCAAAAATGAAAGGCCTTCTCAGTCAGACAACAACCATGAGGCTTTTGTGATTTGCAAAGCTTTAGTGACAGGGAAACACGAAGCTGTGGCGCGTATCGTGAGCAGCGTTGTGCGCCTCTGCCATCGGCAGAAACCCAACGCCAAACAGGATCAGGGCACCAAACAGCAACACTGCGCCTTGCTGGATGAGGGAAAAACTTTTTACCGCCGGGACCGATGACCCGGACGCAGAAGGAGAGGACGTTGCAGACATTTTTTGGACTCCTCGGTGCCCGCCGCACCGTTGACGGATGAACGAAACAAACAGGCCGGTCTTCGGGCTCAAAGGGAATGCCGTGAAACGGAGACATCCTCGCCTGCACCTTCCCGGCTAAAACCAGTGGCAATCGCAGACTACGCCTTTGTTACCGATGCGGGGGCAGCGATGGGATTTAACCATACTTCCCGATTATCCCGCGGATTAAGGGCACCTGTTTGGGGAATATGTATCGTAACCATTTGCCTCTATCGCCGCAACGATTGCGGTTCAGTCCATCAGCCCACGCAGCTCGTCTTCAGACTCAAGCAAATGACCCCAGGTGTCCCGATGAACCAGTTCGCTCAGGGGAATCCGTGAGCGCCAGCCTTTTGCCTGCAGCTCCGGTTGATCGAGAAATTCACTGACGTAACCCAGACACAGATAAGCCAGCGGATACACCTGCTCGGGCAGCTCCAGCACCTGCGCCAGTTCCTGCGGATCAAGGATGCTGACCCAGCCTACTCCTATGCCCTCTGCACGGGCCGCCAGCCAGAGATTCTGCACCGCGAGGCAGGTGCTGAAAAGGTCGGTCTCCATGATGGTATTACGCCCCAGCACAGAAGGCCCACCCCGGCTCCGGTCACAGGTAATACAGAGGTTCATGGGGCTCTCGATAATGCCCTGGAGCTTCAGGCTGCGATAAGTCTGCCCACGGTCACCGTCGTAATTGCCCGCCGCCCGTTCGTTCTCTCGGTCAAAAATTTCCAGCACCGACTGGCGGACCTCCAGGCTGTCGATTACCAGAAAATCCCATGGCTGCATGAACCCCACCGAAGGTGCGTGATGGGCGGCGTTCAGAAGACGGGCAAGCACGTGTGAGGGCACAGGATCGGGCAGAAATTGCGAACGTACGTCCCGACGCTCGTATATGGCGCGATAGAGCCCCTCGCGTTCCGGTTCAGTGAAAGAATGGCTCATTTGCTCGTCCTTCCTGTCAGTTTTAATATTTTCAGCAGACGGTCGGTGTCGGTATGCTCAGCCCAATGATCGGCAAGCCGATCCAGCTGGGTCAGGCGATGCTGCTGGTAATCAATGGCAAGGTCGGTCCGATGGAGCCCCATCGCTGCCAGCAGCGCATTGCAGGCTTGCGGGCGTTCAAAAATACCATGCACATAGGTTCCCATAACCTGGCCATCCTCATTTACCGCACCGTCGGGCCCCTCTTCGAGATGAATCAGAGGCACCTTTAAGGCGGGACCGGTGGTCACACCGTTGTGCATCTCGTAACCCGTGACCGTAGCCTGAGCACTGCCCTGGCCAAGCCGCCCCTGCACGTTCCTGAGACGCTTACCCCCCGCCATTCGGGTAGTCATGGCCAGCAGTCCAAGCCCTTCGGTAACGCCCGCCTCGCCCTCGATACCATCGGGGTCCTCTACGGTGTCCCCGAGCATCTGGAATCCGCCACAGATACCAAAAACCTTGCCGCCATATCGCAAATGCCGCTGAATCTCGCCGGGCCACCCCTGCTCCCTGAGCCAGGAAAGATCATGGCGGGTACTCTTGCTGCCGGGCAGCAGGATGACATCGGCCGGCGGGATTGCCTCACGCTCCCCAATAAAGGTCAGATCCACCTCCGGATGCAGCCGCAACGGGTCGAAATCATTGTGGTTGCTGATGCGAGGCAGTCGCGGAACAACGATCTTAAGCGTGCCTTTGGACGCACTGCCCGCCAGATTCACACTGTCCTCGGCATCCAGCAACAGGCCCTTCAGGTAGGGCAGAACCCCCCACACCGGCTTGCCTGTGCGTTGTTCCAGCCAATCCAGTCCCGAGTCGAGCAGGGCTTTATCACCGCGGAAACGGTTGATTACAAAACCGGTAAGACGGTCGCGCTCACTGGGCGACAGTAATTCCAGTGTGCCCACCAGTTGTGCAAACACACCGCCACGGTCGATGTCTCCTACCAGCAGAACCGGGCAATCAGCAGCTTCGGCAAATCCCATGTTGGCAATATCGTTTGCGCGCAGGTTGATTTCAGCAGGACTACCCGCCCCTTCTGCAATGATGACGTCGTAACGGGCTTCGAGTGCCTTCCAGGCCGCCATCACGCTGTGTGCTGCCTCTGCCTTGAAAGCGTGATAGTCCATTGCATCCATGTTGCCGTGAACCCGCCCCCGGAGAATAACCTGTGCGCCCTGGTCGCTCTGTGGCTTGAGCAGGACCGGGTTCATGTCGCTGTGGGGCTCCACTCCACAGGCCAGAGCCTGCAACGCAGTGGAACGCCCGATTTCACCGCCATCTATGGTCACGGCGCTGTTGAGCGCCATGTTCTGGGGTTTGAACGGGGCCACCGACACCCCCTGACGGGCCAGCCAGCGACAGACGGCCGCAACAACCGTACTCTTGCCCGCATCCGAGGTGGTTCCCTGAATCATCAGCGTTGTCATAGGCGTGTCACTGTGCACTCGAAGTTAGGCGACTCTTTGCCAGGGCACGGGCCAGAGCCTGATTCAGATGCTGCCACTGGGATTCATCGCCGGGCAGGCCAAAACGAAGCGCCGGAGGCGAAGCAAAGCGTCGCACAAGCACAACTTCCCGCTCCAGCGCCGCAGCAATGTGACCGGCGCTTTCCAAAAGGACGTAACGGAACAACGCCGTGCCGGTGGTCGCTGGCAGGCCATGAGCCTGAAGCAGAGTATCCAGCCGGTTCGATGCCGATCGTAACTGCTCTGCATTGGCGGCCTGCCATGTCTGGTCCTTCAGGGCCCGTTGCATCACGTAGCGGGCGGGACCACTGAGCGCCCAGGGGCCGAGAAGCCCGGCAACCCCGGCCGTGATTTCCGGGTCCCCGATCACCGCACCGGCTCGCACGCCTGCCAGTCCGAAGAACTTGCCCACCGACTTCAGAATCACGAGCCCGGGATGGTCCGCCGCCACGGTCATCGAATGCTCTGCTTCATCCGGCAACAGGAATGCCTCGTCGACAATCAGCCAGCCGCCACGCTGCCGTAACTGCCGGTGCCAGGACAATAACCGCTCCCGCGAACAATGCCGCGCCGTGGGGTTATTGGGATTGATCCAGACCAGCACATCCAGCTCCCGTAACCAGTTGTCAGATTGATGCGCCTTATCCTCATCAATCGCCACCACCGTATGCCCTGCCAGTGCCCAGCACCGGGCATGCTCCTGGTAACCCGGTACGATGACGCCCACCCGACAACGATCGCGCAAGCGCGGCAGCACCTGAATGACGGACTGGGTACCGGGCACCGCAACACATCCCGCTTTGCCGGGGGCACTGCTCCATCGCCGTATGTCCGTTTCCAGCCCATCGCCCTCTTCTGGCAGACGGCGCCAGACCGACTCCGGAATGGCGGGAACCGGCCAGCCCAGGGGGTTAATGCCGGTAGACAGGTCCAGCCACCGGTCAGGAGGAATGCCCTGACGCCGGGCGGCTTCGTGCAACTGCCCGCCATGATGTAATTGCTCGTTCATGGTGTTAATGCCTGATAGAGCCAGAAAACCATCGCGCCGATTCCGAGAAACAGGAGCCACAAAACAACGCCCCGGTAGACCAGCCGGATGGCCGACTCGACGGTGTCAGCCGACGCCGTGACACCCGCACCCAGCAAAGGCCGCTTGCGAAGTCCCTCACGATAGGGAGCCGGCCCACCCAGCTCGACACCCAGCGCACCAGCCCCCGACGCCATGACCGGACCTGCATTTGGACTGTCCCATTGAGTCGCCTGCTCCCGCCAGCACTGCATAGCCAGCCGGGTGCGCCCCAGCAATGCGTAAGTCGTCGCGGTCAGCCGAGCAGGAATCCAGTTCAGCAGATCATCCAGGCGGGCCGCGCAGCGCCCGAATTCATTAAACCGTTCATTGCGATAGCCCCACATTGCATCCAGCGTATTGACCATTCGGTGCAGCAGCAGACCCGGCAGGCCAGCGACCAGAAACCAGAACAGGCTGGCAAAGACTGCATCGGCTCCGTTCTCCAGCATGGATTCAGTCGCCGCCGTGGCGATACCCGCATCATCCAGCTGGGTCGCATCGCGGCTGACGATACGGCTAACGGCATCCCGTGCCGTTGCCGTGTCTCCCATCGTCAGTGGCAACAGGACAGCCCGCCCGTGCTCGGCCAGCCCCCTTAATGAAAGCGCCAGCCAAAGGCAGACGGCTTCCAGCGCCCAGAGCAAGGGCCCATTCAGAAAATAAGTGATCGCAGCGGCCACGGCGAGCACGGGCGACGTCACCAGCACAAGTGCCACACCTCCCCGAACCACAGAGCCCGGCGGTCGATTCAGTCGGCCTTCCATGCGGGAAGCGAAATTGCCGAACCCGACAACCGGATGCCCGCGCTTTGGCTCTCCCAACACGTGATCCAGCACGACCGCTACCAGACAAACCACAACCGATTCGATCAATTACCACCTGCTTGCACTCTTCAAGGGAAGCACAGTCTACTAGAGCTTCGATGGCTTGACACAACCGCGTGCCCGTTGGAGTATCGGCGCCTTCTCGAACAGGATTACCTATGACGTTACCAGAAAGCTGGACATGCGCCCCCGCCGGCCCTGACGCCAACCTGATTGAACAGGCCACACAGCGCCAGAACTTGCTCACCAAACCTCCCGGCTCTCTGGGTCGGCTGGAGCAGACTGCCATTGCCCTGAGCGGCCAACAGCGGCGGGAACGCCCGGCTGTGGACCGGGTGCATATCAGTATTTTTGCCGCCGACCACGGCGTGTGCGCCGAAGGTATCTCGGCGTATCCCCAGGAAGTCACCGCACAAATGATCGCCAACTTCGCCCACGGTGGCGCGGCGATCAGTGTTCTGGCCCGGCAACTCGACGCCCGACTGGAAGTCATTGATCTGGGTACCGTTGGGGAAGTGGCCGCAAACCTGCCCGGCGTCGTCAGCGCCCGGATCGCAGCCGGGACAAACAACCTTGCCGCAGGCCCGGCCATGAACACAGAACAGCTGAACGCAGCTCTTGAGGCGGGTGATGAATCGGCAGCAAGGGCCGCGACCGCCGGTACAGACCTGTTTATTGCCGGCGACATGGGCATCGGCAACACGACTACTGCTGCAGCCATGGCCTGTGCGTTGCTGCCAGCATTGCCCGACGAACTTGCAGGCGCGGGCACCGGGCTGGATCAGGCAGGCATCAGGCACAAGGCCGATGTTATCGACCGGGCACTCCACCGTCACGGTGACGGGAAAGATCCCCTGGAGGTACTTGCTTCGCTGGGCGGTTTTGAAATTGCCGCCATGTGCGGGGCATACCTGGGCGCTGCCTGGCGCGGCATACCGGTGCTGGTTGACGGCTTTATAGCCTCGGTGGCTGCGCTGGTGGCGGTACGCCAGCAACCAGAGCTGAGACCCTGGCTGCACTTTGGCCACCACTCAGCGGAGAAAGGCCACCAGAGGATTCTGCAGGCTCTGGAGGCGACGCCACTGCTGGATCTGGGCATGCGCCTGGGCGAGGCCAGTGGTGCTGCCGTGGCCGTCCCTCTGCTGCGACAGGCCTGCGCACTGCATAATCAGATGGCAAGCTTTGCCGACGCTGGCATAAGTGAGAGCTAGTCGTGGAGCCTTCCTGCACCATTGTTGATCTGCTACGACACGGCGAACCCCAGGGCGGTCCGAAATTCCGTGGCTCGCTGGATGACCCCCTGAGCGAACTGGGCTGGCAGCAGATGCGAAAGGCTATCCAACGCGAAGATCAGTGGGATGTCATTCTTTCCTCACCACTGCAACGCTGTCGTGCTTTCGCAGACGCGATTGCCGCAGAACGTCGGTTGCCGCTCAGCGTGGAAGACGGCATGCGCGAAGTGGGTTTTGGCGAATGGGAAGGGAAAACCAGTGCAGAAGTGGCCGAATCGTACGGCGACCATCTGAAACGTTTCTGGTCGGATCCGCTGGCAAACACACCGCCGGGAGGAGAGGCGCTGGGGATTCTGCATCAGCGGGTTACCGCTTGCTGGAATAACTTACTGCAGGAGCATCAGGGCAAAAAGGTACTGCTGGTCTGCCATGGTGGCATCATTCGCGTGCTGCTGGCTGAGGTGCTGGGCATCCCTCTGGAACGCTCGTTCTCAGGCTTCGCCGTACCCTTTGCCTGCCGAAGTAGAATTCGGGTAGACCGTAGCGAACACGGCACCTTTCATGCCCTGCTCAGCCATCGCCCACTTCCCGAGCACGAGTAATCCTCAGTCCGCCTGCCTGCCTTCTTTGAGCACCACTGGCAAGCCAGCGACACTCATGACCACGTGATGGCACTCACTGGCCAGGTCCTGATTCAGCCGACCCAGTTCGTCACAGAAACGGCGGGTCAGTGCGTCCATACCGATGATTCCAAGGCCGACCTCATTACTGACAATAACCACCTCGCCAGGGTAATTCTGCACCCCCTCCAGAAACGCTACCCGTTCCCGCTGCAGGGTTTCGTCACCCGCGGCCAGCAGGTTGCTTAGCCATAGGCTCATACAGTCCACCAGCAAACAGGGCGGTTTGTCGGTATCCCTGTGCTGCATTAAAGCCTGGCCCAGTGACACCGGCTCCTCTGCCAGACCCCAGTCATCGGGACGCAGTGCGCGGTGGCGTTCTATACGCTGTGCCATCTCCTCATCGCCAGCAGTGGCCGTAGCCACGTAGACCACTTTCGAGCCCGTCGCAGCGGCCGTCTGCTCTGCCAGCGCTGTCTTGCCAGAGCGAATTCCTCCCAGCACCAGGGTCTTTTGTCCCATACCGCTATCCTTTCATTCCCATCGAATGCCTTTAAAATACGGCATTCTACCTTTCAATAAGGGGCAACCGTGAGCCTACCCAGACTCCGACTTTCCGAAGAATGGCAAACATTCTGGCTGGCGATCAGCTTTCTGACACGCCTCCCCGTCCTGATCAACATCGACTACTCGCCCAGGCTGATGAGCAACAGCAGCACTTATTTCCCACTGGTCGGCCTGCTTCTCGGCATCATTTACGCTGCTGCTTACAGCGTCCTTGAGATAATGTTCAGTCCGCTGGTAGCCGTGTTACTGGTGATGGTACTGCACCTCTGGCTGACCGGTGCTTTCCACGAAGACGGACTGGCAGACAGCCTGGATGGCCTGGGCGGCGGCTATACTCTGGAAGATCGACTGCGCATCATGAAAGACAGCCAGATCGGGACCTACGGTGTCATTGCCCTGGTCATGGCACTGCTGCTGAAGGCGGCACTGCTTGTGGAGTCGCAAGTCACCTGGCTGGCGCTGTTAATCGCACCCTGTATCTCCAGACTCACGCCTCTGCTGCTGATGCGTTGGCTTCCTTACATCACCGGCAAAAAAACCAGCAAAACCGGGTCAGTTGCGAATGCTTTCCCCACGGAACGACTGCTTCCGGCGGTGCTGTTCACTGTCCTGGTGATTGCCCTTGGTAGTTTCTGGCTACAGGCTCTTGCCCCGTTGGCTCTGGCGGCCACGCTGGGCGTTGCATTGATCTGGGGCAGCTACCTGAAAAGGCAGTTGGGAGGCCATACCGGCGACTCTCTGGGCGCTTGCGTTGTGTTTTCCGAGCTGGTTTTACTGGCGGGGCTAGTCTGAAGTTTGCCACTATGCAGCAAAAGTTGGCAAAGCCGGTGTCGGCAGTGACGACCGCGTCATGTTGGAAGATGCTCCTGGCAATGCCCAGTTTCCGCAATCGGGAGTCGAAGGTTGCCAGCACCGGTTGCAGCGCCTGGTGCTCCTGACCTTTACCGAAAGCCTCCGCATCAATAACGAACTGGTGTTTCTTATCCACCGTGGCCACGCCGTTATAGTTTTGGATCGTGCCCTTCCTGGATGTCATCTTGGCGCTTTCGTTGTCAGTCAGGTTGCTCTTCACTTCCTTGCTCCGCTTTCCCCGGCCTATCCTTGGGCGGTACTGAAACGGGGTCAGGGTCAGCGTAACACTTCACAAAGCTATCAGGTGTCAAGAAGATTGGAGGCTTGCCAACTGAGTGACAGCATTGAGTTACGTGACTATTAAAGCTACAGCCAAGTGTGCGCGTCAATTTATCGACCTGGAAACAGAACCGCGATTCGAGTTTTGGCGTCTAGACGGAAGGGATTTCTGTCCGTCTCAATGGAAGGAAAACTGGGGCGAACGACGCCCTGCGAATGTTCGCTTGTGTTTAGCGACGGGAGCAGCCTGATCGAAGTAAGCGTTCATTCCGCGACGTTCTGCCACCCCACTGAGATTCGCCCTACAGTAACCTCACATTTCCCGATACGAGGTTACCCCCATGAGAAAGCACCGTACTCCAGAACAGTGGCAGACCCTGGTTGATCAGCAGCGCGCCAGCGGCTTGTCAGCACCGCAGTTTTGTAAACAGGAGAAGATCGGTTACGCCAGCTTCTGTAACTGGCGCAAGCGCCTGTCCGACCCGTCGACTGAGGAGTCGTCAGGTCCCGGTGAAGCCGGTTTTCTGGATCTCTCGTCGTTGATGGGCAACTCTCCATCCTCCGGCCCCGGCTGGAACATTGTGCTCAGCCTGGGCAATGGCGTTGAACTGCGGCTGAGCCAGAACGGATGATTGGGCTGGATAGTCAGGCCCGGATCTGGCTGTGCACCGAGCCCACCGATATGCGGAAATCGTTCCGGGGCCTGAGCGCCCTGGTCCGGAATCAGTTGAAGCACGACCCGCTCAGCGGCCAGTATTTCGTCTT
>NZ_JAKZAH010000044.1 GCF_023156245.1 Marinobacter bryozoorum
CGTTCTCGGGCCGAACTGTGATTCGACGCGGCGGGGTCACTTGCTCAAAACACTTCTGCCGCGCAGACTCCTAGCCCTCCCTGCTTTCAAAGTCGATTCGGGGGTCCACTGCCACATAGGTGAGGTCGCTTACCAGCTTGAGCAGCAGGCCCATCAGCGTGAAGATAAACAGCGTGCCGAAGATAACCGGGTAATCACGGTTGAGCGCTGCCTCGAAGCCAAGCAGCCCCAGGCCATCGAGGGAGAATATCACCTCGATCAGTAGCGATCCGGTAAAGAACAGGCTGACCAGTACGCCTGGCATGCTGGCGATGACAATGAGCATGGCGTTACGGAAGACATGGCCGTAGAGGACCTGGCGCTGGCTAAGCCCCTTGGCCCTTGCCGTCACCACATAGTGCTTGCCGATCTCGTCGAGGAAGGAGTTCTTGGTGAGCAGGGTCAGGGTGGCAAAGCCGCCAATGACGTTGGCCGTGACTGGCAGTACCAGGTGCCAGAAGTAGTCCTTGACCTTATCCGGCCAGGACAGCTCATCAAAGTTGCTGGAGGTCAGGCCGCTGTTGGGAAAGACCTCGAAATAGCTGCCGCCGGCAAACAGTACGATCAGCAGGATGGCGAACAGGAAGCCGGGTATGGCATAGCCAACGACAATCAGCGAGCTGGTCCAGACATCGAACCTTGAGCCGTCTGACACCGCCTTGCGGATGCCCAGGGGAATGGAGACCAGGTAGATAATCAGGGTCGACCAGAGGCCAAGGGAAATCGATACCGGCAACTTTTCAATAACCAGCTCTACCACCGAGCGGTCGCGATAGAACGAATCACCAAAGTCGAAGCGGGCGTAGTCAGCCACCATCTGGAAAAAGCGTTCATGGGCGGGCCGGTCAAAGCCATACATTGCTTCGATCTCGGCCAGAAGTTCCGGGTGTATCCCCCGGGACGCCCGGGAATCTCCCCCGCTGGAGACCTCGCCCCCGCCGCCACCGCCAGCGCGTGTCAGGGCACTGCCGCCGTGGCCCTGCATCTCAGCCAGCATCTGCTCAACAGGCCCGCCAGGTGCTGCCTGAATGATGATGAAGTTGAGCAGCATGATCCCGAACAAGGTCGGGATGATCAACGCCAGTCGCCGGAGGATATAGCTGCCCATAGTCGCAATCAGCTCCGGTGGAGGGGGTGGTCAGTGGTGATCAGCATGGAATCAGTTGCCATACCACCAGTTGTCGATGTCGACGCCGTTCTTGGGCGTTGTTTGCGGCCGTTCCAGGAATGACCAGTAGGCGATCCGGTCCATCGACAGGTGCCACTGTGGCACGACGTAGTGGCCGTGGAGCAGTACCCGGTCCAGGGCACGGGTCCGGTGTACCAGCTCGTCCCGGTCCGGGGCCTGGATAACCTGTTCTACCAGGGCGTCGACTACCGGGTCACTGACGCCGGCATAGTTCCGGGAACCCTTGATCCCGGCCACGGAGGAGTGCCAGAAATCCCTTTGCTCGTTGCCGGGAGAGTCCGACTGGGCGATCACCTGGGTGACAATGTCGAAATCGAAGTTCTGAACGCGCTCGACATACTGGTTGGTATCCACCAGCCGCACTTCTACTTCCATACCCAGGCGCTCCAGGTTTTTCTTGAAGGGCAGAACGATGCGTTCAAAGTTCTTCTGGTGGAGAAGGAACTCGAATGACAGGGGTTCGCCGCTCTCCCCATGCACCATGGTTCCGTCCTGGATTCCATAACCGGCCTGCTTGAGCAGGGCCATCGCCTGGCGCAGGTTGTCCCGCAGGGTCTGGTCGCCCTCGGTTGAGGGTGCTTCGTAGGCTTCGGTAAAGACTTCTTCAGGAAGCTGGTCCCGGAAGGGCTCCAGAATCTCCAGTTCGCGGCCTTCAGGCAGGCCTGAGGAAGCCAGTTCGCTGTTCTCGAAATAACTGTTGGTGCGAGCGTACTGGTCATGGAAGAGGTTGCGGTTTGCCCAGTCGAAGTCGAAGGCATAGGCAATAGCCCTGCGCACCCGGGGGTCGGCAAACTGGCCACGACGACTGTTGAAAATGAAGGCCTGCATGCCGGCAGGTCGCTCGTGCTCAATGGCCTCGGTAACGATCTGTCCGCTATTGAAACGATCACCGGTATAGGCGGTAGCCCAGTTCTTGGCCGAGCTTTCCACCCGGAAATCGTAGTCACCCGCCTTGAAGGCCTCCAGTGACACGGTTTCATCCGAATAGTAGTCGTAGCGTAGCTGGTCAAAATTGTAGCGACCTGTTCGCACCGGCAGGTCCCTGGCCCAGTAATTCTCTACACGCTCATAGGTAATGTAGCGACCGGCTTCGAACTCCTTGATGCGGTATGGCCCACTGCCCAGGGGCGGATTCAGGCCTCTCTCCCCAAAGCTGCGTTCCTGATAGTAGTGGGCTGGAAGTACCGGCATCTGCCCCAGGATCAGCGGCAGTTCCCGGTTGTTGGATTCGCCCAGGTCAAAGCGTACCCGGTGCTCGGATTCCACGGTGACATTCTCGACCCCGGCGTAGTAACTGCGATAGAACGGATGGCCTTCTTCCATCAGGGTCTCGAAGGTGAACGCCACGTCTTCTGCGGTGATCGGGTGGCCATCGTGGAACTGGGCTTCCGGGCGCAGGTTGTAAGCAACATAGCTGCGATCTTCCGGCGTCTCGATACTTTCGGCAATCAGGCCGTAGGCACTGAACGGCTCGTCAGCGGACGAGACCAGCAGGGTTTCGTACAGATAGCCGCTGAGGCCTGCCGCCGCCACACCCCTTACCACGAAAGGGTTAAAGCTGTCATAGCCGTTGGCCCTGACGGCGAGCCGCAGCCTTCCGCCCTTGGGCGCGTCCGGGTTGACGTAGTCAAAGTGCCTGAAATCAGGCCCGTATGCTGGCTCTCCATGCATGGCAAGGCCATGTACAGGTTCCACGGAGTTCGGTGGAGCGTTGTTTGCTGGCGTCTCCGCCGTAGCGAAGCTGGTGCTTAATGTCAGAGTGCCCAGAAGCAGGAAACAGGATGAGAGGCGGGAAATCCTTGGGCTGGCCATAGCTGTTGTTATACCCGTTGTCGTTGGTGGGGCTGCCGCCTGGGGCAGCCCCTGGAAACTTTCGAAAGCATTGGACCGGGAAAGTCAGGGGCTGTTCCGTACGTCCACGTAAAGTACCAGACTCTGTCCGGGTTGCAGATAACGTGAGGTATTCAGGTCATTCCAGGCCGCAATGTCGCGCACATTGACCGCAAACCGGTTGGCGATGGCGGAAAGGGAGTCGCCACGACGCACCCGGTAGCCGACCTTTCTGACCATGCCGGAGCGGTTATTGGTGGTAACCCGGGTGCCTGATGCTGCCTCGGCGTTCTTCGACCATATGACCAGCTTGCGACCGGGTACCAGGGGATCTCCGGGAGCCATGCCATTCCAGGCGGCGACCTGGCGCACGCTGACGCCATGTTCCCTTGCAATGTCCCAGAAAGTGTCGCCCCGGGAGACCACGTGCTCGACACGCTCTCCGCCGCTTTTACGGCCAGCGCTTTCCTGCTTGCGGGCAATGCGCTGGGCCTGGCTCAGGCTGTAGCTGTCCTGACCGGCACGGGCGGACGGGATCAGCAATTGCTGGCCAACACGGATAAGATCGCTTTTGAGTTTGTTGACGTCCTTCAGTACCGAGGGAGTGGTGCCATGGCGACGGGCAATGGCCCCCAGGTTGTCACCGGAGCGCACCTGGTAGCTTTGCCAGGACATGCGGGTATCAGGGTCAATGGAGCCAATGCCCTGACGGAACCGGTCTGCACTGGCCAGGGGCACCAGCAGGCGATGGGGGCCCTCAGGCTTCGTTGCCCAGCGATTAAACGACGGGTTCAGCAGGTAGATTTCGTCGACGTCCACACCGGCCAGTTCAGCGGCGTGGGCCAGGTCGATCTGGCCGCCGGTTTCAACCACTTCGAAATAGGGTTCGTTTTCGAGGGACGGCAGGGTAATGCCGTAAGCTTCCGGGTCATCGAAAATCTTGGCCAGCGCGATCAGCTTGGGAACGTAGTGGCGGGTTTCCCTCGGTAGCTGTAGTGACCAGTAGTCGGTGGGCTTGCCTTGACGGTTGTTGCGGCGTATGGCGCTGTTTACGGTGCCGCCACCGCTGTTATAGGCGGCCAGCGCCAGGGTTGGATCCCCGTTGAAGCGCTGGGCAAGCTGATCCAGGTAGGTGAGGGCGGCGTTGGTGGAAGCGATCACATCCCGACGGTCGTCGTGCCACCAGCTCTGGTTCAGTCCGAAGTGACGGCCGGTGCCCGGGATGAACTGCCAGAGGCCGGACGCCCGGCCATGGGAATAGGCGAACGGATCGAAGGCGCTTTCCACGATTGGCAGCAGGGCATATTCCATGGGTAGCCCGCGGCGCTCCGTTTCGTCAACAATATAGTGCAGGTAGCGGCGGCCACGTTCGACAACCCTCTGTATGTAGCTCGGGTGGCGGGTGTACCAGTCAAGCTGCTGCTGAACCCGTTCGTCCCCCTGGTCGTGGTCCATGTCGAAGCCATTGCGAAGGCGTGTCCACAGGTCACGCTCTTCTTCAGCGGGTTCATCAACCGACAGCTGTCCGGACTCGAGCCGGTCACGTGCGTTCCTGGCTGTCTCCTTGAGGGAAGGCTCTATGGAATCATCCAGCCCGGTTGTACCGTCCTCGCTTCGGCCTTCTACGGAATCCTTGAGGGCTTTATCTCCGGCGGCAACAGTCTGCTGATGGGTGTCGAGTACTGTGTCGTCGCTCTTGCCAAACCAGGCGGGAGTCGTGGAGCACCCCGTCAGCAATACAGTAAGGAGGGTGAGGGTGGTCTTATGTCTTGCCATCATAGTCGACATTCCAGGGCTCGGGCTGGGCCTGGAAGTCTGCATGGCAGGTAAGTCGGGCAGACTCCCGCGATGTTCCCGGGCTTCCGAGCGGGGTTATCGGGTTCGTAAAAACGTTGGCGATTCTATGTCTGCCTGTAACCCGGGTCAATCAAACCCGCGTTACGGGATCGCAACGGCACTCCCCGGCAGGGGGCACACCCTCCACCAGGGAGCTGACAGTGTAACGGATCAGAAATGATCCTTGCCGTGACGCACTGCCGCAAATACGCCGCTATCACTGTCTGTCACCAGGCCCTGTTCGTGTCCATACTCCGTTGCCACCCGTATAACAGCAGGGTCATCCCAGCGCAGGAAGGGGTTGCGCTGTTTTTCATCTCCAAGTACCACCGGAACCGTGGGTTTGTTGTCATCCCTGAGGACCTGGCAGTGTTCCTCGAATGCCGACAGGGCCGGGTCGTCAGGCAGCCAGTCACGGGCGAACCGCAGGTTGGCCAGTGTGTATTCATGGGCACAGTAGACCAGGGTGTTGTCTGGCAGGCTGCGCAGCCCGGCCAGCGACTCCACCATTTGTCCCGGGGTGCCCTCAAATAACCGGCCACAGCCACAGGCAAACAGGGTATCTCCGCAGAATAGCACGGGGTGGCCCGAAACCTCGGTGTCGGAGAAGTAGGCTATATGGTCAAGGGTGTGGCCAGGTGTGGCGAGCACGTCAAAGGTCAGGTTTTGCCAGACTACTTCATCACCCGCATGGACGGTATCGGTACCCCCGGTAAACGGCGAGTCTGCCGGTGCCACGATGCGTTTAGGCTGATACCGCTCGCGCAGCTCGGCAATTCCGCCGGTGTGGTCCGGGTGGTGATGAGTTACCAGGATGGTGTCCAGTTCCAGGCCCTGACGCTCCAGGTAGTCGACAACCGGCGCCGCCTGGCCAGGGTCGACCACCAACGCCTTGCCGGAGTCTGCATCAGCCAGGCACCAGATGTAATTGTCGGAGAATGCCGGGATCGGTGTAATGCTCAGCATAGGGCCCTCGGTTCAGGTGGCAGATAGTGACTGCTATCATAGTGCATCAGGCTGCCCATCCCAAGGGCGCCTATCGGGGGCGGGAGATAAGGATGGCACAGGGCAATCGGGACCATTGGCTGCAACGACTTCAGGGAGCCCGTCAGCGGCGGCCGGATTACCGGGTTGCGCATCGGAACCTGGAAAACTGGTTCCACTCCGCGCTTGGACAGGCGCTCCTGGAAGACCAGCGGGCCTGCATCAATACCCATGTCCAGGACCTCGGTGGGGCGCGCCAACTCCATATTGCCCTGAGCGACCGCCTGATATTGGCGCCGGATACGGATTTCACCCAGCATATCCTCGCTACGCCATACTGGCATGCCGGGCTGCCAGGCGGGGTCGTCGTCTGCGACCCTGATGAGTTGCCGTTCCCCTCGGCATCGATCGACCTGGTTATCCTGCACCACAGCGCGGATTTCTCTGCCTGGCCACACCAGGTGCTTCGGGAAGCAGTCCGGGTGCTGCGTGGTGGTGGTCAGCTACTGGTGATCGGCTTTAACCCGCTCAGTACCTGGGGCGCTCGCCGGCTGCTCAGCCGCAGGCGAAGGGGCCCCTGGGGTGGCCGGTTCCTGCTGCGCTCGCGAATGGAGGACTGGCTTAACCTGCTTGACTGCACGGTCGAGAGCTCCGGCAGTTACTTTTTCCGGTTACCGCTACAGAACGAGCGGCTTCTGGAACGTCGCAGCCTGCTGGAATATTTTGGCACCCAGGGCATGCTGCCACTGGGTGCCTACTACTGCATCCTGGCCAGCAAGCGCGTCTGTGCACCGATCGTCCGCCGCCGTATGTGGCATCCCGGCAAGGTGATTCCGCTGCCCACACCCGGTACACTCGGCGCCTCAAGACAGGCCCGGTACCATCAGGGACCCGGGCGGATACGGACTGTGGATGAATCATGAGTAAACGTGTAACGCTGTATACGGATGGTGCCTGCAAGGGTAACCCCGGGCCAGGTGGCTGGGGTGTCCTGCTGCGCTACGGGGACAAGTCGAAGGAACTGTGTGGTGGTGAGACAGGTACCACTAATAACCGCATGGAGCTGATGGCTGCCATTGAGGGGCTCAGGGCGTTGACGCGGGGGTGTGAGGTGGACCTCTATACGGACTCCCAGTACGTTCGCAAGGGCATCACAGAGTGGATGGCCGGCTGGAAGCGGAACGGGTGGAAAACCTCCGCCAGGAAACCGGTGAAGAATGAAGACCTTTGGCGGAAACTGGATGAGGAAGTGGCCCGGCACGAGGTGAAATGGCACTGGGTAAAGGGCCACTCCGGTGTGCCGGGTAACGAGCGGGCGGATGAACTGGCCAACCAGGGTATCGAAAAGGCTGCAATAAAAGGGTCGTGAAGTAATGAGACAGATCGTTCTGGATACTGAAACCACGGGCATCGACCCCAATGACGGGCATCGCATCATTGAAATCGGCTGTGTTGAGCTGATGGAGCGACAGCTTACGGGGCGACACTACCACGTCTATATCAACCCCGACCGTGAAGTGGAAGAGGAAGCCATCACCGTTCACGGAATTACCAACGAGTTCCTCGCAGACAAGCCCCGGTTCCATGAAATAGCGCAGGAGTTCCTGGCGTTTATCGACGGCGCCGAGCTGGTTATCCACAATGCAGCGTTCGACGTGGGCTTTATCGATGCTGAGTTTGCCCGCATCAAGCCAGTTCGCAAGGTGGCCGACCATTGTTCGGTGCTGGACACCCTGGCCGTTGCCCGCCGTAAGCACCCGGGCCAGAAAAACAGCCTCGATGCCCTTTGCAAGCGCTACGGCGTGGACAACAGTAACCGCGACCTGCATGGAGCGTTACTTGACTCCGAGATTCTCGCTGATGTTTTCCTGCTGCTGACGGGCGGGCAGACAGCCCTGTCGCTTGATGCGGGAAGCGATGGCGGAGACAGTGGCCAGGTGATCAGGCGGCTGCCGAAAGACCGCCCCGGGCTGGCGGTAGTCCGTGCCTCCGATGTGGAAGTTGAAGCGCACGAGGCCTTCCTGGATACGGTAGAGAAGGCCGGGAGCGAAGCGGTCTGGCGCAGTGCCTGAGCGGCTGGTATCGGTTCGGGTTGCAACGACCCGTGTACAGAACTGAGAACTGCTTGGGATATCTCGAAAGTGGCGACGGCAGGCACTTGAGCGGCCAGGCTTTTGTGTTATAAGTAATGGACAGTCCTGGAATTACGGCAACTCGTGAGGGCAGATTCGACTCCGGCTCCTGTGAATCCGGAGTGGCGCCCGACCAGGCAGTACCCGTTGCAGGTGGGCGCCGGAGCGTCGGTGTCCCCGGGGAAATTCCTCTTCAGGTGAGCCCTGTCCAGGAGGTACCCGGACAATGTTGAAGATGGGATACCTGCGCAGGCAAAGCTGAGACAGGAAGCGTCCGTTTATGATTCATTCGTCACTTGCGACGAAGTCCCAGTCGTTCGATCTCGTCAAAAGTGAGATCGAGCAGACCATCCGCAACGCGGAAAGCAGCCTGGAACGCTTCCAGGAGAACCGTGAAAGCGGCGAAGACCTCCAGAACTGTGTCGATTACCTGAACCAGCTCCGGGGCATTTTCGTGCTGGTGGAACTCCGTGGCGGAACGCTTCTGTGCAAGGAGGCCGTAGCGGTTGCCAACGACGTGCCTGTGGGCGCCAGTGACGACAAGAATATACTGCTGACCACCCTCAATAGTGCGTTGTTTATTCTCCGCCGTTATGTGGAGTATTACCACCAACAACGTGAAGACCACCCTGAATTACTGTTGCCTGTCATCAACGAGCTGCGGGTTGCCAGGGGAGAGGCACCGCACCTGGAGTCACACTTCTTCGAGCTGGATTCCGAACAAAGACCGGATTTCTGTACCGGCGTTTCCGTCGAGCCGCTCGACCTGTCCGATGCCGAGTTTGAGGCCTACGCCCGCCGCATGCGGCTGATGTTTCAGGTCGCCCTGGTCGGTGTGATCCGGGAGCGTAACGAAGCAGTCAGCAAGAAGCTGATTGCCAGGTCGGCCCGTGGTTTCGCGCGCCTGTGCGGAGAAGGGCAGCTGAAACAGCTGTGGTGTTTGCTGGTGGTGGTGGCTGAAACCATGACTGACCGCGCCATGGGCTTTAACCAGGCCCGCAAGCGCCTGTTGATGCGTATCGAAAAGTACAGCCGCGATATGGTGTACGTGGGTCGGACGGCTGCCCGCCGCACCCTGGACGATGCGATCATCCGTGAGCTGGTTTATCTGCTTTATCGCAGCGGTTCCGCGAACCAGGAGGTTCAGAGAATTCTGGCGGCGTGGAAGCTGGCCCCCTCCGACTACCCGGAATCCATGATGGAGGCCCACCGCAAGCGTCTTTACGGGCCGGGCGCAGATGTGCTCAAGTCCCTGTCCAACGCACTGCAGGATGAACTGAACCAGCTCAAGGACCGGCTCGATATTATCGAGCGGGGCATAGAACCGGATCTCAGTGAGCTCTCCACCATTGCTGACTCACTGCGGCGGCTTGCCAACACCCTCAGTATGCTTGACCTTAACCGCCTGGCGGATATTGCCCGTAGCGAAGCTGACCGTTTGCGCACCTGGGAGAAATCCGGAACCTTGCCTGCTGACGATGAGCTATATGCACTGGCAGACGCAGTGCTTGGTGTGGAAAGTGCCATACAGCAAATGGTTTCCCGCGGCATTACTTCCGAGACCGACGCCCTGGCCGTAGCCCGTCCGGAGGCCCATGAAGGCTCTCTCTACCTGCGGGAAGCGGAGATCGTTGTCGGTGACGAGGCACGCAGCGCGCTGACCCTGGCCAAGCGGGCGATTACCGCCTTTGTCGAGTCCGACTTCGACAAGCTCCACCTGGCCAATCTGCCGAATACCCTCCATAGCATCTGGGGTGGCTTACAGATGATTGGTGACCCTGAGGCTGCCGGGATCATGGGCCGGGTGGCTGGTGCAATCCAGACCCGCATGCTGGATGTGAAAGAGCCTCCGGGTAATGCGGTGCTGGAATCGTTGGCGGACGCGCTCACATCCCTGGAGTACTACATCGAGAATATCGGCACCCGTGACAGCCGCAACCCGGAATTGCTCCGCTTGGCCGAGACCTCGCTGGACGATGCTGGTCTCTGAGATAGCCGATCATGCCCCTGAGCCGGGTATTTCAGGTCTGCCAACAAAAAAGGCACCCAGGAGAGGGTGCCTTTTTTGTACGCACGAACGGCTCAGCCCATGGAAAACAGCTGGCCCAGCTTGGTGGCCAGCATCATGTCGCCTTCGGCGCGCAGCTGACCGGACATGAATGCCTGCATGCCGTCGGTCTCACCAGAGGCGATGCCCTTGAGGGTATCGGCGTCCATGATCAGGGTAACGGAAGGATCGTCGTGGTCTCCTTCAACGACCTTGCAGGTGCCGTCCTTAACGATCACGTGGTGGTTCTGGTCGTCTTCGATATTGAACTGGAAGACCAGATCCATGCCTTCAGCGGCTTCCGGGTTGAAGTTCTGCTCGAATTTCTCGAATACCTGGGCTACGGACATTATTTTTCCCTTAGTGTGTAACTGACTCTGCGGGTGAGGATTTCACGCCTTGCCGGGTGCCGGCTGCGATTCTCTGCTCCAGCGGGGGCGGTGGGGGCTACCCGGCCAGCCGACTCATTCCGACTTTAGGGGGCGTACCCGGGAGTGTCAAGGAAAAATCAAACGATCGTTTGATAACTTTTCCCGGCGGGAGGTTGTACACGCCATGGCCTCGGTTACAATCGGGTTTCCGTCGGTTGCGGTGTGGTGCTGAACCATAATGGCAACCCCGCACGGTAAAAGGCCGTGTACTACGAACATCATGGAGTGTGCATTGGAATTTCTCTCTGACTACGGACTGTTCCTCGCCAAGGTAGTGACCTTTGTCGTCGCTATAGTGATTGTGATGTCACTTGCGGCCGCCGCCGTACAGCGAAGTCGTGGCGAAGGGGACGATGAGGGCGAGCTTACGGTTCGCCGGCTCAACGAAAAATACCGCAAGCTGCGTGAAGCTATCGAAGGCCGCATGCTGGAGCCTGACCAGCGCAAGGCCTGGAAGAAGGCAAGGCAGAAAGCCGACAAGGCTGCCCGCAAGGCCCGTAAAGGGAAACACAGTACAGCAGGTGACGAGGCGAAGCCTGGCCGAACCTTCGTCATTGATTTCGACGGGGACATCAGGGCCTCGGATACCGAGACCCTGCGTAAGTCGGTGACTGCTGTGCTGGCCGTAGCCGACCCTGAGAAAGATGAAGTGGTCATCCGGCTCGAAAGCGGCGGAGGGTTGGTGCATGCCTACGGCCTGGCGGCTGCCCAGCTGGATCGAATTCGAAGCAAGGGCGTCAGGCTGACGGCCTGTGTCGACAAGGTGGCCGCCAGTGGTGGCTATATGATGGCCTGCGTGGCTGACCGTATTGTCGCATCACCCTTTGCGGTCCTCGGCTCCATCGGTGTCGTCGCACAGCTGCCGAATTTCCATCGGGTACTGAAAAAGCACGATGTAGACTATGAGATCCTGACGGCCGGCGAGCACAAGCGAACCCTGACCGTCTTTGGTGAAAATACCGAGAAAGGACGTCGCAAGTTCCTGGACGACCTGGAAGACACCCATCACCTGTTCAAGGACTACGTCAGCGAGCGCCGTCCGGAGCTGGATATCGACCAGGTGTCCAACGGCGACATCTGGTTTGGCTCCCGTGCCCTGGAGGTGAAGCTTATCGATGAGGTGAAGACCTCAGACGAGTACCTGATTGACGCCTGTGAGCGATCCGAGGTGGTCTCGGTAGGCTTCCAGCGCAAGCGCACCCTTCCGGAGAAACTCGGGCTGGCGACCAGCACGGCTCTGGAGCATACGGTCTGGCGAGTACTGAGTGCTTTTCGCAACCAGAATCTCCAATAACAATTCCCAACCCCCCCCCAGGAGGATCACTATGAGTAATGACATCGAATACAAGGCGTGGCGTGTCCATGAAAAGGATGGCGAGTACGTGGGCGCCGAAGAAACTTGCCGTGTGGCCGATCTGCCTGCCAATGAGGTGCTGATTCGTGTTACTCACTCCTCGCTGAACTACAAGGATGCGCTGTCGGCGTCCGGCAACAAGGGGGTAACCCGCAACTTCCCCCATACCCCGGGTATCGATGCCGCCGGTGAAGTGGTCGAGTCAGCTGGAACCCCGGGCAAAGGCAGCCAGGTAATCGTGACAGGCTACGATCTTGGCATGAACACCCCCGGTGGGTTCGGTGAGTATATCCGTGTACCGGCTGACTGGTGTGTGGAAATGCCTGCCGGATGGGATGCCCGCAAGGCTATGATTTATGGCACCGCCGGGTTAACGGCGGGGCTTTGCGTCAACAAGCTGCTGAGAATGGGCGCAGCCCCGGAACAGGGACCAGTAGTAGTCACCGGCGCCAGTGGAGCCGTTGGTACGGTGGCCGTTGAAATCCTGGCAGGCCTGGGTTTTACGGTAACGGCGGTATCCGGCAAGAAGGATCAGGTAGATGCCCTCAAGGCGCTGGGCGCATCTGAAGTGGTTGGCCGGGAATCTCTCGAGGCCTCACCCAAGCCGATGCTCAAGCCGGTCTATGCCAACGCCGTTGATACGGTTGGCGGGGCGCCATTAGCCGAATTGCTCAAACAGGTTCTGCCGGGTGGCTCAGTGTCCTGTTGCGGCCTGGTTGCTGGCCCCAAGGTAGAAACCACCGTGATGCCGTTTATTCTGCGGGGCGTCAATCTGCTGGGTGTGGACTCCGTGGAAATTCCCCTGGACCAGAAACGCCAGGTCTGGAAAATGCTGGCATCCGACTGGGCATGCCCGAAAACCGAGGCGGCAGCCCGGGATATTGGCCGGGGTGACCTGGACGGTGCGCTGAAGGCGTTCCTGAAAGGTGAATCCGTGGGCAAGATCGCTCTGGACCACGCCCGCTGAGATCAGAAGATGCGGCCGGACTCCATTCGCTGGCAGTTCCGGCCAGAAAACAAAAAACGCTGGCCCTCTGGGACCAGCGTTTTTTTTTTGGCTTTTCGGAAATCAGGCGGTGGCTGCGACCGGAAACTCGCCCCGTCGACGGAACAGTGGTTCGTCGTTGTCAGTGGCGGCCTGGTAGGGGTTGCTGAAGACGTTCAGGCAACGAGGCGCCTTGTTGATGTCCTTGTCCGGGCGCAGGGCATAGCTGTCAAAGCCGCAGCGCTTCATGAACTGAAGCTGGTCGAGCAGCACATCGCCGATCGCGCGCAGCTCACCCTGATAGCCAAAGCGTTCCCGGAGCAGGCGGGCGGTGGAGTACCCGCGACCGTCACTGAACTTGGGAAAGTTCACCGCAACCAGCGGAAGCTGGTGGATGTGCTCTGCAATCAGCTCCGGCTCTTCATGGCTGTCGAGCCAGAGGCCAATCCGGTCATTACCGGCGAAGTGCTCATGGCCTGCCAGCCACAGTTCCGCGGGTACCAGGCACGGGCCTTCCGGCAGGGTCAGCGAGTCACCCTCGGCCGGTCGCTCGAGCAACTGCCAGGCATCGGCCATGATGGTGCCGTCGTGTTTGACGATATTACGCATATACACGCTCCTTGAAGGGGGCGATCCCGATACGGCGATAGGTATCGAGGAACTCTTCTTCTTCAGTCCGGTTGTCCACATAGACATGGATAAGCTTCTCGATCACCTGGGGCATGTCGTCCCGGGCGAAGGAGGGCCCCAGGATCTTGCCAATGGCGGCATCGTGCTGTGATGCCCCGCCAAGGCTGATCTGGTAGTACTCCTCGCCTTTCTTGTCCACGCCCAGCACACCGATATGGCCGACATGGTGGTGACCGCAGGCGTTCATGCAGCCGGAAATGTTCAGGTCGATGTTGCCCAGGTCGTACAGGAAGTCCAGGTTGTCAAAACGGCGCTGAATGGACTCGGCTACCGGAATGGACTTGGCGTTGGCCAGGGCACAGTAGTCGCCCCCCGGGCAGCAGATAATATCCGTCAGGGTGTTCAGGTTTGCGGTGGCAAAGCCCATAGGGCGGATCGCCTGCCAGAGCTCGAACAACTGATCCTGGCGGACATCTGCCAGTACCACATTCTGCTGGTGGGTAACCCGCACTTCGCCGAAGCTGTACTGGTCCGCCAGGTCCGCGATCTGTTCCAGTTGACGATCGGTGACATCGCCCGGCGGTGTACCGGTTTTTTTCATGGTCAGCGTCACAATCCCATAGCCCGGCTTCTTGTGGCGGTCCACATTTCGGCCAACCCAGTTGGCGAACGCCTTGCTATCGTTGCGCGCCGTTTCCAGCGCCGCTGGGTTGTCCTGCAGGTCTTCGTAGGCAGGTTCGGTGAAGAAGCCTTTCATGCGCTCGATGGCATCGCGGGTAAGCCGGGTGGGGGAGTCCTTGATATGAGCCCACTCTGCTTCTACCCGTTCAGCAAAGCCCTCTGGGGTCAGGGCTTTCACAAGGATCTTGATCCGTGCCTTGTACTTGTTGTCCCGGCGGCCATAACGGTTGTACACACGCAGGATCGCTTCGAGATAGGTGAGCAGGTCCAGTTCCGGGATAAAGTCACGAATAACCGGCCCCACCATGGGCGTACGGCCCAGGCCGCCGCCCACGTGGACGCGGAAGCCAAGCTCACCGGCCGCGTTACGCACCATTTGCAGGCCGATATCGTGGACCTGGATGGCCGCACGGTCAGTATACTCGGATGCATTCACCGCCACCTTGAATTTGCGGGGCAGAAAGGCAAACTCAGGATGGTAGGTGGACCACTGCCGGATAATTTCGCAGTAGGGCCGCGGGTCGGCAATTTCATCGGACTGAACGCCGGCAAACTGATCTGTAGTGGTATTACGAATGCAGTTGCCACTGGTCTGGTTGGCGTGCATCTCCACCTCTGCCAGTTCCGCGAGGATGTCGGGAACATCCTCCAGCGCTGGCCAGTTCAGCTGGACGTTCTGGCGGGTGGTGAAATGGGCATAGCCCTTGTCATAGTCACGGGTAATCCGCGCCAGGCGGCGGAGCTGCTTCGAACGCAGCATGCCGTAGGGCACGCACATGCGCAGCATGGGTGCCAGGCGCTGGACATAGAGCCCATTCTGGAGGCGCAGGGGAAGGAATTCGTCTTCGCTCAGCTCGCCGGCGAGCGCACGATCGGTCTGGTCCCGGAACTGGGCAACGCGCTCTGCCAGAAGCTGCCGGTCGTGTTCATCGTAAACGTACATAATCGGGTGTCCCTGAATAAGCCGGGCACTGTTCCTGGATCGGGATGACATCGGTCAATCAGTGCAGATGCGGAGCAGGATAGCACCACGCCCTTATTCTTAAAATGATTATTTCCAAATATGGTAATCGATTTAAGTGATAAGTAGGGTGCGATTTTCCGGGACTGTATGATGGCTTGCCGGTTAACAAAAACAGCAATCCAGGGTACGGGCGGGTGGACTTGCCCGGGAAGGTAACCTAAATTAGGAGGGCCGGACGCGGTAGCCGGAATTCGAGGAAAAACAAGACCAATAACAGCAATAACGGAGAACCGTCTATGAAGAAAAGTACCCTGAAAGACAGTCAGGTCGATGCCATCGCATTCACCATGCTGGTTGTGCTGGTGGTGGCTTTCGCCGTCACCTGGGTATCCGGTCAGTAGCACCGGCGGCCTGCCTGGCGGCAGGTGCCACCCCGGGGTGAGCCTGCCAGTCAGTTCCTGCCACGTTCCCGGTATGCGTCCCTGAGCCTGTTATTGGGACGACAGTACCCACTGTACAATCAGCGCTAACACTCCGATAAAACCAAAGGTAAACAGTAAGCCAGCCACGATATAGGGCACCGCGCTATGACTGTTGAAATCCTCTTCATGGCGCTTGCCTGACTGAACCCCGAAGGCGCCCGCCAACACGCTCTGTAGAACCTTCAGTACGCCCGGCCCTTTGCGGCGGGCCGGGACATCGTCGTTGCGGGACTGTTCTGAGATCTGGTCTGACATGGTAACTCCCGTTGCGGATTATTCTTGTTCTATTGAGAATGCCGGGTGGCCGTTGAGAACTCAAGGTTTCTTGCGCCACCCAACACCGACCCTCCGGTCGCCAACCTATTCCGCCGGATCGTAGGCGAGGCTCGGGGCAAGCCAGCGTTCGGCTTCGGCCTTGCTCAGACCTTTACGCTCTGCGTAATCCGCCACCTGGTCCTTGCCAATCTTGCCCACCGCAAAGTACTTCGATT
Organism: Marinobacter bryozoorum; assembly: GCF_023156245.1. Lineage (GTDB taxonomy): Bacteria > Pseudomonadota > Gammaproteobacteria > Pseudomonadales > Oleiphilaceae > Marinobacter > Marinobacter bryozoorum. Next base: position 16,076 of record NZ_JAKZAH010000044.1, read on the forward strand.
CAGGGTGCGCAAAGTACCAGCCGGAAACCGCGGCTGTGGGGAACATGGCGAAGTGTTCGGTCAGCTCGATGCCGGCGTTTTCCGTCGCCTGCAGCAGTTCGAACAAGGTTTCCTTCTCGGTGTGGTCCGGGCACGCGGGGTAGCCTGGGGCAGGGCGGATACCCTGATATTTCTCCCGGATCAGGTCATTGTTATCCAGTGTCTCTTCTGGCTGGTAGCCCCAGAATTCCTTGCGCACACGTTCATGCATGCGTTCCGCGAAGGCTTCAGCCAGGCGATCGGCCAGGGCCTTGACCATGATGGCGTTGTAGTCGTCGTTGGCGTCCTTGAACTCCAGGGAGAATTCCTCGGCGCCAATGCCGGTGGTTACCGCGAAACCGCCCACATAGTCACAGTCGTCGGATTCCGGGGCAATGAAGTCTGACAAGGCCCGCATGGGCTGCCCGGGCGCTTTCTCGTCCTGCTGCCTCAGGTGATGCAGCACGGTAAGTTCATCGCTGCAGGATTCGTCCCTGTAAATGACGATATCATCGCCGCGCCGACGGGCCGGCCAGAAGCCGATGACCGCCCGGGCCCTGACCCGCTTTTCCTCGATCATCCGCTTGAGGATGGCCTGGGCGTCGTTGAACAGACTGCGAGCGACTTCACCCCGCTTGGGGTCGTCCAGCACAGCCGGGTATTTGCCGGCAATGTCCCATGAAATGAAGAACGGGGTCCAGTCAATATAGTCCACCAGCTCTGCCAGGTCATAGTCCTCAAAACTGCGCAATCCGAGGAAGGAAGGACGTACTGGCCGGTGCCCGGTGAAGTCGATGTCTGGAGCACGCTCACGGGCTTCGGTCAGGGAAACCAGCTTGGTGCGGTCGCCCCGGTTCTTGCGGCGCTCGCGAATCTCGTCGTATTCCTTGCGGATACCTTCCACGTATGCCGGTTTGCCTTTGCGGCTGAGCAGGGTGGAGGCGACGTTGACGCATCGGGATGCATCGGACACATACAGTGCCACGTCGTTCTTGTACTGGGGTTCGATCTTGACCGCCGTGTGGGCCTTGGACGTGGTGGCGCCACCAATCATCAGGGGGATATTGAACTCCAGGCGCTGCATCTCACGGGCTACGTGCACCATCTCATCCAGGGATGGTGTGATCAGGCCGGAAAGTCCGATGATGTCGACATTCTCCTTGCGAGCGGTCTCCAGGATCTTTTCGCAGGGCACCATTACCCCGAGGTCGATCACCTCGTAGTTGTTGCACTGCAATACCACGCCCACGATGTTCTTGCCGATGTCATGGACATCGCCCTTGACGGTAGCCATCAGGATCTTGCCCTTGGCTTTCTGGTCCTCGGATTTCTCCGCCTCGATGTAGGGGATCAGGTGGGCGACGGCCTGTTTCATGACACGGGCGCTTTTCACCACCTGCGGCAGGAACATCTTGCCATCACCGAAGAGGTCGCCGACGACGTTCATGCCATCCATCAGCGGGCCCTCGATCACCTCGATGGGGTGCTCGGCGCGCTGGCGACATTCTTCGGCGTCTTCGAGGATGTAGGTGGTGATACCTTTCACCAGGGCATGCTCAACCCGTTTCTCTACAGGCCATTCACGCCAGGCCAGGTCTTCCTCGCGGGTCTTGCCGCCCAGGCCCTTGTAGCGTTCTGCAATCTCCAGGAGCCGGTCGGTGCCGTCGTCCCGGCGATTCAGTACCACGTCTTCAACCAGCTCTTTGAGTTCCGGGTCGATCTCGTCATAGACCACCAGCTGGCCCGGGTTGACGATACCCATATTCATGCCTGCCTTGATGGCGTGGTACAGGAACACCGAGTGGATAGCTTCGCGCACCACATCGTTGCCCCGGAAGGAGAAGGAAACGTTACTCACGCCGCCTGAAATCGAAGCATGGGGCAGGTGCTCCCGGATCCAGCGGGTGGCGTTGATAAAGTCCACGGCGTAGTTGTTGTGTTCTTCGATGCCGGTGGCAATGGCAAAGATGTTGGGGTCAAAGATGATGTCCCCGGGGTTGAACCCCATGCCCACCAGCAGGTCGTAGGAACGTTTGCAGATCTCCGTCTTGCGCTCGAAGGTATCGGCCTGGCCCTGCTCGTCAAAGGCCATGACGACCACCGCGGCACCATAACGCATGCAGTCCCGCGCCCGTTTGAGGAACTCTTCCTCACCTTCCTTGAGGGAAATGGAGTTAACGACGGACTTGCCTTGTACACAGCGTAGCCCGGCCTCGATCACCTCCCACTTGGAAGAGTCCAGCATGATGGGTACGCGGGAAATGTCCGGCTCCGAGGCTACCAGCTTCAGGAAGGTGACCATCACTTCCTTCGAGTCCAGCATGCCCTCATCCATGTTGATATCGATGATCTGGGCACCATTTTCCACCTGGTCCCGGGCAACACTCAGGGCTTCCTCGTACTGTTCCTCCTTGATCAGGCGCAGGAAGCGTTTGGAGCCGGTAACGTTGGTGCGCTCACCCACGTTGATAAACAGGGTGTTCTCATCCCCGGTGAAGGGTTCCAGGCCCGATAGGCGAAGCACGCTCGGGCGTTCGGGGACCTGGCGGGGCGGATACTTGGCGACTGCCTCGGCAACGGCGGCGATATGATCGGGGCGTGAACCGCAGCAACCACCAATAATGTTCAGGAAGCCGTCACGGGCAAAGCCTTCAATGACGGACGCCATTTCTTCGGGGGATTGGTCATATTCGCCGAATTCGTTAGGCAGGCCAGCGTTGGGGTGGGCGCTGACATAGGTGTCGGCCTTGGCCGACAGCTCTTCCACGTAGGGCCGCAGGGCATCGGCTCCGAGGGCGCAGTTCAGCCCTACGGTTAGCGGTCTGGCGTGGGCTACGGAGTTCCAGAAGGCTTCGGTGGTCTGGCCGGACAGGGTGCGCCCGGAGGCATCGGTAATGGTGCCGGAAATCATCAGGGGCAATTCGACACCGCAATCCTCAAAGTACTGCTGTACCGCGTAGATGGCAGCCTTGGCGTTGAGGGTGTCGAAGATGGTTTCGATCAGCAACAGGTCGCAACCGCCCTCGGACAGGTACTTGGCGGCTTCATAGTAGTTATCGACCAGGGTCTGGAAGTCGACGTTCCGGTAACCGGGATTGTTGACGTCCGGAGAGATTGACGCCGTGCGGGAGGTGGGCCCGATGGCGCCAGCGACGAAGCGGGGCTTGTCCGGGTTGCGGGCGGTAAACTCGTCGGCGATGGCCCTGGCCAGCCTTGCCGACTCAAGGTTCAGCTCCGGTACCAGCTCCTCCAGACCATAGTCCGACTGGGACAGCCGGGTGGAATTGAAGGTGTTGGTTTCGATGATGTCTGCGCCGGCTTCGAGGTAGTCAGCATGGATGCGGGTCAAAAGATCCCGCTGGGTCAGGCACAGAAGGTCGTTATTGCCCTTGACCTCACGCTCGAAGTCCCGGAATCGCTCACCGCGGAACGCGGCCTCATCCAGTTTTTCGTTCTGGATCATCGTGCCCATGCCGCCATCGAGGACGACAATGCGTTCCTTGAGAGCTTGTTTGAGCTGGGCGATTCGTGTTGCGCGATCGGTCATGGTCAGGTCTTTCCGGGAGTAATGAGTGTGCAATTAAGGACCGCGCATAATACCAAAGTTGTTCCATGGCGTCCTGTGGGCCCTGACATGGATCAAGTGGCTGCCCCTTTAATTGACGGGGTTGCGACTATATCCAGTATAAAGTCTGACTATTTTACTTGGTCTTTCAGGATCCCGCGAACTCCGTTAAAATAACATCACATTTTCTGACAGGTTGACGAAATGGCATTGGTTACTGTTACTGACTCAGCAAGAGACTATCTTGCCGAACTGATCAACAAGCAGGACGTGGAAGGCATGGGTGTGCGTATCTTTGTGACCCAGCCGGGCACCAAGCACGCCGAGACCTGCCTTGCCTACTGCCCGCCTAACGAGGTGGTGCCGACCGATGAACAGCTGGACCTGGAAAAGTTCACCCTGTTCCTGGATCACAACTCGGTGCCGTTCCTGGAAGAAGCCTATGTGGACTACGCCAAGGACCAGATGGGCGGCCAGCTAACCATCAAGGCGCCGAACGCCAAGGTGCCCAAGATCGACGATGATGCACCGCTTCCGGATCGCGTAAACTATGTGCTTGCTTCCGAAATCAATCCGGGGCTGGCCTCTCACGGCGGCGACGTTCAGTTGGTGGAAATCGTTGATGAATCCGTGGCAGTGCTGCGGTTCGGTGGCGGCTGCCAGGGTTGCAGCGCCGTCAGCCTCACCCTGAAGCAGGGTGTCGAGGCTACCCTGAAAGAGCGGGTACCGGAGATCACCCAGGTGCGGGATGTCACCGACCATTCCTACAAGGAAAATGCGTACTACCAGTAAGTGGTTGGTTTCGCCAGGCCGCTGCCGGCCTGCATTGCCCTGAAAAGCCCCGGCCCAGATGGCCGGGGTTTTTTATTGTGCGCCAGGCATGGCTCTGCGCGGGTGCAGCTGGCGGTATGGCCTGCAAATGACCGGATGGCTACAGGCAGTTGGTTGGCCGGGGCAGTCCCGCTATGCGGCAGGCAGTCTTGGCGGGTGTTCCGGGAAACAACTGCATCAGGTAGATGCTGTTGCCTTTGTCTTCTCCCAGTATTTCCTTCACGGCTTTTACAAACAGCCGGTTGGAGGGGGGAGACATTTCATGTTGCTTATAGAATTCCCGCAATAACCCGATTATTTCCCAGTGGTCATCGGTCAGGGAAATACCGGATTCCGCAGCAATCACCTCGGCCGTGGCTTTATCCCATTGCCAGGCATTCTCCAGAAAACCTTCGTTGTTTCGTTCGGGTAGAGCCATCCGCAATCGTCTCCTGAAACAGTCACCAGCTGATAATGCGTTGAAAACGGTCGGTAAGCGCAACCATGCCGGCAGGGGTGACCAGGTCCACGGTGCTGCCCACCAGGTCAGCAAGCCCCCGGGCCTGGCAGTCCGGCATCATTGCACTGGTTCGGGGAGGTAGCGTAACCGAGTTGTCGGTCAGGGCAACGACCGCGTTTTCGATCAGCAGGAGGTGGTCTTCAGGCCCCACAGAGCCAAGGCAAACAGGAAACCGGGGGTGTGAGGGCGCCTTGTTGAGCAGATGCAGTGTGGGCTGCGCTTCACTGCCTGTGTCAGGGCCACTCATTGCGGCATTGCTCATGGCTGAATTACCTCCCGGAAGCGGTTGTAAAAATCGGCATCGGCGTTGATGAGCTCGGCTCCTGGCTCGGTCTGATCGATACCGAAGCGGGCCATGGCTCCCTGGTCTGCGAAAATATCGGCAACGCCGAACATCCGTGCGGCCCCCAGGTTACGGCTCACGGTTTTCTGATGGATGGCCGCTCCCTTCTGGCGGACTCTCAGCCAGTTAACCCCTTCACCCCGGAACAGGAGGGCGACAGGCTGATCAAACGCCGCCATCGACAGGGCCATATCCAGTGCCTCACGACCACGCCAGTCACCGTAGGGCGGGTTGTCGATCACAATCAGCAGGGTTCCGGTACGGTCTCTGTCAGCCATATCATGCGGCTCCATGGAAATACACCACGCGCTCCGAGCGGTTTACGGCTTCCACCCACTCCCCGAGTCCGGCAATGGTAAAACCCTCCGCAAGATTGGCAGCGGGCTTTTGATAGCGGCGGGCTTCTTCCTCGTTGAGCAATCCACGGCGCAGGGCAGAGGCGATGCAGACCACTGGCGTAATCCTGTGTTCGCGTGACAAGGTCTGCCAGCGGCCGGTCCAGTCTGTTTCATCGGATGGCGGGGTGTTCAGTGCCGAGGCCAGGTGAACCCCGTCGCCATACAGGAAGACCAGGTCAACCCTGTGGCCAGAGTCGAGCAGCGCTTGGCAGAAGTCGTAGGCCGAGGCAGGGGCCTGGCTCACATAGGGAGCGCCGGTGATCACCAGGCTGTAGCCGGGCTGGTCGGATACTGAAAGATCAGGCATTGAGGCTTCCGGATCAGAAATGGCTTCAGGGCATTATGCTACCAAGAAAAAAGCCCCGCAGGGCTTCTGTATAGTACCTAGACCTGTGTAATTTTGATAAAAACCCCCTTAATTGGGGGTTTCTTTTTCCTGAAGAATGAACTATATGTATAGTGAATACTGTGTAATATGTGTAGGGCATCAAGGATGTTTGCAACGAAGGTTACAGCCAAGGTAGTTCAGGACAAAAGTGGAGTGGCCACAGAGATTCCGGTCATTCTGACTGACCAAGGGGTTTTGGGGTCAGTCACAGATTATGTGCTTAGCCTTCACCTAAACGGCATCTCACTTTCAACAATCACTAGCCATATTCAGTCGATTAGGCTCCTCATCGAGTTCATGAGTGCCAACGAAGGCATGTTCGATGAACCCGAAGCGTTGTTCGCGGCCTTTGTCCGACGGCTCTACAGCGGCACCATCGGTGAAGATGGATTGGACCCCTCTGGCCTTTATTGGATACCGGCCAGTAATAGCACGATACATCGACACATCAGCAATCTGACGAATTTCACCAATTGGCTCTCGGACAAAGGTCTGGGCAAGCCTCTTAATACCTTGCGGACAGCCACTCGACATGAGGAGCGCATCCAGTATGCCGCTTGGTTTAGGCGCAACCAGAACGATTTCCTCGGACACATCAAAGACAAGTCGATCAACAATACTGTCAAGAGAGCCCGCAGCATCAAGGGCAGAACGCCTCTGGCAAGAACCAATGACGATGCCATTGCCTTCCCTACGGGAAAGTTTGAAGACTTCTACATGAAGGGCTTGGGAGGAGCCAAAGACCCGCGAGTTGCCCTGCGGGACAAGCTTATCTTGCTCCTGATGCACGCGGCCGGGTTGAGGCGGAGCGAAGCACTGTTGCTTTGGGTCACAGATGTCTTCGAGGCCCCCTCCGATCCGGATCGGGCAATCGTGAGAATCTACAACGAGATAGAAGGTAAGGCACCTGAAGGATGGAAGTCCCGAAAAGGGATAAAAACACGCAAGGCGTACCTACAAGAAAAGTATTCACGCATACCGCGTCAGGAGATGCAAAACACCCAGCATCTCGGCTGGAAATCCAAAACCCTGGATCACAAGGATGGTTACCTGGAGGCGTACTTCTTCCCTCAGGAGTTTGCTCGGATATTCATGTTGCTGTGGCGACAGTATTTGGTTTTCCGTGCATCGTTGGAGTGCCATCACCCCTATGCGTTTATCAGCTTCGACTCTCGCTATCTGGGCAATCCCTATACCTACAATGCCTTCAACCAAAGCTATGCCGCAGGATTAAGACGAATTGGCCTCGAACCTAACAAGAGCGTAGGGCTCGATCCTCATGGGCATCGCCACAATTATGGCCGCCGTTTGACGGATGCTGGGGTAGATCCACTCATTCGCAAAAAGTGCCTGCATCACGCAAGTCTGGAGTCTCAGGTTCCTTACACCATGCCCTCCAGCGTGAAAGTCTCAGAAGCGCTGTCCCAGGCAACACAACAACTTCAGTTGGGATCGGATAAAGAAAAGACTGCCGCCTCTTTCGACTGGAGGACGTTAGCAGAACAGGGTTTTGAAGACATTGATCCAAACGGCAACTTTACCGGCAAGAATCCACGTTTAGGGAAGCGATAACATGACTAAAAAATCAGGAAGCAAAGGCTACACCAGGGATCTGACGCTGGGTTGGGTGACTGAGGAACTGGGGCACGACTGGCTGCAATGGCAGCAGTACGCCGCTGAATGGCTAACAACGCAAGATAAAGGCGTTGATAAGCGTTTGAGGGGTATAAGAAAATTTCTTCTTTACCTGAACGCGAAAGCCCCGTATGCCGCTGACGTAGCCACAATGTTCAAGGGCCATCCGAGTGGCCACAAAGTATCCAGTGAAGAGTTTGATGCCTTTCTGAATAGCGGTAGAGGGAATACAGAGAGCTGTAAATTCATTTCGTTTACGGTCGATTTATGCGACTACATCCTCAAGCACCATTTGAGTACCGAGGATGATCACGGCGTCGAGCGGCCCCTGTTCCCTAATCCGTTCGAAAAAATCAAGGAAAACAAATCAAGCACCGAAACCGTCCACAGCCCGTTACCCTATCGCTATATCCAGCAAGCCAGGCACATCCTCTGTCCCTATCCAACCGATGACTCCGGCAATAAAACGCCATGGGTCGGGTTTCATTTTAAAGACTGGCGTTGGGCCATCGGTCAACTTCAGTCTGGCAATCAGGCGTGGATGGAAGTGCCTCCGGAGGTCATTGATCCCGATGATCCGGATTGCATTGCCCGTAAACGGATTGTGAACAGGAACATGAAGAGAGTTGAGATCCATGAGATCTGGTCGCCTGTGATGGCGATGTTTCTATTTACCAAGCTCCATCTGCCGCTTCGTTCTTTTCAGGTACGGTTTCTGGATTCCGGTGAAGGTGATACGTGGCGCTACGAAGGTGGGCAATGGGTGGAAAACACCAAACACCCCTTCAAGTATGGGACGCCCAAGCGTCCCTACCAGAAAGGCATCTTCCGGCGCATTTACGACTCGATGACGGAGAGTTATGCCTCCGGGCTGTACGTTTCCACCAATAAAACCGCCGACCAAAACAAGGATGAGATTCAGCGCGGCTACACTATCCCCTGGCAGCACGAAGAACTGCTGTATTGGCTGGAAAAGCTCCGCAACTGGCAGGAAAAATATAACCCCATCGACCGGTTGGTTAATGGTACCGAGCTTCAAGCAAAAAATATTGGCAAGACCAAATCCAAGAAGCAATTAGCCGAGATGGGCGAGTTTGCGTTTCTATTCCGAGAGAGAAACTCACGCTTCCCGATTTCCGGCGGCACACTGGGGAATCCCTGGTACCGCCTGTTGTCGAAACTGGAAGAAGATTTGTTCCAGTCGGGCCTGAGGATGAAAGACGGGGAGCGCCTCCGGTTTGTGAAAGATTACAGCGATGACTTCGAGGGGAGAGAAGGGAACAAGGTGTCAACGGAATACCCGCTGCACAGCCTTCGGGTCTCGTTGATTACCTGCTACACCATGGACACCGATCTGCCGTTGCCGGTGATCTCCAAGCTTCTGGCCGGTCATACCCGGCTGTTAATGACGATCTATTACAACAAGATTACACCCTCGGTGATGGCCGAAAAAATGAGCGAGGCCGACTCCGCCTTGGTTGAACGCGGGGAAGCGTCCCTGAGGAACTTTCTTCAGGACGCAGAGATGAGGCAGATCCAACTCCGCGCTGCCTTCCATGGTGATCAGTACAATTCTGTCGAAGCTGCGCTGGCGAACCGTAATCCGATTGGCTGGGAGGAACGCGCCACGGGCTTGTGCCTGGTCGGAGGCAACACCGTGCGCTCAGATGAACTCTCCACCGTAGGGGGCTGCTGGAACGGCGGCCCCCTTATCAAAGATGCGGGAGCTGCGAAGTCAAGGATTTATGGCCCGGTACCCCATGGCCCTGAAAACTGCCCCCGCTGTCGCTGGCACATCACCGATGCGACCTACCTGCCAGCTCTGAATTCCAAGTTCAATCAAGTCAGCTACAAAGCGCACCAGGCGGCTGAACTGGCCGTCGAGATTGAAGGCCAATTAGAGGCCCTGAAGGATGAGCTGTTCCTTGCCGAGGAAGACGGTAAACCGTTCCTCAAGCACAGCGAACTTCAGGCCCTGGAGCGCCGCTACGAGAAGCAGCGCGTGGAGGCAGATAAGTACGCCAAGGACTACATCGCCCTCTTCAGTCTGATCAACAAAGTGGTCCAGATTGAGAATGGGCGAACTGAGGACGATGATCGTCAAAAGCTGGTCGCCGTGGGGTCTGCGGAAGACCTCAACGTCAGCATGAAATTCATCGAAACCGACTCGGAATTGCTGCACCTGTCTTTGCTCTGTGAGGACGCTGAGTTCTACCCCGACCTTCACGATGACCTGCGCAAGACGCCTGCGATTGCCAAGCGTACCAACGTCTTGAGTCGAATGATGGCCCGCTCCGGGTACAAGCCCGTCTTTCTGGAAATGGACGAAAACACACAGTTGATCGTGGGTAATGCGCTCGTTCGAAAGATGGCTAAGATCGCGGACCCAGACGACAAGATGGAAGGCTACCGAATCGCGACAAATTACATCGAAGCGCAAGAGTTCCTGGAGAACGATGGGCTCCTGAAATCGGGATTTGAGGCAATCAAACAAATCAACCCGATCACGCTGTCGTCAGGCGCTCTGAAGCGCATTCCGGCCTTGGAGGTGTCCGAATGAACATTGATGTCGATGCGGTTCTGGACACCCTCAAAGACGGCAAGACTGCGAAGACGAAGGCATCTCTGGATAAGCTTCACGAAACGTTGAGCGCCTACTTCGCCTCCGGTGCTCGGGACTTTTCCATCACCACCATTGGGCGCGTATCCGTGGAAGATGGCGGTGTGGGCTATCAGTCGATTCGTGCCACTGCAAACAAGTATTATCGGGATCTGGTCGAAGCGTGGGCCGCCAAGGCAAAGACCACCACGAAGAAACCACCGGTCGGGCCAGCCAAGAGAATGAGCCAGGACCACCAACTGCTGGAGCGCATTGAGGACGCGGCAGTACGTGCCCTATTCGGGCAAATCATTCGGGAGCGGGACCGCTACAGAAGCGAAGCCAACATGCTGAAGAGCACAACCGAGATCGTGATTGATAAGCGACCGACGACCTATGTGGAGCCCCAGCCTGAAGCCACCGTGGAGCTGCTGCCCTCGTTAAAGGGGATCTGTTCGGAAAACGAGATCAAGGCGTTGCAAACCGTCTGCACCGAGGAATGGTTGGAGAAACTCGGATTTAGAGCGAACGCATTGGGCCAAGTGAAAGATGAGTTGGGTACGGAAATCCTGCCTCGTGGCTTCCTGACCGGGCTCAAGAAGATCCTGGGTGAAATTGATGAGTAATGGTCAGGAAAGAGCACGTCAGAACCTGAGTGCCTTCCAGAGCTGGGTGGCCACCCAAACGGATGACGACTTTAAGCAGATCGTCTTTCGGGGCCAGTTAAACCGTGGCGAAGTGGCCAAAGCCATAGGCATCGGAAAGAGCGCGTTGCACCAGAATCCGGCCATCAAAACGGCGCTGGAGAATCTGGAGCAGAACCTGCGTGATCGGGGTGTTCTGCCAGAACTGACCGAAACCGCCCAGGCCCAGCGATCAGGACCGAAGCGTTATGATCCCAGCGTTAACCAAAGAGCCATGGAATCGAGAAGGCTCTCAGTGCTGGAGCAGGAAAACATTGAGTTAAAGGCCCGGGTGGCAACCCTTGAAGCCAAGCTGAAACGTTACGGTGAACTGTCCGAAGTCCTCACTGAGTTCGGAGTCGCGCCCGATGCATGAGGATTATTTCCGTGTCACCAGCTGCCAGCATAACGGCTATAAATACACGATCTTCACGGGCATTCCCCTTAAAGCCGACAGTTACAAAATCAACTCCGGCAAATACATCGTCAGCATCCGATGCGAAAACCAGTCCCTGCCTATCAAGCCGTCCGTTGGCCAGCAATGGCGGGTGCGTGGTGTCAGGACCCTGGAGACCGTTCAGGCAGGCGATTATGAGCTTCAGCAGCATTTGTATGACGCCCCAGCTGAGATGGAGTGCACGCTGCCCGAGACGGGCGAAGCGCTGATCCGTTTCATTGCCAATGAAAAGGAGTTCACCGGTATCGGTGAGGCCAAAGCACGAGCCCTCTGGAACGCTTTTGGCAGTGACCTGCACTTCATGCTCCAGTCTGGCACCGCTAAGCACAGAGGCCTTCTCAGGAAGGTTCTCAGCGAGGTTTCAGTAACCGCGCTTTACAACGGCTACGCCAAGTACAAAAACCTTGCGCATGCGAACTGGCTGGCCTCTGTGGGAGTGCCGCTGAGCATTCAGCAACGCATCCTGAAATACCACGATGATCGCACCGTTGAGATACTCAAGAGCAAT
>NZ_JAKZAH010000045.1 GCF_023156245.1 Marinobacter bryozoorum
ACGTTCTCGGGCCGAACTGTGATTCGACGCGGCGGGGTCACTTGCTCAAAACACTTCTGCCGCGCAGACTCCTAGCCTCGATTTAACCGGCCTATTCAGCGCACATTTTTGCAATATTTGATCGCATTTATTGTACCCCCGCTGCATCTTATTAATGAAAGCGTGAATTCAGATAATAACTGCAGCACTTTGGCATAGCCAGGTAGAGGCGAGAGGAGCCAAAACGGACGGTCTCACTACAGCTTGCCCTTCACTCATATCAACACCCCAGCCACTCGAATTTTGGCCCGACCGACATCCCAAATCCCCGCCAAGTGGGCTCTCCTGGCCAATTGCTTGGTCGAACACTGTGATCGTGTATTGTGGAATTCGACCGGTCAATAATCCAATTCCACAAGAGACTTATCTATGAAGAACGTACTCGACCAAATCAGTTCATTGCTCAAAGAAGCGTTGGCTGTCGCAGAGACTCTCGACGGTTTCAAAGGGGGCAGGGCTTCACTGGACCTGTCCTGTTTGGACGGCAGAACCGCGACTGTCACCGAAACGCTCGACAACTTGGGCGATGACACCGACAACTCAGGATCGTCCATCACGCACACGCCACCCAAAAAATCATCGGTGGATCAGCTTGACGACATCAAAACAAACACCTGGTTCTAGAGGACAAGCGACTATGAAATCACTCGTTGAAGCAAAGAAGTTGGCTGCCGCACTCTCATCCGAATTCGGTTGTGGCGATCTGCACATCAATGTCCAGATGCAGCGCGGAGAGAGCTGGATCAGCATCGATATGTACCAGCCCCCTGAGGAGCCTTCGAGAATCCTGGCAACACTGAATTTCGATACCGGCGGACACGTGCTGGTGGATGAGTCAACGACACTGCACTAATAACCATGGCGCCGCCCCGGTCACATCCTCATGGCCGGGGCTCTTTGCCAAGAAAAACTCTCACCTCTACGGAACAATGCCCAGCTGGATTTGCCGAACAAAACGCCGTAGTCGAACAATATCCTCTTGAGTCTGCAGCAAGCACTCTGGCGCAACATTACCCAGAAACGGCCGGGCCCGCCCCATCCAGTCCCGAGCCACAGCTTCGTCTCCTTCAAATAGCTCAAGAACGTCCCTCCAAACTGCCTCTTTCAGCTGCAACAGTTCCTGGGCGTCGCCACCGGAAGTCTCACTTTCATGTACCGGCATTGTGGGGACCTCTCCAATCCGTTTCCATCTAAACCTGCATCTGCTAACGGTAGTACTTTTTCGACTGTTTAACACCAATCTTCGCTGGACGGCCTCCTTGTCCCGTCGATGTCTTTACACCGAGAGCACCCATCCACGTTTCTGGGCGCCCTGCCGCTCTGATGAGTAGTCCGAGAGCACGCATATACTCTTTTCTTGTTGAGTCAGACGCCGAACGGGCCGGCAGCCACACATTCCGGAAAAATTGGCAATGGTGCAGCTTAATCTGCTCTGGCCGGGTTACGTGAGGGAATTGCGCCTCAATTACCGAAACAATCCGGATCATTCGGTTGATGTACCGTTTCCGCTCCGTGTCACTGAGTGCACTGAAATCCAATCGCCGCAAAATGTGGTCAAATCGCATTGCGCGTGCCTCCCACATAAGAACTGGCTACTGACACTCGGTTGTGGCCCAACTGCCGTGCAACTTCCGCCCTCGCGATCCGATCCATCACCTTGTCACGGATCGGTTCTTTTAGAGGTGACGGCCCGCCCATCACTTCCTCATAAATATCCTGGGCAAAACCCGCCCTGAGTTCCATGAAATGGGGAATTCCAGACGACTGCAAAAACTGCCGGCATGGATTAACGTTGTTCAGCAAAAACGACTTTACCGTGTCGGTTTCCGACAATAAGTTCCGGGATCCTTCCGGTCGAACCTCGATGGCATAACGCAGCGCCTCCATACGAAATTCACTCGCCTTGATCGTGCGGTCCGTAGCTTTTCTCCCGCCTTTGCAACCTCTGAGGATTGCCGCCTCTCCTGTGGCCTCGATTTCCCGTTTCATACGATCAAGATCTTGAAGGATGCACTCCCTTACCCGCATACCCCAGGCCCGGGCTAACAGAATTACGGCCGCACCACGCTCGAATCCGGCAGCAATTGCAAGATCGGCTGCATGCTTGGTATCGAGGACATCCGCCTCTATCTCTTTGGTCCTCACCGATTGCCTGCAAACACCCAGAACTTCCCGCCCCGATACTTTCAGAGCGTCATCACCACGAAATGCGCGCATTACGGTGTTAACCGTGCTGATGGCATTGTGTGCGTATGCGACGCTGATTTGCTCATCGACATGCCCATCAGGCCACTCGTAGTCGTCATTCAACCGGGCTCTGATGTAGGCCCCGAATTGAAGGATGAATTCCTGGTCGATTCTCCTCGCATCGTTCATTCCACAGCGTTTGCAGTAACGAACAAACACAGACGCGCGGCGCTTGTGGGTTGCTCGGGTGTTGAAGTGGCTGTCTGAACCGTAGTGCTGGTCCAACGCCTTATGAATAGCCTCGCTCAGTTTTTTGCCACAGTTGTAATTCCGCTTGTACGCCGGTTTCTTCCGCTTGGCAGAGCGGCGGCCTCGTTTGACAGATTTATTACTCATACCATCTCCATTCTGTTGAAAAATCTTGAATACAGAGTGCGTGGCCAACCATGCGGAATCTGGGGCTCAGAGCCGGTCCCCACGCTGATGCTCCGCCCCGTAGTCCGCATTAAGTGTGACTGTGCCAGGGCCCAGAAAACCCTGACGGTGGGAGCATCCATCGTGCTGCTGTATCAGCACTTTTGCGTCTCTATTGCGGACCGTGAACACGAGATCGAAAATCGACAGCGTGTACGGGGAGCGGCATCTCGTAATCAGCGAGATATCGCAACGGAGGTTTTGCCTGACGGCGGTGGGATGACCGGGGAGGCGAGCAGCCAACGATGATGCGCTGGTAACGTTCCTTGTTGCTCAGTTGCGGAGTTAACGTAGACCTTTTCCGCAATTTTCGGTCATTGATTAGGCTTGCAACTTACTGATATCAGTGTGTTTGCAAGTCTCTTACCTATATCCATCTCACTATATAAACAGCAGCACTGCTGAGTGGATAGCGGATCGGGTTTTGTGTTGGCGTCGATAAGACGCACGTGCGGGAGTTGCTGGCGTGGCCGGCAGTTTTGGATTGGATCTCGGAGATCCATTGAGGAGGGTGATCACGGGGACCGTTTCTGAGTCCGGCGGAGCCGGAAGTAATTGCTGATTATTTAAAATGCTCAGCTAGCACCCCTCTTAATCCAATAATGGATGCGAGGATTTGATGATAAGTCTGGCAAACTGCTCCGTAGATATCAACGCGTGAAAACGCGAATTTCCTGCGTAAACTCAAGATTTTTACTTAATGACAACAGATAGTTAACCATATCAATTCGGCTTATAACGAGGGGTGCGACGACAGTAATGGACTCCAAGTGCACCCCAAGTGGACTTAAGCAAATCGAGTGGCGGCGAGGCCATCCCGAAAGGTCACTTCAAGTACACTTGGAGTCCATTAGAACCAAGGATTCAGCTATCCAGAGCTACTCCACCATCGCCTTAATCAACGCATCCCGGGCATCAGAGTAAAACTGAATATCGATCTTCGTTGCCATCTCGTCCGACAAATCAAACAACTGCCGGCGGCAGGCAACGGGCATCAGCAAGGCCGTTGCGCCCTTCTCTACCGCGATCTCGGCAACGGTCACCGGGTTATGCACTGGCTCTACCGAACCGCCCAGGTTGATCTCACCCACAATAATCAGGCCGCCTCGAACGCTTTTCTTGAGCAAAGCGGTGCTGAGGGCAATCAGTGAGGCCATACCGAGCTTGGCGCCGGATTTGGAAGCGTCGAAGGCTCGCAGCTGCACGGTGAATTCGTGTTGGCGAGGATCTTTGTCGCCGACCAGTTGGGCCGATCGGGCGTACAGGTTCTGCTCTGCGTAGCCAATGCTTTCCTTGAAGGCCGGTGGCACGGGTTTATTCAGTACCTTCACACCGGAACCCGGGCCTTCGTTCACCTCGATACGGTAAAGGCCGGGGTGCTCCTCTCCAGTACCAGGGGAAATTGACCACACCTGGCCAGGTTCCAGCGGGTCGTCACCAATACTGTTTTCACTGTGCAGTTCCGGAGTGGAAACGAACTTTTCCACACCGTCTTCACCCATCACATAGCTGAAATGAGTATTTCGGAACTCTGCCGCGCCGATACGTTTCTGCTGCTCTTTCACTCGGCGCCGGGCTTCCATGGCGATGCGTACCGCCCATTCAATGTCTTCGTCCGGAATCTGGGCCTCACCCGGGTACAGCAGTTTCAGCAAGCCACTGATGCTCTTGTTCACCGCATTGGTGTCCCGTCCGGACAAAGCACCACCGAAGAACACACGGTTTTGAATCACACTCAGCCTGCTCTGGTTACGAAGCTGGCTCCAGCACTCGGAAAGGAAGTCACTCACCAGACCAAAATGATTGGTCAGCAGCTCCTTGCTGACTTTGGGCACATCCCAACCTGGCAAGAAAGCATGAATACGATCCATGAAGGCGGTATCGTCCTTCATCTCCGGCGGCATAGGGCCAAACAAGTGGCCTATACGCTGCTGGTGCTCCACATCCACATCGAAGTTACCCACCAGCACAATACTGCCGTCCGCCCGAATGTTCTCCTTGCCACGACTGAACTCTCCGGACTCCATATAGCCCTTCATGATGTTGACGCCGTCTTTCTGGTCGAAAGAGATACCGGAGACCTCATCGAAGCAGACAACATCGTACTGACAGACCAAACCACGCTGTCCGTTCGAGTTATTCACAAACATCTTAGCGACGGTCGCTTTGCCGCCTGAAATCAGATGGGCGTAGGGAGAAACCTGCTGGAACAAGTGACTCTTGCCGGTGCCACGGGGGCCAAGCTCCACCAGGTTATAGTTGCGCTCAACAAACGGCACCATGCGCAACAGCATGGCATCGACCTGCCGCTCAGACAGGCCTTCAATCTCGATACCGGTAGAACGCAGCAGGAAGGCTTTCCATTCATCCGTGGTAAAGGCTTTCCGAGCCTCGGCCAGGCTATCCAGCACATCCCGCTTGGAGAGCTGAATCTCCCGCAAAGACTCCACCCCAAATGGCCGTCCTTTGCTCTCCTGGGCAATAGCTGCGTCGTAGTTCAGAGTGATCTCGGCGTAGAAGCCCCCGGTGAGCATGCGCTCATGTTCATTCACCAACTCCGGCGAGATACGAACATCCGTCAGGCGAAGGCTGGGCAGTGTTGCAATGTAACTATCGGTCTTTGCATCCAGACGAGCGGTAATCAGATCAATAATTTTGACCTCACCGTTCTCCCTGGCCCGGGCCTTGAACAACTCCTCTTCACCCGCCTTTACGGTGCGGGATTTGAGCTGCCGCTGAACAATCTCCAGCCCTTCATCAATTTCTTCCTGGTCAGTGCTTGCGCAGTAACGCCCCAGCAGAAACTCCACCACGTAGGTAGGCACCGGAAACTGGCGGCTGAAGGTTCGAACCAGGTCTTTACGCACCAGGTAGCCATCCAGTGCGGCAACCGCTTTGTTATCAATCTCATCCAATACCATCACACATCTCCCCCACCAATCCTTGTGTCGGTCTGGGCTACCAGAGCCCCGTTATCGTCCAGCAACACCACCACGGCGTTCTGGCCTTCCATGTCTTCGTCTTCCACCACGACCGATGCTCTGCCGTCTTCCTTCAAGGGCTTGGCACTGAGCACGACACTGCTGGATGCTTCCCCGGCACGGGTACGAATATCCAGAGTCAGACCTTTGTACTGACCTTCCACGGCTACGGTGCAGCGAAGCCCCTTCCAGACCAGATCCGTGAACTCAATCGTAGCCTGAGCGCCTGCGCCCCCTGTTACAACCAACTGCAAGGTCAGGCACTCCTGCAGGCTCAGGCCGCCGTGAGCATACTCCTCACCGTTCTTGTAACAGCTGACACCATCGGCCAATGCGAAATAATGGCTCGGGTTCCAATACCAGGGAAACACCCGCTCCTGGGTGTCTGCACCGGGCTTTAGCGCGGCGCAGCGGCCCCATTTGCTGTCGGCGAGTACGCTGGGCAACTGGGTTTTTGGCAAGCCTCCGGGCAACAACAGCCAACCATGGTCGGTAACCACCCGAACCCGCTTCCAGCCGGCAGCCAGTAATTCGGTAATCCGGGTCTGAACCTCCTGCAACAGGTTGTCCAGGTGTTTAGCCAGCTTCCAGCCCCGGTCGTGGCCTTCATGGTCGATATCGCCAAACTCACACCAGGCAAAGCCCTGGCCATCACCGTTGTCCGTCCGGTCCAGCACACGCCAGCCCGCCTCTTTCAACAGCTTCTTGTGGTGGTAACCACCCTTCAGAGATTGGCCAGTCTCGGCCACAGCGGGTTCGAAGTCAGCGCTGGCGTCGTCACCTTTGATCTTGTCCCGTACCGGAGACACAGCCACCTTGCCCGTGGCCGTAACACTGGGCAACGCCGTCCACACCGGAGATTCAGAGACCTCCAGGCCTGTGGTTTCCAGGCGTTCAACCAGGCGTTTACCGGTATCAAAACGCAAACCATCCACAAACAGCACGCAGTCCCCCTGCTCAGTGGGGAATTGCGGAGCATTCTCATGAGAACCTCCGGGATAACTGGCCCCGTCCACATGCTTTTGCAGATAGCGGGCCGAATCTTCCATCCAGGGCAGATAAACAGACCGGATGGCTGTGGTCACTGCGTTCAGGTCATCGTTGTTGGTTACTTCAGCCAGCGCTCGCATCACGCTGTCATCCACCTTCCAGCCAGTGCTGGCATAGCCATTGGCAAGATCAGTAACCGTGCCGGCCGCGAGAGCCGTTTTTGCGTGTTCTGCCATGGTCGCCAGGTGCTTCAGTGCCAACGCCAGGGATGCCTCGCCCAACTCAGCCCATACCAGTGAACGGCGGCCACCGTGGGCTTGTTCCAGGTCTTTAAGCTGCGCTATGGCCTTGTGAGCGGGCATATTGCTCAGCGCTAACAGATCCCGGCGCAAATGTTCTTCCTGGCTTTGGTTCCACTGTGGCCAGCCACCGGCCACGGATTCATCCGCGAACAGATCGAAAGATGGCGGCTGGCACTTGCGGATCTGGTCCGGAATGTGTGGATAACGATTAGGCGCTTCGCAAAACCGCTCCCACACCGCCTGCCAGGGGCCTTCGTGATTGGCCAGTTTGTTACAGCCGGCCAGAATACCGTCCTGCTGCGGATTGAACGCCAGTTGGGACTGGCACACCGAAACAAAGGCCTGCCATTCGTTCTCGCCCCGGGCAGCCTGAAATGCCTCGCCCTGGTCCAGCCACAACAACAGGTCCCGGGTGGGGTCACCACCGGTCAACAGGGTATTGAAGTAGTCTTTATCCAGCCGTTTGTCCTTGAGCAGGTCAACTTCCTCATCCAGCAAACGGTACAGCGCCAACTGCATGGCGTGGCGGCTCTCACTGTCCTGGGCAACATCCAGGCCCAGGCCGCCCTGGTCAGACTTCAGATAGGCCAGAATGGTCCAGTCCTTGGCATTCACCTGCGACCAGATCACACCTCTGTATTGCAATTCCGCCAAAGGTTTCAGTTCATCCGGGCAGCTTTCCACTGCTCGCAAATCCTGGCGGCTGACACCAGGCAGATACAGAATCGGTGCCCTGCTTTCCGGTAACTCAACATCTTCCGCAAACCTGGCAATAGCATACCGAAGCCAGATTGACGGACCGGTGCGTTTCTCCGGGGAGTAATCACCCAGCACCATCAGCTCGGGCAATTCGGCTTGCAGTACAGGAATTACGGCTTCCCATTGGCGGTCCCGGTCGGGCCAGAGGATGCAGGCGGGGGCTACCTGTATATCCGGGTTGAAAACCCCACTTTCACGTACTGTTCTTAAAAGATGGTCGAGCACCTTCATACACGCTCCCCAAAGAGTACTTCGCTCATGAATAGCGGCCCCTGTTCTCAAGGCAGTGTTTTCGAACCTCATCTACCCAACGTTCATACCAATGCCAATATTTCCCAGCTACCAGCGTCCCATAGCCTTTAGCAGGATTCTTTGCATCGAGAGCTTGCCAGAGCTCCGTATGATGGTGAATTGAGAACTTGGGATAACCTTCTGCCCGCATTAATCCAACCACTTGGCTTGGGAGATACTTACTTCTTTCGGTTTCTTTAATAACCGCATATTCTTTATTCACAGTTTCAGCCAGCTGTGAATCACTTCTTACAAACTCAATAACACGATCTGCTTGCCCTTTTCGATTAGCTGTTTTTGGAACAAATAAAATTCTGTATGCATAGTGAGCATTCGAGAACTCCTCATCAGATAGGCTTTCATCAAAACTTCTAATATAGCCCTCGATATTTGGTGGAAGTCCAGGCTGATCCTCTAACAGCTCTTTTTGCTCAGTGGATATGGTTGAAAACTGAAGGCTAAAAGACAAGTGCTTTTCGATGCCATTACTGGCTCCAAACAATTTCTTTATGTATTCATTATAATTCAGCGCGCATGCCTGAAAACGCGCACTCAGGACATCATCTATGCGTGTTGTCATTTGGTGCTCAATTTCATGACGCAAACCGATCAAAAAGCGCAGGTTATTCGATGTATCCCTATCAAGGGGCGAACTCTCATCATTTAGGCAGCGTTCTAACTCCCAATACTTGTATGCACCATTTTTGGTTCTATCAAACTCTCTCCGCTGTCCTTTTTGATGCCAATATCGGTACTCAACCTTGTGACCCCTGAAATAAGCATGGAGAAGGTATGTCCAGGCAATAATCATAAGAACCACATAGGATTCTGACTTAAACGTGATGTTCGGGTTGTTGAATATTTGAACAGCGGCAAGTGCTGCCTCACGCGACTTTTTAAGGAGCTCTCCCTTTATGGAACCGACACGTCGAATACGCTTACCCATTCAGTTCCCCCTTAACTTTCTGCTGCCAGGCCAATACTATTGCCCTGTTCCCATGAGCCACTTCCTGAATAATCGTTTTTAATGCTTCGGTTTCTGCACTGTGGGTACCAACGTATCCTGAACGAATCAAGCTGAGAATATCGGCTTCTCGGAGATACGTTCCATTCAAATCCTCGTAGCTGATGCGAATACCGCCTCGTGGCCCTCTGGATTTCTGAGAGGCCATAACTTGATTCAAGTGATCGAGAGATAGAAAAAAGCTCTGCTGAGTATCATCCACAATTTTCCGTTTCACGAATTTGAAGAAAAACGGATTCCGGTTTAGCCGATAATCACTCACTTGGCCATTGATGTTAGGAATGTGCATACGAGCTATTTCATCACGTAATTGCCGGTCGGGACGAAATATCCAATCATTTTTTCTTCCGATCTGATTGCCCTGCTCCAGCATCTTGTACTGAATCATTACGATATTGCCCCGTGTCTCGTTGACATATATGAGGTCAACACCAAGCATTTGCTCTAGTGGCAATTTATTAGCCGTGTAAATTATTAGCTGTTCGTCACCTTTTCGGAACACAGCTTTTCCAGTCACATCAGATGAAATAGTTTGAAACCCAGGTAATCGCGATGCATCAGAGTGCACCACGTTATCCTCGTAGAGAGAAGAGCCAATTAGCGCCAAGCCAGAGGATAAACCTTTCTTCACAACAACTTGGTCTGGTGAAGAGCTGCCGCGGATCCCAAACGCTGCCATTGCCGACTTGATAGCATCTTCCTGCGCCCAGCTTGTGTTACCTATTCGCCTCAATTGAGGTAGCTGAGAAAGAGCTGCGTCCATTGCAGACTGGTTGTCGGGACTAGAGGCGAGGGCATCGATCAGGCGCGCACTGAGCTTCGGGGAAAGAGCTTGGACCTCTCCCTCGCCGGGTAGGCGGCTACTCAACAAGCTCTCCATACGATTGTCGACAACTAAAGATTTCAAGTCCTGCAATGAATTAATATTCAGTTCTCGGAGCTTTTTGAGAGTTAGCCGTGAATCGAGCGTGCTAACCGCATTTTTCCGAAGTGCGGTGGCGAGGTAACACTTCGTTATGTCCTCTTCGTAAATCTCCAATAAACAGAGTGTCGGTAGCTTTAGCGGTTGGAATAGGGGGTGAGGCTTTACCATTGTCAGGTGATCAAATCCCTGCAATGAATTATGCAAAGCGTCAGATGACGCCTCATCGAGACGTATCAAGATCAACGGCTTCTTCTGTACCCACTCTGTGAGTTTTGCGACCGTAGTCACGTCAGAGGCCCCAGCCCGAACAACTTGTGGGAGTTCCTTAGCATGCTGTCAGGTCCCATTTCTCCGCGAGTAGAGCCAAAAGCTCTTTTTGTCTGTTCGACACAATCTCAGGCGTCCATTTTTTCTCGTTGAGCACCTGGGTCGTCAACGTATAAGAGCTAACGCCTGACCGCCCACGGAAGTAGGCATCTTTTTTCCGGTCAAAGTCATAGTTCTGAGCCTGAGAGTTGCGTCGTTTGTTTAGCGGAACCAGATTGGCCAAGCGATGAACCCAGGCTTCCCTTGCCTGAGCGTCTGGCCAATCTGTTTTCCACTGACTCTCTTCACTTACTGTTTGTGGCAGAACATGCTCAATGGTTAAGAGGCTCGCATCGTAGCTGGCCGCACCATCCGACAAAAACGAGTCCAAACGGAGAATTAGATAATTCCTCCTTCGAGCTGTGAGCGTGTAGATATCCCCATCCAGGACTTTTCTCATTTCCTGCTTTTCACCCTCAGTCAGCAAAACCGCCTGCACAGGGGTATCCGCGTTGTGATCTCCCATCAGTTCTGAGATCACAGTGGAATAGCGCTCGATCCGTTCATTCACATTCTTTGCGGTCAGATGCAGGCACGCAGCAAGCCGCTCAAGCTTCTCCATAAACCACTGAACGTAGTCGGGCCTGTTCTTTTGTTGGGACAAGAAGAGCATGGCCGCTGGCACCCAGTCAGAGTTGTCGATTCGGTTCAGCCAGCGCAGGTAGGTATTAATCTTTTGAGCATCCACTTCTGCCTGATAGCTGGAAGATCGCAGGATCGACAAGGCTTCTGCATAGGGTTCCAACACATCATCCACCAAAGCTTTAGGTGAAGACACCTGAGATAAAACCTGCTGTCGAAACTCCTCCAAGAGAGCTTTCTTGGCCTTTTCGCGGGCGTAAACCATTCGAACGTAGGCGAATAGGTCATTAAAGCCTGCACGGCCAAGCTCAACCTCCATGTCTTCCCATTTTTCGTTATAAAGCTCCTGCTCTTCCGAGGACTCAATCGCGCCGATAATGTCCGCTTTGATGATATCGGTAGGCTGCAGATCAAGGCCGCGACTGTTCATCACGGAGAAAACGCGAAATGCTGACTGCTGACTGGGAGTAGAGACTGCTACCAGGAAACAACGCTGCAGCAAGAAACCAACAAACCCCTCAAGTGATGACATATTGTCACCAAAGGACCGGTCGATCCGGCTCAGCAGAAGCCGGGCATTAGCCTGAATGTTTTTCCGGGATTCGTTCTGAAGAGACTCGGAATTGAGGTCCAGTAGCTCATTGAACTGAAGCGTTTGCACGTACTTGGCAAAAAATTCTTTATCCCGCTCACGAAGCGTAAGGCGCGGTTTTGCGGCTAACTGCTCAAATTTGTTCCCTGCCTCGACAATATAGTTCTTCAGCAAGGCTCTATCGTCTGGGGCGGAGCGAGCTGCCAACGCGGCCAGCAGTATAGTCAGCGTTGTCAGCCGTTGTTGGCCATCAATTACCTCAGCCGCCGGTTTCCCCTCCTCCTTGATCAGTACGATACTACCGAGAAAGTACCCTTCATCGAGTTCAGAGCGGTAGAAATCATACAAATCATCAAACAGCTCCGATGCCTGATCTACCGTCCAGGCATAAGGGCGCTGGTAAGAAGGGATGACATACTCGAACTCTGAGCTGAAAATTTTGGCCAACGGATACTCAGCACCACTGATCTTTTTTGCCATGTCAGACTCCCTTCGTTTTGTTGTTTTGTTCTCGCGCTGCCTGTTTTTCTGCCAAGTTCAGATGATGATCGTTAATCCGCTCGCCACCAAAGGTTTGGTACCAGGGTGCCGACTCCACATCCTTGCCACGGTCTTTGGTCCATTTGATGTTGGGTTTGTCGCGCAGGATGCCGGCGCCATTCTTTTTCACATCCGCGACGGTCATGAACGGGCGGATGTTGAGGCGGACGCCGTCGTTTAGGTCTGGCTCCCAGCCGATGGGTTGTTGGTCGATGGGTTTCCAGCGCACGAAGATGTCGTAGGGGGCTTCGCCTTCGAGGATCTGCTCCAGCTTCTTCTTCAGGGCTTCCGCAGCGGCGAGGCGTTCTTCGGCACCGTCGATGCCGTTGTTTTTGTCCTGCTTCTGGCGGCCTATCCAGTCACCCAGGTAGGTGTAGACCAGGGTTTCCAGGTTTTTTCGGTCGAGCTTGTGGTAATTCACCAGGGCTGAGAAGCCATCCGGCAGGCCGTCCCAGATGTGCCAGATAAAGGGGCGGTTCTCGAAGAGTTTGCAGTGTTGGGTGAAGAACTTGTCGCGCAGCCAGGTTTCCAGGGTCTTGCCGGCGTGGCCAGCACTCTTGAGCAGTTCTGCCAGAACATCGGTGGACCAGGCATCGCCATAGGCAGCGGCCAGAAGGTTCAGCAGGCGGTCGGCGGCTGAGGCTTCTCCGCGTACGGGGGGAATACAGACAATGCCGTCTTCATCGGCGACGGGCAGCAATGCCTCGCAGCGTTTAACCAACTCACGCTGCTCATCGGCCAATTCCATGTCGGGATCCAGCTCGGCGGGCCAGCGGTAGCCGAGCAGGCGGGCAACGGCGACTTGCAGAACCGTGTCGTCGGTGCGCAGCGGGCCTTCGATTGTCCACTTTTGTTCTTCGTCCCACACGACTGAGCCGCAGGGGTGGCCGTGGAAAATCCACTGCGTGGGATTGTTGGTATATGGCTTAGGCAGTCCGTGCGGGTATTTTTCTTTTGCAATTTCAGTCCAATGCTGGAGGTCAAAAGGAACTTTAGCCAGAGTGGCGTTGGTAACGCCAAGCTTTTCATCTAGCTTGCGTACTGACTGGTAGTATTCAGCGGAAGCACAAAAGCACCAGACGGCGGGAGTTATTTCTCCATTTTCTGTAGCCAAAACAGAAACATTATTATCAAAGAATCCACCCAAATAGATTGACGCGGGTAGCTGCCTAGTTTGGGTAATAACTATGCCACTCTTATTTTGAGCGCCCAAACCTTGAATTCTTGCTTTTTCATTATTAGCCAGCCTGCCCTGCCCACCTTCCCATAGTAGAATATTCTCAAGTCCAGAAAACATTTCCGAATATTTAAAGGTTCCATGTAAAGGGACCCAACAAGCACCGAAGCGACGGACTTCCCAAAAGCATTTGCCATATTGTGGAAAATCAGATGAAGCTAATCCTTGAAATGCCCATAGATGTTTTTCGAGTAATTCATTTTTTGCACTAGAAACGAATGCAAATTTTGAATCCGGCATATTTTTCAGGTTTTCGATAGTCGATATTAGCACTTTTCCTGTTTTAATTTCATTAGATCGCTCGCTTTCACTTGGGGATGGCGCCTCTATACTAGTTACAAAATCTGAATTTCTGGATTTATCTTTAGTTATTATTGCAACAGCCCGTAGTACGTCCCAACTAGCTTTCGCCGTGGCACCTGAACCAACCTTAGTTAGATTGTTAATAGACGAATTTTCAAGCAAATCTAATCTAAGGCTCTTATATGACCTTAAGTAATACCAGTTTAGGGGAGTTACGGAACAATGGGTACCGCCAGCACTTAGAAATTCATCGAACCGTTTCAAGAAGACGGTCGCAATATCCGGGTCGCCGAGACTATAGTAGGAGCTGAGATACTCCTGCAATTTCTCGGATTGTTTTCCTCGAACTAAGTAAGGAGGATTTGTAAAAATCAGCCCGTAGCTATCAGACAACAGCATCGCCGCCCTCATTACGCCTTTCGCAACGACACCAATCTCTAGCTTTTCATCTTCATACTCTTTTGACAAAGCCTTTGTCAAAAGAGGAATAACTTTATCCCACTCCAGCTCAAATAAGGAGTTTTTACTAAGGCTTCTCTCTGGGTTAATTAAACTCCCTAATATAGGAGCATCACTGAACTGCTCGTAAAGCTCCTCTAGAGCATTCTCTAGGTCTGCGTCATCCCCAGCCAATGCAAGCCATTCGCTTTTTTTTGTACTAATCGATAATCCTGAGCAGGCTACATGCAGTTCAGGCAAATCTCGATAACCGCCTGAGCCCGGATACTTCCAAGCGGTCAGGGCCAACGCAAAGGCGGCCAATTCGACACAGCGCTGATCCAGTTCCAGGCCATGAATGTTTTCTCGCAACACCGCATTCACGGCGTCCCGAGCGGACAAACCGTCGCGCTCCATGCGCATGGGCACGAGCATCAGGAAGGCGGCCACCAGGAAGTGGCCGGAGCCGCAGCAGGGGTCCAGGGTTTTCAGGTCGGCCAACTGCTCCGGCCAGGCATCGAAGGTGCCGGCAGCCGGTGTCCAGGCCCCATCTTCCTGTTTTACAAACCGCAGGTATTCCAGCGGCACGCCGGGGATGGCCGCTTTTTGGCGCAGATCTTCTTCGCTTTCAGCGTTCTTCAGGTCATCTTCACTCAGCTGCCGGGCTGCCCACCAGGCACCGAGGGAATTATCGAGCAGGAAGCTGACCATGTAGGGCTCGGTGAAGAGCTGGGTAACGGCGGGGAGCTCCCGGGCGCCGATCTTGACCTCGGACTGGTTGACCTGCTCCTTCTTCCTGGCCTGCCAGAACTGGTAAACCCAGCCCAGGCTGTCAGAGGCGGTGAACACTTCCAGCGGCAGGCCCGCGACCTGGCGTTCCAGGGCCTGTTGGTGCTCTGGTGGCAGGGTCAGCTGGAAAACCGGGGAGTCCAGCCGGAAAATCTGCGGCAGCATACGGGCCGCATAGCGGGCAGCCAGCTCCCAGCCGTTGGCGGCGCCTTCATCGGCGGCCAGGTCTTCACACTCTTCCAGGGTGATGGCCACCGGTTCGTCCGGGTCTGGGTACATGAGCAGGTCGTTTTCCGCCAGGAAGCGGGCAAAGAGCATGCGGTGCCAGTGCTCGTAGGCAACCTCTTCCACCAAACGGTCCATGCTTTGGACCTTGCCACCGTTCAGGGAGTCACCCAACTGTCGACCATGGGCGCGCAAGCGGCGGCGCAGCTCCCGCTCGGTCTCGCTCAGATGCGCGGCCGGTGTGGGGTCTGCCACACCCAGCTGGTCCAACGCGGCGCGGGCACCGGTTTCGGCCGTGTCGCGGGCGTTTTTAACGGCGCGTTCCAGTTGGTTTCTGAGTGTCTTGTCGAGTGGCTGCATGTTCTTTTACTTCCCCAATCCTTAAAGTGATGCCACGGCTACGGCTTTGGTGCCGTTAAAGCGCTTTTCCTGGCACATCGGTACGCACCGATATGCGCACTTTATCCATTAAACGCATAGTGTGCGCATAGAAGTTTATCTATGCGAATTTCAATGCTCACGCGCATTGCTGTATTCATAGCGCGCCCAGCGCCGCTCCCCCACCTTCTGGAGGCCGGCGTTCTCCTGCATCAGCTCCTGCATCAGGCGCCGGGCCTGATTGCGGTCAAAGCGGGTGATTTGCCGAATGTCCTTGTTACTCAGGCCCGGCTCGTTACGACGGGCACGCTCCATCAGAATGCTGAGTACGCGGGTTTTGGCGGCTTCCCAGTCGATGCGGCGGCGTGCTTCGCCCTGGCCGTCCTCGGCCAACTGATTGTATAGCTCGGGCTGGATGCACCAGTATGCGCCCCGCCCGGTACCCCCGTGCTCGATGTAACCTGCCGACTCCATTGTGGATAACTTTTCGCGCATTTCCGCTTCGCCACGCTGGCACAGGGTGGCTGCGGTGTTGGTGTCTATTTCCGGATGCTGGAGTAGGTACTGGAGCAGCATCAATTCATCCACACCCAGGTTACGCCCGTGCTCGCTTTCCTCCGCCACAAACAGACGGAAGGTGGCGTTTAGCTCTCGCTTGGGGAAGCTGACTTGTACCGAATCACCAATCTCACGGATCTGGGGCGGTTCTTTGCCTTCCATCAGCAGGGCAGAGAACATGCGGTTAATGCCCAGGTTGCTGCGGTTTACCAGGCGCAGCCGGGTAAGGGCTTCCACCAGTAAAGGGTTTCGGGCAGCGGGTTGGTGATGAAGGATGTTGTTGGGGGTAATACCGGCAATAAAGCCCCCGTTATTGCTGATTTCCAGCCGGTCAGCATACAGCTTGACCATCACCGGCCCGGCTATGCGCAGGTCCGCATGGCAGAAGGCGTTCATCAGGGCTTCACGCACCGCAATTTCCGGCCAGGTGCGGTATTCGTAGTGGAACATGCCCTGTTTGTAGGTGGTAATGGGATTAAAGGGCACCAGCAGTTCTTCTATGCGCTGAACGGACAAAGGCAATGCGCTGACCCGATCCTCCCGAACGCCGTAGTCGGTATCCGAGATCATTTGCAGGAAGGTCCAGTTGTGGCCGGGGAGGTGTTCCCGGATGGCGGCTTCGGTACCGGCCAGCAAAATAGCCGCCCTGGTGAGCTTACCCTGTTTGATCAGACCAAGAGTGGACAGAAGTTCAGTGTCTGATAGCCGTAGCAAGTCTTCCGGCGCACGTTCCTTGCTGGCCTGGTTGCGCAGTGCTTCCAACGCTGTGGCGGACAGTAGGGAGTTATCCACAGGGGCAACGGCTTCTGCGGTGTAATCGGTTTCACCGGTTTCGACACTGATCTTCCGGCGCAGTGTGCCGGTCAGCGGAACGCAGTCTTTGCTGACGCGGATAGTCCCCCGCCCTGCGGTGTCGGTGTACGGCGGCATACCGGGGTGAACCTGCATCAACAGTAACCGGCCGGTGCCTTCCGGTACGGCCAGCTCTTCGAAAACCGGCATGATCTTTGGGTCAGTCTGGTCGTAGACGGCCTTTTTCAGCAGGTTTGAATCGATTTCCGGTGGCACTCCCAGAATGGCGCTACTTCGGCCCTGTATGCGGTCGGCCACGCCAAATACCACGGTACCGCCACCACCATTGGCCATGCACACGGCCATCTGGACCACGGTTTTTACCGCGTTGTCCCGGCTTTTCAGATCCCACTGTTTG
Organism: Marinobacter bryozoorum; assembly: GCF_023156245.1. Taxonomy (GTDB): domain Bacteria; phylum Pseudomonadota; class Gammaproteobacteria; order Pseudomonadales; family Oleiphilaceae; genus Marinobacter; species Marinobacter bryozoorum. Next base: position 17,191 of record NZ_JAKZAH010000045.1, read on the forward strand.
AAATCGAGGTCCTGGTCTTCCAGCTCGTCGGCTATGCAATGGTCCAGCTCTGGCAGCAGGGCCTCGATGTTGGCGGCGGTTCGCATGATATCTGTCGCGCTCTTTATTTGACGGAAATTGGGCCTTTTTCCAGGGCCGTTTTAAGCTGATCTTTCACTTCTTCCGCCCAGGCATCAACATCTGCCTCGGTTTTAAGCGTGCGGCGTGGTACCGATACAAACTGGATTTCCGGCTCGCACAACTCGGCAGCCGAGACTGCTACGTTGTCAAAACGGCTGGGTAGCGCGGCTACCCGGTCTGCGAACATGGCAAGTGAGCATTGGTCCAGGGTGTTCAGTACTTCATCCGTGGACTGAACGGCCACTTTCGGCTGATCAGCCAGGGTCAGCTTCTGTTCGGACAGCAACTGGTTACGCTGCTCCGGCTCCAGCTGCTTCCAGTTTCCGTCTGCCTCCAGGCGTTTCATGCCCTGTTCGTGCCGGGCCTGGTAGTCCAGGTTCAGGGTGTTCAAGGCTTCGCGCAGGCTTTGGGTCAGGCTGGTGATCAACGGATTGATCGGGTCCGGCTCTTCCAGCAGTTGGCGCTGTTGTTCGATGGTGTCTACCTGGGCGCGGTACACCTCGGCATCGGCCAGAGCGGATGCGTGGTTTACCAGGCGTTTGAGAACCATCCAGCTGGGCCAGCGTTGCTGGATTTGTTCTGCCAGTTTCTCCCAGTGCTCAATGCTTTGAACGAGTTCTTCCCGGCGGTTATAAAGGGCCAGCAGTTGCTCGTTACCGGTTGTCAGGCGGATATCGTCAAGGAAGCGGGTGTCCGGGCGTTCGGGTTTGGGTGCTTCACCGCCGGCTTTATCGGCCAGATCACTGACTTTCTGCAGGAAGGATGGCACGTGTGCCAGTTCTTCGCCCTGCTTGGCGGATACACCCACTTTCTGGAGCACTTTGCGGATCTGGATACGCTGCGGTGTGGTGACATTGGCGGACTCCACTTTGAATAGGGTTTTACCAATGCTCTTGCGCTCCAGGGCGGAAGGCTCAATGGGTTGGCCACGATCGTCCTGGGCCCGGATGATTCCGGCCACCAGCAGTACCTGAAGGCCGCCATCCACCGCATCGCGGGACCAGCCGAAATCTTTTCCTTCAAAGTGAGCGCGTATGTCCGCACCTTTTTTGCCACCGGCAATGAAGCCCAGAATGGCTTTACAGACCGGATTCTTGCCAGGCTCACCATCGTCACCGACGGCTTTGAGAGCATCCGGTGCGCCCGTCTTCGCTTTTTCGTAGGCTTTTTGCCAGCCGCTGTGGTCAGCAATATGGAAGTTGGGGTACAGGCGTTGCAGCGAGTTGTTTGCCGCTTCCAACACCATTTCCTGCAAATTGTTACCAAGGATTTCATTGCCACCACCCTGGAAGACCCGGGCGCCGGAGAAGGCTTCACTGAGCAATTCCCGGATTTTACCTTCAGCGGTCTGTTTGGTCGTTTCCATGGCCGCTTTGGCTTCGGTGCCTTCCGGCGTGTTGGGGGAGCCACGCTTGTCTAGGGTAGCGCTCGCTGCTTTGTAATCGATCAGGTGATGGCGCAGGTCATCCGCTGAACGCTTGGGGATAAACACAAAAACGGTAGGCGACTGGTTCCCGGCTTGCCGGGCATCCGCCCGGACGGAGTTTTCATCACTGCTCCAGCCATCTCGGACCCACACGCAGATACGCTCGTTCGCATCCGCCGGTAGCTGGGCATCAAACACCGGGTAGATATCCCGGGTAACCTTCGCTTCGCCCTGCATCAGCGACAGTTTGCGCGCGACCTCACCGAACATGCGGCGTATGCGGTCGTCCCGTTCTGCGTGAATGCGATGGGCTTCATTGGAGAGCGCGGAACGCTGGCTGAGGAATTCGTCGGTCCAGGCGGAGCTTTCTTCAGTCTGGATGCGATATTCCTCGCCCACTTTCATCAGCAATTCGCAATGATCCAGCAGGCTAGGGAGCTTGCTGCGCAGGCTGCTGCTACCACTGGACAGATCTTCTACCAGCAGATCTGCCAGTGAATCGACGTTCGCACGAATGCCGATCTCATTGTTCTGACCGCCCAACTTGTTGATCAGAAATACCAGTCCGCAAGCACGGGCCATCAGGCGCTGGTCTTCCGTGCCTTTTATCCAGCTCATGGTTTTTTCATGAACCTTGCGAGGCAGAATTCGGGCCTGCAACAGTTTGTCTGCGGAATCAAAGTAAAGGTAATCCGCCGGTACCACATGGCCAAGAGGATCATCCAGGTTGGTCTGGATGACTTTGTGAATCATGCTGAGCTGGTTACGCAGCTGGCTGTCGGTACCGGTCTGGTCCAGTATTCTCAGGGTGTTTTCCCAGAAGCGACGACGCACCGGCAATATCGGGTAGTCCTGAGGGAAGTAAGGCAGGTCATCCTGCCGGTGGCCGATGGTTGTGCCCGCCAGGTGCCGGGAAATTTCGCCCAGGTTGGTTTGCAGAACCTGATCAATCGGCCCTTTGGCTTCAGGCTTTTTGGCGAGAATGACTTGCCGGATAACAGCATCGACATCGGCATCAGACAGCTCAACACGGATGGTGAAGCGGCCTTCGAGTTTCTTCAGATTGCTGGTGCCGGTTACCGCTGTCTGGCCGGTGCCAATGAATAGCAGCTTGCCACCGAAGTTTTTACAGCAGGCCTCGACCGCTTCCTGTACCGCAATGGAGCGTTGGCTGTCTTCGCCAATGAACTGCTGAACTTCGTCCAGTACGATCAGGGTAAGCGGGAATTTGCCATCTGTGGTCAATGCCTGGCGAATGGCCTTGAGCATGTCGTCGCTGGAAATGTCCTGAACGAACGGATACAGGTTGTTCAGGGTTTCCACGCAGGACGCCGGCGATGTGAACAGTGCCGGCTTTGCCTGTACCAGTGCTTCGTGCAGGCCTTCGGCCACGTAGAAGTTATCCAGCTCTTCCTGCCAGTCGTAACCATTGGATTCGACACTCTGACGCACCTGGTCGTAAATACCTTCGTGCTTCAACCACATCACAAAACGGGCGACCGGGTACTGTTCCGGCAGCCCTGCGGATTTGAACAGGATACGCAGTAGCGCAAGCCGTACACTACCGCTCGCGCCGGAACCCAGGGTTCCGGATGCTGCATGCAAGCCACCGTGACGCTTGGCCTGTACGCTCAGCTCTTTGAGGTGTTCACTCACGCCTTGTGGCAGTTTGGCGATGCCCCGTGCAGTAGCGCCATCTTCAAACTCTGCATCTACCCACAGTGCCCTCAGCATCTTCACCAGGTGGGATTTACCAGAACCGTAGAACCCGCTGACCCACACCGCCGGCTGTTGAGCCTGGTCGATGTTCTTCAGGTAGGTTTCCAGAATGTGGGACATGCCTTTCTCGTACTGGCCGTCACATACGAAGGTTTCCAGTTCGTAACGGAGTACCGCCAGGGCATGGCTTGTGGTTTCGTCGTTAACACTGGCCACACCTTCGTTGACCAGTTTGCGGGTGGTCGGATCTTTCTGATAAATCTCACGATTCTTCATGAACAACCTCTTTCCTTAATCCTTGTCTGCGGTTATCGGTACTGCGAGATAGTTCCACCCGTCGTAACCGTCCAATAACCGGTAATTGTTGTTTTCATAGCTGCCGGGAAACAGAACCAGCAGCCGCCCCTCAACCAGGGGAGCCAACTTATCCACAACGTCTTTGACCTTGAGAAAACCGAAGAGCGAGCCAACACCCTGAACAGCCACTACGGTGTTGTCGTTGGCATTTGTTTCTTTCAGAACCCGCTCGAACTCGCTCACGATATAGTCCAGATACTTGGGCAAGACCGTGGCCAACAGGTGCGGCTTCTGGAAATAGCTCTTTGCGTACCGTTGGGTAGCCAGCCAGCCTGCAAAGGTGTTGGTCAAATCAAACAGAACCCATTCGTGACCCGCCTGCCGGGTAACAATTTCGAATTCGTCTACCCGGGCTCTGAGCCAGCGCTCTTCGTTTTCGTTGTAAACGCAGAAAACCACCCGCTGGGCTGCGGCGGCATCATCCCTCCAGGGGATAGCAATGTGCCGTGCGTACGATTGAATCAGGCGCTTAACCCTGCTCACGCAACCACTCCTGTTCCTGCTGATTGATCAGGTTGGGGAAAAGCACTTCGATCACATCCCCCACCCGCTTGTAGGTTATCCAGCCCCTGCGTGAGGCCTGCTCGGCCAGTTCAATGGTTTGTTCCCGGGAGCAGTCCAGCAGCTTGGCGTATTCCGTACTGAACAGACCTTGCCCACGCGCACCGGCCAGGTAGCCCAATAACAGAGCGTAGGCCGCACTGCCTGCTGTAGGGGCAGCTCGGTTACGGGTTTTCTTGTTTCGGCCGATAAGGTGGCCGGATTTGGTCCAGCTGGAGTTGATGTTCTGCGCTGTGGATTTCAGAGTAGCTTTGCTGAACCGGCCTGGCTCCAGGCTATCGATCAGTTCCTCTACCGACTCACGGGTAATGACTGATCCCTCCGGCGTCTTGAGAATCATTGGTGCGCTGGCACGGAAAATGGAGTCCCTGGCGTAGGTAGCCAGCAGCGCCAGCATCGGCCGACCAACTTCATCTCGCTGCCAGAAGTACAACAAGGCACGGAACAGTACATGGTCTACGTCGAGCGAGTAGAGCTCGGCAAGATGCCTATAAGTCAGGCGACGAGTCTTGCCTGAACGTTTGCCGAGGCAGTTGTCTTCCTCTATCGCATTCAGATAATCGGCCTTTGTTGCGTCAGCACGGTTTACGTAATCGAGCAGAGCCGTGAGCTCGTCCAGCATCATTGTGCGGGAGCTGTGAGTGCCGCCACGCTCAAACCGGAACCCGAAACGGGCAAGTTGTTTCTCCTCAGGCATTGGCGTTATTCCCGTCGCTGGCACCACCGCTGCGTACCCAGGCATCTACTTCGTCCTTTTTGAACTTCCAGGCTCGGCCTACGCGATGAGCTGGCATGGCTTGTTTATCGATCCACCGGTAGATCGTGTCACCACTGACGCCAAGGTATTTCGCGATTTCATTGACTGACAACCATCGGTCATCCAGCTCAGTCATCTATTCCGTCCCCGTCTTTCGCTTGAGCTACTCAAGTGATATGGCGCTCATGATGCTCATTGGTTAGGGACCAATATATAGAGCCAGCTCGGGTCAAACAACTGTATTGAGCTTCATAGACCTGCATTGAGCGGCAACATAAGGCTTTTATGCCATATATTACCTGAACGAAACGACAGAGAATGTCGCTCTTCATAATCGCTCAGAATCCTAAACGTAGATGGGAGAGGAGCCTCGACGGCAAGAAAACTCGCCGTCGAGAACCGACAAGCAGTAAAGGACTCTATGGCTAAAATCGACCTCAGGAGCCCTCATTGCCCCTGGCATTCATTCGGTCGATGAGCCAGCAGCGAACCTCTTCATAGACATAAAAAGCTGGTGCCTGCTGCGAGTTGCCATCTTTAATCGGTTTGGGAAACTTGGGATCACGCCTTTTCAGCTCGTAGAAACCACTGCTGGACAGATCAAGCATTTCCATCAACGTTTTCTGGCGGATGAGGATTTTCTGGATTTTTTTGGCCATAGGTGCCGCTCCTGAGTTTGTTAAGAACGACACCTATACTATTGCTGAATCTGGCGCTCGTGCGCAGTCTAATTTCAATTTAACTGCAATTACGCCCCGATGTGACGATTATCATGCCGCTGCCTGTTGACCAGGCTCGACTGGCCGATACCGAATCATTGCTTCTACAACACGCTGCTCAAACTCCTTTTTCTGTTTTTCGGTCAATCCCTTCCTGAGCGCGTCCAGATAGTCGGCATACCATTGCATCATCACCCGGCGGGCTTCCAGATAAGCAGCTTGATTGTAGACACCTGCAACACCTGGCATCTTATGGGAGAGCTGGGCTTCGATGTGGTAATGGTGCCAGCCATGTTCATGGAGCAGAGTAGAAGCGGTGTGCCGAGAGCCGTGGCCGGTCAAGCGCCCCTTATAACCGATTCCCCGAAGCATCTTGTTAATTGAATCCGTGGACATCGTCGGATTCTTTGGCCCGATGCTTGGAAAAAGGTACCGTGATCGACCAGTCAGTTCTTTGAGTTTTCTCAGCAAATTCACGAGTTGAGCTGGAAGGGGAACAATATGCTGAGTCCTATTTTTCATATTCCCCTCTGGTACAACCCAGTACGCCAGATCCAGATTTATATGGCTCCACTCCGCTTTGACGACCATTCCTGGGCGCGATGCTGTAAAAAGCGTCATTTTCATAGCAATGACGGTCTGTAATCGGGAAGTGGAAGATTCCACGGCTTTCAAAAAATCCGGCAGCTCAGGCTCCAAAAGGTGAGGGAAAGGAGTTTTCCCACCTCTTCGCTTGGCGATATACCGAAGTTCAGACGCAGGATTGGTATCGCAGATTCCACGCCCAATTGCGTAACGGAAAATCTGATTCAGAGCCTGGCGAATTTTTTTGCTTTTATCGAAGCTCTGGTCGAGCTCGATCTTGTGTTGCAGGTCGGCACACTGCTTTGGCGTAATCTGCTTGACCGGAATATTTCCAAGCTCCGGCAAGATGTCATTATCCAGATATCCACGCATTTGTTTCGCGGTACTTTTGGCGTACCCATCATCGAGTTTCTTGTTGTACCAGTACTCACAAGACTCCGAGAACGGATGTTCGATTAGTGCCTTTCTGGCAGCTTCCTCAGCACGGCGAACTTCCCGAGGATCCTTTCCGTCGGATACCTGTGCCTGAATGAGATCGGCCTGCTTACGGGCCAGTTTGGCGCTGACGGCGGGGTACCCACCAACACCCAGCCAGCTCCACTTACCATCAGGCCTTTTGTACCTGACCTCCCAGCGTTTAGATCCGTTGGCAGCCACGGTGAAATGCAGCTGGTTTGGCCCATCTTTGATCCTGTAGAGCTTGTCTTCGGGTTCCAGGCTCCGCAGCACGGTTTCAGCGAGTGGAGTCCTTTTGATTTCGCGGCGTTTCATTATCGTTTCCGTTTTGTATAGCTCAGTTCGCCTTTGAAATTACCATACAAGCGGCTATACACAACGGCCCCCGACGTACAAGGACATACACGGGCGTATAAAGGCATTAAACCTTGCCAATATATTGAAATAATGGAATTTTATGGAGGTGTCAGGATGTGTGCGGGTATCGGTTTGGAGCGGGTGAAGGGAATCGAACCCTCGTCTTAAGCTTGGGAAGCTTCTGCTCTACCATTGAGCTACACCCGCGTTGGCCTCAATATAGGCCTGCATGTGAAATCAGGCAATACCCACCGACATTGATCCTTGTGGCACCGGTTGTGACGCCATAGCTACTCGGAGTTTACGGGACGGCTGGTATTGATCGGATAACCTGAACGGAGAGTACATGGATCCCTACCTCATACTGATCGGCGCCACGATGCTTGTGATGAGCATTCTGCTCAGCCCCCTGTCGAGCCAGGTGGGCATGCCCGTGCTGCTGATTTTCCTCGGGGTAGGGATGCTGATGGGTGAGGACGGCGCCGGTGGTATCCGCTTCGATGACTTTGAGCTGGCCTTTGTTATCGGCAACCTGGCGCTGGCTGTCATCCTGCTGGATGGCGGTATGCGCACCCGGGCCGAGACCTTCCGGGTGGGCCTCAAGCCGGCGATGCTGCTGGCCACGGTGGGTGTCCTCATAACCGCCGTGCTGGCCGGACTCTGTGCCTGGCTGGTTTTCGACCTGCACTGGATGGTCGCGCTGCTGATCGGTGCCATCATCTCCTCCACGGACGCGGCTGCCGTATTTTCCCTGCTACAGGGCCATGGACTTCACCTTAACGAGCGGGTCAGCGCCACGCTGGAGATTGAGTCCGGCAGTAACGACCCCATGGCCATCTTCCTGACCCTGATGCTGGTCAGCATGCTCAGTGCCGGCGGAGCGTCCTCCATCATGGACGGACTGATGATGCTGGTCAGCCAGTTCGGTATTGGCGCCGTGATCGGTATCCTTGGCGGGTTCCTGATTGTCGAAATGGCCAACCGCGTACGTCTGACAGCCGCGCTCTACCCGCTGATGGTAGGTGCCGCAGGTATCTGCGTCTTCGCCGGGACCAATATCCTGGGGGGCAGTGGGTTTCTCGCTATCTACCTTGCCGGGGTCATTGTGGGGAACCGGCCGGTTCGGATGATGCCCATGATCCTCCAGGTCCATGACGGCCTGGCGTGGCTGGCCCAGTTGTGCCTGTTCCTGATGCTGGGTCTGCTGGTGAGTCCGTCAGACCTGCTGCCACTGATCGGCGGGGGCCTGGTGCTTGCGCTGGCGCTGATCTTCGTGATCCGCCCGCTGGCGGTCTTCAGCACCCTGTGGCCCTTTGGTTTCAACCGCAGGGAACTGCTGTATATCAGCTGGGTAGGCCTGCGCGGCGCGGTACCCATTGTGCTGGCCCTGTTCCCGATCATGGCCGGGCTGCCGGAAGCCAGGGACATCTTTCACTTTGCGTTCTTTATCGTGCTGGTATCGCTGGTGGTCCAGGGCAGTACCCTGGCGCCCCTGGCCCGGAAACTGAAACTGGAAGTACCAGCCACCGGCGAGCCGTACCGCCGACTTCCGCTGGACGTTCCGGCCGCCGGCGAGCACGAACTGATGCTGTTCCCCCTGCGGGGAGATCGGTGGGATGACCCACGTCGCCTGGGCCAGCTGCAAATGCCGGAGAATACGGCTATCGCCGGGATATTCCGTAACCGTCAGTGTCTCGCACCAAGCCCGGACCTGGTTATCTCGAAAGGCGACGTGGTGGCGGTCTTTGCGGTTTCCGGCGCCCTCTCAGAGCTGGGTAAATCCCTGTCGGGCAAACAGGCACCCCGACACCTGGCCGAGCGGGCGTTCTTTGGCGACTTCGTTCTCAACGGAGATGCGCTGCTGGGCGATGTGGAACAGGTGTATGGCATCGAGTTCGACGAGCTGCCCCCGGAACTCTCGTTGGCGGAGTGCTTCGCCAAACGCACCAAGGGCCACCCGGTTGTTGGCGACAAGGTTACCCTGGGCCCGGTCATCCTGGTGGCACGGGCAACGGAGTCCGACCGGGTCACCAAGGTGGGCCTGAAAATGACCGAGTCCTGAGGCCCGAAAGGCATCTTCGACCATTGAAACCTTCTGTGACATATACCCACAAATATTACATGCAAGTAATTTCAACAATGTGCTATAAGATGGTGAAATTCTGACCATTCCAATTGAAGCCTGATTTGCCATGATGGGTATACCGATTTTGCTCCCGAGACACTTGATGACAGCCCTGCTCACGGCACTGGCGTTACTTGCGTCAGCGACCCAGGGCGCGGAGCTGCGGACGCTGGCCATGGCTGAGCCCCCGCCGGCCATCAGCAAGATCGGCACGATCAGTGAAGTCGTGGTACGCAAGGAAGAGCGGCGTCTTTATCTGCTTTCCGGTGACACAGTGGTTCGTGACTACAGGATTTCTCTTGGGAAGACCCCTGAAGGCCATAAACTCTATGAGGGCGACAGCCGAACCCCCGAAGGCAACTACACCCTCGATTTCCGGAACCCCGACAGCGATTTCTACAAATCAATCCGGATTTCCTACCCCAGCCCCAAAGACCGGAAACTGGCGGAGGCATGGGGCCTGAGCCCCGGGGGCAATATCATGATCCACGGCCTGCCCAATAATGTCGGCGACATGGCCTTTGCCTACAAGGGGCTGGACTGGACCAACGGCTGTATTGCCGTCACCAACGAAGAAATGGATGAAATCTGGCAACTGGTGGATGTAGGTACCCCTATCAGGATTTTGCCCTGAGAGGCAAAAAACCTCATGGATTCAAAAAGTTCCTTATCAAACTCTTACGTTTGTGTAATTTGCTAAGAAGTTTTACGTATCCCGAGTTAACATTTTTATCGGGAGTGTTTTACACTGTTAGCGAATCCGTCGGTAAACCGTCGGACCCGATTTAACAGGATGTTATTCATCCAGAACTTCTGCACGACGCGAAGTATAACGACCAATAAGGGGATTTAAGACATGCGTAAGTTGACGATCGCAGGGTTTGCACTGGCCACCGTAATGACTGCTGGTTGTGCCACCACTGAACAGGCTGCTATTGACGAGGCAACTGCAACTGCCAACTCCGCAGAGCAGACCGCCAGCAATGCCCTGAGCACTGCCAACAATGCTGACCGCAAGGCCAACACCGCCCTGCGTCGCGCCGAGCAGGCCCTGGCCGAAGCCAAGGAAGCTCAGAAGTCCGCAGACGAAGCCAACGAGCGCGCTGCTCGCATGCTTCAGCGTTCCAGCCAGAAGTAAGACTGGAAAGCATCTGCAAAAAGGCCGGCATTTGCCGGCCTTTTTTATGGTCTGACGCCCGCTCCCTGGCGCGTCAACTTTCGTCCCCTGACGTTACCTTCGGGCCCGTTCCCCCGTTACCAGTCTTTGGTCCGGCCGCCTTGTTCATAAGGGCCTTCACCAAATCGAGTGGGTAGATTAGCCTTGTCCTCATGAAAGATACACAGCTCTACAGCCAGATTCTGGGC